>NZ_CCYH01000030.1 GCF_000820765.1 Candidatus Soleaferrea massiliensis AP7
CAGGGTATTCCGGGCGTCACCGGCCCCACCGGTGCACAGGGCATTCCGGGTGTCACCGGGCCCACCGGTGCGCAGGGCATCCAGGGCGTTACTGGCCCCACCGGTGCGCAAGGCATCCAGGGCGTTACTGGCCCCACCGGTGCGCAGGGCATTCCCGGCGTCACCGGCCCCATAGCCGCTGCGATTCCGTTCAGCCTGTCCAATGTGAACAACTTCGGCGCTGAGATATCGACCGACGCACAGGGCAGGCCCGGTATAGTAAATTTCGCGGGTTTTGGCGGAGACAGCGGCTACGGTATCAATCTTCAGCCGGGTGAATGGGACACCGGAACGATTACCATCCGGCAGGAGAATGCCTATGGGAGCTCATTCATCATGCCTTATGACGGCATCCTGAGAAGTATCTATGTGTTGTTCGCCACCCGTACGTCGCTTTATCTCGAAGCCGGCATCACCATGCGCCCCTTTGTCTGTTTGGCAGTTCTCAATTCCGATAATCTTGTATATACGGTTCTTCCGGAAACCATTACCTATACGGAGCCGTATGTCGGCGGCGCGGAGATTCCGAAGTATACGCTGCGAAGGGGTTCCCTGACCGGTTTGAACGTCAGTCTTCCGGCGGGTACGGTTGTGGGCATCGTCCTCGGCTGGATGGGTGAAGGTACAACCCCGGAACAGTCCACCCAGGTTTCAGTCAGCGGCGGGCTCTTCATAGAATAAGGCAGAAAGGGCCTGTTCATGGCAGCTTAGCGTCATAACAGGCTCCGGTTTCCGGAAAACCAGCATATCCATACAAGCTTTTTGCGCTTCATCCATCTGTACAATAATGACTGTTACGAATAAACGGAGGTTTTACAATGATACGGGATGCATTGATTCAGAAGATCAGCAAAAAAGCGCTCATTCCAGGTTTGGTTACCCAGGAATCCAACCTGTATACGGACCTGGGATTTGATTCCCTTTCCTTCATCACCCTGCTGGCGGAAATTGAGGGGGAATACGGTATATCCTTCGACATCACCGAGATGGAAGACTGTCTCATTGCCGGCAGGCTCATCAGCTTCGTGGAAAGCAAAACAAAGGAGCGATAACACCATGATCAGACAGGTACTGTGGAACCTGGAGAACCAGGACAGAACCGCCATCATAGACGGAAACAGCCGGATATCATACCGTGCGCTTGCCGGGAAGGCGGCGGCCCTACAAAAACGGCTTATGGGGTGTGGCCGGGGAAACATCGCGATTCTCCTGCCCGATGGCGGGGATTATATCGCCGCTTTGTTTGCGGTGCTCCGGGCCGGGATGACGGCGTTTCCGCTCAGCACACGGCTGACCCGGCATGAAATAGCCGCACTGCTTTCACAGGCGGATGTTCGAACCGTCATCACATGCGCGGCGTTCCAGCCGCTTTTCGATGAAATCTCCAGCGGCGCCGCCGGACTGGATGTCGTCTACGCGGAGGACTTTCCGGCTTCTTTGGACGGAGAACTCCCGGCAGCCGCAGATGTGGGATCGGATGAACCCATGCTCCTGCTGGGCACATCTGGCACAACTGGAAACGCCAAAATTGTCCAGCTGTCGGAAAGGAATGTCGAATCGAGCGTTTTTGCCTATCTTGAGAACATGGATTACGACAGGATGCCTGAAAGCGATATCCGATACCTCATCGCGGCCCCGTTTTCCTCTTCATACGGGCTTCTGATTCTCTTTGCCTGTATCGTCAGGGAGTTCCCCATTGTCCTGCTGGGCGGCGCGTTCACGCTGGATGCGCTTTACCGGGCCGCACAGGAGCACAAGGCGACGCATTATGAAGGCGGCGCGCTGGTTGCCACGCTGATGGATCAGTCCGCGGGACGAAGGCTCCCCTATGATATCCGCTCCCTGCGTTACTTCGGCTTTGCGGGAAGCAAGGTTCCAGCCGACACGCTGCACAGGCTCCTGGAGGCGTTCCCGGGCGTCGAATTCTGGACGGGCTACGGCATGACGGAGGCCTCTCCGCTGATCGCAAAGCCATATAAAAGGATGGACCCGCGGAAGCTCGCGTCGGTCGGTACGGCGGTCAGCGGGGTGTACATCGGTATCGAAAAGGACGGCGTGATCATCGATGCGCCGTATACGAGCGGGGAAATCGTCGTCAAGGGCCCGAATGTGATGATCGGCTATTACCGAAACGAAGAAGAAACGCGCAGAATCATTAAAGACGGATACCTGCACACCGGCGACATCGGATATCTCGATGAGGACGGCTATCTGTACATCTGCGGTCGGAAGAAAAACGTGATCATTGTGCGGGGCTTCAACGTCCATGCCGAGGAGGTGGAGGCCTGCATTCTGAACAGCAGGCTCGCAGGGGACTGCCATGTATACGGCGAAACGGATGCATACGGAAATGAAACCGTATGCGCGGATATCGTGCCCGCGTCGCCGCAGGTTTGCGAAGCACAGATCAGGGAGTACTGCCGGGCGCATCTGTCCGGCTACAAACAGCCGCACAACATCCGTATGATGGACGCGCTTGAAAAGACCGCGACGGGGAAAAACAAAAAGGGCGGCGTCTCATGAAGCTGATCCATTTTCGGGGACTGAACTGCTACTACAACTGCATTGTCAGCATCGCCGGTCATTTAGGCGCGGATTATCCCCTCTCATTCGCCACGCTCTGGTCGGAGACGGATTTCAAGTACGATCCATACCGCAGAGCCTTTCTGACCAAGAGGATGCTCATCAATCTCGACGCGCAGGGAGCAAAGCTCACGATGCTGGACTGTGATTCTCCGCAGCAGGCCGAAGACAGCCTGTCCCGGTTTGACGGGGGGGAATTCATCATCGTCGGGATGGACGCCTTTTTCATCCCCTGGACGCCGCTGTATGGGCTTCTTCACGGGCCGCACTATTTTATGGCGCAGAACGCAGCGGCGGAAACGCTCAACTGTTTCGATCCCACCTATCATCGGTCGGCGGAACAGATTGCCCGTCGGGACATCATCGATCATGCCTTCGACATCACCCGCATGGAAAGGGTGTCGGAAAATCCGGCCCACACACAGGCAAGTCTTTCTGTCGCAAGGGAAGCGCGGGAGATTCTGCACGGCCATCCGGACCTGCGCCGGAAGCTGCTTGCAGATATTGCGGGCTGTTCACAGGGAAACGAAAACCATGCCGAGATGCTCGCAAGATATGTGGACACGATGATCAGCAACCGGTATTTATACCGGTATTATCTGCAAAACCGGACATCCGGACTTGATGCGGATTATCTGTTCCCCGACCGGGATTTCTTTGCAGGCTGGGCTGCGGTGAAAAACGGCCTGTACAGGGTGTCGGTGAGTTCGGGCAACCGGACCGTCCTGGCGGATGTCCGCACACAGCTTGGCGCCCTGCTTGACTGGGAAACCGCACTGGCCGAACGGATAATCTCAGACATATCATCTTATTGCGATGCGCCATCCTTGTAAAACAGAACTGAAGCAGTTTCATCTATACGATGCAGAAGGCCCCCTCCAGCCGGACTGGAGAGGACCTTCTGATTATTTTTTCAGGATGACCGGATATCCCAACGCTCCAACGAGCCGCCGTCAGGCTTCAGCCGCTTGAAAGCGGCTTATTGTGCGGCGGTTTATCCATCCGTTCAGCCGTTCTGACTGCCTGTACAGTTACCGCAGCAGCAATGCCGCCGGCTTTTATACTGTCTGAAACCGAAAGAACCTGTTTCTCAATCGGAGTATTCTATTTGACATCCGGACGATTTTGCAAACGGGTTTATCTTCTCAAGACCGTTCCATCTCCCCGGCTCTTCTGCCTGTATCAATCAGCCGTTCAGAATGGCGAGCTTGATGGCCAGCAGATCAAAGATGTTGATCCGGCCGTCGTGGTTGACATCCGCAAGCCTGCGCTGTTCTTCATTCAGCGACTGGCCGCCCGAAAGGATATGCTGTTTGATCATGATCAGGTCGTCAACGCCCAGCCTGCCGTCGCCGCTGACGTCGCCTTCCAGCGCCGGGGACTCCTCAAAGACAAAGTAGTTGAAGGCGATTCCGCCCTCCAGCAGTTCGATCTTGATATCGCTGACGCCTTTGATCTGCGGGATGTCGAAGGTGACCTCGCGGTCATCCGCCGCGCCCCATCCGCCGGTCTGCGGGAACGCGACGTCGACATACTGCGAAAAGTCGCCGTACCAGACGCGCAGCACGCAGTCGTCCGCATAGGTGCTCGCATTCGCGCCGCAGATGGTCAGCCTGGCCGAACCGGTATCGCCGAAATCAAGGCCCCTGTAGATCAGCGCCTCGCCCGGATCAAAGTTTCCAACCACGCGGTCGGGTTCCTGACGCTCAAGGTTTACTTTGCCAACGATATCATCGTAGTACCGCGCCTTGGTTTGGGTATAGGCGGATTTGCTCTTTCCGGTCTCCGCAAGCCCGTCAATCGCCGACTGCAGGGATGCCGTGGCCGACTTGACCGCCGCGTCGTCCGCACGGTCGACCGATTTGGCAGCATCGTATGCATCCATAAAGGCCTGATAGCTCAATGCTTCATAGAAGAGCGGGCGGACCGATGCGAACGCCTCGATTTCAGCCGCCCTGCCAAGAAGAGCATCGAGCGCCGGCTTCGGGTCCTCATAGGACACAAAGTACATGCATTCCAGATCGAAGCGGGTTCCTTCCTCGAAATAGATTTCGATATCCTGCACGCCGGTGATGCCCTTGAGCGGGAATTCCTGGATGTAGTAAATCGCGGTCTGCAGTTCATAGGACTCGCCTTGATCCTTGACAAACCGCACCGGCGCGGACCTGCGCTGTCCGTCTTCACCGGTGTAGCGGATCTGGGCGTCGACATAGTCGTTCTTCGTGAAGCCGTGCAGCACGACCGAACCGCTCGGCTGTGTGCCGAAGTCGCAGTTCTCGAAAGAGATGACCACCTGATCGGTGATGTCCACGACCGCAAGCTGCTGGATCAGATAGCTGCCGCCGTCGATGCCGTAGATGTCGTCGCAGTTCTCCGCTTCGAGCCGCTCGTACGGGTCGCGGTACTGGACGTCCTCCTCAACGAACTGCAGGTAGTTGAACGCGATGGCGCCGACCTGGAACACCAGCGTGATGTCCTGCTTGCCGGTCAGGCGTGAAAGCGCAAACTCCTGCGACTCATACAGCGACCATCCGCCGCTGGTCTTACCAAATTCGAGGATGCCGAGCAGCTCGCCGTCCCTGCCGCCTTTGCGCACCTCGATCTTTTCGGGATAATTGTTGTTGTTCGCGCCGTTCAGGATGATGCCCTTGCAGCCGTTCTTGCCAAAATCCACGTTCTTGAAGGTCATCCAGTCGTTTTTCGAGATGCCGCCGATTGCAGTTTCAGCCGCGTCCGAGCCCGGGACCTTGCCGTTCTCGGTTTTGAAGCTCTTGCTGCCCTCATCATAGCTTTCGGCTTCAATGCGGCCGTACGCCGGAATCAGGCGCGTGCCGGCAAACAGCGTCGAGAGGTAGTCCATGCCCAGTTCGGTTTCCGGTGAGAAGTCCGCGGAATCCATATAGTTTAAGATGCTGCGGTAAAGCTGCCTGACCTCCGGATGCCCGTCCATCTGGCCCAGCAGGTCGAAGGTACAGACCAGAAGCTGTCCGCTTGAAACCTGCGCTTCAAACAGGCTGCCCAGACGGTAGCAGCGGTCCATATGGTCGATGTTCTGCGCCATCGGCTTTAAGGAAGCCGGCGCGTCGTCCAGGATGACCGCGCGGGAATTCTTCATCAGGTTGTACCACTGGTAGTCGCTGAAATACTCGGTCGGGAAATCCCTGAAGACCGGATGCGTTTCATCGACATACATGCCCATTGTGTACGCCTGGTCGGAGCCGTAGTTGTGGAACATCTTGCTCCAGTAGTCGGTGGTCCAGCGCACGCTGACGCTCTGCGGCATGGTCTTCTTGTCCGGCGTCGGGATCAAAAGTACCTTTCCGCCGTTCTCAAGGACCGCCTTGGTTTCGTCATCCAGTTCCCTTGCGACCGTGACGCCGCCGGGAACCTCGGTGCTGACATCCTTCGGGTAGACCCAGATGTTGTAGGTGTTCACGCCCGGGACGCCGTCGGCTGAAAGCTCCAGCACGAGCTTGGTGGGCTCGGTGACCATCGAAAGCGCGGTCCGAATGGTGCCGACGTTCGTCACGGCGCCCTGTTCGACCCTTGCGCCGTCCAGAATGCCGGAAGCAACGGAGGTGCCGTCATCCTTTTTCAGATTCCACTTTGTCGCAACGCTGCCAAGCGCGTCCGCGCTGTAGTTCGAAACCGTCACATCCGCGCTGAAGGTCTCGTCGTTCGTGTAGATGTATTTCTGCAGGCGGCCCAACAGCACCACCTGATCGTTGAACTGCTTGTACTCCGCCTTGGTGAAGCCGCCGTCCTTCTCATCCATGAAGTTGTCGAGCATGCCGACATGGGCGGTTCCCTGTCCCGGGAAGTCCTGGATGCTCAGGAGCTGATAGCCCGCAAGCTCCGGGGTCCTGAGCGCGGTTTCGAGGTCGGCCTTATAGCCGATGGCGCTGATGCGCGCCGAAACCCTCGAGAAGACCTCGTTCATGTCGAGAAGCCCTTTCTCCTCCATCTTGTCGCGGTAGTACTGCAGGTTGCGCGCCTCGAAGATGCCGGATTCATACTTCGGAATCTCCTTGTCGAAATTCGGCAGGACCTGATACTGTCCGGCTTCATGGTTCATGATCGGCTTGGTATAGCCGGCCAGCGCGCTTGTGTAGCTGAAGACAGAGTTCGGCTGGGTGGACTCCAGAATGCCGCCGGAAGAAGCGTCCGCCCACGAGAACGAGATGCGGATGTGGTACGCGTCATTGCCGCTCTTGGTCTTGCAGGTATTCCAGAAATCGTCGCCGGTGTTGAACGACACGTTCCAGTAGTTGTTGTTGGTGCCCTCCGCGTAAAGCCGGGTGCTGTCAATCGCGCGGCAGTGTTCGCGCAGCTCGTTTGCCTTTTGACGCGCCGCCGCGTTGTCGGTGTTCAGCTCGTTGCCCCAGGTCATCGCGACGAAGGACGGATGGTTTGCCAGATACTTGAGGATGCGTCCGGCCTCGTCGGTGTAGTACTGGTTGAACGGCGTGCTTCCGAAGCCGTACAGCTCCGGCTGCATGTAGATGCCCAGCTCGTCCGCCGCCTGGAACGCCTCCTCGGGCGGGGTCCAGGAGTGGAAGCGGAAGAAGTTGATGCCCATATCCTGCGCTTTGCCGAAGAAGTCAAGCCACTCCTCCTTGGTCATATAGGCGTAGCCGGTCAGCGGGAAGACCGCTGAGTTGCCTTCGCCGCGCAGAAAGGTGGTTTTGCCGTTGATCGAGAATTTGCGGCCGTTTGCCTTAAACTCGCGCATGCCGAAGGTGGTCTCAAAGCCGCTCCGATTCTCCCCTGCCGTGAGCTGCACATCCATGCGGTACATGGCCGGGTCAAATTCGCTCCAGAGCTTTACATTCTCCCCCATATCGTAGGTAAAGATAAATTCCTGCTCGCCCATATCGGCTGAGACAGAGATATCAAAGCTCTGCACAGCGGGAACGGATATTTCACCGTCATGGTTGTAGCTCTTTGCCGAAATGGTGAGCTGTCCGTCCTGTGCGGCCGCGGTGTTCTGATTCACCGTGACCTTGACGGTTGCGGTGCTGTCCGCGATGTTCGGATAGACCCGCACGTCCCTAATGCCGATGCCGTCATCCGAAATCAGCTGGATTTTGCCCAGGATGCCGTTCCAGTTCGTCACGGTCTCCTCGGTCAGCATATGACTGCCGGTGCCGACCGGATAGTCGGTATTGCGCACCTGCACGGTGATGGTGTTCTTCTCACCCGGAACAAGGCCGGTCAGGTAGTACTCCTGCGCGGTGCCCAGCGTGTTGTTGCTGCTGCAGTCAAGCTGCTCGGCGCCGTTGACCCAGACGCGGGTGTTCTTGGTGCGCTCCATCAGGAAGGTGACCTGACGGCCGTCCCATCCGCGCGGGATGAACACTTCCTTCTGGTAAACCGCATTGCCGGTATAGGTGTACTTCCGGCTGAGGCGGCTGGTGTTGACGCTGTTGTTGACATTTCCCTTTTCGTTTTCATCCAGCGTGCCCGGCAGGACACAGGTATCCGCGAGCACGGTATCCTCCGCGGAATAGTCGCCCAGCTTTAACTGCCAGGTGCCGGACAGGTCCTTGACGCGGGTGTTGATGCTGTCCTTGAACATCTGCTGTCCCGCTGTCAGGTTTTTGACAGCTTCGTCGACCGCATCGCCGTCGGCTGCTTCATCCCCAACGGTGACGCGTGCGGCTTCAATGACCGCAAGGAACGCGTCCTTCGCGTCCTGCTCCGCCTGTCCCTCGCCGTCGCCGGCCGGGGTTTCATCATAAAGCTTCTGCGCTTCGCCGATCATCTCGGACAATGCATCCTTCGTGTAGTGCACCACCTGGTCGCGGAACGCGTCCAGTCCACTCTGCAGCTTGGCCGTTTCGGCAAGGATATCCGCTTCGGTCGGCGCCTGCGGGTTCATCGCGAACAGCAGCGCTTCGTCAATCGCCGCCTGCAGCGCGTCGATGGCATCCTGCGGGTACTGGCCGGGTTCGGTTCCCGTCTTCGCATTGGCATGGACGAGCTTCGCCTCGTCAAGCCCCCGCCACAGCGGCTCCTGGATCGGGTCGACAACCTCAATGCTCAGTTCCGCGCAGCTCGCGTAGGTACCGGACGGCGCTTCCAGCTTGATATAACGCGCCGATACGCCGCCAAGGTCCGCCGTTTTCTCCTCGCGGTTCTTCGCCCAGGTTCCGCTGGCTGCCTGTGTGAGCGCGTCCTCAGTCAAACCCAGATAGATCTTGTAGCCTTCGATGACGCCGTTCTGGCTGTTGTCCTGTCTGGGCAGATAGCGAAGGCGGCTGACATTGTAGACCTGTCCCAGGTCCACGACGATGTCATGCGGCGCGGTTCCTGCCGGGCTGGTCCATCTTGTGTGCCAGATGGTGGCGGCTGAGCCGTCCACTGCCGCGGACGCGGGATTGCTGTCGGCCTGTGTCTCTTCGCTCGAAGCGGTCGCCTGCAGCAGATAATACGGGACCGTAACGCCGTCCAGTGCCTGCGCCGTCTCTTTCGCGGAGACAACCGGCACTGTGCTGATCAGCAATGCCAATAACAGGATCAGCGAGAGCGTTTTTTGAAACATCTTCTTTTTCATCATACCGTTCCTCTTTTCATCTTAATTTTATAAAATGATCGCAATTCATTTCATAAGCAGTAACATTATAACACAAGGATATCGGTATCTCAAGTAATTGTAAACAAATAATCAAATGTGGCGTGTGAATATCTTGACGATTTGACACATTTTATCAACATATTCGTATAGACTGGGCTTGTGCCAGATTATGAATCTGAAACATAAACTGTGCAGAGTGTGTTCCAGTGATCTTTCACATAGCAAAAAGGAAGCTGTTTGGAATTATGTTTCCAAACAGCTTCCTTTTTGCCGATCGCATCTGTATTTTCCCTCTGTAAAACTGTAAATTTCGCGTGGCCAGCTCTGGTCATACCGCAGGTGCATGGATATCCACGCTTCAGCAATTCCAATTGATCTTCGCCGGATGCGGTTCATCCAGTACAGACATCTGCTTTAAAGCATCAAAAGCCTTTTTGAATTCATCCGATGCCAATTCAGCGTAGACCTGCTCCGGCTGCATGCAACCCATCTGGCTGTATGCTGCTGCGGCCGCGCCATAAAACAAAAAGCCCAGCGCATTCGTCGGCGTCTGGACGGCGGCACAGGCTGTGGAGACGGCACGGGCCGCCGCCTGTGCCGTCGGGTTATCAGCGGCATCGCGGGCAATCCGGTTCGCTTCCCTGAGGACCGGCTTCATATCACTGCGCTTCCTGCGGCCCGCCAGGTATTCCTCACAGGCCGATACCGCCTGACGAAGCCGCTTATCGCCGGGACATGCTGCTTCATAGATTCCAAGATAATTCTTTTTGACATAGCCGACGGCCCAACCGGCCAGCGTTTTTTCACTCTGTGTTTCAATCAGCTGCATCAGGTCGAGACATTCCTGCGAATGGATATCTCCCAGCATTTTTCTCAATTTGGACACCGTGATTCTCCTTTAAACGATCGTTCGCATCGTCTTTCCGTATGGCCCGCCGCCGCGCTTGTATGACGGCAGGCCGTACCATGCCGCCATCTGCACAGCTTCGCCGGCGGCGTATGCCTGCTCGCACATGAAGACGCATGACCTCTTATAAAGACAATGTCAAATAGAGGTCACGCGCTCTTTTCTGTAAAGCTGCCGCGCGGCGGATGAACCGGCACATCCGCTCTGCCGTTCAGCGCCGTCACTTCCTTTTCAGATGCTTACAGGTTCCTTCCGTTCCATCCCCAATGGGAGATCTCCTCATACTTCACATAGATCTGCGCCGGGTCGATGCCCAGCTCGTCGTTCAGGATGTTCGTGATCTCGGCGGTAAGCTGTTCATAGGCCTTATCGTTTGATTTGCCGAACAGCTGTACCTCCACAAAGGCCATCGGCTGTTCGTTGCTGCCCTTGAAATACAGGCGGCATTCATCCTCGAAACCGACCATCAGCCAGCTTTCGCTCTTTCCCGGAAGGATCGAGATGGCCTGACCCAAACGTGTTTTGATATTCCTTTCCTTCTCTTCGGAAAGCTTGACAGATACCTTGGTTTGAATGCACGGCATTGATATTCCTCCTGTTCAACATATCCCGCTTTCGGGGATGTCATTTGTTATATGCACGGCTCTTCTTATAAGAAAGGCCGATAACTGACTGTCTGTTCCGGGCATGGACCTTTACAGGTCGATGTCCAGCCCGATGGGACAGTGGTCGCTTCCCATCACATCGGCATAGATGACGCTGTCGCGGATTCGCTCCTTGACGCGTTCGGACACCAGAAAATAATCGATGCGCCATCCGGCGTTGTTCTTGCGGGCGCTGAACATATACGACCACCAGGTATAGGCGCCGGTCCTGTCGGGATAAAGCAGGCGGAAGCTGTCCGCAAAGCCCGCCTGCAGCAGCTCGCTCATCTTGCCGCGTTCCTCATAGGAGAAGCCCGCGTTGCCGATGTTCGGCTTGGGATTCTTGAGGTCGATTTCCTCATGCGCGACGTTCAGATCCCCGCAGATGATCACCGGCTTCTTTTCATCCAGCTGCTTTACGTAATCCCGGAAGGCATCCTCCCAGCTCATGCGGTACTCGATGCGCGCAAGCTCCCGCTGCGAATTCGGCGTATACACATTGACGAGGTAAAAATTTTCATATTCCGCCGTGATCGCGCGTCCTTCCCCCGTATGCTCCGGGTGGCCGATATCACAGCAGACCGAAAGCGGCGAATGCTTTGAAAAGACCGCCGTACCGGAATAGCCCTTCTTCTCGGCGGAATGGAAGAACTGTTCATATCCGTCTGTCTCGACATCGGCCTGTCCCGGCTGCATCTTGGTTTCCTGTATACAGAAGATGTCGGCGTCCGCCTGTTTGAAGAAATCTAAGAAGCCCTTGTTCAGGCAGGCGCGCAGGCCGTTTACATTCCATGATATCAGTTTCATATGATTCTCCTTCTATATTGCTATCGTTCTTGTAATTGTCCTACTTCCAATAGCGCTTGCCGGTGTATTCCCGCGCCGTCAGCTTCAAAACGGATGCCAGCGCAAGGGATTTCGGGAGATATTCCAGCTTGCCGGTCCATCCGTGATGCCGCATCAGCAGGTCAAGGCCGCGGATGCGTTCGCGCTCATCTTCGATGATCTCGATTTCTCCGCTGCCGACGATGCTTTCAAAACAGGTCGTGTACTGGCACGGATGTTCTCCGGCGACGAGCTTTGTGTCCCCTTCCAGCTGAAAGCCGGCACGCGGATTCTTTTTGATCAGATCGATCTTCTTGCCCTCATGCGCGCAATGGAAATAGAGTGTGAGGTTCTCCCCCATCTCATACCCATAATTCATGGCGACGATGTATGGATACGCCCCATCCTGCAGCGCAAGGCGGCAAACCTGTCCATGTTCCAGAATCTTGATCAGCTCGTCCGGACTGGTGACCTGTCGTTTACTCTGTCGCATTCGTTTCCCCATCCCTTCCTATCATATATCATTCCATATCCAAGCCGATTAATATCCCCGCGTTGTGATATTTCTGAGCACCACAAACGCATGGTATCTCCAGAACCGGTCATTTATGATATTGTCTGCATTCTGTGCGCTTCTGTTATCCCTGTGATCTTTATCATCGGTTCGTACAGCCGCAAAAAGCCCGCTGGATATGCTTGCTGATTCTGTCATCCCTGAATCTTATCATCGGTCCTTACTGCGCATGATCCGCGGCTTCTGCGTTCCCTGCATTGCCGAATGAGCCGAACACGCATACCCAGACGCAGGGCGGATTTTCGCTGGTGTATGCCACCCGGTGCTTTTCGTGCGCGCGCAGCAGCAGGCTGTCCCCGGCCTTCAGCGTAATAGGCGCGCGGTTTTGATAATCGATGCGCGCCTCGCCCTGGACGAGCAGCACCCATTCGTCTTCGGGCTGGTCATACCAGAATCCCGGCGGCGAAACCTGTCCGGTTGAGACAATGCGTTCGATGCGGATGCTGTCCGTTTTCAGCAGGATATCGCACAGCTCCTCGGTCAGCATCGCGTTTGTGCCGATTGGCAGATTCCCGCCGGACGCCCCGCCCGGAAAATCGTACAGATTCAGGCCGCTCCCCATTTCTGTGCATCCCCTTCCCGATGATGATAAAAAAAGTATACTAAAAAAATCCAGCGCCTTCAACTGTCAGATGTTAATTTTTGTTCCCTAAAACTATTTGCCAAAATTTTATGAATCGAGTTCCTTCATGTTCCGGCACAATCTGTGAATACTAAAAACGAGTAAGCGTTTCACCGTTTGAATGCCATATCGTATGGTATGCGGTCGGTTATGCTCGAAAAAAGATAGAAAAAATGGGTGATTTTATGGCAGCAAAACTCAAAGAATATTCGGTGATTTATCTGATCGGCTCGGTCGGATACAGCCTGATAGAAATTCTGTGGCGCGGCTTCACACACTGGTCGATGGCGATAACCGGCGGCCTTTGTTTTGTCCTGCTCCACAAAAACAACCTGAAGCACTGGAGCAGCTCGATCTGGACAAAATGCGCGCGCGGCGCGATGATCATCACATCGGTCGAATTCTCGGTCGGATGCGTCGTCAACCTGGTGCTGAAACTGGATGTCTGGGATTATTCCAAGCTCCATTTCAATATTTTGGGCCAGGTCTGCCCGCTCTATTCGGTTCTGTGGTTTTTCCTGTGCATCCCGCTGACCTTCCTGACACCGGTTTTACACCGCAGGCTCCGTGTCCGCTCCCTGCTCTCGGCACGCCGGTAATACATCACATGTCCCGCGCATAATAGTGTATGACGGCAGTATGAAAGGATGATTCGATGTTTCGTAAACTCTGCAACGACCGCAAGGTATATCACAATCTGTATGACGGCGAATGGGTTTCCTCCGAATCGGGAGAGCTCATTGAAATCTTCTCGCCGGTGGACGGTTCCTCGCTCGGCAAAATCCAGTCGATGACCCGGGATGAGGTGGACCGCGCCATCCGCAGCACCAAGAACAATCTGGAAACATGGGCGCAGATGCCGATCTTCGAGCGCGCCAACATCTTTTACAGGACGGCGGATATCCTCGAAGAGCAGGCTGAGCACATCGCGAAGATCCTGGTCATGGAGATCGCCAAGGACCACAAATCCGCGCTTTCCGAGGTCACCAGGACGGCCGATCTGCTGCGGTATACGGCGGATGTCGGCAAAAGCATGGAGGGCGAAGCGATCAGCGGCGAAAACTTTCCGGGCGGCACCCGCAGCAAGATGTCCTATGTCACGCGTGTCCCGCTGGGAACCGTGCTGGCGATCTCTCCATTCAACTATCCGGTCAACCTGTCGGTTTCAAAGATCGCGCCCGCGCTCATCGGCGGCAACGCCGTCATCCTGAAGCCGCCGACGCAGGGTGCGCTCAGCGCGCTGCATCTGGCGCAGGCCTTCAACAACGCCGGTCTTCCCAAAGGCATTCTGAACACCGTGACCGGACGCGGCAGCGAAATCGGCGACTACATTGTGACCCATCCGGATATCCAGTTTATCAACTTCACCGGCAGCACACAGGTTGGACGGCACATCTCACAGCTTGCCGGCATGATCCCGATGCTGCTGGAGCTTGGCGGCAAGGACGCGGCGATCGTGCTGGATGACGCCGATCTTGACTTTGCGGCGGAGAACATCGTTGCCGGCGCATATTCCTATTCCGGCCAGCGGTGCACGGCCGTCAAGCGCATTTTGGTGCCGGATACGCTGGCCGACCGGCTGGTCGAGCGGCTTAAGCCCCGCATCGAGGCGCTGGAGGTCGGCGATCCGCGCGAGGACAGCGTGATTGTCCCGCTGATCGACCAGAAGTCGGCGGACTTTGTGCAGGGACTGGTTGACAGCGCGCTCAGGCAGGGCGCGACGCTCGTCACAGGAAACCGCCGCGAGGGAAACCTTCTCTACCCGACGCTGCTCGACCATGTGACAACAGAGATGGATATCGCATGGGAAGAGCCGTTCGGGCCGGTCCTGCCGGTCATCCGCGTAAAAGATCTCGACGAGGCCATCGACATTGCAAACCGTTCGGAATACGGCCTGCAGTCTTCGGTCTTCACACGGGACATCAACCGTGCGTTTTACATTGCCAATCACCTGGAGGTCGGCACCGTGCAGATCAACAATAAGACCGAACGCGGCCCCGACCACTTCCCATTCCTTGGCGTCAAGGCGTCCGGGATGGGTACGCAGGGTGTCAAATATTCCATCGAGGCGATGACCCGGCCGAAGGCTGTTGTGATCAATCTGGCTGATCCAAAAGCAGAATAAATAAAATAAAGAACGCTGAAAACTTTCAGCGTTCTTTATTTTATTTATAAGTGAAGTGGATCTTTCTTTTTTGCTGTGTGTTAATTTTAAATGGATGATTGTTGTACCACTGTTACCCTGCGGTCTTGGTTTGTTGTTAAGCGACATCGGGCGAGAAGATTGCCGGATAGCTCTGGCAAAGCGGTTTTTCTGTGTTTGCCAAGATACCTTGGCTATGTGGCAGTTACTCTTTTGCCGGCCAAAAGAGTAACCAGAAAAGGCCGTTCAAGGGGGGCCATGCACAGTGCCG
>NZ_CCYH01000031.1 GCF_000820765.1 Candidatus Soleaferrea massiliensis AP7
GCCGGCCAAAAGAGTAACCAGAAAAGGCCGTTCAAGGGGGGCCATGCACAGTGCCGCTCCTAGCCAGATGGCCCCCCTTGAAAATCCCCCTATGGTTTTCCTCTATCTGCTTTGGCCGCCTGCGGGCGGCGTTTAGTAAGGGCTGAGTGGTTGGGCATACCTAGCAGCGGACGCTTCTCCGGTTACAAGCTGTGCCCACGGTACCCCGATACGATGGGCTGGTTCGTTATTTATTTAGAAAGATCATCCTCTGGTAAAATGGATGCTTCTTATGCTATACTATTCTAAAAAGATTTTTTCGCTGAATCCTGTCACACATGGGCGAATGCGCTGTCTAATATATTAGGAGGTGTCAATATTATGACCGATCAATTATATGAAGAAAGCAAACTCATCGATCAAGCGATTGCCGGGGACAAACAGTCCCTTGAAAAGCTCTGTGCCGGTGTGCAGGATTTGGTATTCAGCCTTTCCCTGCGCATGCTCGGAAGCATCCACGACGCGGAGGATGCTTCGCAGGAAATTATGATTCGGATCCTGACCAATCTGTCATCCTTCCGCCGGGAAAGCGCATTTTCTACCTGGGTATACTCCGTCGCGGTGAATCATCTGCGGAACTATCAGAAAGGCATGTTCGCGCACTTCCCGCGCAGTCTCGAATTTTACGGTGAGGATATCCGCAATCCGCAGACGCCGGACATTCCCGATCCCGCACAAGATGTCGATACCGGCCTTCTTGCACAGGAGCTTAAGCTTTCCTGCACCAACGTCATGCTGCAGTGTCTGGATACCGAAAGCCGTCTGATCTTCATCCTCGGCACCATGTTTCATCTGGACAGCCGGATCGCCGGCGAGCTGCTTGGACTCTCCCCTGACGCTTACCGGCAGCGGCTCTCCCGTATCCGCCGGAAGATGGCGGATTTCTTACAGGAGTACTGTGAGCTGGGCGGCGGCGTCTGCCGCTGTGCAAACCGCGTGCCGCATGCCGTAGCCTGTCACCGCATTGACCCGGATAACCTGGAATTCAGCGCACTGCAGGAATGGGACCGGCGGATTGCCGATTCCAAGGAATCGATGGAGCGGCTGGACGAGTTGTCCATTGCGTTTGCTCAGATGCCGGTCTACCGTTCGCCGGATAAGGCCAAGGCATTCCTGCGGGAGTTCCTGCAGGCGAACCGCTGCCGCATCCTGTGTGATGAATGAGGAGGGAAAACAAGATGCCTGACAATCAGATACTGCCGTTCCTGTCCGCGCTGCGGGAGAACAACTCGCTGCAGTGGATGGCCGAAAACCGGGACTGGTACCGGACATGCATGGATGCATTTGAACAGCTGCTTGGAGCCCTGATCACACGGATCGCGCAGCGGGATGCCAGCGTCGTGGGACAACATCCAAAAGACCTGATCTTCCGGCTGAACCGGGACACACGGTTCAGCAAGGACAAGTCGCCCTACCGACCCGCACTGCGCGCGCATATTTCCGCAGACGGAAAGGCGCCGGTTCCGGTGGGATACTTTCTGTACATCGAACCCGGATGCATCTTTCTGGGCGGCGGGCTGTTCGCCTCGCAGTTCGCCGATGCGACCAAAATGGTGCGCGATTATCTGCTGGAACACAGCGGCGAACTGGACGATATCCTGAAGGAACCCGGCTTTGCCGCGCATTTTACGCTGGATGGGGAAAAGCTCAAAAATATCCCGCGCGGGTATCCGAAGGATTTCCCGCAGGGAGAATATCTCAAACACAAAAGCTGGTACATCGAATACCATCTGCCGGATGAATCGCTGTCCGACCTGTCCGGCTTCTGCGAAAACGCGGCGGAGATGTTTTTAAAGATGAAGCCCTTTAACGATTTTCTGAACCGCGCGCTGCGGGACTTCAAAATGCCGTCCCGCCCTTAGCCGGACAATCCCAAGACAAGGTGCATATTTGGCTTGCTCACAGAAAATTTGAGATGCCGTTCCATACTTAGCCGGACAACCTCAGGGCAAAGTGCATATTTGTCTTGCTCACAGGGAATTTGAGATGCCGTCCGATGCTGATTTGGACAACACGTTTTTTCGACGGCAATTTGGTTATCCATTATAAGCTGTATATACATCTTTCAGCCGACCGCGTGAAACGTTCTGGAAGAACAACATGGATGCAAATTTTCTTCCATGCAAAGGAACACCGCCGAAACCTTCTAATCGGCGGTGTTCCTTTCTTGTTTCAGGCTGTCAGCCTGTTCGGATGCTGCACGGTTTGCATCTCATCCCCGGCGTATGCCGGCATGCTCATCTTTTTTTCGGCAGGAACTTCTTCATATAAAACAGGCGGAATGCCATGCGGACCGGTGCGTTCCGGTCCGATACATCCATTTCAAAGATTTCGACGGAATCCGGCTGCGCTGCGTCGTCCGCCTTGACAAACACCTTGGCATCCCTGCCGCCGATGAGGGCTGTCATGGTGCATCCTTCCCGCTCGCGCAGGCTTTCCATAGCGTCATCCTTCGAGACATCACGCGAGAAGATGCGCAGCAGGGCGTATCCCTCATGGTCCGGGTCTTTTGTCTGCAGCAGGTTCAGCCGTCCTGCGCATGGCAGCGCTTCAAGCTTCTTCGAAAGCTGTTCAACCTGGGCTGCCGTATCCGCCAGCATCAGGCTGATCGGAAGATGGTTCTCAGGCAGGCCGGCGCATACATAGTGCTTGTATGGCAGCCGTTTGCGGGAACGGTAGATATCCTCCTCCGCCTGGTTCGCAAACGCGCTGTAATAGACATGCATGATGTCGTGTATCACGGCATAGATGAAACAGCCGCGCCCCTCTTCCCGAATCGCCTGCTGCACCTGTTCGAAGGCTTCAGCGTCGATGTTTTTGCAGCCTGTATACACATGTTCATTGGTATCGTAAAGCGCCGCGCCATCCATGGTGATGACCGGAAGCCCGATCTGCAGGGTTTCAAAGGCCGGTAAAAACGCATCCGGCATCATGGATGTCACAAAGGTCAGCTTTGCGCCGCGCTGGATCAATTGGTTCGCTTTGATCCCGAAGTAGGAGCTGAACGAGCCGCCCTCGCGGCGCAGCACCTCATCGAGGTCGCAGACCAGCAGCATTTTCCGGTTCTTTCTGCGCGGCAGATGGAACGCATTGATGCCCAGCGAAACAAAGATACCGATCAATGTATCCACCATCCTGTTGAACGCGAACAGATATGGGTTGACATCCGCGCCGTGCGAAATCGTGATGCTCATGAACACGACGCAGGTGATGTAGGCGGCGGTCGGCTTTTTGATCAGGTTGGCCAGATAGATCAGCGGGATGATCATGACCGACACGATCAGGTATCGAATCAGCAGGCTGTCGTCCGGCAGGAACTGCTGCTCGAACATCAGGATCAGCAGGCCGGCCACGGCGCCGATGAGCGTCGCGATGGTCCGGTTCATCGCCACCTTGATGCTGTTGGTCACATCCGGCTGCATGCACAGGATGGCCGCAATCGCGGAATAGAACGGAACGCCGTCCTGCCGGATCAGGTAGATCAGAAAACAGCAGAACACCGCAACCGATGATTTGATGATCCTCATTCCTATTTTAGGCAAACAAGTTCTCCCCTTTTCTCACAGACATCAGCCGGTCTGCACTTGAGCAATTTGATAATTTATATAGAACGTTCATGCTTTTCAGCCGCTTGATACGGACGGCCCGTATTCTCGCTGCATGCTATATTTTCCAGACGCAACATGGTTTTATTGTATCACAATTCCCATCACGGCGCAACCCGGCTTGTCCCTTCTGCCGCATCCATGCGCTTCTCTGGAAGCCCTTATGTACAGCATTTTCGTAAGCACGGGATTTATACCCTGGAAAGACGGGATCATCCCAGAAGTTTTGTCCTTGTTATTGACAAGATCGGACATTGCTTCTATAATAAAAGACAGTTGTCCAATACATATACATGGGAGGAATTGTCAATGAGAGATGAAACAAAATGCCTGCACGCGGGTTACACGCCGGAAAATGGCGGACCGGGCGTCATGCCAATCTGCCAAAGCACCACCTATCGGTTTGATTCAACGGAACGCATCGGCGATCTGTTCAATATGCCGACCGCGCACATGTATTCCCGCTTCTCCAACCCCACCGTCGATGCGGTCGAGAAAAAAATCGCGGAGCTAGAGGGCGGTGTCGGCGCGATGTGCACATCCTCCGGACAAGCCGCTTCCCTGTTGTCGATACTCAACCTCTGTTCGGCCGGCGACAGCTTCATCAGCACCTCGACCATCTACGGCGGCACGGTCAACCTGTTCGCCGTCACACTCAAGCGTTTTGGCATCGAGTGCATCTTTGTCGACGCCGACGCGAGCAGCGAAGAGATTCAGAAGGCCTTCAAGCCGAACACCAAGGCCGTTTTCGGCGAAACGCTGGCCAATCCCGCGCTTGCCGTGTTCGACATCGAGCGCTTTGCCAAAATCGCGCATCAGAACCATGTTCCGCTGATTGTGGACAACACCTTTGCGACGCCGTACCTGTGCAAGCCGTTCAACTTCGGCGCTGACATTGTGGTGCACTCCACCTCCAAATATATGGACGGACACGCGCTGCAGTGCGGCGGCGTCATTGTGGACAGCGGCAATTTTGACTGGACAAACGGAAAATTCCCGGAATTCACCGAGCCGGATGAATCCTATCACGGCGTGGTCTACACCCGTGAATTCGGCAAGGCCGCCTACATCATCAAGGCGCGCATGCAGCTGATGCGCGATTTCGGATGCTATCCGTCCGCCAACTCCGGCTTCTTATTAAACCTTGGTCTCGAGACTCTGCCGGTCCGCATGCGCCAGTACTGCGAAAACGGTCTGAAGATCGCCGAGTTCTTCTCCGCCAACGAGCATTTTGAGCGGGTGGACTATCCGGGCCTCAAGGGAGACAGATACTATGACCTCGCGCAGAAGTATCTGCCGATGGGCCAGAGCGGCGTCGTTTCGATCACGATCAAGGGCGGCCGCGAGCAGGCTGTCAAATTCATGGACGGCCTGAAGCTTGCCTGCAATGAGGTGCATGTCGCGGATATCCGCACCTGCGTGCTGCATCCGGCCAGCGCAACCCACCGCCAGCTGACCGACGAACAGCTTGTCGCCGCCGGCATCAACCCCGGCATGATCCGCTTTTCTGTCGGACTTGAAAACATCCAGGACATCATCGAGGACATCGAACAGAGTCTGAAGAATCTTTCATAGATAAGAATCATAAATCCATATCGTAAGGATGGATTCCGCATATAAGTCCATAAAAGAGCCCTCTCAGGCAGAATTCTGCCGGGAGGGCTCTTTATTTGAAATTGTAAACGGGGAACTCGTTTGACAGATGACAGCGAGCCGGGATTTAAGGGCAAGTTCCCTCAAAATCCATCCGCTGCTTTCTTCACTCTTCTGTGCCGGTGTACGGCAGACAGCAGAACCACGGCCTTGAAACACCTGTATAGCCGTCAGCTACTGTTTGGCTGAACGGTGTGCCGTCTTTTTCTGCACCCATTCGCGCATCCTGTCAAAGGTCTTTTCCGAAATGATGTGCTCGATGCGGCAGGCATCCTCATCCGCCGTCTCAGAATCCACGCCGAGCGTGAGCATCAGAAATTTGCTGATGGTCAAATGGCGTTCATATATCTTTTCCGCTATGGCGCGGCCGGTTTCGGTGAGGACGATCTCTCCGCTCTTCTCCATGACGATATAATCGGCGCTTCGCAGGATGCTCATGGCGCGGCTGATGCTGGGCTTGGAATACCCCAATTCATTCGCGATATCGATGGAACGGACCGATCCGATGCGGTTCTGAAGCATCAGGATGGTTTCCAGATAATTCTCTCCCGATTCATATAGCTTCATGGCTGACTCTCCTTCAATATGTCCTGTAAAAAGTGCAGTCTGTAATTTTCTGATCGTATGGTATTTATTATACCGCATATTCCGCTATAATGCAATTTGAATTACAGAATATACTTTTCGTCGACATCTAATCTAGTTTGATAATAAATCAACAAAAAATTTTGTTGACAAACCACAGTTTCCTTGCTACTATAATGGTAGTTATTTATCAAATTAAATAACGAATGGATAAGACCCACACGATGGAAAAATGAAAAGAGAAGGAGTGTGAATCTTTCATGGGCAGAAAAAAAAGCAGGGTCATGCACCGGTGTCTGTGCCTCGCGTGTTCCGCCGCCATTGCCGTCACAAGCATTGGCTCCGGTCTGGTACTTGCACAGGGCAATCAGGATGATGTGAACGATTTCGGCAATGTCCTGAACATCTATGGAAATCCAACACCGGCCATCTT
Organism: Candidatus Soleaferrea massiliensis AP7; assembly: GCF_000820765.1. Classification (GTDB taxonomy): domain Bacteria; phylum Bacillota; class Clostridia; order Oscillospirales; family Ruminococcaceae; genus Soleaferrea; species Soleaferrea massiliensis. The sequence goes on from NZ_CCYH01000031.1 coordinate 6,316, forward strand.
CAACGGCACCACCAACAAGTACAACAACTTTTCGGACATGGGCGCCTGGCATGGCTACTATCTGCACGATCTTGACGTCAAGAGCCTTTACGGCGGATTCGCCGGACCGGTCATCCTCGCAGAGGAATATCCGGTCAACCTGTCCGACGCGATCAGCAAGATCGTAGTCAGCGCGGCGGACGGCACGGTCTACAGCCTGGCGGATTCCGAAGCGACGGCCACCTACTACCCGGGCCGGCTCGAGCAGACCTATTCGCTCGATGCGTTCGACCTGAAACTGGAGCTGATCTTTGGAACCAACCGTTCCGCACTGATCAGAAGCACCATCGTCAACAAACAGGACGCGCCCCTGGAACTCAAACTGAGCTGGACAGGGTCGATTTACACGCAGTACAGCACCTCGGCTTCGGCCAAGCTGAACAACTCACTGGAGGCCACTGATGACGGCGTGGTGGTCAATTTCAGCGACGTGCGTTCCATCTGGAACTGCATGACCCGTTCCACCAACAAATTTAAGATCGCTTTCGACCAGGATGTGACCACGACGGTGGAAGACACCACCTATACATCCGCTATGAACGATGCGGTCACCATCCAGCCGGATGCACCGTTTACGACCTATCAGACGCAGAGCTTCACCTTCACCGAAGAGGAAGCCGCTGCTGAGAAGGACAAGATCGCCGACATGCTTTCCGCCGGTGAAACCTACTTTGCGGAGAACGACGCACGCTGGCAGGGTTACATCGACGCGACCTTCACGGGCGAGGACGATGGACTGGACCAGACCTACAAAAACGCGGTCGTCAAAGCGATGGAAACTTTGCAGACCAACTGGAGAAGCCCGGCCGGCGCGCTTTTGAACGACGGCATCATCCCGTCGATGTCCTACAAATGGTTCATCGGTCTGTGGGGATGGGATTCCTGGAAACACTCGGTCGCCACCGCCTACTTCAACGATGAGCTTGCGGAGAACAACATCCGCGCGCTGTTTGACTATCAGATCCAGGCAGACGATGAGGTCCGTCCGCAGGACGCCGGCACCATTGTCGACTGTATCTTCTACAATCTCGGCCCGGAGCGCGGCGGGGATTCCGGCAACTGGAACGAGCGAAACTCCAAGCCTCCATTGGCGGCATGGTCGGTTTACAGCGTCTTTGAGCAGAACCACGATCTGGAGTTCCTGCGCGAGATGTATCCGAAGCTGGTCGCCTACCATGACTGGTGGTACACCAACCGTGATACCGACCAGAACGGCATTGCGGAATACGGCGGCATGGTGCACGACGCGCACTATCAGTACAACCGCGACGGTTCCCTGAAGCTTGATGAGAACGGCAAGCCGATGGTGGACGTCGACGCGGTCATTGAAGCCGCGGCATGGGAAAGCGGCATGGACAACGCAACTCGTTTCGACCGCGAAGGCAACGGACCGGACGACATCGGCGTACAGGTCTTTGAGAACACCGATGAAGACGGCAACCTGGTCGGTTATTCGATCAACCAGGAATCTGTTGATTTGAACGCGTACCTGTATGCGGAAAAGGGCTTCCTCAAATCGATGGCAGAGGCGCTCGGCTACACCGAGGACGCGCAGAAATTCGAAGAAGAAGCCAGCTATGTCCGCGATTACATCAACGAAAACATGTTTGACGATGAAACCGGCTTCTACTATGACCTGCAGACCAATAAGGACGGCAGTGAGAAGAAGCTGCTTGTCAACCGCGGCAAAGGCACAGAAGGCTGGCTTCCGCTGTGGGCCAAACTCGCGACCAACGAAAAGGCCGCACTTGTCATGCAGAATATGATGGATGAGGGCAAATTCAACCTGTTTGTCCCATTCCCGACCGCTTCGAAGGACAACGATAAGTTCAGCCCGAGCACCTACTGGAGAGGACCCGTCTGGATGGATCAGGCGCTGTTCGGTGTGGAAGCGCTGCAGAACTACGGATACTACGATGAGGCGCGTGAGATGGCTGTCAAGCTGTTTGAGAACACCGAAGGCACACTCGGCGATGGACCGATCCGTGAGAACTACAACCCGGAAACCGGAGCCGGACTGAATACCAAGAACTTCAGCTGGTCCGCGGCTTCCTTCTACCTGCTGTACCGCAACACGCTGACCGGAAACGACACGACCTCGCAGGATGCCATTGACATCCCGGTCACCATCAAGGGAGATGCGAACGGCGACGGCAGTCTGGGCGTCAGCGACCTGCTGATGATCAAATCGATGATTCTTGGCAAAACCCCGCTGAGCAACGAGCAGAAACTGCTTTGCGATGCAAACGGCGACGGCAAGGTCAATGTGCTTGATCTGGTTTATCTGAAAATCCAGATTTTGAAAGGTTAAAATAAAGATACGTCTTTCCTTTAAAGATTGACTGATTGTTCAAAGTCTCCCAGTTAAAACCGCATAAGCAATGCCCTCGCAGACGAACCATCCGGTTTGATCGCGAGGGCATATTTTTTCATGACCTGTTTTTCAGATATTGAACCACCCATATTCTCCCGCTGATTTTTTTCATGGCAGATACCCCCGAATGATTGCTGCCATGTTTGTTCCCTTATTTCCAAGCTATAAAAGCTGTTTTTGCCAGGACAGCTTCTTCTAAAAGACACCGTTAGACTCGGCATACAGGTATTGCGGGGACGCTGCTGCGGATGGCTCCTTCCCCACCAAGATCAGGCAAAGCGGCACGTATAAAGGTGTTTATTGGTCATTCAACAAAAAAACAGGATGATATCGGAAGTCACAGGATAAAAACATTATGACAGATTGATCGCAGATGTTCTCATATCTCTCATTGCTATTCTCCATTCAAGCACAGATCCAATGACTTTTTATACAAAGAGTGGCTGACGGTACCATGTACCGCCAGCCACTCTTAATTGATTGTATTTCTTTTGCCGGTTTAGCCGTTCAGGATTGCGAGCTTGATGGCCAGCAGGTCAAAGATATTGATTCTGCCGTCGCCATTCATATCGCAGAGGTCCATCTGCTCGTCGGTCATCTCATCACGGCCGAGGATGACAGACTTCAGGCTGACCAGGTCGCTGACGCCCAGTCTTCCGTCGCCGTCCGCATCGCCCGGAAGCGCAAACGGGATCACTTCGCCGTTGATGGTGAAGTCCTCATAGGTTGCCGGGATCGCGCCGACGCGTCCGCTGCCGTTGGCGGTATAGGTACCGACCTGTACCGAATCCGACGCGGCGATTGCCGCATGGGTTTCTGCTTCGCCGATCTGGGTCCAGCTGTCGTTGTCGAAGCTGTAGAAGGCTGTGAAGGTGCTGCCTTCCTTGACCACCTTCAGATAAACCGCTGAATCCTTATCCGGATCCGCGACGCTCTGTTCGGTGAGCTTGCCGTTTTCGATGCCGACGGTGGCGAGGATGTTGCCGCCGAAACCGGTATGATATCTTCTGTAGACGCCGAATACGGTGTCCTCATCGGCATGGATCATGATGCCCGCGGTCTGATAGATGCCAGTCGGTGCAAAGTCAAGCTTGGTGGTGACGGTGAAGTCCTCGGTTCCGACATCGGTCAGGAAGACATTCTTCGCCGTGGCCTTGCCCGGATAGTACTCGCCGTCCTGGCTGATGACGGTCAATGAATTCTTGGAATTGATCTTCCAGTTAAACGGATCGCTGCGCAGGACATTCCAGTTCTGGCTGAGCGCCAGCGGCTGTTTTGTAACGGTGACTTCGCAGGATGCTGTAATTTCATCATCAAAGCCAGTCATCGCGGTGATGGCAGCCTTGCCCGGCTTATGCGCGCGGATCTTGCCGTTCTCAACAGAAGCGACTTCCGGATCGCTGGAAACCCAGGTGATTGTTCCGGCCGCGCCTGCCGGCAGGATGTTTGCAGTCAGAGTTTCTTCGGTGTACTGAACCATCGTGGTCTCTGTTTTGCTGAGCTCAATCGCTTCCGGAGCGATGTACTCGGTCGCAAACGGGATCACGGTTCCATTGACAGTGAAATCCTCGAAGGTTGCCGGAAGGGTTCCGGACTTTCCGTTGCCGTCGACCGCGTAGAGTCCAACCTTCAGATCGGACGCGCTCAAAGCGGCGTTGGTGACGGAATTCTTGATCTTCGTCCAGTTCTCGTTGTCAAAGCTGTAGTATGCGCTGAAGGAGGTGCCGACGCGCTCCACCTTCAGGTAGACCGGGGCGTTCTTGTCCGGGTCCGGGGTGGTCTGCTCGCTCGGGCTGCCGTTGTTCTGCGAGAAGGTCGCCAGGATGTTTCCATTGAAGCCGGAGTGGGAGCGTTTGAACGCGCCGAAGACGGACTTGTCGTTGGCATACACGATGATGCCGGCGGTCTGGTAGTCCGCGCCCGGTACGAAGGTCAGCTTCGTGGTGACCGTGAAGTCGCCGGATGCCGGGGTCAGGAAGATATTCTGCGCATTGGTCGTGCTCGAATAGAGCTCGCCCGCCTGCGTGGTGATGGTGATCGAGTTGGTGTCATTGAGCGCCCAGTGGGTCACATCGTTGCGCACGATCGACCAGTCCTCGGTCAGCGAGAAGCGCGGAATGGTGACAATGACTTCGCAGCTTGCCGTGACGGTTCCGCCGAAGCCGGTGGAAGCCGTGATGGTCGTTCTGCCCGGTTTCAGAGCGGTGACCTTGCCGCCGGTGACGGTGGCGACTGCCGGGTTGCTGGAGGTCCAGTTGACCTGAGTCATCTCGACGTCAGCCGGATTCAGGGTTGCGGTGATGGTGCCGGTTGCGTACTGCTCGAGATCCAGCCGCTCGGTGCTCAGCGTGATGCTGTCAGCCTGTGTCGGGAGCGTCTTGGTGAGCTTGACGCCGGCGCCGCCGGTTGCGAGCATCGGGATGCTCAAAGTATCTTCTCTGGTGACTTCCTTCATTTCGACATCGATGTCGTAAATGGTTTCGCCATCCTTATAGATGAATGCGTAGTATTTTCCTTCGCCCAGGAAATCCAGGGAGAATTCAGCGGTGCGCTGTTCGTTGCAGATGATGCCCATGTACCAGGTATCGCCGCTTCTGCGCGCGATGTTGGCATATTCGCCCGGGTCTCCGTCGACCATGACGGTGTCGTCCCAATCGCACGGCATGTTTTTGAAGAACTCATAGGCCGGGCTGTCGCGGTATACTTCCGGACGGTCCGCCATACACTGGATGCCGCTTTCGAAGATAACCGGCAGCGCCGCCATATGCGCGGTGGTGAACGGTCTTCTGTCGCCGGAATTCCTGTAGGAAAGCATCGGGGTGTAGTCTGCCGGGCCAACCGCATTGCGGGTGAACGGCAGCATACAGTTGTGCGTCGCGCTGACCTGTGTCGGACGGAACAGGTCCTGTTCGTGTCCAAACACGCCTTCACGGGTGATCGCGTTCGGATAGGTTCTTCTTTCACCGGTGGTTTTGTTCGCACCGTGGATGTTGATCATGATATGGTTTTCCGCGGTTTTCTGCATCAGCTGATGGTACAGCTTGATGTAATCCTGAGACTGCGAGTTGAAGAAGTCCGGCTTGATGCCGACAAAGCCCATCTGAGCAAGCTCTGCGATTCTCTCCTGCTGTGCTTCGGTCTTCAGGTCGTTGTGGTTCTGCCACGCAATCAGGCCGACGCCCTTTTCCTTCGCATAGTCAAGCAGGTCATAGGTCCAGTCGTAGTATCCGTCATAGACAAATCCGGAACCGGATGCGCCCTTTGGCTGCCAGCCTTCATCCAGGAGCAGGTAGTCCCAGCCCATTTCGGCGGAGAAATCAACGTATTTCTTATAGACTTCATAGCTGTTGGTGGCTTCCCTGTTCAGCCAGGTCCAGGAGGTCACGCCCGGTTTGATCCAGGAGGCGTCTTCCAGTGCCAGTTCCGGGCTGAGGTTTTCAGCCATGACATTTTCATTGATGTCGGAAGGCGTACCCATGACAGCGAATCTCCACGGGGAGACAAACGGGGAGGTGGTTTCGACGTCGCTCTTCTGTTCCGGTGAGAAGACGACCTTTGCAAGGCCGGTTCCGTCGGACTGAATCATGGCGCCGCAGTACTCGACCGAGAGGGCCGCTTCGGAAAGCAGCGTCCAGGTGCCGGCGGGCGTTTCATACAGGAGCGGCATCAGGTAGTTGCCGCGGAGTTCCGCGAGGGTCTTTTCATAAGCGACAGCCTCATGGTGGTTGATGTAATCCATCGCCTGGGCCACGGAGCCCTGCGGAAGCTGGTAGCCGGTCTTCTCGGAGGAGATGGTCAGCACTTCGCCTTGATCCGCCGCGTTGATCGCATAGCGGAATGCCATGCCGTCGTCATAGGAGCGGACGATGATGCTGAATCCAACGCCGTCCTTCTCGAAGTTGAGGGTCGTCTCGTTTGAGGTGTTCTCGATATATTTTTTCTTTGCGCCGAAGAGCTCATAGCTGTCTTCGACAACCTTGTCCTCACGGGAAACAAAGCTGAGTCCGTTGGAGAAGTCACCGAGGTTGGTGACAAGGCCGGTCGGAGAATTTTCGATTGTAATGTCGCCGTCTTTTGCGGAAGTGAAGGTGACCGCGCCGTTGTTTAAAGCAAACAGCGTCTTGACGCTGCCGTCCGGGGAGGTCATGACCCAGGAGGACTGCGCGTCGCCGTTTCCGACAATCACATTGAAGGAAGCGGACTGTTCTTTTCCGCCATAAGAAGCCGTACAGGTGATGGTCGCCACGCCGTCCGCTTTTGCGGTCAGAGCGCCGGTGGCGCTGTCAACCGATGCGACATCCTCGTTGCTGCTGGAAAATACGGTGCCCTCTCTGCCGATCAGGTCGATGGCATCCTCCAGAATCACGATGCCGCTGGCTTCCACAGAAGCCGTATCGCCGACATTCAGCCAGGTTTTCGAAGCCTTCAGCTTGATGCCGTCCAGCTGTCCCTGCAGGGATTGGTCGACTGTGACCTTCGCGTCACACCAGTTGGCATGGTCGCAGGTATTGCCGTCGCCGCCGTCGGTCATCACCAGACGCAGGTTCTTGGCGTCCTTCAGGTCGATATCAAAATAATGAGCCGGCTGATCCTTCGTCAGGATGCCGCTCGTTTCTACCAGGACTCCGTCCACATAGACTTGAAATTCCACGGTGCCGATCTTGCCGCCGGAGCTTCCGGAGGAGCGGTCAACACCCGCATATGCCTGGAAACGGACGATGCCGGTTCCGGTCAGGTCATATGCCAGTTCTCCAGGGGCATGGGATCCGATGCCCTTCGCATAGGAAACTTCCTTCTTATCAGCGTCGAGAAGCTTCATGGCTTTTCCGCCGACCGACACGTCGTACCGCGTGCTTTGCCAGCCGCAGACATCCGTAACCGGCGTCAGCTGATCCATATAGAGCGTTACTTCATCCGCGGCAGATACCGCGAAGCTGAGTCCTGTAAAGGATGTCAGAACGCAGGAAAATGCCACGAGCCAGGCGCTTAATTTTTTTAACATTTTTGTACCTCTTTCCATTTTGCTGTTTTTTTGTTTTAATTTTACAATGCAGGGGAGGGGATCAACCCCCTTTCTATGTTGGATTGCAAGTTACAAGGTTTCCGTTTATTATGTCTTATCATATTTCCGTACATCCTGGTCAAGTCAGTAAAAAACTGTAAATACATAACAACGGAAGGGACAGATTATATTTCGAATAATCTGTGACCAGTATACAATAAAAAAATCGAAATGTACATACAATATTCTACGATGTTTCTATAAATATTCTACGATTTATGTGATGGATGAACCAAAATCCAGAATCTGATTTGGTAAGATTCCATAAAGTGCTGTTCCATTAAAAAATGAAATCCATCCAAAAAGCGGCTTTGTTCAGGTAACATGAAAACAGTTCCGCAGTGGCCTTCCGCCCCGCCATAGGCAGAGCGGAAGGAAAAAAGATTGAAATCTCAGAAACAAGCGTCTCTTCAGAACCTTTCATATGTCAGCTTAACAGCGCCCAAAAAGCTTTTTGGATGGATTTAATGATAGATGGTCTTTGAGATGACCATGCTCCCTTTACGCAAAAACTCCCGGTCAAGGTAATCGTAGTAGGTACCCGGGCAGATGATGCCGTTGATGCCCAGGATATCGGTGCCCAGGCATCCGATGACCTGATCGGCCAGCTGGACGCAGTTGTCCTTGAGCACAAAATAATTTTTGAATTCACCGCGCTCAAACTTGTAGAAAACAGGTTTTGTCACCTTGTAAAGCTCGCTGGCATAGTCGGTGAAAACCTCCGGCTTCTCACCGGCGTTCTCCGCAAGCTCGATCGGGCAGAGCCAGCGCACCAGGTCTTCCTGGATTTCGTGGAGCTTCCCGCGCACCGTCTCTTTCTGTTCCTTTGTAAGCTTCAATCCGAATGAAAAGATTGTCTTCCGGCTGTGCCGCTTGCAGAACCGGATGTATTCATCCTTTTTATCGGTGAAGAAGAGCACGCCGTCCCCGAACGCCGCGTGCAGGCGCTGGGTGCTCTCGTCATAGCTGCCATAGGAGATCACCATGTTGTCAAAATAAAAATCCATGTGGCCGACGACTCCGAAATTCTGCTCGGACACATGAATGAAGATCTCCATATCCGGCGCCCTGTGACGCTCATGGCGTTTGCTGATCGTGACCTGTTCGCGCCGGCTGCGGAAATTCTTGTTGATGCGTATCAGCGTTTTGTAAGGAAGGATTGCTTCCCAGACGACCGGCAGCGTAAAACGCAGGCGGCGTTTTCCATCCTTCTGTTTGTGCCCGCGGACCGTTCGGATAAAGTCCTCGAGATATGAAGTGCCGTACAGGATCATGTAAACCGCTGAAACCTGGAACACTGTCTGGACATTCATCGACGGGTTCGACAGCAGGATGACGCAGCAGCCCAGCGATACGAAGGCAGACAGCAGAACCAGCCAGCGTCCCTTGACCTTCTCTTCGGTGTACATGAAGAAGACCACGATCCGCACAACCGCGTTCAGCAGCGCATACAGCGCAAACACGATCGGAAACAGCAGCATAAAGTACCGCCGGTTGCACAGGATCACAATGCCGAGCGCAATCGAGCCCAAGCCGGTCAGCAGCTGCCCGACGCTGATGGTCCGCGACTGCCGGATGCCGCTGACAAATGTAAAGACGCTGAACGCGCCGATGACCATAAACAATATGGAGATGGAAAGGTGAAAGGCGGTCCGGAAGATGCCGCTGACGAAAAACATCAGAATGCCCGCCGCGATGATCAGAAGCCCGGTCACAAACAGCGAGGCGGCGTTGAAATATACCTTTTTATTCATGGACAGTCTTTCCTCCTTCCATCTGAAATTCCATATGCCATCATCCATATGCGAAACACGGCGAAAATAGACGCGCTTCGGCTGAAACACCTCTTTGATTTGTAAATCGTTTCCACAGCGCGGATGAATGCTATTCTTCCGTTCGAACAGATTCCAGAATCATACACTGTATAAATTCTACAAGAAATACGGTTGCTTCTTCTCGGGATGATTTTCACGGCTTTGGACTTGCGGTTTACCTGGGTCTGTATCAAGCCCATCCATTTTCCATGACCACCCAGCCGGCGTGTCTCTATGACTTTTCTGACATACAAAGCCATCTGCCCCATACGGGGCAGATGGTCCGTTTAAACATATCCAATTTGCAGCTGGCATGTTTAAAAATACTCGACTGTGACGGCCTTGCCAAGCCCTCTGAGCGCCGATGCGATATCCTCGACGATGCGCAGCTTGAGGTTCAGGTTGATCGGCAGGTCCGGGTTCTGATGCGCGGGGTTCAGGGCGCGTCCCACTAAGAATTTCGCGCCGGTGCAGTCCTCGATCAGAATCTGCGCAAGCTTGGCCGCGCCGTCCTTCATCGCGTGCAGCGCGTTCTCGCGGCCGACGCCGCCGTTTTCATACCGCTTGATGTATTCGAGCGTCTTACCAAGCGTGATGACGCCTTCAGTCACAAGGTCGATGCCTTCAATCAGGCCGGTCGGCGGCACATCGCGGGAGATGTAGTTGAGCGCGACCCGCAGCGGCTTCCCGATCGTCCGGCTGACAATCTGCGAGGTCGTGCCGCCGCAGACAATCTTTCTGCCGGAGGTACTCATCAGTTCGCCGACAACCTTTTCGTCGTTTTCGCCGTTTACCGGCGGACCGACCATGATGTGCGCGACGCTCGGCAGGCAGATGCGGCAGGCCGCGAAGGTCGTATCGTCGCCGGGCTGCTCCATGTACAGGCTGTTGCAGGCTTCGAGCATCTGCCGCTGTATCGAGTGCGCGGTGATGTCCTTCGTCCAGATGCGCTGGGCATAGTCCTCGATATGCTTCTGCTGCCAGCCGAAGTTTAAGAGCTTGCCGACGCCGGCATGCACCGCGCCGTCGCTGAACATCACGCAGATGTCCCCCGGCACCAGCTTGAAGTGGGCCTCCTTGATCTTCTTGCCGGCGACCTCGAACTCCTCCTTTTCCAGAAAGGTCAGAACGCCGTCGTGCAGAAAGATCGTCTCCGGGTTGTCGTACTCGACCAAGGTCGCGTCCCCGTTGTTCTTGATGCGCAGGATCGTAAAGGTCGAATAGGCGATCTGCCGTTCCTTGCAGACCGGCAGGGTGGTCGCCACAGTCTCGACCACATCGGGAATCGACGCGCCTTCCGCAAGCATCGTGACACAGATCTTGCTGGTCAGACTGGCCAGAATGTTCGCCTTGACGCCGCTGCCAAGTCCGTCGGAGAGCACCAGAATCGTTTCGCTGTCGGTTTTTACCAGCTCAACCTTGTCGCCGCACAGCTCCTCGCCGTGCTTGAACAGGCTGTCATAGCTCGTTTCTATGTAAAGACTCATTCGATTCACCCTCTGACATCGATTTTTTAAGCTTCGTCAACGCCGCCTTGGTTTCGCCGGTCGTCTCGCCCAGCAGGCTTGCAATCTCCTGCGCGACGCGCATCTGCTTGTCGATGACCCGCTGTGCGGTCTCCATCGTCTCCTCGCGCATCTTGGCAAGCTTCTTGTTCTGGCGTTCCTCCGACGTCACATCCTTGGCTATGGCCAGGTAGTTCCCGGTGTCGGAGATGCGGATGACGGTCTGTTCCACCGTCTGCGCGCCGTCCATCAGCGTTGTGCGCATGTCGCAGACCTGTCCGTCCTCCCCGATTGCCTCAAACGCTTCGTTGCCCAGCAGCATCTGCGCCGGCAGGCCGGTGTAATTGAGGTCGGTCATATTGAAAATCTTTACCGCCGCCGCGTTGAACTCCACAATGTTGAAGTCCGCATCCAGCAGGAAGATCGCATTCGGCGTATTGTCCAGAATGACGTTGGACATCGATTCCGCCTTCTCCCGCATGTACGGGATGCACATGCGCAGCTCCGCCTTGCCCTGATAGACCGCAATCGCCTTCTCACGGCAGGTCGGATAACCGCACGCGCCGCAGTTGTACATCGTGTCCGGCGTGGTCTTGCCGATCTGCATCAGGATCGAGCGGATGGTCGCCTCATCCGGAATCTGCCGGATGGTCTGCTTGTTGCGGTAGGTCTCGGAGAAATCCAGCACGGCGCATTCGGTTGCGGGCGCCGGAGTGCGGGTTTCCTTATTTGCCTGCGCGACGACGTTTTCCTTCGCAAGCAGGAACGGCGCTTCAAAGTCGCGCAGTCCCGGGCCTTCGACACAGGAACCGGCACAGCTGTTCATCTCGAAGAAATAGCCGGAGATGGCGTTCTTCTCGAGCGACTGCAGGATCTCGATGCAGCGGTCCAGGCCGTCGATCGCCACGCATTTGTAGTTCTCACGGCGTTTCTGCGGGATCGTGTCGATGATGCCGCCTGGAATCGGGTACAGCCGGTTGACAGTGCCGGCGATCTCCGACGGGCTTTCATCCGGCCGGTCGAGCTGGATGCTGCGGTCGCGGAACAAATCGTGCAGCTCCTCGAACATCAGCACCGCGTCGATGCCCTTGTTCTGCTGCGCTTCATATTTCTTGGAAATGCATGGGCCGGCGAAGACCACCTTGATGCCGCCGCCATACTTTTCCTTCATCAGCTTTGCATGCGCCATCGCGGGCGACACGACCGGGGCCAGATATTTGACCAGTTCCGGGAAATGCTTCTCAACCAGCAGCACGATGGTCGGGCAGCAGGTCGTGATGATGTTGTCCATCTCATGCGCTTCCATCAGCTTCCCAAATTCATCCGAGACATGCCCCGCGCCGATGGCGGTTTCCTCCACGCCCTTGAAGCCGAGCTTCTTGAGCGCCGCGGACATCTTGGCAAAATCCGCATCCGGAAAGGCCGAAACAAACGACGGAGCAAGGCTGATGTAGACATCTTCCCCACGGCTCAGCCAGCCGCGGATCTCCTCCACATCGCTCTTGATATACTTTGCGTTCTGCGGACAGGCAATAAAGCAGTGTCCGCACAGGATGCAGTCATCCTCTATGATCTTTGCCTGCTCGTTGCTGAACCTGATCGACTTGACCAGGCAGTTGCGGATACATTTATGACAGTTTTTACAATTGGCTTCCGTAAGCTGAATAATATCCAATCTTGACACCTACTTTTCCAATAACGGTAGAATTTGCGCTTCAAAGAACTCGGGCACGTTGGATGGCGTGACGCCGCCGTGCACCTCGTCATTTATGCTCACACAGACGCCCTTGACGCAGTTTCCCATGCAGAAGCTGGCCTCGATGGACAATTCATCCCCGATGCCGTTCTCCTCCTTCAGCGCCTGAAATCGTTCGATGATGTCGTAGGAGCCCTTCAAATGACAGGAGCTTCCCACGCAGATTTTGAGTGTGACCAAAGAAATACCCCCTTGCAAATATGTTCGTGAACATTTCAATTATAGTATATTAAAGGAGATATTTCAACAGGTTCCCGCTAAATCTATGAATATATTTTTAAGTGCATACATTCCCATTCGTGACTTTCTCATCTATTTCTGAAAACGCCATTTCGGAAATAGATAATTTGTAATATTCACAATAAATATATTTTTAATTCTATTTCATGGATATAAGTAAAAAATATCCTATAAATATTGACATTACTATTTTTTATTTTATAATATGTTTAACAAATCATATTTTTATATAATTTAGGAGGTGTTTCCGATGTTCTATACAAAGACCGATATCAACAATTTAAAACAATGGAGGTTAATATTGTGAAAAGTAAACTTTTAAAGTGCATATTACTCTCAATTACAATTTTATCTGCAGCTATGCAGCCCACAGCGACATTGGCTGCTTCTACAGATTACACAGCTATACCAATCGAAACTTTTGTCGTAGAAACAAAAGATACAGTAACTGGAGAAATTTCTCAAGAGATGTTTGATACAAGCATTACCGCACAGGCTAAACGTTCGGGAATCAATGAATTAACCGCTCCAGCTTTTAGGGGTACTGCTCCAGAGATAAATTATAATATTTCCCCTTTTTCTATCATCGGACCAGACAACAGATATCGTGTAAATACAAGCATCTTTCCTTACAGAGCAATCTGTTCTATCTCTGCGTATTTTGACACCAATGGAGACGGGCGAGCAGACAAAACAGCCTTAGGAACTGGATTTTTTGAGGGTCCCAGCGCGGTTGTTTCCTGTGGTCATGTGATCTATGATAAGGATTATGGATGGTGCATGTATGCAGACGTTACACCTGGTAAAAACGGTCGTGGAACAAGCGTTGAGATTAATCCATATGGACATGCACGTTCAACTACCATTCATACCAGTACTGCCTGGATCAACAATAAAGATTGGAATCAGGACTGGGCTGTAATAGAGATTGACAAAGCCTTAGGAAACAAAACTGGCTGGATGGGAAAACATTGGCGAAACTATTCAATGAACGGAGAAACCGTTTATATATCTGGATATCATCAAGACAAAAATTTTGAGCAATGGAAATCTGCCGGAAAAATTGTGGCTTCCTTGGATGCCCGAATAGAATATGATTGTGACATGATATCTGGTTCCAGCGGTTCCCCTGTCTATTGGGGAGATGGAATAGCTGTAGGAATCAATTCTTATCATGGCACTGGAAAAAATGGTGGTACCAGAATTACCGAATGGTTATTTAATTACCTACAACAATATAATGGAAGCTAATCAAATGAACCGCATTAAAATCCTGCTTTTATTGAGTATGCTGTGTCTCACATTATCTGGATGTGATGATTCCTTACGATCTTCCGGGGCATTTGAAAACAGTTATACCGCATCCGAAAGCGTTCAGTCCGTCACACCTTCGATCTCCGGAAGCATAAGCGATGCCGCCGAACCCTCCGGTCAGCTTCCTTCCGTATCTCCCGAGCAGATGGAATGCATCCCGGCGGGGCAGACCTATCGAAAGATCATGGAACAGCTTGACGCAAAGGAAAACCGTTATTTCACCAATCTGCAGGTGCTTCTGCTGGATCAACAGAAGATCATAGTACTAAAATATGACGATGCAGACGAGATTTGTCTACTGTCCGGAAAAGAGCTACTGGAAAGCGCTGTTTTAGTACCCGACACCGCCGGCGCTGACGCCATACGCGGCGTTGTGATCGACGACAACATCATCTGCTGTCCCAACAGCCCGGATTCCCTTTACGCGATTCTGGACATCTCCAGCCAGACCGATATTGTCTTTCAGGATGGACAGCCGGCATCCAGACAGGATATCAAACTCGGCAGAAGCGTCTGTGTGACCTACGATTACACGCTTGCAAGCGATCCGCCCAGAATATCCTGCACAAGCATATCCATCGAGCGCTGAGCAAAAATCTCCCCTTGGCATATCGGCAAGGGGAGATTTTTCTCAGCGCTCATATCAATGACGATACGAGCCAATATGCTGCTTTATTGGATCCGCACATCCCGCTTTACGCATTCAGCCGCTGCAGGATGTGCATATCAAAAAACTCATAGACATTGTCGGGGCTGACGCTTTCGATCTCGCCGCCGTCAATCTGGACCGAAACCGCCTGAGTACAGTGGCCCAGACAGAACACCGCGCAGATTTCGACCTGATCCTCCAGCTTGTTGTCCTTCACCAACTCCTGCAGCGCGTTGATGACGCTGTACGAACCCCGCAGATGACAGGCGCTGCCAATACACACATTGACCTTCATAATCATTTCTCCCCCTTGTTATCCGTAAAACAGTTGAGAATTCTCAAAGATTCATCGATGTTGGCTTCCAGCGCCAGCTTGCCGTATTTATCCACATCCGAACGGTTCTTCGGGCCGTGCTGCAGACAGGCCGCGCCGCCGATGCATCCGCCCTCGCAGGCCATACCCTCGATGAAGTTCGCGTCCAGCTTGCCTCTGGAGGCTTTGAGCAGCGCCACCTTGCATTCATCAAGGCCGTCGCAGCGCTCCGCCTTCAGATGGAAATCGAGGCCGTCACGGCCGATGACGTGTTCGACCGCCTCCGCCACACCGCCGCTTCTCGCAAAGATGCGGCCGTAATAGGACGCGTTGTTCAGCACATCCTCCGGCAGATTCTCGACGTCGACGTCGTAGCCGTCAAACATCGCCTGCAGCTCTTCAAAGGTCAGGACATAATCGACATAATCCTTCGCCTTGTCCAGCTTGACCTCTGCCTTCTTCGCGATGCAGGGACCGATAAAGACGACCTTCGCGTTCTTGTCGGTCTTCTTGATGAGCTGCGCGATGGCAACCATCGGGGAGACGTTGTGTGAGATCTTATCGACCATCTTCGGGAAGTTGATCTCGATGTATTTGACGAAAGCCGGGCAGCAGGAGCTGGTCAGGAATTCCTTCTCCGCAAGCTCCTTCGCCTCCATCGACGCGACGATATCCGCGCCGAGCGCGACCTCGATGACGCTGTGGAAGCCGAGCTTCTTGATACCGGAAACGATCTGGCCGATCTTCGCGTATGTAAACTGGCTGACGATGGCCGGCGCAATCGCCGCATAGACCTTGAACTTCTTGCCGTTTTCCGATTCCTTCAGCAGGTTCACGATGTCCACAACACAGGATTTGTCGACAATCGCGCCGAACGGGCACTGGTAGACGCACGCGCCGCAGCTCACGCATTTCTTCTCGTCAATCTTCGCCTTCTTGTTCTCATCGATGACGATCGCCTTGGCCTTGCATCCGCGCACGCAGGGACGCTGGGATTCGGTGATTGCGTTGTACGGGCAGACCTTCATGCAGCGGCCGCATTCCAGGCATTTTTCCGGATCGATCTTCGCCTTCTGGTTCTTATCGAACGAGATGGCGCCGGCCGGACAGACCGATTCGCAGCGGTGCGCAATGCATCCGCGGCAGGTATCGGTCACCGAATAGCGGTTGACCGGGCACTCGTCGCAGGCGGAATCGATGACCTCGACCACATTCTCGTTTGACCGGTCGCCGCCCCGCGCGATTTTGACGCGCTCTTCGACAATCGCGCGCTCGCGGTAGATGCAGCAGCGCATCGTCGCCTTCGGCCCCGGGATGATCGTGCGTGGGATTTCATAGTAGCTGTCCTCGAGCTTATCCTCTCTGGCAAGGCGGACAACCTCTTTCAGGACGCTGTATTTTAACTGCTGTACATTGGTATCAAACAACCGCATATGCATAACACCTTTCTGAAAAATACTCTAAAACTTTATGCGTTCATTATACCATGCCGCTATGACATAGTCAAAGACTATTTCCGAATCTTTGTTAAAATAAAAACAATCTCAATCGGATTTTTTCAAAGCTCTTCCATAGATCGTTAATTATTTAACGTTAATTTTTCATCAAATACCGTTTGAAATCTCCAGCCGGTGCGTATAATATAGGTACTGTGCCATACGGGCTTTTATAATAAGAAAGGTCCCATATGACGTTAGACTGTATACCGAAAGGAAGATCAACATGGCAAGATTTACATTACCGCGTGACATTTACTTTGGAAACAACAGTATGGAAGAGCTGAAATGCCTGAAGGATCACTATAAAAAGGCGATGATCGTCACCGGCGGCCATTCGATGCAGAAATTCGGCTTCCTTAAAAAGCTTGAAGACATCCTGCACGAAGCAGGCCTTGAAACCCGCGTCTTTGCCGGCGTCGAGCCGGACCCGAGCGTCGAAACCGTTTACCGCGGCGCAAAGGAGATGCGCGAGTTCGAGCCGGACGTCATCGTTTCGATCGGCGGCGGCTCCCCGATCGACGCGGCCAAGGCGATGTGGGTATTCTACGAATATCCGTCCCTGACCTTCGACGATATCAAGGAGCCGTTCTCGATGCCGAAGCTCCGTAAGAAGGCCATCTTTGTCGC
>NZ_CCYH01000032.1 GCF_000820765.1 Candidatus Soleaferrea massiliensis AP7
GGTTCCGTCCACCTCCGGCACCGCAACCGAGGTCACAGCGTTCTCGGTCATCACCGACTACTCCACCAAGATCAAATATCCGCTTGCCGACTTTGAGATCACGCCGGACATCGCGATTCTCGACCCGCAGATTGCCGAGACGATGCCGCAGAAGCTGGTTGCGCACACCGGCATGGACGCTTTGACCCACGCGATCGAAGCGTACGTCGCATCGCTGCACAGCGCGTTCTCCGACCCGCTTGCGCTCAAGGCGATTTCGATGATCTATGAAAACCTGGAGGACTCCTACAACGGCAAGGTGTGCGCGAAGGAAAACATGCACATCGCGCAGTGTCTGGCCGGCATGGCGTTCTCGAACGCGCTGCTGGGCATCGTGCACTCGCTGGCGCACAAGACCGGCGCGCAGTACGAGCTTTCGCATGGCTGCTGCAACGCGATCATGCTGCCGTATGTCATCTGCTTCAACGCGCCGGCCGCATCGCAGCGCTTCGCCGATATCGCGCGCACGATGGGCCTGCCGGGCGCAACCGACAAGCAACTGCTCAATTCCTTAGTTAAAACCATCCGCGAGATGAACAGCCGCCTTGGCATCCCGGCCACCTTCAAGGAAGCCGGCGTCAGCGAGGAGCTGTTCGAATCCACGCTGGATTCGATCGCGGAGAATGCCGAGAAGGACCCGTGCACCGGCTCCAACCCGCGCGCCTGCACCAAAAAAGAGCTGAAGCTCATTCTGGAATGCGCTTACTACGGCAGAGAGATCACCTTCTAAAGATTTTGTCAGATTTTATAAGACGGGAGCGGATGTACATCCGCTCCCGTTCATTTTTATGTGCATGGGACAGCGATCTAAGGTCGGCATTCTCATCTTCTTTGAAGAATGCAATGGCGTTACTTTGCGTCTGCAGATAACGGTTGATGTAAAAAGGACTCTTTCTATCGGTTGTCCTCCCGCAAGCAAAAACAGCCTCTCCATTTGTAAGAACCGCTGTTTGTGTTTTAGATTCGTATTGTTCAAGGGGACAGAGCATGTGCTCCGTCCCCTTGAACAGGATGGTTTTATTATAATATATAAGATGTTTCTCATTGTACGGATCGGTTTCGGCATTGCGGAAATCCGGTCTTTTTTTTTGGGGGAACTCCAGAGGGGCGGCCGACAGCTGAGAGGACCGGCCCCTCCGGACACCATACTATACCGCTTCAAGAGGGGATTCATATCATGCAGAGACTGCATTCTCTTGGAACCTGTCGCGTGTGAAAAAGCTTCTATTCCTCTCCGTATCTAGTTCCACAGGCCACCACATCCGGCATTCGCTCCTGATCTACCGAGAAGAAGGTGGACATTGCCGTCGGCTTTCCCTGATAATTGACAATGACCGATAAGCAGATGCCGTTGGACAGAGTGCCGTCGCCCCATTCTTCATTTTTAAACATTTTAAAACATTCTCCCAAATACCATTCATCCGTATAATCAATTGCTTCCGTGAATCCCAATGCTGCGCGCATTCTTTCCAAATTGAGCGTGCCATCATAATTAATTGGATGAATATATACTCCACTGGTGATAGCATTTCCATTCTCCATATCATACTCATAGGTCCACTGACTGTATTCCCAAGACGACAAGTAGGAGGTCGGTGCATATTCGTTCGCTTTAAAAATCTTTCCAAAATCTCCCATTCCTGTTTTAACGCTCGGATCTTCTGACACAGTGAGAGGGCTGCAAATCTCTGCAGTGAACCCATATCCATCCACAACGTTTGCTTGGAGATTTTCCGGATTCGCCGCATAGCCTCTTCCCAATTCGTCAGCGCTGAAGCAATGGAAAGAAATACTGTACGGGAATCCTTCCACCTGCTGCATCTCTTCGGCGGTCATGTCTTCAAGTCCCGGCGTATTCAGAAACGAATTGATCAATCCCTGAACGGTTTCTTTGTTCTGAGCCAGCAGATCGATGCAGACCTGGGCGGTTTTCGGCGTCTTGCGGCAGATGATGAATTTTGCTATTTCGTTGGGTCCGTCATATGCGGTCATGGTTCTGAAAAATCCCAGATTCCAATACTCGACGTACGGCTTTGGTGCGCCTGTGAGCGTTATCGCTTCCTGATCATATGCACTCAAGCCCGCAAACTCCTCCTGGAACGTACTCCAGATAAGCTCCTTGTTTTCGGGTACATCAAATAAATCAAATCCCACTTCCACATTTTCCGCCGAGATCAAATCAGGACTGGGCACTGCATCCGCAGCGCCGACAAAGGAAATTATTCCGCCAAACAGCACACCGACGGTTAAAAGCAGCGCAACAATGGTAATTCCTCTGCGTTTTACTTTGGTTGAAACGAGTTCGCTCAAACGTTTTTTCATAGTCTTCACACCTCCAAAAAAGCTGGTTGATAAAACGGTTCGGTTGACGGGTTTTAATGTGGCAAGGGAAATCAGGGTCTTTCCGTAATACTGCCGGCAATCCGCACCGCTGTTGATAAGCACCTCCTGGTCGCAGGAAATCTCACAGTCCAGACTGATATATTTCCCGGCAAGGTGAACGACTGGGTTAAACCAGTGCAGCGCGGTACACAAAAGGACCATCAGCTTATACCACAAATCCCGCCGCCGGTAATGGATGAGTTCGTGCTTCAGGATGAGGGAAAGCTCCTGTCCGCTGTAATCGGCGTGCGGCAGCAGGATCATGGGATGGATAAAACCGACCAACATCGGCACATTGACACAGCGGCAGCGATACACCTCAAGACTTCTTTTGATATGGAGACAGCCGCAGGCTTCACGCAGGATACCGCATACCATTTCATCCGTGATCTGACGCCGCCACCGCTTCACCAGTTTCATAAAACGGCGGTGCTTCGCGAGGGAGAAGCCCAGATAACAGGCGGCGCCCAGAAGCCAGACGGCAAGGACGACGTCATACCATTCCGGCGCCGAACCGGCCGCGCCTGCCGGGGAGACATCCGCCGGCGCATCAGCGGGATGAGCCTTCTCCTGCGGCTGCAATGGGACCTGACCGCCAATCATCGAGCTGGCTACAGGACCGATCATCCACGATGTATCTTCCGGATGATCCTGCGGCAGGGTTTCTTCGGTCCGGACGGCCGCCGTCTCAGGAAGCGCCAGACGAACCGGCGCAAAGGAGAACTGCGGCCGAAACGGGATCAGCAGCAATGCGAGGACGACAAGCCATGCATAGTACCGCCCTTTAGCGGCGAACCGCTTTGACAGCAGGGGCCGCAGCGCGATATACAGCAGGATGACACATGCCGTCGACAGGGATGCCAGCAGCAGAGACGCTGCGAAAAGCTGCATTACGATCCCCCCTTCTCCTCAAACCACCTGAGCAGTTTTTCAGATTCCTCC
This sequence comes from Candidatus Soleaferrea massiliensis AP7, assembly GCF_000820765.1. Lineage (GTDB taxonomy): Bacteria > Bacillota > Clostridia > Oscillospirales > Ruminococcaceae > Soleaferrea > Soleaferrea massiliensis. Next base: position 3,364 of record NZ_CCYH01000032.1, read on the forward strand.
TCGTCGAGCTCTTTGTCCTGATACAGGGTGGTGACAAGGCTGAACACGGAATTGTGGTGGAATTTGTACAAAAAGCTGCTGGTTTCAAACTTCAGATAGTCCTCCCGGGAAACGACAGCGTAATACGTCCGTTCCTTGCCTTGCTTCTCGCTTCTGAGAAAACCGCGGTTTTCCAGCCGGGTCAGCAGGGTGAACAGCGTCTGCGGCTTCCAGATGTTTTCACCGCCAAGCAGCTCGCGGATCTGGCTGCTGGTCAGGGGCGGCTCATGCTCCCAGATCACATCCATGACGGTGAACTCGGCATCCGGCAGCTTTGTCAATTTGTCCATGACATATCATCTCCGTTCTTATAATCCCTACAGCTGTAATTAACTACATCTGTCTTTAATTACATTGTATGCTTTCAGAATCAATTTGTCAATAGGTTTTCGAATATTTTCTACTGATGTAGAAAATATTTTTTTCAGATAAAGCTTCCTCTCCCTATAGGCATTATACGCATCACGGCAAATCAGTTCCGTTTACCTGCTGAATACAGCTAAAACTGGAAAAGCTTTGATCAGAGCCGTACTTATTGTTGGAAAGCATCTTTCTTCCTTCTCCGGTTACAATATGTAAAAGGCAGGCGGCACTTTCTTCGTGCCGCCTGCCTTATTGGACTGTATCTGTTTTCAGTCGGATATCTTCACTTCGTAGCCGAGGCTTTCGATGGCGTCCTCAAAATCGGCGCGTTCAAGGTCGTGCCCATAGACGCGCACAATCCCAGACTTGCTTGACGCCTCGACGATGTCGACGCTGCCCAGGGAGGTCAGCTTCCGCTCGATGCGCTCTTCACATTTTTCGCAGGACATACCTTCCACCTGAAACTTTAAACAACTCTCCATTCTCATTGACTCCTTTGCCTGTTGTAACCCTTTTTTATCACTTCGGACCATTTCTGTCTCTTTGATCACGATTCATAGTATCATTTCAGTCTATTCGATGTTCCAACTGCCGGGCACATGCGCTCCGTCATTTCTGCGGCCGGTATCGCGTGAGCCGCAGGGAGTTGAGCACCACCGAAACCGACGACAGCGCCATTGCCGCGCCGGCGAACAGCGGGGACATCAGCGGGCCGCCGAACAGATACAGCAGTCCGGCCGCAATCGGGATACCCACAGAATTGTAGATAAACGCCCAGAACAGGTTCTCCTTGATGATCCGCATGACCTTGCGGGACAGCTTAAACGCATCCACCACCATATGGATGTCGTCCCGCATCAGCAGTACGCCCGCGGCTTCGGCCGCGACATCGGTGCCGCCGTAAACCGCGATACCGACGTCGGCCGCGGCCAGCGAAGGCGCGTCGTTGATGCCGTCCCCGACCATGGCGACGACCTTTCCTTCGGATTTCAGCCGGCGGACCTCTTTTTCCTTATCCTGCGGGAGCACCTGCGCCATCACGCGTCCGATGCCCGCCTTCCTGGCGATCAGATCGGCCGCGCCCTGGTTGTCGCCGGTGATCATCGCGGTTTCGATGTGCAGGGACTCGAGTGAACGGATCACCTCGGGCACCTTTTCCCGGATGGTATCGGACAGCGCGATCAGGCCGATCAGCGTTTTGCCCAGCGCGACATAGATACCGGTGCAGCCCTGCGGGATTTCGGGCAGGTGCTGATACTGTATCTCCTGCAGCTCGATCAGCCGCATGGTGCCGGCCGTGACTGAGAAATCCTCAAATTCCGCCGTGATGCCCTTGCCCGGATAGGTCTTCGCGGACTTCGGCTTGTCCAACTGCATCCCGCTTTGCTGCGCATGCGTGATGATCGCCTCTGCAATTGGATGCACCGACCCATACTCGGCTGAAGCGGCCAGGAACAGCAGGGTTTCCTGCGTGATCGGCGTGCCGTTCTTGAGGCTTTCCAGCGATGAAAACCGGTTGTTGAGGAACGCCGCGGTCCGCTCATCCGCGATGTTCTGCGGCAGCGGCAGGATATCCGCAATCTTCAGCTTTCCTTCGGTGATTGTGCCGGTCTTGTCGAACAGCACGGTGTTCACCTGCGCGGTCTTTTCGATGATGTCGCCGCCGCGGTACAGGATGCCGAGGTTCGCGGCCCTTCCTGAGCCGGTGATGACCGCAATCGGCGTCGCAAGCCCCAACGCACAGGGGCAGGCGATGACCAGCACCGATACGAATACCTGCAGGATGAACGCCGACGGCTTGCCGGCAATCGTCCAGAGGACCGCCGCCAGAACCGCGACGACCACCACCGCCGGCACAAAGACGCCGGATATCTTGTCGGCCAGCCGCGCCACCGGCGCCTTGCGCTCCTGCGCCTGAGTCACCAGCTTCAGTACCTGCGCGATCGCGGTGTTGTTTCCGATGCCGGTCGCCCGGACCATCAGCAGCCCATCCTTGCAGATGGTGCCGCCCGACACCTTGAAGCCGTTTTCTTTATAGACCGGCAGGCTCTCACCGGTCAGCATCGATTCATCGACCGACGCCTCCCCTTCCACCACGACGCCGTCAACCGGCACCCGTTCGGAGGGCTTGACCACCACGATGTCGTCCAGCTGTACATCCTTTGCGTCGATTTTGCGCTCCTCGCCGTCCCGGATGACCGTCGCGGTACCCGGGATCATCGACGCCAGGGAGCTGATTGCCTTCTTTGCCGAATTCTTGCTGCGCTCCTCGAGGAATTTGCCGAGGGTCACCAGCGCCAGTACAACGCCGGCGCTTTCAAAGTAGAGGCTATGCACGGCGTGGACATCCCCGCTTATGATGCGCCAGACATAGTAGACGCTGTAGATAAACGCGCTGGTCGTGCCGACCGCGACCAGGCTGTCCATGTTGGGATGCCGTTTCAGGATATTCGAAAACCCGCTGACAAAGAATCCGCGCGCAATGATGATGATGCCGATGGTCAGAACCAGCTGTGCCACGGCAAACGCGACCGGACTTATTTCGGGCGCGATGAAATCCGGCAGCCAGAGCTTGACCGGGAACATATGCGCCATGCCGATATACAAGAGCACCAGTGCAAAGGACAAACAGAGGATCAGCCCTGCCATATGGTATCGATTCTCGTCGTCCAGGACGACACCGTCATCCTGGATGACCGTCCCTTCAAAGCCCGCATGCCTGATGGCCTGCAGGACGCTTTCTTCGTCGATATCCTCCTCTGCGATGACCGTCGCGTTGGAGGTTGCCAGATTCACCGTCGCTTCGAGTACCTTCGGCGTGCGGCGAATGGCCTTTTCACAGGCTGTGCTGCACGCGGCGCAGGTCATTCCGCCGACATGAATCTTCAGTTCCTTGGTCGCCATAGGCGGTATCACTTCCCGTCTGCTGTTTTAAACGCAGCGTCGCGACAATCGGGAAATGATCGGATGGATACCGTCCGCCATAGGCTGACTTATCCACCACCGCACGCACCACCTGCAGGTCGTTCGATACAAAGATGTAGTCGATGATGGTGTGGTTCATCTTCCCTTTAAAATTATGGTGGGTATTTGTGATTCCGGTATAGGAATCAAATACGCTGTGCAGTCCCAGTCTCGGATTGCGCGCGGCAAACTTCTTCATCAGTTCCAGCGGCTTCGAGCCGGGCTTTGCGTTGAAGTCTCCCATCAGGATGGTCGGCATCGGGTTCACATCGTCCAGTTCTTTCAGGTAATGAAGGATGGTTTTAATGCCAAGCGTCCGCGCGGAGCTGCAGATGTGGTCGAAATGCGTGTTGAACACCCGTACGGTTCGTCCGATCGCCTTCACATAGACCTCGGCGACCGTACAAATGCGCGGGAACGCCGCGTAATAGGCGCGGCTTCCGGCCTTCTCCGGTTTTTTTGAAAGCCAGAAGGTGTGGTAGTACCGCATTTCGGCCTGCGTATTGTTCACCATAACATCGCTGTGCTCGCTTCTGTTATTTTTCCGTCTCGATATGCCAAATATACCATAGTCGCACAGCAAATTTTGCAGGTCTTCGCGCATTTCGGGCATCATCTCCTGTACGCCGACAATGGACGCGCCGGCGCTCTTGATGATATTCGCCACAAAATACTTGCGGTTCTCCCATTTATTCAGATATGTAAACGGTCCATCCCGTTTTACATTGAATGATACTACGGTAAATTGATTGTCGGTCATGCGGTATCCCTCCGGTTTCTGATGAAACGATCAAAAATTCATCTTATGATTATTGTTATTCTTTTCGTTTTGCGATACAATGATTTCTGTGTAAAGCTTTTATGAATTTGCAAAAGGTGCATCCTCCTGTTCAGACGCTGCCGGCGAGAGCCGCTTTCATCCGCTCCATGCATCCTTCGCATGCTTCGTCCCCACGGACGGAGAATACCGTTTAAAACGGTTTGATTCAAAAAATACATGGCAGAGAAGTCTCCGTCTTCGCGTTTTCCCGCGATGAAACGGACCGTCAGAAGATGCGCAGGGCAATCCGGCTTTAACAGGAAGTCCGCATACAAAAACACATATCCGCGGGAAACCGAATCCCGCATGGATATTGTACCATTCCGCAGGTAAGAAAAGGGGGATTTTATGAGATATCTTACGATTCAAAATGAACGGGACACGTTCCAGGTTTCAGGTCTTGTACTGGGCAGCAACTACTTCGGCACCGTGATATCCGAATCGGACAGCTTCGCGATGATGGACTATTTCTTTGAACATCAGGGAAACTGCATCGACACGGCGCGTTCCTATGCGAACTGGCTGCCGGACGGCGAATCGGCCAGCGAACGCATGGTCGGCAGATGGATGCGCGGCGTCGAGCGCGATAAGGTTGTCATCTCGACCAAGGGCGGTCTGCCGGACGGCATCAATCAAAATCCGGGCGCGCCTGTTGTGAGCCGGATTACCCGGAAGGACTTATACGAGGATTTGTCCAAAAGTCTCGATGTGCTTGGCACCGACTATATCGATCTGTACTGGCTGCACCGGGACGACCCCGGCACGCCGGTCGGTGAGATCGTGGAACTTGTGAATGAATTTATACAGAAAGGTTATGTGCGCGCGGTCGGCGCGTCGAACTGGAGCGTGGAGCGGATTGCCGAAGCAAACGCGTATGCAAAACGGCATGGTCTTTCGGGCTTCTCGATGAGCCAGATCCAGTGGAGCCTTGCCTCCTGCACACCGGAAAGCTGGGGAGACGACACGCTCATCTGTATGAACGATGAGGAATACCGCTGGTATCTGGAGAATAAATTTCCGGTCATGGCGTTTTCGTCACAGGCAAAGGGCATCTTCTCGAAATCGATTGAACAGGGTATGGACAGTCTCAGTGAAAAGGTGCGCACCCGCTTCCTCAACGAATCCAATATCCGGCGGATTGAGCGGGTCCGGGTTCTCTGTGACAGGTACGGCGTTTCCCCTGCGACGGTCTGTCTCTCCTATATCCTGTCGAATCCGGTGCCGGGAGCAGCGATCATCGGCTGCTCGAATCCCAGTCAGCTTGCGGACAGCATGCGCAGCGGCGACTTTGTGCTGTCAATGGAGGACATCCAGTACCTGACACAGGACTAACCATATGTAACAATGGATACCGGATTCATGCATGCATGTTTGATACAGAACCCTTTTATGCCCGCACCATACGTTTTCGGCACTGCCAGCCATCTTCATAACTTTTTGCCGCGCAGACCGTTCAAACGGGCAAGAACATCCCGAGCCGTATCCGGGGCGATGAGGACAGGTATTTCGCCGACGGGATTTTACTGTATATGCAGGAAAACAGCAAGCAACAAAAAAACAGCCAGTTCCAGAGGTCTTGAGACCAACCTGAACTGGCTGTTTCTGTATAAAAATCATGCTGTATAACAATTTGTATAATCTCCAGAACAAAGATGCGCGTGAACAGCTGTCGTTTCCGTGAAAACACAGCTCTTTTATAGCTGCATCAACTTTCTTCGGCGGAGATGTCCGGCAGGCTTTCATATTTTCCGAACAGCAAAGGCTGCACGAACCGAAGAGCTTTTCCGAAGAAGCGCGCAATGAATCCGACCAGCAGCGCAGAAACGACAGTGCCTTCGCGGACTCCCTGCAGCCCTTGGAACAGAAGCAGGGACAGCAGTCCGGCAATCGCGGTCATAGACGCGTCGAACACCACCTTTGTGATGCCGAAATCCGTGTTCCAGGTGACCGACACAGCCCGGACAAATGATTCGCCTGGCAGCATCACGACATTGGCCAGAATCTCCAGATAGACGCCAAATCCCAGCACAATACAGCCAAGCAGCAGAAAAAGCACCTTCAGGCAGTAGTCCTGCGGCTGCAACCAGCTGAGGAGCAGCATCGTGAGATCGATGAAGTAGCCGAACAAAATGGATACGGGAATCTGCAGCAGGTCTTCCTTTTTGAAATTTCGCCGCAAAATCAAAAGCTGCAGAACGATGAGCAGCAGACTGAACGCAATCGTGAATTCCCCCAAGGTGAATGGGAAACCCAGGCTCAGGACATATGGAATCGAAGAGATCGGCGATGTGCCGAGGTCCGCCTTGGTGATCAGGCTGACGCCCAGCGACGCAATGAACAGCCCCGCAAGAAAGACCAGATACCGCTTCAGCCGCTCCATCAGCCATCCCTCCGTTCCTGAACGGGAAGCTTGAGATTGTCCCGCATCTTACGAAAGGTTGTCAGGAACTGCTCCAGCTCCTGCGGGCCGATCCCCTGGAAGCACTGTGCTTCCACCGTATCAAACGCCTGATTCACCTCATCCAGCAGCAGCCTGCCTTTCTCCGTCAGGAACACATGCAGGGAACGGCGGTTTCCGTTCAGCATCCTGCGTTCTATGATGCCCTTTTCTTCCATGCCGAGCAGCACGGCAGTCACCGAGGTCGGTTCGATACGGCAGGCCTGCGCGATATCCTTCTGGGTCATGCCGTCATGTTCCTTCAGGTAATCCAGGACCTTCGGCTGTCCGGATGTCAGCCCGGTATCTTTGAGACAGGAAAACAGGCGTTTTTGCAGCATTGCGTGGTTGATCATCAGAAGATAGTGAAACGACTCTTCCATTTGACTCACTCCAATTGTTAGAATTCTCATTGTTAGAATCATTATAATATAAACCTTCTCATCTGTCAAACAGGATCTTCCTGACACCATGGCTGTCCATGGGATGCTGCTTGATCGAAGACGCATTCCGGCTTCCGGGCACATCCCTGCCTGCCCGGATATTCCTCTGCAAGCGGCAAATACTATGAAAAGCCTCAAATCACCACACAGGAGGGATTTCATGAAGTATGAGAATTTACAGCAGCTGATGCAGAACAGCCGCAGCAGCCGGGCATACTTTCTGTCGCTTCCGGTTCAGACACAATGCAGGCTGCATACATATGACAGCCATATCCATTCGGCGGCTGAGCTGCACAGTATGGTGCGTCAGTTGGACATCTCTGACCGGCAGGCGGATCTTGGCGGATGGACGCGCATGCAGCAGCAGGATGGAATGTTTCAATAAAGAGCGGCCTTTTTGCGCAATATTGAAAAGAATACACATGGGAACGGAAGTTACGCAATCGATGCAAAAAAACAGGCAGAGAATATTCTCCGCCTGTTTTACTGGTATTTCATATTATGCGTCACTGTCTTCCGCACGGCAAACCCGACTGCAGACAGAGAACGATGCGGTTCCTCACTCCATAAACAGCGTCGTCTTGTTGTGCATGTAGACGCTCAGCACCAATCCGATGCCCATATACACCGTCACCACCGAGGTTCCGCCCGCGCTGAAGAACGGCAGCGTCACGCCGATAACCGGCAGCACCGCAAGGTTCATACCGAGATTGACGATGGTCTGGCTGGCCAGCATCATGAACACGCCGACACAGATGGACTTGCCCATCCAATCGGACGAAACGCGGGACACCAAAAGAATCTTGACACAGAGCGCCGTGATCAGGCCGATGACCAGCAGGCATCCCAAAAAGCCCATCGCTTCCCCGATGAAAGAGAAGATAAAGTCGTTCTGGATTTCCGGCACATACCGGTGCTCCCCTGAAAACAGCCCGTTGCCGAAGATCTGGCCCGAGCCGATCGAAATCTTGCCGCTGATCTGCTGGTATTCCATGCCCTGCGTATCGGAATTGGGATTGAACAGGATCAGGAATCTTTCCCGCTGGTACTGGCTGAACACCTTGAACCACAGTATCGGCAGGGATACGACCAGAACACCGGCCGCGGCCGCAATGTATTTCCAGGAAAGACCCGCAGCAAAGATCATCGCCACAAAGATACAGGCGAACATCAGCGCGGTGCCGTCGTCGTTCTGAAAGTGGATCAGCAGCACGGGAAACATGCCGTGCAGACCGAGCAGCAGCACATTTTTGATCTTGTTGATCTCATCCCGCACCGCGTCCACATGGTAGGAGAATGTCAGGATAAACGCGATTTTCAGCCATTCCGACGGCTGGAAGGACATGCCGAACGGCAGCGGGATCCATGCCTTGTCATTGGCCGCCCCATTCTGGACGCCGATGATAAAGGTCAATGCGACCAATGCCAGCAGAACCGGCACATAAAACTTCCACAGCTTCCCGAGCGTCCGGTAATCGATTTTCGAGATGATGATCGCGACAATGAGGCCGCCGATCGCGGCGCCTCCCTGTACAATCGGCATCCTGGCGAGATACGGCAGCGATTTGGCCAGCGCGGCCAGAATGACCACGGCAAATCCTGAAATCAGGATGCATAAAAAAAACAGCGCTTTGTCGGTGCCTCTGACATAATCCGCAACCGCTGAAAAAATCTTTTTCATAGTATACTCCTTTCTTATTGTACCATCTCAGAAAGGAAATCACATCGAATATAATAGAAATGTGTTCGTCCTTTATACTGCTTCAAATACAAACCCTTTCAACAATATCTTTGATAAGTATAATACTTTACCGGTTCCAAGTTGTGACCTATCCCTTAATATTGTCAAAATACCACCGGGTTCAATCATCCCGGATAAAAAACTGGATGATCCGGCATCCGGCCCGGATGCTGAAAGATTTCTCGATACAACAAACAGGCGGAGAGTTAGCTCTCCGCCTGTTTGCACTGCATCGGCACCTCGTACCAGCTTTATAGATACCTTATCATAGAATATTGGAATACCGTATATCTGCCGCAGAAGAAAACAATTTTCCTCACTCCATAAACAGCGTCGTCTTGTTGTGCATGTAAACGCTCAGCACCAGCCCGATGCCCATATAAACCGTTACAACCGAGCTTCCTCCCGCACTGAAAAACGGCAGCGTCACGCCGATAACCGGCAGCACGCCCAAATTCATGCCGATATTGATGATGGTCTGGCTGGCCAGCATCATGAACACGCCGACACAGATGGATTTGCCCATCCAGTCAGCCGAAGCGCGGGACACCAGCAGGATTTTGACGCAGAGCGCCGTGATCAGTCCGACAACCAGCAGGCAGCCCAGAAAACCCAGAGCCTCTCCGATGAACGAGAAGACAAAGTCATTCTGGATTTCAGGCACATACCGGTGCTCCCCTGAAAACAGCCCGTTGCCGAAAACCTGGCCCGAGCCGATTGAAATCTTTCCATTGATCTGCTGGTACTCCAGGCCCTGTGTGTCTGAATTCGGATTGAACAGGATCAAAAACCGGTCGCGCTGGTCCTGATCGAATACCTTGAACCACAGAATCGGCAGTGCAACGACCAGAACACCGGCCGCGGCCGCAATGTATTTCCAGGACAGGCCCGCCGCAAAGAGCATCGCCACAAAGATAAAGGCAAATATCAGCGCGGTGCCGTCGTCGCCCTGGAAGTGGATCAGCAGCACGGGAAATATGCCGTGCAGACCCAGCAGCAGTACATTTTTAAGCTTGTTGATTTCATCCCGCACCGCGTCCACATGGTAGGAGAATGTCAGGATAAACGCAATCTTCAGCCATTCCGACGGCTGAAAGGACAAGCCGAACGGCAGCGGGATCCATGCCTTGTCATCGGCTGTTCCGTTCTGCACGCCGATGATAAAGGTCAACGCGACCAGCGCCAGCAGAACCGGCACATAAAACTTCCATAGCTTTCCAAGCGTCCGATAATCGATTTTGGAGATGATGATTGCAACCACAAGGCCGCCGACTGCGGCGACACCCTGCACAATCGGCATTCTGCCCAGATATGGAAATGAAATGGACAGTCCGGCCAGAATCAGCACCGCAAACCCGGAAGTCAGGATACATAAAAAAAACAGCGCCTTGTCGGTTCCTTTGATATAACCCGCAATCGATGAGAAAATCTTCTTCATAGCATGCTCCTTGCTTTTTAACCCATCTCAAAAAGAAAATCACGTCGATTTTCATAGAAATGTGTCCATCCTTTATCTGTATAAGCCGAACGGCAGCGGAATCCACGCCTTGCCGCAGCTGTTCTATTCTGTACACCGACGGTACCCGAACACAGGCATTTAAGAACTCCATTGTTTTCATATAGAAATAAGTATATTACTTTACCAGTTCAGATTTGTGACTTATCCTTTAATATTGTCAAAACACGTCGGATTTAAAACTTTGGGGAAAATCAGCACGGGTATCGGATGGACAAGCGGCGCCGTCCGCTTCGGAATCCGGCATAATTTATCGATATTTGACGCCTGTATCATTCCTGCATATCCGGCGGCGCCGGCTTCCTACACCGGCATTGTCCCCTGGGTATGTGTTCCCGACTTCTATTTTTGTATCGGGATAACCTTTGAGGATCAGTATACGCGGAAGCGGATGACCGTCTTCCGTGACCCGGATGAACTCCCATCTGAGCCGCATAAATAGAATAAACCTCTGATATCTCTCAATCGCCGGTGTTCCGCCGATTCCTACGATATCAGGCGTAATCCGCATGGATGCCAAGCCCGTACATCCATAACCATGCAGCTGGATGGTTCCGCTCCTCTTTCCTTGACGGCTGCGTCCGGCCTTTTGCATATCAACCCAGATGAGCAATACGGCAAAAAACCTCTGCCCGCGGTTGTAAACGCCGGTTTAGTATGATATAATTATGGTAAATGTGATCAAAAACTTGTAGAGGTGGTAGAGAAATATATGAAAACAGATATTGAGATTGCATCCAGTGCCAATATGCTGCCCATCCGCGAGATCGCCCAAAAGCTGCACATTCAGGATGACGAGCTGGAATTGTACGGAAATTACAAGGCGAAGCTTTCTGAGAGCATCTACAGCCGCTTGAATGACCGTGCGGACGGCAAGCTGATTCTGGTTACTGCCATCAATCCCACCCCGGCGGGCGAGGGCAAGACCACGACGACGGTCGGCCTTGGCGAGGCCATGGCGAAGATTGGAAAATCCGCGATCATCGCGCTGCGCGAGCCGTCGCTCGGCCCGGTCTTCGGCATCAAGGGCGGCGCGGCTGGCGGCGGATACGCGCAGGTGGTCCCGATGGACGACATCAACCTGCACTTCACCGGAGATATGCACGCGATCACCGCCGCAAACAACCTTCTCTGCGCAATCATCGACAACCATCTGCAGCAGGGCAACGCGCTGCGCATCGACTGCCGGCGCATCCTGTTTAAACGCTGCATGGATATGAACGACCGCGCGCTGCGCAACACGATCGTCGGCCTTGGCGGCAAGGTCAACGGCATGCCGCGCGAGGATCATTTTCAAATCACCGTCGCATCCGAAATCATGGCGATCCTCTGTCTGGCAGACAGCTTGGACGACCTGAAGCAGCGGCTCGGCTCGATTCTGGTGGCCTACAATCTGGACGGCGAGGCCGTCTACGCCAAGGACCTGCATGTGCAGGGCGCCATGACCGCGCTGCTCAAGGACGCGCTCAAGCCGAACCTCGTGCAGACGCTTGAGAACACCCCGTGCCTGATGCACGGCGGCCCGTTCGCGAACATTGCGCACGGCTGCAACTCGGTCCGCGCAACCAAGCTGGCGCTCAAGCTCGCCGACTACACGATCACCGAGGCGGGCTTCGGCTCGGATCTCGGCGCGGAGAAATTCTTCGACATCAAGTGCCGCTTCGGCAAGCTGCGCCCGAGCGCCGTCGTGCTGGTCGCGACCATCCGCGCGCTGAAATACAACGGCGGCGTGCCGAAAACCGAAACCGCCGCCGAAAACCTTGACGCGCTGCGGGATGGCCTGTGCAACCTGCAGAAGCACGTCGAAAACATGAAGAAATTCGGCCTGCCGGTCGTCGTGGCCATCAACCGGTTCGCGACCGACACCGATGCGGAAATCGCGCTGCTCGAGCAGTTCTGCAACGAGCACGGCGTATCCTTCTCGCTGGCCGAGATGTTCGCCAAGGGCGGCGAGGGCGGCACCGAGCTTGCCCGGAAGGTCTGCGAGGCCGCGGAACAGCCCTCGCAGTTCCATCCGATCTACGATGAAAAGCTGCCGATCAAGGAGAAGATCGAGACGATTGCGCGCGAGATTTACGGCGCGGACGGCGTGGACTATCTGGCCGGCGCGGAAAAGGCGATTCGGGAAATCGAAGCGCTGGGACAGGATCGGCATCCGGTCTGTATCGCAAAGACCCAGTACTCCCTGTCGGATAATCCTGCTCTGCTGGGACGGCCGCAGGACTTTAAAATCACCGTCAAGGATGTGCGGCTGTCTGCCGGCGCGGGCTTCATCGTCGTGTACACCGGCGACATCATGACCATGCCTGGGCTGCCGAAGCAGCCGGCCGCCTGCTCGATCGACATCGACAACGACGGCAACATCACGGGGCTGTTCTGATATGAAAACCTGTCAGACGCATTCCTATCAGGAAACCTTAGAGGTCGCCGAACGGCTCGCAGCGCTGCTGCGGCCCGGCGACGTCATCGCCTTCAAAGGAGGGCTTGGCGCGGGCAAGACAGCCTTTGTGACCGGCCTTGCCAAAGGGCTTGGCATCGAAAGCGATGTGCAGAGCCCCACCTTCGCCATCGTCAATGAATACCGCGGCAAAGCCGTCACACTGTACCACTTCGATATGTACCGCATCGAAACCTACGAGGACCTCTATTCCACCGGGTTCTTTGACTACCTCGAAACCGGCGCGATTCTGGCGATTGAATGGAGCGAGAACATCGAAGGGGTGCTTCCCGAGAATGTGATCGAGATCACGCTCTCGCCGGGAGAGGATGAGAACAGCCGCGAAATCACTGTTAAGGGAGATAAACGCTTTTGAAGATATTAAGCCTGGACAGCTCTGCGCGCACCGCCACGGCCGCCGTGTGCGAGGATGGGGCGGTGGTCGGCGACATCAACCTGAACACCGGCATGACCCATTCGCAGACGCTGCTTCCGATGATTCACACGCTGCTTGACAGCACCTCGCTTTCGGTCGGCGACATCGACCTGTTCGCGGTCGCAAACGGCCCGGGATCGTTCACCGGCCTGCGCATCGGCATCTCGACCGTCAAGGGGCTGACCTTTGCAAACGGCAAACCCTGCATCGGCGTTTCGACGCTGATGGGACTGGCCTACAACCTGAAGGGCATCAAGGGAACCGTCTGCCCGTGTATGGACGCGCGCTGCAAGCAGGTCTATACGGCGCTGTTCTCTTCGGACGGGAATACGGTCAGCCGCATCGACGAGGATATGGCCATCAGCGTGGAGGAGCGCACCGCGCGCCTTACGCGGACAGCCGGCGACATCTATCTGGTCGGGGACGGCGCAAAGCTCGTTTACGAGGAAGCGAAGGGCCGTATCGAACATCTGTACTTAGCGCCGGAACATCTTTTGTATTCCCACGCATCCGCTGTTGCACTGGCGGCCTTGGATGTGTTACAATATAATCCTCCCATATCATCCGATGAACTGCGCCCTGCCTATCTCAGACTGCCGCAGGCGCAGCGGGAGCTCAAAAAGAAGCTGGCAAACAAACCGATTGATGAATCAAAGGAGAGATGAGTATGTTGGCAATTGGCTGCGATCACGGCGGTTTTAAACTTAAGGAGAGTCTCAAACGGTATCTGGAGGAACTGAACATCGAATATAAGGATTTTGGCTGCGACGGTGAAACCTGCGACTATCCCGACATCGCCGCAGTGGTGGCGAAGGCCGTTGCTTCCGGCAGCTTCGAGAAAGGACTGCTGATCTGCGGAACCGGCATCGGCATGTCGATAGCCGCCAACAAGATCAGGGGCATCCGCGCAGCGTGCTGTTCCGACTACTACAGCGCGAAGTACACCCGCATGCACAACAACGCGAACATCCTGTGCCTTGGCGGAAGAATCATCGGCCCCGGCGCCGCGGAGGAGCTTGTGGACGTTTTTTTAAACACCGAGTATGAGGGCGGGCGCCATCAGCACAGATTGGACATCATCACAAGGCTCGAAGAGGAAAGCGCACAGTAGCTTCCGTTTCCGGCTTGGTATGGATTTTTTATCCAATGGAGATGGAATCCATGCATAAACGCTGAAATGGTATTTTCAGCGCTTCCATTCCCTGTGAGCAATATGAGGACTGATTCAAACTAAAGGAGCACAAATTATGCCGAACGAACCATATATTTTAAACCATCCGCTGATCCAGCACAAGCTTTCCTTACTGCGGGACAAAAATACCGGCAGCAAGGAATTCCGCGAGCTGGTCGCGGAGATCGCGAACCTGATGTGCTATGAGGCCACCCGTGACCTTCCGCTCAAGGAAATCGAGCTGGAAACGCCGGTTGCCTCCTGCAAAACCAAGATCATCTCCGGGCGCAAGCTGGCCTTTGTCCCCATCCTGCGCGCGGGACTGGGCATGGTGGACGGCGTTCTGCGCCTTGTTCCGGCCGCAAAGGTCGGACACATCGGCGTTTACCGCGATCCCCAGACGCTGAAGCCGGTCGAATATTACTGCAAGCTGCCGTCGGATATCTCGGAGCGCGACGTCATTGTTGTGGACCCGATGCTGGCGACCGGCGGCTCCGCCATCGACGCGATCGGGCTGCTCAAGAAGGCGGGCGTCAAAAACATCAAATTCATGTGCATCATCGCGGCGCCGGAGGGCATGAAGGCCCTGCAGGAAGCGCACGGGGATGTGCAGATTTACGCCGCTTCGCTGGATGAATGCCTGAATGAAGACGCTTATATCGTGCCGGGGCTCGGCGATGCGGGCGACCGTATTTTCGGCACCAAATAACATTCCGTTTCCAAAGATACTCCCCCGTTCTGCCTCCCATGGGAGACGGGGGCCTTCTTTCCGTTTTATATTCGACAAATTTCGACATCTTTGCGGTTCCCTGCAGGCTTTTGCCTTTGCCGCAAAGATGTCCCGACAAAAGGAGTGTTTGACCATGAAAAAGCAGGCATTATCCCTTTTGCTGGCACTCGTGTGCCTTGTTACCCTCAGTTCCTGCGGCAGAGCGCAGCAGGATTTTTACGCCACCATGAAACAGATGATCCTGATGGACCGCTTCTCCTTTTACAACGAACTCACCGTTTCGATGGACAATCGGTTTGTCGGCAGCTTCGATGACCAGACGCTTGCGGAATGGAAATCCTTCTTTCAGACCAAACGCTATGTCTGTGAAGGCACGGCCAGCAGGTCCGAAAAGACGATATCCTTGAAAATCACGACAGAAACGACCCTGGGCGTGAAAACCGATCTGCTGCGGCTGACCATTGACGACAGGACCGTTTATCTGCCGTCTGATGCCGCGGACGATCTCATTCAGCGGATTCCGGGCTTCCCGCAGGAACTGCCCGAGATAAATTACGGCGGCGAAGACTGTGTCGAAATGCCGCTGGATCAGTTCCTTTTCAACCTGAACAGCACCCCATCCCCCGGCGTCTCCGACAAGGATGTCCCGGAATCTCCTGATGTGTTTGTCAGGAACCCTGCGGCAACTTCGATCTCTCCGGATGCGTCCGCACCGGGCGGCGCGGAGGCTTCCGCTTTTCCGGATGTACCCGCTCTGAGCGGCAAGGAGGCTTCCGTTTCTCCGGATGCAGATGCTGAGGAGACTTCCGCCAAATCCGAACCAGCGGGGGCATCCGCCGATTCGGAAGAAGCGGGCCTTGCTCAGAACAGGTCCGCATCTGTGCGGGCATCTGCGGTGAACGCCGCGCCGGTATATAAGGAATCGGCGGCAACAACGGTCCGTCTGACCGCTGCCCAGCCATCCAGCCAGCGTAACCTTGCACCGATGAACGAGGATGCACAAAGGCCGCCGCAGGAAAAGCCGCTGTCCCCTGCCGTCTCATCTTCCCCGGATGAAACGGATACGCGGGATGAAATTCCCGAAGCCGGCGCATCCATGCCTGCTGAGGATGGTTCTTCCACCCCCGGGGAACCATCCTCCGGCATGGAAAGCGGCGGGCGTTTAGAGCAGCAGGATTCAGCGCGGGAGGCTGGAAACACTCCTGCGGATACCGATAATGAATACTACCGGCAGGGATATCAGACCGGATATCCGCATGGATATGCCGACGGCTATGAAGCACAGCACGGAAACAGCTATCAGGATGGCAGCCTGTATGAGGGCGATACAAAAGCGCTGTATGAAGCAGGGTACTCCGCCGGTTACGCCAATGGTCTGGATGAAGGCGAAGCACAGCGGAAGCTGGATGACACACAGAACACGGTACCGGACGACGGCGACTCCTCACAGCCCCAGCAGCCATCCGGCAGCTCCTCTTTTGGCGCGGCCGAGCTGATTGACAGTTTGCGGGCGGCTCTGCTGGCGTTTGGCGATACATCGGAGCTGGGCGGTTCCATCCGCCGTTCAAACGCCCTGTATGAAACCACGCTGGATGCGGAGGCCTTTTTCTCCTTAATGTATAGGCTTGCCGATGCGTTGTCCGCAGGTCAAACACTGGGTAGCGTCCTGCCCCATGAGAAACTGGCGGCAGGTTTGGATGCGCTGCACGCGCTTTCTGAGGAATTTGACACAAGAGCGGACATCTCCCTCGAAAAATTCGCCATCCGGAGCTACACGCTCACAAGCAGCGTGGCGCTCAGAGGAAAAGGCATCCCCGGCAAGGACGGCGAACTGGTCCTGACAAATGTTTTGATGATCCATGATCCGGGCAGCGAATCGGCCATCCAGGCCACGTTGGGCGACAGCACGGATACCACTGCTGCGATTTTGACAGAGATTGATGACGAATACACCGTCGCCAGCAGTCTGATTCTGTCGACCAATCTGCAGTTCAAAAACGCCCGGGAGATCGATTCCACGCGTTTGGAGGACGGTCGCTACGAGACCAAGCTTGCCGGGCTTAAGCGCAATACGAAGTACTATGTCCGTATCCTCGCACACGATGATGCTGGCAATAAAGTAGAGGACATCTACTATTATACCCTTGAAACGAAGAAAGCCGCTTCCAGCGCCACGGGCACATTGGAACAATCGAAAGACGCAAAATCCTCCGGAGGCTCCAAGCCAGCTTCATCCAAAAGCAACCCGAAGACCGGCCGAGGATGACACCATGATTTCGCCTTTTCTGCTGGGTTGGCAGATCGTCTGTATCCCGCCTTTTCTGCCGAGTGGACAGACCGAATGTTTTCCGCCGTCTCTGACAGACGGGCAGACCGTCTGTTTTCCGCTTTTTCTGCCGAGCAGGCGACCGTCTGTACCCCGCCTTCTCTGTCGGGCAGGCGACCGTCTGTACCCCGCCTTCTCTGCCGGGCAGGCGACCGTCCGTATCCCGCCTTTTCTGCCGAGTGGGCGACCGTCTGTTTTAGATGCTGGTGATGGTTGCCCCATGATACCCGGATGCACTTGGACACGATCGTGAATCTGCTTATCACAATATGCAAATTGGTTTTGGAAGCAGCTTTCTAATTAAGATGATATGCAGTTTCCGTTTGACCGCACATTATGCTGATGTTCCTCTCCGATGAATCGGAGGAATTTTCCGAAAACCGATTGTCATTCCGGCCCTGACCAAAGGTCGGCATTCATAGGATTAACACCGGCTGTGTCTCCGGAGATATCTTTTGAAATCATCTTTTTATTTTGAAACTCATATGATGATTTTATAAAATCATCACACCCCCTAATTTTTTGAAAAGGCCGCGCAGATGCTTGTTCTGCGCGGCCTTTTCCCTCTCTGGGCGACACGTTTTCCCGGTCCGCGGCTTCACTGGGAACGAATAAACAGCCTTATGATCTGTCATACTATTATAGATGCAGCGGTCCTGCTGCCATACCATCTGTTCGGATTACATAGCGCGTGCCGACGATCGGATTGGCAGTCGGGAAACGCTGTAATATGGGGTATTCGGGGGGTTTTCATGAAACTTAAGGTGTTTTTCACAACTCTGCTGTGCATTTTGTGTGCCGGCATCTTTTTTATTCCTTCGCTTGTCACATCCATTCTGCCCAGCGTCAGTATCATCAAGATGCAGCCGGCCAGCTATACCAAGACCGTCACCGCCTCCGGTACATTGGAAGAGGCCGAAAAAAGGGACCTGTACACCGACCTGCCGGTCATCGCCACCCCGAAGGTCCAGCCGGGCGATATCGTGACCGAGGGGCAGGAGCTGGCGTCTGTCGATGTCGCCGCGACTCTGAACGCGCTCAAGGAGATCGATCTCAGTGAAATTGATCTGTCAGGACTTGACTATTCCGATCTGCTTTCGTCGTTTGGCGGTTCCATCACCAGCATCGACCAGGTGCTGGAGCTTCTGGAGGACCGCCTTGACACTGGAAGCATCAGCTTTCAGGGCATCCCGACCTCGATCAAATCCCCGATTTCCGGTATTGTCCAGTCGGTCGGCATCGAAGAGGGAAAGCTGACCGAAATCGGCGCGCCGGTCATCACGGTGGTCAAAAACAAGGGGCTGGTCGCGAAGGTCAGCATCAGCGAATCGGATATCCATGAGGTTTCGCTGGGCAACAAGGTCACGCTGTCCGGACAGGCGTTCGGCAGCAAGACCTACAGCGGTACGGTGGCCGCCATTGAGACATCCGCCAAGAAAAGCCTGTTCAGCACCTCCCAGGAGGCGGTCGTCGAGGCGACCATTTCGCTGCGAGATCCGGACGACAGCCTGAAAGCAGGCTACAGTGTCAAGGCAAAGATCGTGACGGGCGACACCAAGGATGTGTCGATCGTCCCCTATGAGGCGGTTATGCAGGACGATCTGCAGAACGAATACGTCTACGTGTACGAGAATTCCAAGGTTTACAAGCAGTACATTGAAACCGGACTGGAGCTGGCAAACGGCATCGAGGTGACCGAGGGACTGACCGCCGACAGCTACATTGTCGAAACGCCGGAACGGGTCCGGGAGGACGGCGAACAGGTCATGGTCTTTCAAAATAAATCTCCCTAGGGCATCCGTGAATTTCAAAATACCCGTATATTCCTCACACCACGCAGGAGGTGACAAAACATGTTTGATCTGATACGGCATACCATCAAAAACATCACAAGGAAGAAGACCCGGACGCTACTCACGGTCATCAGCATCGCCATCGGCGTCTGCTCGGTGGTGATCATATCCTCGATCGCCGACATCGGCAAGAACACGCTGAACGAGGAGATCGACAGCTTCGGCATCGGCAGCATGACCATCCGCGCCGATACGCGGCAGGACGACATCAAGCTTTATGAATCCGATCTCGACTACATCCGTGAGAAAGCCTATGTTGAGGACGCCATCCCGATCATGATGAACTACACCAGTGCCAAGATGCGCGGCGTCAGCACCGACTGCGCGGTCTGGGGCATCGATTCGACCGCAAACCAGGTCATTTCGATTCAGAACATGTTCGGCCGGATGATCAACGCGTTCGATGTGCAGTCCAAGTCGAACGTCTGCCTGGTGGATGAAAGCTACGCGCAGCGCATCTACAAGCGCACCAACGTCACCGGCAAAAAGCTCAGCATCCTGATCGGAGGGACCTATGAGGAATTCACGATTATCGGCGTGGTGGCCTCCGGCGGCAATGTGCTGCAGAGCCTGATCGGGGAATATGTCCCAACCTTTTTGTACATCCCCTACACGACGCTGCAGGACCTTTTAAACCGCACAAACTTCGACCAGATTGCGGTCAAGGTCAAGGATGGCGTGGATGTGAGCGACATCGGCGACCGGCTGGTGAAATCGCTGTCGACGATGAACGGCATCTCAAGCGGTTACAAGTACGAGAATATTATGGGCTATAAGGACCAGTTTAACAACATTCTGGATATTGTCAGTTTCATCCTGTCGGTCATCGCGGGCATCTCGCTGGTCGTCGCGGGGCTTGGCATCATGACGATGATGCTCGTCTCAGTCAACGAGCGGACGCGTGAGATCGGCATCAAGAAGTCCATCGGCGCCAAGAACCGGACCATCCTGCTGGAATTTCTCATCGAGGCGTTTACAATTTCGCTGATTGGCAGTATAATAGGAACCATCGTCGGTCTGCTGCTAGTCGTGCTCGGCTGCCTGCTTGTCGGGGTCACGCCGATACTGAACCCGCTGCTGATCGCAGTCAGCATTGCATTCGCCACCTTGACGGGCATGTTCTTCGGCGTATTTCCCGCCCACAAGGCCTCCAAGCTGAATCCGGTGGATGCACTGAGAATGGAATGATTCGGATTTGCATATGCTAGAAACTCCCGGCCTTCCGCAGCGGAAGGCCGGGCTGCTGCTTTCCCAGAGATATCCGCCGCTTCGGTCGCTCGGCGTCGAGCTCATCGAGACGGTGCGGAATGGACATCTCGATGAACCGGTCGGGCTGCATGCCGACATGCTCTGTTGCCATCTCGGCGGCCCTCGGATTCTCGTGGACCGCACGGACGCGCCGTATGCGCGCAGGCTGCGGGAATATGGCTTTGACACACTTCCCTGCCGTTCCACACTTGGAAGGAAGTATCCGCAGGACATCGCGCTGAACGCGCTGCTGGACGGCCGGCATCTGATCGGGCGTTTGCCGTTCCTGGACGGCGCGCTGCTTGAACAGGCCGGGCGCCTTGGCATCACGGCGGTGGACACGAAGCAGGGATATGCGAAATGCGCGGTGTGCATGGTGGACCGGGACGCCGCCGTTACAGCCGACAGCGGCCTTGCTGCCGTGCTGTCCGGGCTTGGGTACGCCGTCCTGCTGATAGAGAACGGAGACATCCGGCTTCCGGGCTACTCCTACGGCTTCATCGGCGGATGCTGCGGCTTCATCGGCCGGGATGTGATGGCGTTTTCCGGCCATCTGCGGTTCCATCGGAACTTCCGTGAAATCGAAGCGTTTTTCCGTCGGCGCGGCAAACGGATCCTGTATCTGGCGGACGAGCCGCCTTTGGACATCGGCGGCATTCTCCCGCTTGCCGAAGTGTGACGCCCGCTTCCGGCTGTGACCGGAACGCTTCCGAGCGTCCGGTTCACACGCCGTCCCGCGTTTCATGCACACGTCACGAAGCATTTTGTTCATACCGTATGCAAATAAATTGCATTGTTTTTGTAAATCCCGGCATGACAGGTAGATTTTTTGTCCATCATACGTTATAATAGGGGTATCATTCTACGGATATGAAAGGGGCGCTTTCACTTTGAAAATGGATGACGTGCGCAAAAATATCATGACCACAAGGACCACCTCCAATTTGATCGTGGCATTCCTGTCCATCCTGTTCTTTTTCCTGGTGTCCAACATTACATATGTCAAGGATGCCATCGGAACGGTGATCTCCATTCTGACGCCGTTTATACTGGGATTTGCCATTGCGTACCTGCTGAACCCGCTGCTCAAGTTCTTTGAGGGGCTGTTTGCCAAGATCAAGCTTTTTGCAAAAAAACCCGGACTGAACCGCGGTGTTTCGCTCGGCGTCACCTATCTGATCGCGATTCTGCTCGTCGGCCTGCTGATTGCGGTTATCGTCCCGCAGGTTGTGGACAGCCTGGTCAGCATCGTGCAGTCGATTCCCAATTCCCTGCGCTCGCTCAAGGAATGGGTAACCACGGCCATCAACAACCCGGATATCGTCTCCTCCCTGACCGGACAGATCGAATCCATGATGCAGGATGTTCAGAATGTCGTCACCACCTCCGTTTCCATCCTGAACCAGCTGGTGCCCGGCGTCATCGATGTGACCATGTCGATTACCGGTGCGCTCATCAACATCTTAACCGGGCTGATTGCGTCGATCTATTTCCTGCTCAGCAAGGAGAAATTCATCGCGCAGACCAAAAAGTTTTTGTATGCCAATTTCCGTAAGGAACGCGTCAACCGCCTGATCGACCTGAGCAACGAGAGCAATCAGGTCTTCGGCGGCTTCATATCCGGCAAGCTTCTGGACGCCGCGATCATCGGCATCCTGTGCTTCATCTTCACCTCGATCACCGGCATGCCCTATGCGATGCTGGTCAGCGTGATCATCGGCATCACCAACATCATCCCGTTCTTCGGTCCGTTTATCGGCGCGATCCCCTCCACGCTGCTCATCCTGATGACTGATCCGATCAAAGCGCTGATCTTTGTGATTTTCATCATCGTGCTGCAGCAGGTGGACGGCAACATCATCGGCCCGAAAATCCTGGGGGAAACAACCGGCATCTCCGGCTTTTGGGTACTGTTCTCGATCATCCTGGGCGGCGGCCTGTTTGGATTTATGGGCATGCTGCTGGGCGTCCCGACCTTTGCCGTCATCTATTCGCTGGTGCGGGAGTTTGTCAACGCGCGCCTGAGCAAAAAATCCCTGCCGGTCGATACGGAGAATTACACCGAAAAGAATCATCCGATCGAATAAAGCTGTCTTCATGCTTCGCCGCTTTATCGTGAAATTTCTTGTGCTGAGAAAGCTGAATGCCTGTATGGTTCGTTGAAATCCCGCTTGGCCTTTTTCTGTTTCACCGCTGCAAAAGGTATTTTTATGTGTATAATGCACAGTTTATATTGTTTTATGCCCTTGTGATATTGGCAATAATACAAAAAATCCATTTTTAGATAAAAAAACGTTGAAAATGGGTTGAAAAGCGTTTCTGCTTGTGTTATACTGTAAACAGTTCAAACAAGCAAAGTGAAAAGCAAAATCAGTGAAAGCTGATGACGCAAAGCTACAGGGTCTAAATCGAAAGATATGACTGCCAGCCGCCGCAAGAATAAACGACTAAGTACCGTGATCCCGTTGCTTATTCGTTTGCGTATGCGGCGGTTTTTTAATTTGCTTTAAACAAAGCAGCTGAGTAATTTGTGGTGCAATTATATAAAGGGCCTTATAACTTCTATATAATACAAAAGATCGGTTGCTTTGTTCTCTTTAACAACTACCTTATGGTTGATATATTTAAGAATGGGAATGCAATTAGAGAAATACCCGGGGACACTCCTCCCCGGGTATTTTTCTGTTTCAAAGCACGTGCTCAACAGCTTTGCGATATCACCGGCCTTGTGCAGCCGCCTGACATGGCCGTATTCCGCGGCCGGGGAAACCGACCGGAATGCGGCCCGCAGATCCTGACGGGACAGGCGACGAACGGCATCACGGCAGACCGCAGCGGCGGCACATACGCCTGTGCGCAGCCCTGCTCTATGGCGGTTTTGATTCTGCCCTGTCCATTAAAAATAGGGCATGCTGAAATTGTTTTCAAAAGCTCTCTTTTTGAGATAATAATTGACATGGTATGAATTGTCCGATATAATAAAGGATATGAAATGCACGGACCGCTTTCATTTGGAAATGGATTCCCCCGGATGAGGGATTCACTGCGCTGTCGTTCTATCAAACGGGACGGGCGTCTTTTTTATTGGAATGGTATATCGGGAAAAATATCCATGCCATCTATACCGCACGGGCCGCAGAAGCGGCTTTTCTGTGCGGGACACTCATCATATCTTTTCTCTGCGTGATGAGATCAGGACAACATTCTGCGCCGACGCAGAGCGGCGGATGGGAGTAACGATATGAAAATTGCTTTTTCTACTGTCGGATGTCCGAACTTCGACTGGCCGGACATCTATTCCATGGCCAAGGACCTGGGGTTTGGCGGCATTGAAATCCGCGGCCTGGGCGAAGACATCTTCGCGGTCAAGGCTCCGCCCTTCACCGCAGAGAAGCTGCCCGCCACCCTCAAAAAGCTTTCACAGCTCAAGCTGGAAATCCCGTGCTTTTCCTCCGGCTGCTGCTTAAAAGACAGCGGCCGGGAGGATGAAAACGTACAGGAAATTCTGGAATATATCGAGCTTGCACAGAAGTGCGGTGCGCCCTACATCCGCGTACTCGCGGATCTTGAGCCGCAGGCGCAGGGAGAGGTGGACGACGCGGTTGTGCTGCGCACGCTGGAACGCCTGATCCCGCACGCCGAAAAGGCCGGCGTCACGATGCTCATCGAGACCAACGGCGTCTACGCGGACACGAAGCGGCTGTGCGGCCTGCTCGATCAGATTCAGAGCGATGCGGTCGCGGCGCTCTGGGACATCCATCATCCGTACCGTTTCATGAACGAGAAACCGGAACAGACCGTGCAGAACCTCGGCGCGTACATCAAGCACGTGCACGCGAAGGACTCGGTGATGACCGAACACGGCGTCGAATACCGCATGATGGGCGAAGGCGACCTGCCGTTCGACGATATGATCCTTGCGCTGCGTTCGATCAACTATGAAGGATACATCACGCTGGAATGGGTCAAGCGCTGGGCAAAGGACCTGTCCGACGCCGGCATCGTATTCCCCCATTTCGCGCATTATATGGACCGCTATTCCGAGCGGCCCGCATCCAGCAATATGCTGTATGACAACAATGCCGGAACCGGCAAATATGTCTGGAAGAAGGATACACTGATCGACCTGACCTTCAGCCAGGTACTCGACCGGATGGTTGAGGAATTTCCGGACCAGTACGCGTTCCGCTACACGGTCTGCGACTACACCCGCACCTATGCGCAGTTCCGCGACGACGTCGACACCTTCGCGCGTTCGCTGATCGCGATGGGCGTCAAGAAGGGCGACCACGTCGCGATCTGGGCGACCAATGTGCCGCAGTGGTACATCACCTTCTGGGCGACCACCAAGATCGGCGCCGTCCTGGTCACGGTCAACACCGCCTACAAGATTCACGAGGCGGAATATCTTTTGAGGCAGTCGGACACCCACACGCTTGTCATGATCGACGGATTCAAGGATTCCGACTATGTGAGCATCATCAAGGAGCTCTGCCCGGAATTGGAAACCGCGCAGGCGGGCAAGCCGTTACATATGAAGCGCCTGCCGTTTTTACGCAACATCATCACGGTCGATTCAAAGCAGAACGGCTGCCTTACCTGGGATGAGGCGATCGAAAAGGCCGAAGAGGTTCCGGTTGAGGCCGTGTACCACCGCGCGGCATCGATTGACCGGCACGATGTCGCCAACATGCAGTATACCTCCGGTACGACCGGCTTCCCGAAGGGCGTTATGCTGACCCATTACAACATCGTCAACAACGGCAAAAACATCGGCGACTGCATGGACCTGTCCACCGCCGACAAGATGATGATCCATGTGCCGATGTTCCACTGCTTCGGCATGGTGCTGGCCATGACCGCATCGATGACGCACGGCGTCACGCTCTGCCCGATGCCGTACTTCTCGCCGAAATCTTCGCTTGACTGCATTACACGGGAAAAGATCACCTGCTTCCACGGCGTGCCGACGATGTTCATCGCGATGCTCGAGCATGAGGATTTTGAGAAGACCGATTTCTCGCAGATGCGCACCGGCATCATGGCCGGCAGCCCCTGCCCGGTCAAGGTGATGCAGGACGTCGTCAACAAGATGAACATGACGCAGATCTCCATCGTCTACGGTCAGACTGAGGCTTCCCCCGGCTGTACGCAGAGCCGCGTCGACGATCCTCTGGACGTCCGTGTCAACACGGTTGGACGCGCGCTGCCCGGCGTCGAATGCAAGATTGTAGACCCGGAAACCGGCGAGGACCTGCCCGATGAGGTGGACGGCGAATTTGTGGCCCGCGGCTACAACATCATGAAGGGCTATTACAAGATGCCCGAAGCGACGGCCGCCGCCATTGACGACGAGGGCTGGCTGCATACCGGCGACCTCGCGCGCCGCACGCCGGAGGGCAACTATAAAATTACCGGCCGCATCAAGGATATGATCATCCGCGGCGGTGAGAACATCTATCCGAAGGAGATCGAGGACTTCATTTACACCCATCCGAAGGTCAAGGATGTGCAGGTCATCGGCGTACCCGACCAGCAGTACGGCGAAGAGATTATGGCCGTGGTCATCCTCAAGGCCGATGAAACCGCAACCGCTGAAGAGATCAAGGACTTCGTGCGCACCCATATGGCCAAGCACAAGACGCCGCGCTACATCGATTTCGTCGACGAGTTCCCGATGAACGCCGCCGGCAAAATCCTCAAATACAAGATGCGTGAACAGGCCGTGGAGAAATTCGGCCTGCAGTCCGCAAACCGCATCGAAACCGCGTAGGGATTGTTTCAAACATACAAGATTTTATAAAGCAAAGCAGGGATTGTCCCCTCGGACAATCCCTGCTTTTTTTGTGTATCAATATCTTTGGGACAGGCTTTCGCGATCATATCACACATGACTTACCATCACTTTTAATGATGTTGTTTCGGTATGTCGATTTTTTCTGTCGTTCTCCTCTGTTCGATAACGATACAGAGAAATTATCTTATACTGTCAGTCCTATTACGTCCGGGCAGCCCTTTGCACGATGGCGCCGTTTGGAGACTGACGGCAGTCTGCTGTCCGGTGCACCATGCATTTTCGCTGGATGCCCTTTACGCGGGTCGGATAATCTTTCTCTATCTGAAAACGCATTCTATTCCAAGCATGCGTTTCATACTTTCATCTTTTCAAACAATGTTCTCCTCATGATGAATAGCCATTCCCCTATTTTACCAGGTATCACCGGCAGCTGCAGCGGTGATATAAATCCTCCATCGCATCCACTTCGATATCCGGCAGTGCCGAGATTTCACCGTGCAGATATTCCTTTGCACGCTGTGCATAGACGTATTCATCCTGCGGCAACGGCTTTTCCTCTGCACGCAGATACACGGATTTTATCACCCTGAACCACTCGATCTCATCATAATATCCGCGGAGATGGCGTCTTCGTAAAACTTCTCCGCGTATCTTGTCGTTGGGTGCCTGGATAATGCGGATAAAGCCCACATAACCGACGACATCCAACACGGTATCCTTCGTTACGGCTTTCCGGATGATTTCTGTGCTGCCTGCCGGCAGGGGCATCTTCTCCCCGGCCGTATGGCTTATGAGTGTATGGCCGCTTTCCTCCGCATCGGCAAAGCTTCAGACGCCGCCGCTTCTGCATATTACAAAACCGCCGGTTCGATACACGGACTTCCTTCCGAAAAGCGATCTACTGAACCGGTTGTCTGTTCTTCGAAACATGAATCTGTTCCTGTATAAATGGAAACACCTGCTCCGGCTTGATATGCAGTACCAGCGCAAACTCATCATACAGCATCTTTTCCGCTTCTTTAAAGAACCTTTCATCGGCCAGATGCAGCTTTCTGCCCCTTGCCTGCTGTTCCTGCTGGTGCTGATACAGCGCTTTGATGGCGCGGATGAGCTGTATCCGGTCGCCGCACGAAATGATCTCCCGATATTTTTCCTTGCGTTCGTTCTCATTTTCGATCCACTTTGAATCCTCATTGGGCATAGACGCAATTAAAGCGTAGATCTCATCTACAGACAGAATGCGCCGCATCTTCGTGGTCAGTGCTTCGTTGTGAACCGGAACAAATACCGTGGACTTTTCATCGTACACCGGTTTCAAAATATAATACTCCATACGGTTTCCGCACAGGTCCCGTTCCTCAATTTCCACAATCCTGCAGACGCCATGTCCGCCATATAAAACAGTGTCGTTTATTTCGTACATGATAATAATCCCTCCCCTTTTCGCATGAATCTTTCCAAAGGATTTTCCGCCGCAACAGGCGGCCGCTGTCTGAACCTTCCTTTTTTGCTCAGCCGGTTCGGTTACCGGAGTCATCTTCCGCCGGATGCATGGCACGCATCTTGATTTTGACGGAACGACAGTTCTTCCCGGCAACTTCCTCCATCTTCAGGAATTCACAACCGCTCTGTGGATGGATACAGCCGGAAAACCGGTTCGCCAAGCGAAAACGATATACAGAGTCCGGCCCGGTACACCGCATTATCTCCGGACCCGCTCGTCATTAAAAAAACGTGCTGTCTGCTTTCAACTGGACTTACGCTCCGCATTCAGCAAACCACACGTTGATATATATGTATTATAACATATTTTTCGAAAAAATGTCATAGGCATTTTCACCAAATATACAAAAATGTTGGTGCGTAAAGACTGCCATCCTGAAAAAACGCACAAGATGATAACAGACAAAACCTTTTACGACAGAAAAATCCCGCTTCATCTGTAAATCGGTCTCATCCGGTATCCACGTTTTTTATATGTCGATGTTTGACATTTTTTTTAGGAGTGGTACAATAAACAGATAGGAATGATGAAATGGAGGCACTATTGTATGACAACCACCGCACCTGCATTGGGAAACAATCCGCTGGCGACGGAACGAATTGGCCGGCTGATGATAAAATTTTCCGTTCCGGCTGTGATCAGCCTGCTGGTCAGCGCGCTTTACAACATCGTGGACCAGATTTTTATCGGACAGGGCGTCGGCATGCTCGGCAACGCAGCAACCAATGTGTCGTTTCCGCTGACCACCATCAGCACCGCCGCCGCGCTTCTTTTAGGCGTAGGCAGCGCGTCCAACTTCAACCTGTCGATGGGGTCCGGGAAGCCGGACCGGGCCAAGCGGATCGCGGGCAACGGCATCCTGATGATGGGGCTTGTCGGCGTTACAATCGGTGTGGTGGTGCTGGTGTTCCTGCGGCCGCTGATGCTCGCATTCGGCGCGACCGGCGAAGTCCTGCCGTTTGCCATGACCTATACCGGCATCACGGCGTTCGGCATCCCGCTGGTCATCTTCTCCACCGGCTGCAGCCAGCTGATTCGCTCGGACGGCAGCCCCGCCTATTCGATGATCTGTATGATATCCGGCGCGGTGCTCAACACCATCCTGGACCCCATCTTTATCTTCGGCTTTGGAATGGGTATGGCGGGCGCGGCGCTGGCGACCGTTCTGGGGCAGCTGCTCAGCACAGTGCTGGCGGTCCTCTATCTGAGACGGTTCAGGACAATTCAGCTCACAAAGAGCTGTTTTCACCCCTGCGCTGGGATCATCCGGGCAATCTGTTCCCTGGGCGCCGCCGCCTGCTTCAACCAGCTGGCCATGATGGTCGTGCAGATCGCGATGAACAACACCCTCACCCATTACGGCAGCCTGTCAGTTTACGGAAGTGAAATCCCGCTTGCCTGCGTCGGCGTCATCTCCAAGGTGAACATCCTGTTTATGGCCTTTGCCATCGGCATCGCGCAGGGATGCCAGCCGATCGTCGGCTTCAACTACGGCGCGGGAAACTTTCCCCGCGTCAAAAAAACCTTTTTGACCGCGGCGGGCGCCGTCACCATCATCTCGGTCTCCGCATTTCTCGTCTTTCAGATCTTTCCCAAGCAAATCGTTCAAATCTTCGGGCAGGGCGACGACTTGTACTTCCGGTTTGCCGTGCGGTATTTCCGCATCTTTATGATGATGACCTTCCTGAACGGCCTGCAGCCGCTCGTCTCAAATTTCTTCACATCGATCGGCAAGGCCAGACGCGGCATTCTGATGTCCTTGACACGGCAGATTCTATTGCTGCTGCCGCTGATTCTGATCTTCCCGCTGATTTTCGGAATCGACGGCGTCATGTACGCCGGCCCGATCGCCGATTTTGCCGCGGCCGTGCTGGCTGTCTCGTTCGTCATCCATGAATTGACGCATATGGGCAGAGCATCTGAAAAACGCTAAGGGCTTGTGCCATCACACCATGAAAAGCATCATTGAGCAGGGTTCAGATACTTGATAGAGCAGATAAACTGGAAGAAAATTTATTTCTTCATATACCATAGATAAAAAAATGCCAGAAGCGTGTTTCCGTGATGCGGGAAACCTCTTCTGGTATTCTTATTGCAATCAATTATATTTTATCCGATTTTTTCATAGTAAAAAAACAAGGGATGTTCACTTTATATCTGTGTATGAAATTCGCTAAAATTCGATAGACAAACCTTTATATATATAGTATAATTAGATGAATTCTTTGGTAACACTACATATTTTGACAATATTTAGATGATATCACGACAGAAAGAAGGGATTATCATGGATTATTTGGCTCGTCCGAATGATGACCGCACGGCGTACCAGACGCTGCGGGAGCATCAGGACCGGGTCGCTTTTTTATGCGCGCAGAACTGCAAAAGCTTTACAGATCAAGCGATCGGCGAAATGTTGGGGCTGCTGCACGATGCCGGCAAATACACCGATGCCTTTCAAAAGCGGGTGCGCGGCGCGGCTGTGAAAACACAGCATGCCATCGCAGGGGCCTGTGAGTGTGAACGGCTTTTAACGGAAACCCGCAATCCGCTTTACCGGCATCTCGCCTACTGCATTGCTGGGCATCATGTCGGGCTGCCGGATTGGTCATCCAGCCACGGTTCAAAAAGCGAACTTAAATATAAACTCAATCACATGGATGAACTCATCGGCGATTACAGCGCATATCGGGATGAAATACAGCTTCCCCCGCTTCCTGCCTGTCCGCCGTTTCCAAAGGAACGCGCTTCCTTCAGCCAGCAGATGTTCATCCGGTTCCTATTCTCCGCATTGGTGGATGCGGACCGGACCGACGCGCAGGACTTCACGGAGCACGCGGTGATCGAATCGGCAAAACAGCATCTGACGCTTGTGCAGATGGAAGATATCTTTACAAAGGAGACGGCGGCCTTTCAGCAGCATGCGAAGGATACGCCGCTCAACCGCATCCGGCGCGGCATACTGGACAGCTGCCTTTCCGCCGCGCAGGGGGAACGCGGCATCTATACCCTGTCGGTTCCGACCGGCGGCGGAAAGACTCGCTCCAGCCTGGCCTTTGCACTGCGGCATGCCGTGAAGCACGGGATGGAACGCATCATCTATTCTATTCCGTTCACCTCCATCATCGAGCAGAACGCCGGCGTTTACGAAGATATCTTCGGCATGGAAAACGTACTGGAACATCACTGCCATTTTGAACCGCCGAAGAAAACGAGGGAGCAGGAGGACCCGCTTTCGGACAAGCGGCTGAGCCTTGTGCGGGAAAACTATGATATGCCGCTGATTGTGACGACCAACGTGCAGTTCTTCGAAAGCATGTTTTCAAACCGGCCGTCCAGAGTGCGTAAGCTGCACCGGTATGCGAACAGCGTCATCATTCTGGACGAAGCGCAGGCGCTGCCGAGCACTTATCTGCGTCCCTGCCTGCTTGCGCTGCATGAGCTTTGCGAACGGTATGGCTGTACGGTGGTGCTCTGCACGGCCACACAGCCCAATTTCCAGAAAAACGGCCTGCTGCCGCCGGATGTTCCGGTAACCGAAATCATTCCGGATAAACAGACGCTGTTCCAGCAGCTCAAACGGGTGGACGGATGCTTTCTTGGCAAGCAGTCCGGCGAGCAGATGGGTGAAAGGCTTCGCGCGCACGATCAGGCGCTCTGTGTCGTCAACACCAAGCGGCAGGCAGCCGAGCTTTTCCGGCAGCTTGGCGAAGAGGAGGACGGATGCTTCTATCTGAGCACAAACCTGACGCCGCAGCACCGCAAACAGGTGATCGCCCAAATCCGGAAACGGCTGTCCGATCCGGCAAGGCCTGTCTGCCGGGTGGTTTCCACCCAGCTGATTGAGGCCGGCGTGGACCTGGATTTTCCGGTGGTATACCGTTCTTTAGCCGGCATCGACAGCATCCTGCAGGCGGCGGGGCGCTGCAACCGGGAAGGAAAGCTTCCAAACGCCACCGTCTATGTCTATGATCCCGCTGAAAGCTATCTGGGGAGCGGCTATCTGGGAACAACCGCAAGGATTGCGCGCGATGTGATCGACGATTTCGGCGAAACGGATTTCCTGAGCGAACAGGCGGTGGACGCCTATTTCGCCGAACTCTATGATCTGAGCGGCGATCAGGTTGACAAATATGACATCTCGCGGGAAAACCGGCAGGATGCGGTCAATATGCAGTTTCAGTTCCAGCAAATCGCCGATAAATTCAAGCTCATCGACAGCCAGGGGGTTCCGGTCATTATCCGGGACGACGGCACGCAGCGGGAAGATGGGGACGACCATCCCGACAGCGTAAACCGGCTGCTGGAGCAGCTTCCATACGTCAAGGGATTGGGCGGTATCCTGCAAAAGCTGTCCCAGCACAGCGTCAATGTGCGTCCGCAGGTGCTGGAGCGGCTGGAAATGCTCGGCGCAATCAGCAGGCCGCTTATGGATTCATCTGGCAACTCAACAGACGGCGTTTATGTGCTGGAACGGCCCGAATACTATCACCATCTGACAGGCCTTACGGTTCCCGATGAAGAAAATGAGCTGGACTATATCGTTTGAAACCCGTTTCTATCAGGATGAAAGCCTGATTATAATGATTTGCGCCGGGCTTCGAACTCTGTTACCGTTCTTTCAAATTGACAGCGATGATCCAAACCGTGTTTCTAACTCTGTCGCCGTTTTTCCAGGCGACAATCATGATCTGCACAGGAGTTCAAACGCTGTCACAGAATTTTAGGCAGAACAGCAACGATTCAATTGGATGATTTTTATTTTATAACAACAGAACAATCCACAGATAATCGAAATAAATAGAAATAACCACAGAAAGGAAGTGACCGCCATGTATGGGATTCTGCTGAAGGTGTGGGGCAGCTATGCGCTGTTCAGCCGGCCGGAAATGAAGGTGGAGCGGGTGACCTACGATGTCATGACGCCGTCCGCGGCGCGCGGCATTCTGGAAGCCATCCACTGGAAACCGGCAATCCGGTGGGTCATCGACGAAATCCGGGTGATCAACCCGATCCGGTTCGGCAATGTGCGGCGCAACGAGGTCAAGAGCATCATTCAGGCAGGCGCAATCAACAACGCCATCAAGGGGAAAACCGTGGGGTTCTATCTGAACACCAACGATTCCAACGAGCGGCAGCAGCGCGCTTCGCTGGTGCTCAAGGATGTGATGTATGTGATCCGCGCGCACTTCGAGATGACCGGCGAAGCTGGAGAAAGCGACACGCCTGAAAAGCACTACAACATCTTTCTGCGGCGCGCGCGGCAGGGGCAGTGCTTTCATCAGCCCTACTTCGGATGCCGGGAGTTTCCGGCCTGCTTTGAGCTGGTGGAATCCGAAGAAGAGCTGCCCGAAGCCTATGACCTCAGCAAGGATTTGGGCTATATGCTGTACGACATCGACTTTGGCCGCGACCGGACGCCGGTCTTTTTCCGGGCGCAGCTTCAAAACGGCATCCTGAAAATCGACGATGCCCTGAAGGAGGCGGTGAACCGGTGATTCTGCAGGCATTATGCCGCTGTTATGATGTGATGGCCGCAGACGACAATTTCAACATCGTTCCGATGGGCTATTCGAAGGTCGGATGTTCCTGGGCCATCAAGCTGCGCGCGGACGGTACGGCCGCAGCCAGCGGCCCGATTCCTCTGTCGGATGAGAAGAGCGGTCAGATGCTGACCGTCCCGCTGCAGCCGGGCCGCAGCGGCAAAAACCCGGCGCCATACATCCTCTGCGACAAAAGCAAGTACTTTCTGGGCGCGGAGATTCCAACCGGCGGGAAAGAGCTTGTGGCGACGCCCGCTTCGCTCGAAAACAGCCTGAAGCGGCATCAGGAGGTCTTTTCCGATGTCGAGGACGACGGCGCAAAAGCCGTTCTGCGTTTTCTGGAACGCATGCGAAACGGCGAACAGCTGGACATCGCCCCCGATCACAGCATCTACAAAAGCGGCAACATCGTCTTTCGGCTGTCCGGCGAACGCGGGTACATCCACGAACGGCCGGCTGTCAAGCAGGCATGGGAACGCTATCTCGACAAACAGTCCAGCGAGGATCCGGACAGCCTGTACGGCGAATGCCTGATTACAGGGGAAAAGGATGTCAAGATTGCGCGCACCCATACCATGTTCAAGAAAATTCTCGGCAGCAATACGACAGGTGCCAACATCGTAAGCTTCAATTTCAGGTCTGCCGAATCCTATGGTAAATCACAAAGCTACAACGCGCCGGTTTCCGAGGAAGCCATGTTCAAATACTCCACCGCGCTGCAGACGCTGCTGGACAGCAGACAGACCCGGCTGTATGTCGGAGATATGACCGTGGTGTTCTGGGCTGAATCGAACCTCAACCTCTATGCACCAAAAATGCAGGAGGCGTTCAGCGGGGAGACAGAACAGGAAGAAAAATTCGAAGACGGTGGTCGGGAGCGCGTGATTAATAGCGAAGATACCCGCACAACTGGAAGCGTTGTATGGCGGGCCGGCACCGGGCAGGAGAATCGGGATGTGGACTGCGAGCTCGATCCCAACACCAACATTTACATTCTCGGCCTGTCCCCAAATGTTTCGCGGATCAGCGTGCGGTTCTGGTATCAGGATACTTTCGGCCATTTCAAAAAAATGGTGGATCAGCACTATGCGGATATGAACATTGTGCGTTCGCCGCAAGCTAAACCTAAAAATTCCGTACGCGATCTGTTAGCATCTATAGCCGTACAAGGTAAAACAGAAAATTTGCCAAAAACATTGGAAGGTTCATTAATACAAGCAATTTTAAGCGGTAATTGTTATCCTAAAGGCGTTTATCAGAATGTCCTTATGCGCATTCGTGCAGAAGCTGGTGACAATTTTGCCGTCAATTTTACTAGAGCATCTTTTATTAAAGCATATTTGACCCGTCTCTGGCGCAAAGAGGAACAGCAGAAGGAGGAAATCACAGTGGCACTCAACGAGAATCAGTCAAGCGTCGGTTACCAGCTCGGCCGCCTGTTTGCCGTGCTTGAACGCATCCAGGAGGATGCCGGCAACACCGGCCTGCGGGAACGGTATTTTCAAGGCGCGTCCACGACGCCCGCAAACGTCTTTCCCAATGTGATGCAGCTTGCGCAGCATCACATCGAAAAGGTCAAAAAGGACCCGGTCAAATCCGGTTCCGCGGTCTATTTCGACCGGATTGTCAGCGAGATCATCAACCGCATCGACAGGTTCCCCACGACCCTGACGATGGAAGAACAGGGCATGTTCATCATTGGATATTATCATCAGCGGCAGGCCATCTACACAAAAAGAGAGCCGTCCGCACAGGTATAGAGAGGAGAAGACAACATGGCACTGGAAAAAAGATATGAATTCGTCCTGCTGTTCGATGTGGAGAACGGCAACCCCAACGGCGACCCAGATGCCGGCAACATGCCGCGCATCGATGCGGAAACCGGCTACGGCATCGTCACCGACGTCTGCATCAAGCGGAAAATCCGCAACTATGTCGAAATCACCCGCGAGGATGAGCCGGGCTTCGACATCTATGTCAAGGACGGCATCCCGCTGAACACCCAGCACAAAAAGGCCTATGAGGCATACGATATGAAGCCGGACAAATCCCTGCCGAAGGATCTGGCATTGGCACAGAAGCTGACCGGCTTTATGTGCAAAAATTTCTATGACATCCGCGCGTTCGGCGCGGTCATGTCCACCAAGGTCAACTGCGGACAGGTCCGCGGCCCGGTGCAGATCAACTTCGCGCGCAGCATCGACCCGATTGTTCCGCAGGAGCTGACCATTACCCGTGTCACGGTGACCAGCGAAGAGGACAAACAGAGAAAGGACCACGAGATGGGCCGCAAGCAGATCGTGCCCTATGCGCTGTACCGCGCGGAAGGCTACATCTCGGCCAACCTTGCCCAAAAGGTCACCGGCTTCGACGAGAACGACCTCGAGGTTTTGTGGGAAAGCCTGATCAATCTGTTCGAGCATGACCACTCCGCGTCCCGTGGAAAGATGGCGACCCGCAAGCTTTACATCTTCGAGCACAGCACGCCGCTTGGAAACGCGCCGTCCCATCTGCTGTTCGACCGCATCCGGATCGAACGGAAAAAAGATGTCCCGGTCGCGCGCAAATTCCAGGACTATGACATCCAAGTCGACCGCAGCCTGCCCGAAGGCGTGTGCCTGATTGAAAAGCTGTGATGACCGAAGATTATCTGGCGTTGTCCGGCATCCAGCATTACTGCTTCTGCAGCCGTCAGTGGGCGCTGATCCATCTGGAACAGCAGTGGGCGGACAACACCCGGACCTATGGCGGCAGCCAGATGCACCAACGCGCGGACGACCCATATTTCACTGAAAGCCGCGGCGATGTCCGCATCTCCCGCAGCCTGCCGCTGTCTTCGGACCGGCTGCGGCTGCGGGGCGTGGCCGACGTGGTTGAATTTCACCGCTGTGACGAGGCGGACGGCATCCGTCTGGAAGGTGAAACGGGGTTTTGGAAGCCTGTCCCGATCGAATACAAGTACGGGCAGGAAAAGGAAGACCACAGCGACCTGATGCAGCTGACCGCGCAGGCCATCTGTCTGGAAGAGATGTTCAAAATCGATATACCTGTAGGATATCTTTACTATGGCAAAACGCGGCGGCGCTTCAAGGTCGAGATCACTGCGGGACTGAGAGAGGAAGCGTTCATGCTGGCTGCGGAGATGTACCAGTATCTGGAATCGGGTGAGACGCCGGCGGCGGTGCTGCAGAAGCACTGTCAAAACTGTTCCCTGCAGCAGCTCTGCGTACCGAAGCTGTCGAAGAAATCGCGCAGCATCAGTTCCTATTGGAAGCATATGATGGAGGATGAGGAAGATGCGTAAAATGCTCAATACGCTGTATGTAACCCAATCTGATTCGTATCTTGCCAAGGATGGGGAGAACGTTGTGGTTTCCCTTCCGGATGGGAAGCGCGCATTTCCCATCCACAATCTGGAGGGCATCGTCTGTTTTGGATATCCCGGCGCCAGCCCGCAGCTGATGGCGCTCTGCGCGGAACGCGGCGTTGGGCTTTCATTTGTCAGTGAATACGGCAAATTCCTGTGCCGGGTCACCGGGAGGACACATGGGAATGTGCTGCTGCGCAAACGGCAGTACCAGCTTGCAGAGGATGCACAAGAGAGCGCCAGGCTGGCAAAGTCCTTTATTATGGGCAAGCTGCTCAACTGCCGCAACGTCCTGCACCGTTTCAAACGGGACCATCCCGAGCGATGCACCCGGGAATACGACGACGGGTGCAGGCTGTTTCAAACCAGCATGGAATCGCTGTACCGTTGTCAGCCCGATGTGGACACCATCCGGGGCATTGAAGGCATGGCGGCTAAAACATATTTCTCACTGTTTGACCACCTGATTCTTGCAGACAAAGAGGTCTTTCATTTCACAGGCAGGAACAAATATCCGCCCACCGATGAAGTGAATGCACTGCTTTCGTTTATCTATGTGCTGCTGTCCCACGACGTGGCATCCGCGTTGGAGACAGTCGGGCTGGACCCACAGGTCGGATTCCTGCATCAGGACCGGCCGGGGCGTACCAGTCTGGCGCTTGACCTCATGGAGGAACTTCGTCCCTATCTGGCCGACCGGCTCGCGCTGTCGATGCTGAATACGAAGATATTGAAATCCTCTGACTTTGTTAAGAAAGAGAACGGCGCGGTGCTTCTGCATCCAGACAGCATTAAAACCGTCCTGACCTGTTGGCAGAAACGCAAAAAGGAAATTCTGACACATCCGATTTTAGATGAAAAGCTCGAAATTGGGCTGCTCCCCTATGCGCAGTCCTTGCTTTTGGCGCGGTATATCCGCGGAGACATCGGGGAATACCCTGCTTTTGTGGCGAAGTAGGTGAATGGAACATGTTGGTGCTGATCACATATGATGTTGCAATTTCTCAGGGAAACGGCGCCAGGCGGCTAAGAAGAGTCGCAAAAATCTGTCAAAATTATGGACAGCGGGTACAGAATTCTGTGTTTGAATGTGTTGTGGACAGCTTACAGCTGCAGCAGCTGAAAACACAGATTGCGGCTGTGATTGATCTGCAGCACGACAGCATCCGATATTACAATCTGGGGAAATCCGGACAGAAAAAGGTCGATCATGTCGGCGCAAAGCCGAGTTTTGACATAGAAGACGTGCTGATTGTCTAATGCGAACCTCTAGTGAACATCTTTTTCCCGAAAGGTTCGCGGATGAGGAAAATGCCCATTTTTCATAGTATACTCTTGGAATTTGCATAAAACAGATGACGCGTACTATACTTTCGCAGAATTACATCAAATCATGACGCTATATCGGCGTTTGTTCTGCATGCAGTCGCACCCTGCGTGGGTGCGTGGATTGAAATCGGTTCGACGGCCGTGGCGCCACCGGATGTCACGGTCGCACCCTGCGTGGGTGCGTGGATTGAAATCACTGCGAAGCCGGTCATCAAGGCGCACGGAAGCTGTCGCACCCTGCGTGGGTGCGTGGATTGAAATCGATACCGCCTGTAATCGGCAGTTTGAATTTAGGGTCGCACCCTGCGTGGGTGCGTGGATTGAAATTGTTTGCCTCTCTCTTACTGTGTCTTTATTATAACGTCGCACCCTGCGTGGGTGCGTGGATTGAAATTTTTGTTTTGCCCATCGCTTACCGCGTTGAGTCAAGTCGCACCCTGCGTGGGTGCGTGGATTGAAATCGCCCAAAACAAAAAAGTGCGGGAGCGTGGATCGTCGCACCCTGCGTGGGTGCGTGGATTGAAATTCCGCCACGAATATCCGAAAAAGGTCGCCAGTAGTCGCACCCTGCGTGGGTGCGTGGATTGAAATAGCAACAGCATCGTATAAATATTGGCTGCTATTTGTCGCACCCTGCGTGGGTGCGTGGATTGAAATTTCCCCCGTCGTATTTTCTTGAGTGGGCCATTCTGTCGCACCCTGCGTGGGTGCGTGGATTGAAATGCCTTGATCCTCACGGCAGTAATAGTTACAATCGGGTCGCACCCTGCGTGGGTGCGTGGATTGAAATTTTCAAGAATGCTTTCAGCCTAGTCTCCAGTTTAGTCGCACCCTGCGTGGGTGTGTGGATTGAAATCCTTCATTCGGTGGGTTGATCCTCTGACGTAGTCGTCGCACCCTGCGTGGGTGCGTGGATTGAAATTCGCTCACCTTGGGTGAAAATGACGACGAGTCGCCGTCGCACCCTGCGTGGGTGCGTGGATTGAAATCTGTATGATTTCGGTGAAGCCTTTCCGATCTGTGGTCGCACCCTGCGTGGGTGCGTAGATTGAAATTACAGAACAAAGAAGCAACTGCCCATTTTTAGATGTCGCAATATGTTATGGAACTTTTTGTAGAAATAAAGCCCCCTCCTCTTGGAGAATCGATTTAAAAGAATCCCCCTGACCAAATTGGTCAGGGGGATTCTCGATCATCTCACATATTCAATGACCTGGTCAATAAAAACCTTGCCGTCCAGATGATCTATTTCATGACAAAAACATTTTGCCAACTCATCTCTGCCCGTTAAAACGATCTCTTCTCCATTCTCATTTAGAGCCTGAACGATCACTTCCCGGGGACGAATCGTTCTTCCAAATCGATTGGGAAAACTGACACATCCTTCGATGCACTGCTGCTCCCCGCTTATATGAATAATTTTAGGATTGACCAGCTTGATGAGGCCATCTCCCATATCGATGACCACAAGGCGTTTCAGAATTCCAACCTGACAGGCGGCCAATCCTGCGGCATTCCCGATATCATACATCGTTTCCGCAAGATCGTCCAGCAGCATCCTGATCCTTTCATCTACCTCCTTGACTTCTCTGCTTTTTTTCCGTAAAACAGGATCATCAAAAAATCGGATTTGACGAATCGCCATTATGCTCCCCTCCTGCTGCACGCCGCTCTGGATTTTTTGATACTCTCTTCAAATAAAAAAACCTCTTCAATTGAGCATCCAAATGCCTGTGCAATGTCGTATGCAAGCCAGATGGATGGCTCATATTTTTCTGTCTCCACTGCATTGACCGCCTGTCTGGAGACACCGACCAATTTTCCAAGCTGCTCCTGGGTCCATCCCTGCTGTTCTCTGAGTTCCCGTATCCGATTCTTCATAGACACACTCCTGTCATGCTGACTTTACATAGCAGTATACCTGATTTTCATCTGCATGTCAAGTCAACTTAACAATTTAATTTGTGATCAAACCTATACTCTCATATGAGTTTCCATGGACTAACCAGAATATCTTTTATCGAATCATCCATCCAATAAATAGTGGATATCACAACAAACATCCTGACCACGTATAAGCATCTGTGATCAGGATGTTTGTTATTGTATGATTCTTTCTGTTATATCGCGCTAAAAAACGATTTCATGTGCACTGAAAGCTCTATTTACCATCATGAACACCCATGCAGTTCAGTACACAGTACTGTTGGCCATCCACCCAGTCCATCCAGCCCGCCGATACTTCAACCCAACCGCCTTCCGTGTGGAAACGAAGCTCCGCCTGTTTCTGACGGTTGTTTTGCAGGCTGAGCATGGGACAATCGGAACATGGCTGATCCATCTTTCGGAAACTTTTATGACAAACAGAACCGATCCGCGCATCTGAAAATATTTTCTGTGTCTTTTGATTCATAAAGACGATTTCATAATTGTTTGGATTTACCACATAGGCCGCTGTCAGCATGCTGTCGAGTACCATGGTAAGCAGGGAAACATGCTTCTCCTTCTCCTGTTCCCTTCGCTTGCCATGCAGGAAGGTGCCGATGATTTCCGATACAGACTGGATGCTTTCGCGTTCTTCCTTTGTATACGGTTTTGCTTTGTGAGACCCGCTGAGCCCGACAAAGCCACAATAAGCACCATCGAATTTCATGGTGCACTGCAAGCCCCAGACAAGCCCCATCTGCTGGAATGCCTCTTGAAACTCCGGCTGATATTGGCAGAGATCTTCCAGGCATAAAAAGCCTTCGGCATCGAAATTCCGCTGATAATTCCGGATTTGCTCATGTGTGAAACACGTTGTCCAGTCCTGATAAAACCTGTAATTCGATGCATACCACTCAAATGTTGTGGAATAAACTTCATGCTGGGCGTCAAACTCCACCACATAGACATGCTCGGCATGAAAATGCTTCGCCAGCAGTTCAAGCACCGACGGGATTGTTGTTTGAAGGTCATCTGACTGATGCAGAATCTTAAAGACATACTCGGTGATATGGTCAGAAAAGGATTTTCCCCATTGTTTCTCCGTATCGGGAGTTTGGAACATACTGTATTCGATCTCTTCAAAGGAATCTTCATATACCGCATAGCGGTTTTTACCCTGATTTTTGGCATAATAGAGAGCCGTGTCCGCCTTTTTATACAGGGTTTCAAAGTCCTCACCGTCCTGGGGAAAGAACGCGATGCCGACCGAGCCGGAGACGGCGCATTTCTGTTCTCCCAAGGTATAGTCCGTCCGCAGAACGTCGCAGATCTGCTGTGCTTTGTCCAGGGCAGTCTTTTGTGTCGGTATCCCCTTCAGAAATACCATAAACTCATCGCCGCCCATCCGGCCCAGAATATCTTCTTTGCGAAAGACGCCGGTCAGGCTGTTCGCCATCTCGGACAGCACCGCGTCGCCGTACAGATGTCCATAGGTGTCGTTGATCTTTTTAAAATTATCGATGTCCAGCATGAAGACCGCACCCTGCACGTTCTGGGAATTGTCC
This sequence comes from Candidatus Soleaferrea massiliensis AP7, assembly GCF_000820765.1. Classification (GTDB taxonomy): domain Bacteria; phylum Bacillota; class Clostridia; order Oscillospirales; family Ruminococcaceae; genus Soleaferrea; species Soleaferrea massiliensis. The sequence continues at coordinate 44,919 of NZ_CCYH01000032.1, forward strand.
AGTGACTGCTTTATGAGAGAACAGGCGGCCTCCCGATTATACAGCCGCGTCAATGGATCCCGCTCCGCCTTGTTGCGCAGCTCCAATTCATTCTTCTTTTCCTGATCAACATCCTTCAGATAGATAAACGCACAGACATTTCCCGTCCAGGCGGACTGGATCAAATAGACCGAATACCGCACCCAGATCATGTTTCCCGCTTCATCCAGACGCTGATATTCAAAATGCAGCTCCTGCTCACCCTGTTCGTACGCCTTCAAAAGCGCTTCCCTTCCCAGCGTTTCCTGCATCCTTCTGCGGTATTTGGGATGGACCATCTTCTCTATGATCTGCCGGACCAGCTCAGAATACCTGGTGGTCTCATCCACTGTCAGATTCTCTGTCCAGCTGGTGGGCATAGAGACCAGGGAATCCTTCGTGAGATCCACTTCATAAGAACACAACGCCTGAGCGGTCAGCGAATCGCGATATCGCTTTTCATCAGCATACTGCTTCTCCCGTTCAATCTCCTCGGTGACGTCGCGTGAAATCCCCACTGCACGGATGGGAACACCGTTTTCATCACAGATCGTGGACGCGGAGATTTTACCCCACCGGTACACGCCTTTCTTTGTCCTCACCTTTAACTGGCACTGCACCTCCGGTTCTCCGGATCGTATCCTTCGATACATTTCCCGCAGGGGATCCGCAAAATCCGGATGGACAAAACCCGATTTGATCAGACTTTCCGGAACATTAGCCACCACCTGATCCAATTGGTAGGCAGCCGATATTGTCCCATAGTGCTTATCTGGATGATAGAGGGTTTTGTTCTGAATGTCGTATTCCCAGATGACGTTGTTTGTCTGCTGCAGGGCAAGACGGTAACGCTCTTCGCTGATTTTCAGCTTTTCCTGCGTCTCCATCAGCTCTGTAATATCGGTCGAGGTGCTGATATATCCGATGCATCTGCCGTTCTTGTCCTTCAGCTCGTTGAACTGCACACGGTAGCTCCTGTTCTCAGGATCCTTCTGGACCGCCGCAGACTGCCCGTTTTGATACCGCTTGACACAGCAATTTTCTGTGCCGCATATCGGGGTCCCAAACATCGAACACGGATTTCCCCGGCAATCCTGAAAACGCCTTCCGGTACTCTGCTCCGCTGCCCGGTTCATGAAAAGGATCCGCAGACCGCTGTCGGTGATGAAGATCGGATTGGGCATGGATTGCAGGGCATTTTTATAGTAATCATCTGCTTCACAGCACCGTACCGCATCGATCAGCTCACACAGAAGAACCTGTTTTTTATCCTCTCGATAATCGCCCCGACAGAATATCCACATGCTCTGGTTATGCTTTCTCCTGATTCGAAACAGGACATGGAATTCTTGTTTGTTATTCAGCTGCCGGCTGATCTCCTCCCGCAGTTCAGCCGCATCCTTCGGGTCAGCCATCTTTATCAGGCTGTTTCCGAAGAGCGATTCCACCTCCTGCCGGGTATAGCCTGTCCATTCCAGCAGTCCCTGTGAGATCTGCAGGAATGTCAGTCTGTCATCAGCTGCACACTGCTGTATGCCGATTGCGATATCCTCCATCTTTTCATCCCCCTGCCAAATGTTTGCACGAACGTGATCTTTCATATGATATCAATCTGCTTACAGGCAGTTATCGTTTCCCGTGCATCCGAACAGCAGGGACGAAGATCCTTAAAACCAACCTGTACACGGGTCCATTTAAATAAGTAACTATTATTATAGCATGATTGAGGACCGCAGGCAACGACAGATTACGGTGGTTTCGTCGGGAAAATCAGTAAAACCTCCTTCTTTACCCATATTTCATCCTTTCGACTGACTTATGGTTTTATAAACAGGAGGAAAAGATGGCATACTAAAGAAAAAAGCGAGGTTTCAGCAATGATACGAACAATCGATCACAACCGGATGGGACGCAGCCGGCTGGAATGGTTGGACAGCCATTTTCACTTTTCCTTCGCGGAATACTACAATCCTGAAAACATACACTACGGCGCGCTGCGGGTTGTCAACGACGACCTGATTAAAGCCGGAACCGGGTTTGATGAGCATCCGCACAAAAATATGGAGATCATCACCTACGTCGTTGACGGTGAGCTGACCCATGCGGACAGCATGCAGAACCGTTCGACATTGCATCGCGGTGAGGTTCAATATATGAGCGCCGGAACCGGCGTCGCGCACAGTGAGCACAATTGGGGAAGCGGCCCCCTGCGGCTGCTGCAGATCTGGATTTTGCCGGACCGGGACGGATACGAGCCACGATACGGCGACATGCGTTTCATCTGGAACGACCGGAAAAACCGCTGGCTGCACATCGTCTCCGGTGAGGAGGGCGGCGCGCCGGTCAAAATCCATCAAGATATGAACCTCTATGTATCCGCGCTCTCTGAGGGACAGCAACTGGCCTATCGGCTCTCCCCTTTCCGGCAGGCCTATCTGATCCAGATCGAGGGCAGCTGCGAAATCAACGGCCATACGCTCCATGAAAGGGACGCAGCCGAAATCTGCGGGGAGAACCTGACCATCACTTCGAACAGCGACGACGCGCATATCCTGCTGTTCGATATGGAAGCCGACGAGGAGGATTGAAGTTCTTCGTTCTGTCTCATTTTCAAGCAGGAGAAGAACGGGGCTGTTTCACAACAGAGTTCTCAAGATAACATGAATACCGCCGGATATTTCCGACGGTTCCGTATATAAAAACCAGGCGGCTGTATGACGCCAGCTCTCTATGCAAAAAGCTGCGGCGCGGGAAAATCCCGCGCCGCAGCTCATTTCGGTAATGATTCATCGGCATGATAATCGAGACGGCGGCAGCGGATACAAAACTATGTCTCCCGATAGACAAAGCAGTCCGTCACATGGTCATTCACCATGCCCGTGGCCTGCATAAATGCATAGATGATCGTCGAGCCGACAAATTTAAATCCCATCTTTTTCAAATCCTTGCTGATTTGATCCGAAAGCGGCGTTGTGGCTGGTATCTCCTCCAGCTTCTCCGGGTGGTTTTTAATCGGAGTACCGTCCACATATGCCCATAGGAACCGATCAAAGCTTCCGTACTTTTCCTGTACTTCCAGAAACGCTTTGGCATTTGTCACAGCGGCGTTCACCTTGAGACGGTTTCTGATGATTCCTTCGTTTGTTAGCAGCTCCTGTATTTTTGCCTCGTCGTAAAGAGCCACCCTGCCCGGATCAAATCCATCGAACGCTTCGCGGAACGCCTCCCTTTTTTTGAGCACGGTGATCCAGTTAAGCCCGGCCTGCATCCCCTCTAAAATCAGCATTTCGAACAGCTTGTCGTCGTCATGTATAGGCCGCCCCCACTCATTGTCATGGTAATCCATGTATATGGGGAGATCCCCTGCCCAAGAGCATCTGATTTTTTCACACATAAGGTATATCCTTTCAAGCGAATCTATTTTTCTTGAATCGTACCATACTTCACGTGGATAAGTCAAGTCCAGCCGTTCCGCCACTCCCGCCGCAAAATGCAGATGGAAATCAGGTATACCGTGCAGCTGTCGGGTCCGCTTGCCGGCAGTCTATTCGGCTCCTGTTTTCGCCCAGCATTTTTCCAGCTTTCTTTTTAAACTGCCGGGCAATTCAGATCTGCCGGCTGCACCCGAAAAGACAAACTTGCCGCTGCACTTCATTCCAGCCGTTTTAAAGAATTCCCGCATCGCATGGACAGCCCCGCTGCTCTGCCCGCACAGCGAAGAAAAAGGGAAAGGCGTATTGCAGGCCGTTAGAAGGATATATCTTTGCTTTGGGGACAAACGGGGTTTGGGAAACGTCTTTGTCTCCTCCATCGCCACGCCCAGCAAACGGTCGAACATATTCTTCACCACGGCCGGAACATTTGCCCAATAAGTCGGAGCGGCAAGGATTACAACATCGCAATGCTTCAATAAACGCGCGATTTCCGTTATGCCATCGTCCAAAACGCATTTTTTTGTGCGAAGGCAGCTGCGGCAGCCGCTGCAGAAGGCGATCTGTTTTTCATAGAGGTTGATCCGGTCCACATGCCAGCCGTGAAGCATGGCTTCTTTGCATGTATAATCCAGCATAGACGCAGTCGCTCCCGCTTTATGCGGGCTTCCCAAAATAGCAAGTACCTTTTTCTCTCCCATTTATGGCTCCTCCTCTGCGGCAATCGCGCGGTACAATGTGTCGAATCCATATTTCAAAAACGCTTGTTTTGACAGCCGCAGTTCCTGTTTGATATATGCTTCCTTATTGCTCCCGGTCTGTATCAAGCCGGACAGCATCCCCCAAAACGCCATAATAGCAGGCAGTATCGGAACATCCGCCCTGATTTCGTTTGCAAGAATGCCTTCCTGCAGAAACTGCCGCAGTGCATCGTTGATCTTTTCACCGATGCGGAAGGTTTCTTTCTCTTCCGGAAAACAGCCCTCCTGCTCAAAATTGATGTTGATTTCATCCAGCGCAATCTTGAAATAGAAGGGAAACTCCTCCTGATAGCGCAGCAATGCCTGACAAATCATATCATATCGTTTCCTGGTGCTCTGGTGCTGCGCCAGCGCGGATGTGATATAATCATGCAGTTTTTTCATGCTTTCAAGGACAAGCAAACCAATGATTTCATCTTTGTTCTGAAAATAAACATAGAGTGTCGCCTTGCTGTAGCCGGCTTCTTTTGCTATGTCATCCATGGTTGCAGCTTCTATGCCTTTTTTCATAAATAGATTTTGCGCCGCAGAAGCGATATGTTCCCGATGAACAATTCTGGGTTCCTTTTTTCTTCTTCCCATTTGTATACTCCATTTGATATAATTGAACTAACGGTTTAATTATATCAAATGCGCATACAAAAGTCAACAAAAACAAAGAGGCGCGGGCAATGGACCGCCTCCGTCTGTTGGGACTGCTATGTATTCTTTAGTCAACAAATATCTTATTGGAACAAACGTGGTGTTTCACCGTTTTGGACAGCGTAGAAAGATGGAAAAAACGCGCACCCGGACAGGTCCGGATGCGCTTCTACAGCTTATTTTGTGGTCAAGCATCGATCGATGCTACATTTCTTCCTGGAAAATAAACCGTCGCGGTTTTTGGATATGCCGCCATCAGCCAAACTGAACACCATACTTCTCCATAGCCGCTTCATGCTCCTCCAAAGTCGCGGAGTAATGGTTTTGATTGTCGTTTCCAAAGAAGAAGTACAGCGCATCGGTGTCTGCCGGATTCATCGCGGCCTGCATGGCCTTGGTGCCGGGATTGCAGATTGGACCGGCGGGCAGCGCGCTGCATTTATAGGTGTTGTAGAGCGCGGCATATTTTGAGGTGTCTCCCAGAAGGCTGCTGCCGGTGACATGGTCGTTGATGTACTCGCGCGTGGAATCCATCTGCAGCATCATGCCGGCATTCAGACGGTTGTAAAGCACGCCCGCGACCATGGACATATGCTCTGCGCTTCTGGCTTCGCATTCCAGAATCGACGCCACGATCAGTTCTTCGTCTGAGATGCCGCCGCTGTTATCACGGTAGGCGTTCAGCATATCTATCAGGACATCCTCGGCGTCCTCCCCTTCGGTGAAGTCATACGTTGCAGGGAACAGATACCCTTCCATGCGGTATGCGCGGCTGCTGTCGGTCGGAACGTTCAGGGATTTCGGCTGATAGCTTTCGCTGGCCGCATAGAAATCGGCCTTGGAGCAGACGCCGTTTTCCTCAAGCCGCGCCGCGATCTGGTCAAAGGTAAAGCCCTCCGGAATCGTGACCCGGACAGTTTTGGCCACAGACGCCGTGCCCGACGACGCACCGGAGCCTTCGGCCGGCGGGGTCTTGCTCTCATCCTCTTCTTCACTGACGCCGTAATTATGTTTTGGACGGGAGCTGGTACTTCTGCTGGAAGAAGCGCTGTTGTCGGATGCGCTTTTTTTCGGTATTTCTGTCGATCCAAAATTGCCGCAGCCTGTTGTTGTCAAAATCAGCAGAGCGGTCAATGCGGCAATGAAAGCTTTTTTAAGCATGTCGGAACCACTCCTAACCTTTATTCTAACTTCATCATACACGATTCGACTTGGGTTTGCAAGAATTGATGTGCATTTTAACAAATTAATAAACATCTGGCAATTATTATGCGGATGATATCCGATTTTAAAATAAATATCGGATATCATATTGTATCGGCGTATGCAGCAAAGGTTCCATTAAGAGGAAATAGAAAAGGGTTCGCACAAAAAACAAGGAGGCAAGTTCTACTTTTTCAGGATGAAGCGTAGCATTTCTCAGAAAATTATGGTACAATGATGTTGAACAAAGACCTTTGTTCCATTTGGGAAAGGAGGGATTCGTATATGTATGACGCAATCGACGTCGCACGTTATATCATCCAATTCTACCGCGGCAGGGGCGTTCTGATCAGCAATTTAAAACTGCAGAAGCTGCTCTACTATATACAGGGCGAATGCCTCGCGGATGACGACATTGGAGAACCCTGTTTTCATGAGCCGGTTGAAGCCTGGAAGCATGGGCCGGTTGTCCGGGATGTTTACGACGAATACAGCAATTACATGGCCGGAGAAATCCAATCCTGCCAGAAACCTGCGGTTACGATCGATGAAAAGCATCAATCGGCGATCAATTCCGTGCTCGAGCGTTACCAGGACACCGATCCTTGGGAGCTGGTTGAAAAAACGCATCGTGAAACACCCTGGTTATCCGTCTATCGGGAAGGCCAGCATGGCACCATCATACCAACAGAATTGATCAGACATTATTTTCGGAAGAATAACAGGGGATGACAATGGATAATGACAAACTGCTTCTTGGCCTCATGGAATGCCTTTCTATTATCAGAGAAAAGCTGCTGTCATCTGAACAGGCCGGTGAATTACTGCATAAATTGGAAGGGTTGCTTCCCGTCAACTTGAATACAGGGTTCATTTCGGATTTAAATCTCATTCCATATCTGTTGGAAAACCAACAGGATTGGGAGTATGTATCGGCAAACTTAAATGAATTGGAACGACTCTATCGTTCCAAACACACCGGGGAATCCGCGACATATCAATTGTTGACTCAGCTTTCGTTTGAAGTAAAGCGTTATATTCAGATTTACAACATCATGCGGCAGCAGAACAATGAGATATTTGATTTAAAATCCAAGCTCAATCAAAATCTGGAATTAATCGATCAGGTCACTTCAAAATTTGAGAAGGTAGAAGATCATATTCAGGAGACCCGTTCCAACCTCAAAAAGACCAAGCGGAAGATTGACAGCTCGTATGCCAGCTTCATTTCGATTCTCGGCATCTTTTCCGGTATCATCATGACCTTCTCCGGCGGGCTGAACCTGCTGGGCAACAGCCTGTCTTCCCTGCAGAACGGGGTCAGCATCTACCGTGTGATCTTTTTGACGGCGATGTTTGGCTTCGTGATGTTCAACATCATCATGACGATGATGTTTGTCATCAGCCGCATGAACGACAAGGATATCGGCGTACAGTGCAAATGCGGGGACGGGTGCAGCCATTCATCCTGCAGGCATTACCGGGAAAATCGAGTTGTCCACAACTTTTTTTGTCAATCCTTCAACAAATATCCCTATATGATCGTATTCAACGCGGTGCTTCTGTACATCATGTACGCCGTGGCCATTCTGTGGATATACAGCGGCGGAGATGTCACCGGGCCGTTTGCGCGGTATGAGTGGCTGCATCATGGAGCTGCGGAGCTGCTTCTGCTGGCTCTTCCGGCAATCCTGTTTGCCGTGGTGTTCCTGCTGTTCCGTGCTTCGCTGCGCCGGCATTCCGACGCATCACAGCAATGATATTCCAGTAGACATCCATTCCTGAGGAGATCAAGCAGCCGCTTTGGGCTTCTGATGCATCGCAGCTATAATATTATAATGGACAAGCCAATCAGGCGTTATCTTTCCGATGGGAAGGATAACGCCTTTTTTGACGGTTTTATCATTTCATCCTGACCGTGGCATTCGTTTATCGTTGCGTACGCCGTCATTTCCGGGACTCATAAAGCCGCAGGCGGAAAGCGCCGCATGGGGATCTATGCACGTTGTCCGTGTATTTGTCATAGGATAACAAAAAAGGAGTTATGCCCATGTTCTATGTACCTGTAAGAAACCGTGTAAAAATTGCGGTTTACGACCTGAATCCATGCGGCCGGCGAACGGTGCTGATGATTCACGGCTGGCCGCTTTCCGAAAAAATATTTGAATATCAAAAACTCCCGCTGCTTAAGCGCGGATACCGAGTTGTGACCCTGGATTTGCGCGGCTACGGAAATTCCGACGCGCCGGCAGGCTGCTACTGCTACAATCAGATGGCCGAGGACATCTATCGTGTGGTCCGTGCGCTGCATCTGCGCAGCTTCACATTGGTCGGATTTTCGATGGGCGGCGCCATCGTGCTGCGCTATATGAGGCGTTACCACGGCTATGGTGTGCGCAAGCTCGTACTGCTATCCGCCGCCGCGCCGCGGTTTACCCGCTGCGAAGGCTTCCCCTACGGCACCTCCGTGGAGGAAACCGATCAGCTGATCGAGCAGGCCGAAACCGACCGCGCACAGCTCAGCTACGACTTCAGCCGCAAACTGTTTTACAGTGAGCACAGCGACGCCATCAAAGACTTTTTTGAGGATATCTCCCAGAGCGCATCCGGCATTGCGACGGTCAAGTCCGGCTATGCCCTGCGAAACGAGGACGGCTGCTGTGATTTGGAGGCCGTACATGTTCCGACCGGCATCTTTCACGGAACGCAGGATGTGATCGTCCCCTATGAGCTTGGCGTCTACCAGCACAAACACATTAAAAATTCCCGCATCTTCACCTTTGAGCACAGCGGACACGGCATTGTTTACGATGAACTGGAACGGTTCAACCGCGCCTTTTTGGACTTCCTTGACGAATGATTTTCTTGTTAAAAACGTCGTATTCACCTAAATATCTGCTGTCGTCATATCGCTGACATCCTCATGATTCGTGATGTAAAAACGCAGACTGCCGCTATTTATGGCAGACCGTACGCTTACGCCGATACATTATAGCCGATTTCCGCACAGATGTCCTGGGAATTTGCTCGCACAGATAGGATACCGGTATCGGTCTTGTGAAATATCCTGTGTGATCCAAATCCGGCAGGCGCGCATTTACCGTTCTATTCGGAAGATTTTCTCTCTGTAAACCTTCCGATCGGCCAAATGCTTTTATACAGCGCAAATTCAAAGGCGGCTCTTCTTATTGAGAAGAGCCGCCTTTGAAAATTGATGGTGTATATAAAAAGGGGGAAATCATAGGGAAATGATCGGGATAAAACTATGCGGGCAGAAATGCGTACAAGGCCTTACAGACCTCTGTTTCTGCCATCTGGCTGGTTCAACGGAAGCTGAGAAAAGATAAACTCCTTATAGCGCGTACGAATTTCCGCGCGTTCTTTACGGCTCAGCAGCAGTGTTTGTCCGTTTTTCAATCTGCAGGAATCCGATGTCATCCGGTCCACAAAATGCATGTTGACCAAAAAACCGCGCTGTATCTTTAAAAACGGTCCGCCGCCCAGCATCTCCTCCATCTCGCGCAGGGAATGGGCGGTGCGCAGCGGCTCGGACTGTGCTGCGAGATAGACTGCCGTCGATTTATTCTCACTTTGGATATAGAGGATGGTATCCAGATAAACCTGCACCACATCCCGTCCGATCTTAAGTGCGATCATTCTGCGGGATACCCTCTGACTGGTCAGGCGTCCAAGCGTTTCCATAAGCTGCTCAACGGTGACCGGCTTGACCAGATAATGAAGCGCCCTTAAAGAAAACGCCTCCACAGCGTATTCCCGGCTGGTGGTTACAAATACAATTTCGGTCCGTTCCGACAGCGCTCTCAGCTGTTTGGCTGTTTCGACTCCAGTCATTCCGGTCATATAGATATCCAGAAACACCAGCGAAAATTGGATGTTGTTTGCTCTGCCGTATACGAGCAGTTCCTTTCCATCCTGAAAGCAGGTGATGCGTGCGGTCATTCCAATTATCTTGAGCGCCTGCTCCAATGCAGACTGCAAAGACCGCATTGCCTGCTGATCGTCGTCACAGATCGCAATGAACACCGCCGTACCTCCATTTCATTGTGCTCTTCTCCCGCCTGATTTCATAATACCATAGCAGCACGCCTTCGGACTTACACGCCGCAAAACAGCGTAAAAACCGGTTCAGCGGTTTGGGTTATGGCGTGGCATCCGTGTCGGCGTGTATCGCGCAATCATCCCGCCCCACGGCGGACCGCAAGCGCAGAAGCGTTTGTTATACGGGTATTATACCATATTTTCTTCACAATGTGTCAGCCGTTTACCCCTTTTTTCTGCATCTTGTCTCTTTTTCAGAGAATTTTTATGCATAGTAGCACCGATATCTTTCCCCATCAAGTCATCCATACATCCTCATATGGAAGGAAAGAGAACATCCGCGTAAAGGCGGATGCCCTCTTTTCAATGTTTGATATTCTGCCTGTTATTTCTTCTCTTTGATCTGCGTCAGGACCATGTCCAGGAACTCCTCGCGGCTCATGGTTTTGTTCTCACCGGAATCGCGGAAACGCACCGTCACCGTGCCGTTCTCCTGCTCCTGATCACCGATGACCAGCATATACGGGATTTTTGCCAGCTGGGCTTCCCGGATTTTAAAGCCGGTCTTCTCCTGCCGCTTGTCACTCTCACAGCGCACGCCGTTTCTGCGAAGCATATCGCAGATGCCGTCGACGTACTCATTGTTGCGGTCGGCAATCGGCAGCAGCTTGACCTGTACCGGCGAAAGCCATACCGGGAATTTGCCTGCATAGTGCTCGATCAGAATGCCGATGAAGCGCTCAATCGAGCCGAACACCACGCGGTGGATCATGATCGGACGGTGTTTCTGGCCATCCGAGCCGGTATACTCCGCTTCAAAGCGCATCGGCAGCTGGAAATCAAGCTGGATGGTACCGCACTGCCAGGTTCTTCCGATGGAATCCTCGAGGTGAAAGTCGATCTTCGGCCCGTAGAATGCGCCGTCGCCCTCGTTGACCACGTAGTCAAGCCCCAGTTCTTCGAGCGCCCTTCTGAGACCGTCGGTCGCAACCGCCCAGTCCTCCTCGCTTCCGATGCTGTCTTCGGGACGGGTGGAGAGCTCGACATGGTATTTGAAGCCGAACAGGCTGTAAACCTCATCGATCAGCCGCACCACGCCCTTGATCTCGCTGGTAATCTGGTCGGTGGTCATGAAGATGTGGGCGTCGTCCTGTGTGAAACAGCGCACGCGCATGAGTCCGTGCAGCGCGCCGGATTTCTCGTGGCGGTGCACCAGTCCCAGTTCGCCGACACGCATCGGCAGGTCGCGGTAAGAATGCAGCTCCGATTTGTACACCAGCATGCCGCCCGGGCAGTTCATCGGCTTGATGGCAAAGGTGGTTTCATCGATTTCGGTTGTGTACATGTTTTCCTTATAGTGATCCCAGTGGCCGGAGGTTTCCCAGAGCTGGCGGTTCAGCATCATCGGCGTGGAGATCTCCACATAGCCCTCGCGGTCATGGATTTCGCGCCAGTAGTTGATCAGCGTATTCTTGAGCACCATACCCTTCGGCAGGAAGAACGGGAAGCCCGGTCCCTCCTCCATGATCGTGAACAGGCCAAGCTCTTTGCCGAGCTTGCGGTGGTCGCGCTTCTTGGCCTCTTCCATGCGGGTGATATATTCCTGCAGGTCTGTTTTGTTCGAGAACGCGGTTCCGTAGATACGGGTCAGCATCTTGTTCTTCTCGTTGCCGCGCCAGTATGCGCCGGCAAGGGAGGTGAGCTTGAACGCCTTCACGGCGGAGGTATAGGTGACATGCGGGCCTGCGCAGAGGTCCACATAATCGCCCTGCTTGAAGAAGCTGAGCTCCTCATCCTCCGGCAGGTCGTTGATCAGCTCGATTTTGTACGGCTCGCCGAGCTTCTCCATCAGAGCGACCGCCTCGTCGCGCGGCAGTGTGAAGCGCTCCAGCTTGAGGTTTTCCTTGACAATGCGCTTCATCTCCTTTTCGAGCGCGGCAAGGTCGTCCTCCGTGAAGGCCTCCTCCCGGTCGAAATCGTAATAGAATCCATCCTTGATGGACGGTCCAATGGCAAGCTTTGCGTCCGGGTACAGCCGTTTTACCGCCTGCGCAAGGATATGGGACGCCGTATGGCGCAGTGCGTTTCTTCCCAACTCTTCTTCAAATGCGGACTCGACAACCGAGCCGTCATGCAGTATGACTTTCATATGATGTTCCTCCTATTCAATCGGTCAAAATCATAAAAAAACCCCTGAACGGGTCTTAAAAAACCGTTCAAGGGTGCTTCTTTCAAACTAAGCACGGTTCCACCTTGATTTTTCACTTCGGTACAAACCTTGTTCCTTAACGCGGAAATACGGTAATGCTCATCGCACACGGCTCCGGAGCGGTTTTCGCCGTCCTGCGCACAAAGGGACTTTCAGCCGCGGCCCCTCTTCTCTGCCTGCACATGTCAACAGCTACTCTTTCCATCAATGCCTTTCTTTCATTTATATCACAATGCGCGCGTTTTGTCAAGATGTTTCGACCCAATTCGGCAGTTGGACGGCGCGTAAAGCAATTCCAATGCGTCCCCCGGTCGTACCGAGCCGGAAAGGATGGGCCAGACAACCATAACGCGGCAACCGGACAGATCAGACGGCATCATTCGGCAGTTGGTCAGGACATGCCGTGTAGTATGCAGATATATCTGTGCAGACATAGAAAGGATGGGTGGACAAGCATTGCGCGGCAGTCGGACAGATGGGACGGCATCATTCGGCAGCCAGTCAAATCGTATAGTGTGCGGACATATAAACCGGAAGGCCGGCGGCATCTCTGTCCGCCAGTCTTCCGGTTATACTTTGTCATTATGCTATTTTCCAATCAGGACTTCAAGCCCTTCGGTATCCAGACCGTCAATCAGGCCGGTGAGCTGTTCTTCCGTCATCGGCTCGTCGACCGGATACGGGTACTCCTCGCCAAGGCTCAGATACTTGCTGATGCCGAAGGTGTGATACGGCAGGAACCGAATCAGCTTGATGCCGAAATCCCGCACCGTGTTCACGATGTCCTGCAGCTGCTCCCGCTGTGCGTTGAAGCCCGGGATGACCGGGACGCGCACCTCGACCGGGACGCGGCCGGAAAGGTTTTTCAGGGTGGTGAGCACCCGCTCGTTCCCCGCGCCGATCACCTTGCGGTGAAGCTCGCTGTCGGTATGCTTCAAGTCAATCATCACATAATCGAGCAGCGGCAGCAGCGATTCGTAGACCTGCCAGTCGTTGTTGCCGTTGGTCTCAATCGCCGTGTGGAAGCCCGCATCCCGGCAGCGTTTGAGCATTTCCAGCAAAAACGCGTGCTGGAGGGTAGGCTCGCCGCCGCTGAAGGTCACGCCGCCGTCCGATTCGCGGTAATATAATCGGTCCTTATAGAGCACCCGCATGACCTCGTCGACCGTCCAGGCCTTTCCGAGCAGCTTGCATCCGTCGTTCGGACAGACCTTGACGCACTCCCCGCAGGCAACGCACCTTTCGGGGTCGCGGACATACCGGCCGTCCTCCAGGGTCACGGCTCCCTGCTTGCAGTTCTGGGCGCACCGTCCGCAGGCGGTGCAAAGCGACTGGACGCGGAAGATCTGCGGCTTTACGGACAGGGATTCCGGGTTGTGGCACCAGGGACAGGCCTGGTTGCAGCCCTTTAAAAAGACCACCGTGCGGATTCCCGGCCCGTCATCCAGGGAAAACCGCTGAATATCAAACAGTTCTCCCTGCAGCTTGATGTTTTCCATATTCGAAACTCCTTTAAAAAAGGGGGATTTTTAAGCGTATGCGGCGTATTCGGTGCGGGAAATCAGATGATCCTGCCACTTCTTCTCCAGCTCGACATAGAACGCGCTGAAGCCCGCTACCTTGACGACCAGCTGGCGGTACTGCTCCGGATGCTTCTGCGCATCCAGCAGCATCTCGCGGCTGATGACGTTGAACTGCACCTGGAAGCCGCCCCCTGCAAAGTAGACGCGGATCGCGTGCGAAACCTTGCGGATCTTCTCGTCGCTTGAGAGCGCCGACGGATGGAACTTGATGTTCAATATCGAGCCGTTGTCCATCAGCTTGTGGTCGATCTTGGCGACCGAATTGAACACGGCGGTGATGCCGTTCTTGTCGGTTCCCGGCACCGGGGACAGGTTGTCGGCGATCGACTCGCCGTCGAGCCGTCCGTCCGGCGTCGCGCCGATGACCTCGCCGTCGATGACGTTCATGACGACCGTCTGCGCGGTGCATCCGAACTGGCCGCCGCGCAGCGGCTTGAACTGCTTCATCTTATCGGGCATCAGGCGGAAAACGCGGCCACACATGCTGTCGACCTCGTCGAGGTCGTTGCCGAGCTTCGGGCAGTCGAGCAGCGCCTTGCGGATTTCGATGTATTCATCGCCCTCGAAGTTCGCGTTCATCGCGTCGAGGACCTCTTTCATCGTGTATTTTTTCCGGCGGAACACCACCTCGTCGATGGCGGTCAGCGCGTTTGCGACATTCGGGAAGCCGTGCGCGTGGACGATCGTGTCGTTGTAGTTCGGTCCCCTGCCCCAGGAGATGTCCTTCGCCATGTCGATGCGGTAATCCATCACGCTCGAGAGGAACGGCGTCGGGGTCAAGGTATAGTAGCTCTCGGCGATCGCGCGTTCGATCTTCGGGATATATGGCAGATAAAAATCGAGCTGCTCCTCAAACAGGCCGATCACCTCGTCGATCGACTGGCAGTCCTTGATGGATTTGGAGGTTCCGCACAGCGTTTTGCCGGTGTTCGGGTTTCTGCCGTCGTGCAGCGCAAGCTCGAGCAGCTTGAGCATGTTGACATAGACCGGGGTGACGCCGGTCGCATGCTTGCCTGGCACGCGCACCTCACTGCAGCCCATCGACGCCCAGTCGCGCGCATCCTCGAGGGAGACGCCGACGCGGGTCATCATCTCGATCGCGATGTCGTCGTTGAAGAAGGCCGGCATGCCGCCGCCGTGCGCAACCAGCGCTTTCAGGCTGGCATCCACAAACTCGATCGGCGTCGTTTTGCCGACGCTGACCACGACGGTCGGAATGTTCATATTGGTGTGGCCCAGCGCCTTTAAAAAGATGTAGGACAGGTCGTTGACGGCGCTCTTTCCATCACGGGTCTGGCCGCCCAATGTGATGGCCTGGAACAGCTGGTTGCCGCCGAGGATTTCGGTGGTGCCCCAGTCGCGCAGCTTGTTCGCCTCAAAGCATTTGAGCAGGAAGCATTCGTAAAGCTGCTGCGCCTTTTCCGGGTCCATCAGGCCGTTTTCACAGTCCCTTTTATAGAATTCATAGAGGTAGGAATCCATGCGGCCCAGCGAGATGCTGTGGCCGTTGGATTCGATCTGAATCAGCAGATGCACGATCAGCACCAGCTGCAGCGCCTCATAGAAGGTATCCGGCTTTTTGGTCGAGATCTTCTCACACATCCTGGCTAAACCCATCAGCTCGAGCCGGCGCGCGACGTTCTGCTCCTTCTCGGCATGCTCGGTCGCCAACTCGCCCAGACGCTGGGTGTATTCGACCGCGCCCTGTAAGGACAGAATCACCGATTCCAGGAAGGAACGCTGGTCGAGATAAGCTTCATCCGTCTCGTCGAGCGCCGCAAGCTTCTGTTTGGTGTGCTCAAGCACCGGACCGAAGCCGGTTTCGAGCAGGCTGACATAGTCCGGGATGATGTGGCCGTCGCCGTTCTGGTTGTGCTCGATCGACATGGTCTGGTTGATGCTCGGATGCTGGTGTCCCTTGCCGTCTGGGCCGGGGCCCATCAGCACATCGCCGATGGTGTGCTTGAGCGTATAATCCACCCGGTCGAAATGGGTTTTTCCATCCCAGACTTTACAGATTGCACGGATTTCCTCTTTTCTGCCCGCCGGGATCACGAACCGCTGGCGCGGGCGGGTTTCGAAGGTGTCAAGCTCGTCCTCGATCCAGTCCACGGCGTATTCCGGGAACAGGGACGCCGCCAGCGGCTTGCTGGCCGTGTTGCCCAGCAGCAGGTCGTCCGGGCCTATGTAGAGGGTCATCTCATTCAGGAAACGGCGGAAGGCCTTCGCGCGGCGGACATCCACCGGCTGGGCCATATTGCCGAGACATTCCTCGGTATAAATCCTCGCGCGCTCGGTACAGATTTCAGGCGCGTTGTTTAAAATGTAGGCTTTGATGCGCTCGGTTCTGGTCATCATAGTTCCTCCTTTACAGAGACTGATTCTATTGTGATTGGATGGATTCCTTTCTTTCAGTTTCTACGTTCTGCCGCATGTCCTGTGGCTCGAGCAGGCGCGGCTTGATGTAGATCCGCTGGGGTTCCTGCTGCGCGTGCTGCATGGTGTTGTACAAAAGCTGGAACGCCTTCTGCCCCATCGCGCGGTGATCCTGCTCCATGATGAAGATTTCATTCAGGTTCTGCACCGTGTTCTGCTGGAACTCCAATGGATAGGTCAGCGAAAACGAGTCAAACGCCGCGACGTCGACCCGGCCGTCCGCGCCGATGCAGCCCACCAGCTCGCCCAGCTGCTCGACATCCCAGGTCGTCGCGAGCACCACGGCGGTGAATTTGCGCGCGGAGCCGTACATCCGAAAGATCGGCTGGTACGAAAGTGGCCGGTCGGAGTAGATATACTCCTTGACGCTGTCCAGCCCGTTCGCTTCCATCGCCTGCTGGTATCCCTCGAACCGGTCCATCTGCACCGAGGTGAAGATAGATTTGCCGTGGAACACAAACAGGATGTTTCTATGCCCGCGCTCGATGAGCTTTTCGGTCAGCCGATAGGCACCGGCCCGATTGTCGGCTGTGACAAAGCTCAGGTCAAGGTCGTACAGATATCGGTCGACAAAGACCATCGGCAGCTCCTGCCGTTTGAGCTTTTCGAAGTATTCCAGATTCGCGACATTGTCGCAGGCGTTGACAATCAGTCCGTCGACAATGCCGGTGCTCAGGATTTCCAGGCAGCGCCGCTCGATCGCCGGGTCCTCGTGGGTGTTGAAGATCATCGTCTGATAGCCCTTCTCCCGCGCGGACTGCTCGATGGCGTCGGTCAGCTTGCTGAGAAACAGGAAATCCAGCCCGGGCTGGATCAGCCCGATGACCGATTTGCGTTTGAGCCGCGCCAGCGTGCTGTGTTCGTCAGCCCCCGCGCCGCGCGGCTGATAGCCGTAGTGCTGCGCCAGCTTCAGAATCCGGCTGCGCTTCTCCGAGGAAACCCGCACCGGCTTGTCGTTGAGCACCTTGGATACCAGCGACTTGGATACATGCGCCTTGTTCGCGATAAACTGCAGCGTAACCTTCATGCGTGTTCCTCCGTTTCTCATTGCCATCAATATACCACAAAATTAGTGGCATTTCCAGTCGTTTTACTAAGTTTTTTCATGTCTTTTATTCTGCTGGCCGTTCCAACCGATTTCCATTTCCGGGCTTGCTGTTTTCCGGCCGGGAATTTTTCTAAAGGCAGATTTCCGGTTCCATATTCCCGCCCGCAGAATCCATATATACTTACAAGGATGTCTCCGATTCTATCGGTACAAAAATACGTCTCGATTTCGTTTTAACGGACAATCCGGGCAACTGCGTTTGGTTCTTCTATGGTCAACTTCCCAAGGGACGTGCCCGTTTTATTCCCCCATCACCTCGATGGTGATCCTGCGGTTCTGCGGGCCGTCGAACTCCGCAAAGTAAATTTCCTGCGCCGCGCCGAACAGGATTTTGCCGTCCTCAATCGGGAAAACGCAGTGGTTGCCGGTCAGCATCGCGCGCAGATGCCCGGTTGCGTTCGCAGAGGTGCGTCCGTAGCTCGGCAGCCAGTGGGCGTGCACATACGGATAGTCGTCCGGCACCAGGTTTTCCAGCGTGGTCTGCATGTC
The DNA here is from genome assembly GCF_000820765.1 of Candidatus Soleaferrea massiliensis AP7. GTDB lineage: Bacteria > Bacillota > Clostridia > Oscillospirales > Ruminococcaceae > Soleaferrea > Soleaferrea massiliensis. Next base: position 62,858 of record NZ_CCYH01000032.1, read on the forward strand.
GCTTTCCAGGCAGGACAGCCCTTCATTGACCGTAATGCCGGTCGTAGTGTGCGCCGTCACGACGAACAGCATGCCGTTTTTGATGCCGGATTCCGCGACGGCCTCCTTCACCTGCTCGCTGATGCGCACAAACTGAAAATGATCGTCGGTCATGACCTGGATGTGTTTGATCTTTACCATTTATTCCGCCTCCCCGTAAAGAAACTGCCGCGCGTTGTCTCCCAGAATCTTCTGTTTGGTGCTGTCGCGCAGCTCGAGCGATTCCACCGCCTGGCGCATCCGCTTTTGCTCGATGCGCGGATAGCCCGATCCAAACAGGATCTTGCTGTGCAGCGTGCGGTCCGCCCAGTGTCTGCCCATCTGCTCTTCAAATACATAGTGCATGAATTCCTTTGGGGAATCATAGTAGAGCATGGCGGTGTCGGCGTAGAGGTTCTCATATTTGAGCAGCAGCGCCGCAACGTCGGTTACCCAGGGCCAGCCGAAATGCGAGACGCAGACCCGAAGCTGCGGATAGCTAAGCAGCACATCCTCGCACAACAGCGGCTTCGCGTATTTGGCCGGCGCATCCGGCTGCAGACTCACGCCCATCTGCAGGATCAGCGGTTTATCATGGCGGATACAGCATTCATACAGCGGCGCGAGCTTTTCATCGCCCGGATAAAACCGCTGGGTGGATGGATTGAGCACCAGTCCGGCAAGCCCCAGCCTTGTGAAGGCATCCTCCAGCACCTCAGATGCATCCGCGCGGTTCGGGTCCACGCTCGCGAATCCGACTGCGCGATCGGGCATAAGCTCACATAGCGTTTTGATCTCCTCGTTCGAGACGATGGAATCTCCGCAGCGTACCGTGAGATCCTCCGGGATCAAGACCGCTTTGTCAATGCCGGCCGCATCCAGCTGTTTGATGAACAGCTCGACCGGCCAGACCGACTGCTTATACAGGCCGAAATGCTTGCGGCGGAACAGCACACGCTCCTCATCGCCGCAGATTTCCTTCAGGAAACCGGGATGTACACACATATCGATAACCAAATTGAATTCCTCCTCATACGGTAGTTCTGCCGAAATAGCCGGCAGCCAGGCAAAACAGGGCTGATCCATGCGCCGGTGACCGATGCATAGACTGCGTCGGCGTCAATCGCCGCGGACTGCATCCGCCGATGACCCGTCAGCCGCTGTTTCCGGCCTCTCCCCCGCCATGGAAGCGGGGCGGAAGCCGGGAACGGCAGATTTTAAAACGGCCGTTCCCACCTCTCTATTTAAAAAATAACTCCACGAATGATTTCTTGTTATCCTGTCGATCACTGCTCGCCGAGCAGCTCCAGTACCTCTTCCCTGGTGGGCGCCCCCTCCATCGGGCCTTTTTTCAAAATTGAAAGCGAAGCCGCCGCATTGGCAAAGCGTCCGCATTCCCTGAGCGCACGGCCCTCCAGAATCGCCGTCAGGAACGCGCCGCAGAAGGTATCGCCCGCTCCAGTCGGGTCCACCTCCTCCACCTTTCGAACCTCCTCCACCGGGAAGGTCGGCAGCGTGAAGACATCCTCTCCGCTGTAGATTTTACAGCCCTCTTTGCCGCACTTGAGCACCACGATCTTGCCCTGTTTGGCCCAGATCCTGCAGCCCTCGTCGTCGGTCGCCGCACCGGTAAACATCGCCGCTTCGGTTGCGCTCGGGAAGATGATGTCCGCGCGTTCCACCGCCGGCGCGCAGAGCTTGCGGATCTCTTCGACGCTGAGTACCTCGGGACGGATGTTCGGGTCAAAGCTCAGCTTCGCGCCTTCGGGCAGCTCCCTGATCAGCTTGTAGACGGCGCGCGCGCTGCTCTCGCTCGAGGAGATCGTGACGCCGGTCACATGCACCCATTTGACGCCCTCAAGCTTCTTGGGATCGACATCGCATTCGTCGAGCATACCGGCCGCAGCATGCCGCCAATGGTAGATAAATTTGCGGCTTCCATCCGAAAAATAGGACACAAAGGCCGTGCCGGTCGTTGCGCCGGGCACCGTGCGGATCATCTCCATCGAGACGCCGCTTTCTTGAAGCCTTCCGGTCACGCACGCGCCGAAATCGTCGTCGCCGACAACGCCTATGTACGCGCATCTTCTGCCAAGCTTCGCCGCCGCGTTGATGGTGATCGGCGTGTCGCCGCTCGGATACGGGCCGGTCAAGTCCGCGGCCTTGTCAAACGGCTTGTCAAGCTCCTTGCGCATGATCTCCACCAGCAGCCCGCCGATGCTTATAATCTCATAGCTCATGATTCTTCCTCCTTCAGCGGTCCGCGCAGCAGGCGAACAGCAATATCAATGTTTCATCGCCCGGATTGCTGACAACATGCGGGCGGTCACGGTAGTTCATGATGAATTCGGACTCGTGCAGGATCACCGACCGGCCGGTGTCCGGATAGTGGATGCGTGCCGTTCCCTTTACAATATAAAAAACCTCGTCGGCATTCTGATGGCCCGCATCGTAGCCGGCCGTCCCGCCCGGCTCCAGCTTCAGAAGGCCGCATCCGATCTGGTCGGTCTGAACCGCGCGGTAGATTTCGGAATCTCCAAAATCCTCCTTCGGGTTTTGGTACGCGTCAATTTTTTGACCATATGGCATCTTGTTCCCCTCATTTCCAGCGCACTTTGACTGTGCGAAATTTCCAATAATTTAAATCTGATTTTCTTTGTTTTGTACTCTTTTCACTGCCATCATTATAGCATTGATACAATGTTGATCACAAGATATGAAAATACCATATATTTATTTATTTTTCGTTGATTATCGTTGATTTTTATATTTATCTATGTAATTTATTATAATACTCATTATTTTATTCTTTTTCTTTTATTTTCTGACCATGCAAATTTCTTTTTCACCAGAAAAACATCCCTCTTATATTTTTTGAAATTCTGCACAAACTAATCGTGAATCCACGAAAAGGAGGTTGAAATTCATGCATAACTGTAAAGCAAACCAGTCTATCGGATGTACCGTCACTTCTTGCGAGTACCACTGCAACGAAGCTGATTACTGCTCGCTCGACAAGATTGTGGTTGGAACCCATGAACCGAACCCGACCCAGATCGAGTGCACCGACTGTACTTCCTTCAAGCCGAAGTCGGCCTGCTGCAACCACTAAGGAGCCTCTCTAACACCATACAGCAGCCTGAAAGAAATTTTAACGGTTTCTTTTGGGCTGCTCCCTTTTTCGTATCGGTTTTACATTCTATAAAAATGCAGAAGAGGACTTGTGGGAAGCGTACCGGCACGCGAAAAGCTCCATGCGATGAAGATATGTCACATGGAGCTTTTCGCGTGCTTTTTGCCGGCTTCTTCCGTTTTTTCAGCATCTTCAGAATCGATGGACATCATCTCAGGAAGCGTCTACAGTGGTCGAATGGATGTCTGTCATCAAGCATGCCAGACGTCCTTTCCGCCAAGTCTATATATTTTTTATGCACGTCAAATATACTTGATATATCGCTTTCTGTTTGTTATTCTTAAGATGACAAACAGAAAGGCAGGATGATCACAGATGCAAAATTATTGACAGCGCGTCAGGCATTCTTCATGACATCCTGTTCGCATTCGTATTTGTTGCCCATCAAATAAATACAAAGCATAACGCCAAACATGAACATAACGAATAGGAGGAAAAAATGATGACCGAAAAGACAAATCCGATATGGAGAACAATCAAGCCGGTTTTCGCAATCGTCATTCTTGCTGTCTGCACGGTGATGTTATTCTACGGCTTGAAAGAAACGGAAATTGAACTGTCCGATAATCAGATACAGATGAAAGGCATGTATGGCATGAACATCGATTTTACCGATGTGGAGAATATCACGCTGCTCGAAAAAAGTATGCGGGAAATCGGTATCGGCACAAGAACCAATGGCTTTGGCGGCTTCGGCAGCACACTCAAAGGAAATTTCGAATCGGAGCGTTTGGGAAAATATAAACTCTTTGTCGATGCAGATTCCTCGCCAACTATACTCATAGAGCGAACCCATGATGTTGATGTCTATATCAGCTTCCAGGACAGCCAGAAAACCGAAGATTATTTTTCGGAACTGAGCAAGGTAACGGCAGAGTAGAGGCATGAACGCTTTCTTTCATGCCGGCCATAGCACACTCCAACAGAGTAAACCATTTATGTCTGTTTCTCTGATTTTTTTGTTATTCAAGCGGAAGCGGCGTGACATATGTCACGCCGCTTCTTGTTGATTCATGATTTACCGCTATGAGGTTATCCATCCACTGGATAGCCATTGTTATATTACATATTAAAACTCGGCGGATTGTTCTTGCCTTTCAGCGGATTGAAGCTCTGCTTACCAGGACTGGAAAGGTCAAAATAAAGTTTGGAGTCCTCTGTCACGCCCCAGTCCTTCTGGGAGCCTGTATCCTGAATGCGGTTGAAGGCTTCACGGAACATGGTGTTGTGCGCCTCTTCGCGGTTCAGCAGAAAGTCGATGGCTTCCCTTACGCCGGTATCGTTGATCTGACGGTACAGGTACTCGTAAACGACCTTCGCGCGCTGTTCCGCCGCGATGTTGGACAGCAGGTCCGCGGCCAGATCGCCGGTTTCATTGACATAAGCCGACGTCCACAGATATCCGGACGCATTGGCGAGCATCGGGGTCAGCCCGGTCAGGACATGCGCTTCCACGGTTCCGACGGTGGCATTGTTTGCGTTGAGGTGGTCGCCGTTGAGCAGGTTGACCAAGGTCGCAACCATCTCCATATGGCTGAATTCTTCGGCGGCGATATCCAGAAACAGGTCTTTGATTTCCGGGTCCCGGATGCGCTGGCTCTGAGACAGATACTGCAGCGCCGCTTTCAGCTCTCCCTGCGGGCCGCCCAGCTGTTCCTGCATCAGCGCGGCATAATTGGGGTTCGGCGCATCCACGCGGACATCCTGCAGCAGTTTTTTCTCATGTTTGAACATTGAAATTCCTCCTTATGTGGTTTTTCATAGTATTCCCACTTGAAACAAAGACTATGTATCTTTTTATGATTCGATTTTTTATCGAACAATCATCATTCGTCGCAACGGGTTCCCTTTACGCATCTCTTTTTAACGGTATCGATGGATACCGCCGCAGACAAGCATAATGGCCGCAAAAAAAGTTGAAATGTTTTTTCTAAAAGCTCTTGACAAACCAAATCCACTGCGATATACTTTCATCAGAAACTTTTAAAAGTTATCGTCATAAGCATTTAGGGAGATGAAACCATGAACGTGATCGACCTGCATATGCATTCCTCTTACAGCGCTGACGGGGAATTCTCCCCGTCTCAGCTGATGGCGCTGTGCGCGCAGCACGGCGTTAAAACCGCGGCCATTGCGGACCACAACTCCACCCGGGGCGTCCTGGAAGGAATGCGCGCCGCAGAGAAGCTCGGCATTCTCTGCATCCCGGCTGTGGAGCTTGACTGCACCCATCTGGGGACCAACCTGCATCTGCTGGGATATTTCATAGATCCTGGGTTTCCCGTCATCGCACAGCTCGAAGCACAGGTTTTGAAACAGGAGCAGGAAGCTTCGCAAAAACGCATGGAGCTTGTGCAGGCCGCCGGCATCGTCTTCGATACCGGAGAAGCACTGCGGCTTTCCCGCGACGGCGTTGTACTCGGCGAAACCATTGCCGAGGCGGCGCTTTCCATCCCGGAAAATCGAAACAACCCGCTTCTCGCACCCTATTTCCCGGGCGGCAGCAGAAGCGATAATCCACTGGTCAATTTCTATTGGGACTTCTGCTCACAGGGTAAGACAGCGGACGTCCCGCTGTACTATATCAGCCTGGAAGAGGCGCTGCGCACCATCCACGCGGCGGGGGGCATCGCGGTTCTGGCACATCCCGGCAACAACGTGAAGGAAAATCTGCCATTGCTGCAGGATATCATCCGGCAGGGCATCGAAGGCATCGAGGTTTTCAGCAGCTATCACACGCAGCAGCAAACCGCATTCTACTTTGAGCAGGCATCCAAGCACCATCTTGAAATGACCTGCGGCAGCGATTTTCATGGAAAAACCAAGCCCAAAATCCTGCCGGGCAGCATCGATTGTCCGGAACGGATTCACACCCGCATCAAGCTGCTTCTGGAAAATCACTGCAAAGCATAATGGTCTGATATCGCATTGTCATATGTTTTGCGGCAGAGATAGGACCGGCGCCGGAACATCATGATAACTGTATTAAAAAATCCAAGGCGGGATTTTATTCAAACATCCCGCCCAGTTCGGCCGTTCTGAGCATGGCGGCAACACACCGGGCCGCCGATTCGGGGAGGAAAAGAAACAATGCATTTGGAACAGGAAAGCGGCAAACCGCAGCTGATGAAGCGCATGAACACAACTCTGATCTATCAAACGCTGGCCGTCCTCGGCGACGCCACCCGTGCGGAAATTGTGGAACAGACCAGCCTGAGCACCACCACCGTGCGCACACTGCTCGAGGAGCTGCTGCGGGACGGAGAAATCGTTCCGCTCAATTACGATCAGTCCAGCGGCGGCCGGCGCGCCTTGCGGTATGCGCTGGACGCAGATAAAAATCTGATACTGTCCTTCTATCTGGAGGAACCATATATCCACTACCGGCTGCAAAGCCTGTCCGGACTTGTTAAGAAAGAGGGCAAAGAAGCGCTTCCCGACCGCCGTGCCGAATCGGTTGTGCGGCATATCGAGAGGATCTGCCGGGAACAGGATCTCTGCGCAATCGGTTTGGGCGTTCCGGGAATCGTGGACAACGGGCACTATTACGTCAGCTCCGGATTCAATCTCTGGGAAATTGACAGTCTCGGCGTAAAGCTGGAAGAAGCGTTCTCCCTGCCGGTGATCCTGGAAAACGACCTGAATTCCATTGCAGTCGGGTTCGGCCTGCGGTATGCAAGGGAGCATCCAAGCTGTCCGTTTGACAGCATCAATATGGCCTACATCCATTTTAACGAAGGCTGCATGGGTACCGGCATCATTTCGGATGGCCGCATTGTCAAGGGGGCGAACCAGTTTGCCGGCGAGCTCGGATTTCTTCCGATCGCACCGAATAAAATGATCGCGGACCTGCTGGTCACCAGCGACAGGACGGAGATGGAACACATCATAGCGCGCACCATCGCGGTGCTCTGCTGTGTCGTCAATCCCAGTTTCGTGGTGATCGGCGGCCGGAAATACCGGGCCATGCAGATCAACCCGGACGATGTGCGCAGCATAGCGGATCAATACATCTTCGAAAAGGTGATGCCGCTGATCATCTCCTCCGACAACGAACGGGAGGATTATCTGTCCGGATTATACCATCTGACCAGGGAGTACATTCTGCCGAAGCTCCCGCTTTCAAAGGAGTCGCCGTCATGAAAAACAACCGCAAGAAATGGATTCTTCTGATTATCGTCTACATCCTGTTCATCTGCCAGGGCATGCCGGGCAGCATGCTGGGCGCAGCCTGGCCCTCCGCACGGACCGAGCTTGGCTTGTCCCTGGAAAGCATGGGCGTTCTCAGCGCACTGATGCTCTGCGCGTCGGCGCTTTCGAGCATCCTCAATCAAAAGGTGCTGCGCCGCTTCGGCATCGGCAGGGTTGCTCTGTTCAGCGCACTGCTCAATCTGGCGGCTTTGGCCGGCTTTGCGTGCGCCCCGAGCTTTCTTTGGATGGCGGTCTTCTCGGTTCCGCTGGGACTCGCGCAGGGCGCCGTGGATGCCGGCATCAACCTCTATGTCGCGAACCAGTATTCCTCGCGCTATGTGAACTGGCTGCACTGCTTCTGGTCGGTCGGCTCGTCAATCGGCCCGCTGCTGATCGCGCAGGGACTGGCCGCCGGCGCAGGCTGGCGGAGCGGATACTGGGCGGTGGGCGCCATCTTCCTGCTTCCGTCGGTACTGCTGACCATCCTGCTTGTCAGAAAAAGCTGGGATGAAACCGGGGACAGCGTCGTGTCCAGCCAGGAGACCGTCAAGGAATCCTCCAAGTTTGTCGGTATCCGGCCGTATCTTTCGATATTTATATTCTTTCTGTATACCGGCGTCGAGTATTCGGCGAGCGTCTGGGTCACCAGCATGCTCGTGGAATCCCGCGGTGTGCCCGAAGAGCTTGCGGCGCTGTCCGCAACCTTCCTGTTCGCGGCTGTCATGGCAGGCCGTCTGCTTGCCGGCATCGTCGCCAACCGGCTTGGCAATATGGCCGTCGTCCGCATCGGCGTCGCGCTGGCGGTGGCCGGCGGCATCTGCATCGGCATCGCTCCGACATTTACCGGCGCCATGGTGGGCGTTGTGCTGATGGGGCTGGGATTTGCGCCGATCTATCCATGCCTGATCCATGAAACGCCGCGGCGTTTCTCCAAAGCGGTGTCCGATCGGCTCATCGGTTACCAGGTCGGCGCAGCGTTCTTTGGCGGATCGATCATCTCAGCCGGGATCGGCGTGCTGCTGTCGGCCTTCTCGCTGGAGCTGCTGCCGGTCCTGCTGATCCTGGTAGTCGCCGCGATCTTTGTGATCAACGAAGTTTTGCTGCGCAGCCAGAAGCGTTCCGAGCACTGACGCCTTCCCTCCTGGGCTTCCTGCGGAATTTCGCCGTACAGCCGAAAGGGCGCGTCCAACACCGATATCATCTTCTCTCTTATATTATACGTTCACCCACAACGGCAAAGGCCGGTTATGACAGTTCCGTATGGAGCCTGTCATAACCGGCTTTCGCTTTCTTTAGAGATCTGTTATCTCCTATGTTTTTTCAGTGTGAGACACCGTACCGCTTCTATTAAAAGAATCGATTCACTGACTTTTCATATGGCATTCTTCCTTAGCCGCGCAGGATTTTCATCTTGATGGCGACCAGGTCAAAGATATTGATGATGCCGTCCTGATTGACGTCGGCCAGCATCCTCTGTGTGTCGGTAAACGCTGTACGGCCCAGGATCTCGGATTTGATCAGCAGAAGGTCTGTGACGCCAAGCTTTCCGCTGCCGCTGACATTGCCCTCGATGCCCGGGACAAAGACGTTCACGTTGTCATAGGAAGCGGTGCCGTTGAAGCAGAACAGGCCGATCTGGCCGATTGGCAGGCCGGTGTCCTTGATCTCGGCGATGAACTGTCCGTCGCGGTAGCCGCGGATGGTATCCCCTTCGACCTCGATGCGGAAATGATACCATTTTCCATGGTCGAGCGTGAAGCCCGGCACCTCGACGCGGGCCTTGTTGTTGTCTCTGGAGAAGATGCGCATCTTGCCGTTCTCAAAGTCAAGGATGTAGGATTTCTTCAGCTCGTTCTGGTCGGCGCGCGCCAGGATGCCGACCGTGCTGCCGGAATCGAGACGGACATCCGCTTCGAACACGTAGTTCTTCCAGTTCTGATTGCCCGCAAAGATGTCCGCGCGCTTTCCGTCATTGGTGCTGAGCACCGACATGACCTTGTTGCCGCCTTCATCCTTGACAGCCCATTCGCCTTCCAGGACCGACCAGCCCTTCATGCTGCCGCTTTCGAAGTCGTCGGCAAACAGCGTCATGGCTTCGTCGACGACTGTCACTTCACTGATCGCCCGCAGCGACTCATCCCCATTCGCGACGGCGATGGTGGTTTTGCCCGGCTTCACAGCCGTGACATATCCGTTCTCATCGACGGTCGCGACCGATTCGTCGCCCGACGACCAGAAGACATCCTGCTTGTTATCCGCCGGCGTCCTGACCGCATTGAGCTGCAGGGTTTCGCCGGTTCTCAGTGTGGCGTCTTCTCTGCCCATTTGAAGGTCTGTCAGCTCGCCCTCGTCCACATAGTCGAGCGGGACGATCTTGATGTTGTCGAAGGACGCCTTGCCGTTGTAGGTAAAGAGTCCGACCATGCCCTTTTTGAGACCCGAATCGGTGATCTCGCCGATCAGGATGCCGTCACGGTAGCCGCGGATCTTGCTGCCCTCCACCTCGATGCGCATATGGTGCCAGTCGCCGACATTCCAGGTCTGGTTCGGCACAGTGACCTTCGCAGAGGATTTATCGCGGGAGAAGACGCGCAGCTGTCCTTTCTCAAAGTCGGTGATATAAGCTTTTCTCAGACTGTCTTTTTCCGCACGGATCAGCAGGCCCGCCGTTGCGGTGGTGTCGAGCCGGACATCCGCCTCGAACGCATAGTCCTCCCAGTCCGGGCTGCCATAATAGAGCGCGGAGTTGCCGCTGCCGGCTGTGGACGCCATCACGGTATTGGAGCCCTCCTGTTTGGTTCCCCACTGGCCCATCATGGAATACCAGTCGATCATCTGCAGCTCGCCGAAGTTCTCGAAGTCCTCAAAATGCGGGAACTCGAAGTCCGGACCCGGCAGCGCTTCGACCGTGACCAGGCAGGTATCCGTAAAGCCGCCCTCGGCGCTGGCCGCGGTGATCTCAGCGGTTCCGACCTTCTGTCCGGTGACAATGCCGCGGCTGTTCACGGTCGCAACGGTGTCGTCGCTCGTAGTCCATTCGACATCCTGAACCGACGCGTCGGAAGGCGTGAAGACTGCGGAAAGCTGTGCGGTCTCTGTCTTTTTGATGGTCAGCTCGTGCTGGTCGATGGTCATATTCTCAACTGCCACATACGGCTTATCCTCAAAGGTCAGCGTGAAGTTCACGTCGGCATTCTCTTCGGTATTGACGGTCAGTTCGAGATTGCTGCCGACCATGCTGATTTCAGCTTTGCCCTGATCGACGCTGTAATCCTTGATCTTCTTGTCGGTCGGGATGTGGAAGACCGCCTTGTATGTATCCTCTTTGACAACCTTCAGCGTGCCGGTGAGCTGGTCGCTCGACGCGTTCCACTGAATATTCTCAGTGTCGATTGCGCCCTGCAGCAGATGGCGGTTGGTCGACAGAAGCTGCGGCACGCCCTTGTCCTCATGGACCGCATAAACCCGCGCTTCGCCCGCGCGGACGGTATCCTCAAAGACGTCGCTGCCCTTGAAGCGGCCGACATAGCTGTCGTTCCAGAAGTCGTAGATGTAATAGTATTTGTTTGCATCCAGCTCCAAACCGCCGAACGCCATATCGCCGGAAAGCTTCGTGGAGAATTTCTGCGCGCTGGAATCGTTGGTGTTGTAGAAGATCAGCGACTGCCAGCCCGGTTCGATTTCCATGGCATAGATGTCCGGCAGGCTCTTGACGAACGCGTTGACCGGACGATGGCTCTTTTCGTAGTCGTGCATCGGGAAGATGCGGGAAACATCGAACACCTGCTCTTCGGTCAGCGTGTCGAAGACATTCGCGAGCACGATGCGTCCGCTGGTCGCGTAGCACATGGTCAGCAGGTTGCGCAGGCTGTCCCTCGTCGTCATGGCGTTCAGGTTCTTGCTGTCGAAGTCGTAGTTGACGACGACGCGGTCCTTGTACCAGCGAAGGCCGCCCAGGCTGATCATCTCCTTGTTGATCTTGCCGTTGTCGGTCTGGATACGCTGGGAATCCACCGTGCCAAGCGCGAGATCCATGCCGTTGTAAAGCGTTCTCTCATCGATAAAGCTGCCTTCACCCAATCCTTTTTTGGCAACCTCAAACACCTTGCGGTATGCTGCCGCGGTAGTGGTGTACGGGTCGTCAAAGCCGTCGGTGTTCCAGGCTGTATCGACATAATCGAATTTGATGCCCTTGATGCCGGAGACCCTCAGGTTCTCATAGACACCCTCCATATGCTTGACAAAATCCGGGTCGGTGTAGTCCCAGCCCTGCTTCGAACCGTTCGCGCCGCCCAGGCGGTCCCAGAGCTTGCCGCCCTGCGGGTCGTACTTCGCGCCGTCGTAGTCCTCCGGCTCGGTATAACAGAAGGTGTTTTTATTGAAGAGCTGCCACTCAGGTTTCAGCCTCGCAATATCCTCGGACATCGCGTTGGTCTGCATGTAGATGTGCGGGATACCGCCGCGCTCCGCGATTGCATCGCCCCACGCCTTCATGGTTGGGTACTCCTTGGTCAGATGCCCGTATTTGAGCCAGTGCTCGTCATCCCACCAGCCCTGCTCGTTCGATTTGAAGGTGCCGTCGGACTGTATGCGGGAGTAGGTGTCCGGCTCCAGCCGGACCGCAACCGGCGTGTACTTCAGAAAGCCGGATTTGACGACCTGATCCATGACGCCGACGCCCTTGGTCGCGTTGTTGACGCTGCCGCCGGTGCCGTAATGGCCGATGTTCCACAGGCAAAGGGTCGGATAGCCGTAATAGCTGATGTTGATTTCCATCGCGTCCTTCAACGCGAACGCATAGCTTTCCAGGATTTCAAACGGGCTGTCAATCGAGAAATCGATGTAGAAGCGGTCGTCCGGCATATATTTCGTGCCCGGATCCACCCGCTTGCCATATGGGTCCTTCGCGTACATCGAAACATTGTGGTTCTTTTCGAAGCCCAGATTGGACGAGCCGGCGTTGTCGTCGGATTTTAATCCGGTCTGGGTGTACTTTTCAAATTCGTGGTAGGTGATGCCGCCGATGACCAGCGAGCGCATGTCGAACTCGGTTCCATAGGTCACCAGGATGTTGTTGCGGCAGCGGACCGAACCGGAATGCCGCACCGAGGTGGACTGTTTGTTCCAGCTTTTTCCCAGGGAATCGACATTCTCCCAATGGCCGCTGTTACCGTCGAGCATGCTCAGGTTCTTGAGCTCGGCATCCGGGAACGCCGTCGCACGGTCGATTGGCCGGAATTCCATGAGCTTGATGATCTCGTCGGTCGTGTTCTCGATACCCGGCGAGACGATGATGCTGTCCCTGCCCTCATACAGGGAGAAGCCGAGATACTGCGTGAAGGAATCCGCCTTTTCAGCCTTGATCATCAGCATGGTGCCGTTTCCGAGCGTATCGCTGACCTGCTGAGTGGTGTAGCTGAAGGTGTAGCCGTTGTCCAAGGACTGTTCCCCGTTGTAGGAGCTGTACGCATCCTCCAGGACGGTGGTGTTGTGCCGCTTGTCAATCGCATCGTAGCTGCCCTTGGCAAGGTCGTATTCCAGTCGGACGTTTGCATTTTCAATTGCAACAACGTTGTCCTGCTCGCTGACTGAGATATCGGATTCATCCGCAAAGGATGTCAGCGAGAAGCTGCCCAGTGCCATCGAGGTACACAGCAGTATGGAAAGAATTTTTTTGCCCAGTTTTTGACTCATTTCATAAGACCTTCTTTCATCATTTTAATGGATGCCTTTTTCACATTTCTTTGCAACCGATACCTCCCTTATATTGGACTGCAAGATTTATTGGTTTGGCAAGAATCCGTGAGGATTCCTTTTTATCATTATAGCATATGAAGGACAAGATATATACATCTTTATCACGCAATATTCGTAGAATATTAATTAAATTGTGAAATTAATTGCACACTGCTTCCAGTAAGGACATTTCACCTACAGAGGATAGACCGGATTTCCGCATATCCGCACGCCATTTTCTTCCAAACCTTTATGTCTGCAGGCCATTTTTTTGGAAAACATGAAAAAAACGTGTATATTCAACACCTGCACCGCTCGCACAGATGTTTTTCACCTGTTTTCCCCTGCATCCTCATGCAATTCCCTTATAAAAACGATAATTCTAAAAAATACGTGTTTTAATTTTGAATTCCATTCACATCGTTCGGTTGAAATGCTTTCTTTTTACAGCTATAATGGGCTTACACTTGAAAGGTATGACAAGGAGGGGCTTATGGCTTCATTTATAGAACTTATCGACATTGTCAAGACCTACCGGATGGGCGAGGTCGTCATCAAGGCGTCGGACGGCATCACCTTTTCAGTCGAAAAGGGGGAATTCGCCGTTGTGGTCGGCCCTTCCGGCGCGGGCAAGACGACGGTGCTCAACATCCTGGGCGGGATGGACAGCTGCGACAGCGGCCAGATTCTCGTAGACGGCAAGGACATCAGCCAGTATAACGCCAAGCAGCTTACGACCTTCCGGCGCTACGAAATCGGGTTTGTGTTCCAGTTTTACAACCTCGTGCAGAACCTGACCGCGCTCGAAAACGTGGAGCTTGCGGCACAGATCTGCCGGGATGCGCGCGACGCGTCCGAGGTGCTGGATCTGGTCGGGCTTTCCGAACGCAGGCAGAACTTCCCATCCCAGCTTTCGGGCGGTGAACAGCAGCGCGTTGCGATCGCCCGCGCGCTTGCCAAAAACCCGAAGCTGCTGCTGTGCGACGAGCCGACCGGCGCGCTCGACTACGGCACCGGCAAGCAGATTCTGAAGCTTTTGCAGGATACCTGCCGCAACCAGGGCATGACGGTCATCCTGATCACCCACAACCAGGCCATTACGCCGATGGCGGACCGGGTCATCAAGGTCAAAAACGGCAAGGTTTCCTCGGTGCAGTACAACGAACATCCGAAGCCGGTAGAGGAGATTGAATGGTGATGGGCAAGCGCGCACTCAGGAAGGATATCCTGCGGGAAATCAAGAAACGGTTCAACCAGTTTCTCTCCATTATGATCATTCTGACGCTGGGCATCGGCTTCTTCATCGGCATCCGCGTCACCGGCGCCGACATGCGCATCACCGGGGACCAGTACTTTGACGAGCAGAAGCTGATGGACATCCGGCTGCTCTCGACACTCGGCTTCGACGACGACTCCCTGAAAAAGATCAAATCGCTTTCGAGCATCGAAGCGGTTTTCCCATCCTATTCGGTCGACACCAAATCGCTTGTGAACGGAAACGAATATTTGACGCACAATATGGCGCTTCCCGAAGGGGACGACGCGATGAACCTTCCCGTACTCGAGGAAGGACGCATGCCCCAAAACAGCCAGGAATGCGTTGTGGACGCGACGATGCTGCGCAGCGGCGAGATCAAGCTCGGCGACAGGATGATGCTGAAGACCGAGAATGATGAGCTTAAGCAGCAGTACTATACGATTGTCGGCAGCGTCATCTCGCCGCAGTATATCGCGTTGGACCACGGCTACACCTCCATTGGGGACGGCAAGCTCGATTCGGTCGTGTTCGTGCCGCGCGACGCCTTCGACCTCGACTACTACACCGAGGTCTATCTGCTGGTGAAGGGCGCTTCCGAGCTTTCCTGCTTCAGCGACGAATACGACGACCTGATTGAAAGAAGCTCCGATGAGCTGGATTCGATCAAATCCTCCCTGTCAGAGCTTCGGATTGAAACGATCAAGGAACCGCTGATCGAGAAGCTTGAGAAAGGCCAGAAGGAGTACGACGAGAACAAGGCGAAGGCTGAGAAGGAGCTTGACGACGCGAAACGCCAGCTCGACGACGCCAAAAAGCAGCTTGACGGCGCGAAGTCCACGCTGTCATCCTCCGGCCCGCAGCTCGAAAGCTCCAAGAAACAGCTTGAGGACAGCAAGCGGCAGCTCGACGAGACACTGAAGCGGCTCGACAGCGCCAAAGCGGACCTGGACGCGGGCCGGCAGCAGCTGGACGCTGGTAAATCGCAGTTTGACGCGGCGCTCTCCGAAATCTATAAGCAGCTGGGAACAAGCGTTCCATCTTACGGTACCAACTATGAGGGAGCTGTTCAGCAGCTGAAGAAGGACGTTTCCGCGTTCGCCGCCGCGGCTGAGAAGCAGCTCAGCGACGCTTACAAAGATCTGGAAGAATTCATCAAAGAAAATCCAACCATGACCGACTTCTATGAAGAGCAGAAGACGCAGCTCGACGGGCAGGCCGCGGCGGCGGCTGAGGCCAAAACACAGCTCGATCAGGCTGTGCAGAAGCTCGAGTCCTCCACGTCCGCGCTCAGCAAGGCGCAGAGCGAATACGACGCCGGGCTGCGGCAGTACCGCGAAGGGCAGGACGCCTACCAAACGGGCCTTGCGCAGTACAAGGACGGCTTGAAGGAATACAATGCCGGCGTCACGGCCTACGAAAACGGTCAGGCGGAATATCGGTCCGGGCTTGCGGAATATGAAGCGGGGCTCAAGGAATACGAGACGCAGAAATCGGGCGCCGAGCGCAGGCTCAGCGAAGCCGAAAAGCAGCTGGACGACGGGCGGCGGGAGCTCAGCAAGATAGAGTCCCCGACCATCTACATCCAGAACCGGAGCGCGAACCCGTCCTACTCGGGATTCCCGCAGGATTCCGACCGCATCGAGGCGATCGGACGCGTCTTCCCGCTGATCTTCTTCTTAGTCGCGGCGCTGGTCTGCCTGACCACCATCACCCGGATGGTCGAGGAACAGCGCATGCAGATGGGTACGCTGAAGGCGCTCGGCTACAGCCCGAAATCCGTCGCGGTCAAATACATCCTGTTTGCATTGTCCGCCGGCGTTCTCGCGCTGATTTTCGGCATGCTGTTCGGCTACAACCTCCTGCCGGTCATGATCTATAACGCCTACCGGACCTTATACCAGATGCCGCCGCTCGTACATCCGTTCGACATCTCCTTCGCGGTTCTGCCCGCGCTGCTGTCGGTCGTCTGCACGGTGCTCACCGCGCTGGCAGCCTGCAAGCTGGAGCTGCGCAGCGCGCCCGCCAAGCTCATGCGGCCCGCCGCGCCGAAACCCGGCAAGCGCATCCTGCTCGAGCGTTTCACGCCGGTTTGGAAGCGGCTGCCGTTCCTGGAGAAGGTCACGGCCCGCAACCTGTTCCGAAGCAAGGGCAGGTTCTGGATGTCGGTGCTCGGCATTGCGGGATGCACTGGCCTGCTGATCACCGCGCTTGGGCTCAACAACTCGATCATGTCGATGGTCGACAAGCAGTACGACGAGCTGAACCTCTATCAGATGCAGGTCGGCATCAGTCCCAAGGCGTCGCAGTATGAGATTGATCAGCTGTACGACGCGCTGGACAAGAGCGAGCTTGTCACTGATTACCTGTCGGTTGATTCGCGCAGCGCGGACGCTTCAAGCGGCGGTAAAACCTACGGCATCAGCCTGATTGTCGTGCCGGACGGTACCGATCTGTCCTCCTTCCTGCCGATGCGGGAGCGTCAGAGCAGCGAGACCTTCACTTTGAAAGACGACGGCATTGTCATCGATGAGAAGCTGAGTCTCCTGCTGGGGGTGAAGGTGGGCGATACCATCACGATTGCGAACCCGGATGACAATTTACAGGCTCAGGTCAAGATCAGTGCCATCAAGGAAAACTACATCCTGCACTACGGATATGTGACGGCCAGCTTCTATGAACAGCTCACCGGCTTCGAGCCGCTCAACAACCTGATCTACTGCAAGTCGCCAACCATCACCGACGACAGCTTCTCGGACACCTCCGGCAAGCTTCTGAAGCTGAACGCCGCCGAAAGTGTTGTGCGGGTCGATACGATCCGCGGCAGCTTTGACGATATGATGAAGTCGTTCCAGAGCATCATCTGGATTGTCATAATCGCGGCGGCCATCCTTGCGCTTGTCGTGCTGCACAATCTGTCCACCATCAATATCAGCGAGCGCATTCGCGAGCTGGCGACCATCAAGGTGCTGGGATTCTATAACGGCGAAACTTCGGCGTATATCTACCGTGAAAATATTGTCCTGACCCTCATCGGCATCGTAATGGGATGCGTCTTCGGGGTTTTCCTGCATTCGTTCGTCATACAGACTGCGGAAATCGATCTGGTGATGTTTATCCGTACATTGGATGCGCCCAGTGTCCTGACCGCCATCCTGCTGACGATTCTGTTCTCCGCGCTGGTCAACTTGATTCTGCATTTCCGCCTGAAAAAGATCGATATGGTGGAGGCGTTGAAGAGCGTGGAATGATATTCGGAAGATATGATCTTCTGCATGAATCGATTTTGTAACGAAATTGGCCTGTTATCGTACAGAACCCCCTCCATTGCAGTTTGCCTGCAATGGAGGGGGTTTGCTTTTGGAGGGAAGCGTACGCTTCTTTTTAATTTAAGCTTACTTAGAGGAGGGCGTAGTATCCGGGTGCAGCTTCCGCGCTTCAGCGGTACCAAGCCACACTGCCAGGTGACACCCGGCAAATAAGCCTGACACCGCGTATCACACACTCCATGAGTTTTAAGCCTTATCGGACAAACCCAAAATATAATCCACCGACACACCATATCGTTTTGCCAACTTAATAAGCACATCTGTTAGAGTATTCCGCTGCCCAATTCATAATCGCTCTAAGCTTGTTGGGAACACTTCAAATATTCCGCCCTTTGTGCCTGTGACATGCCTTTTTCTTTCTCAATTCTCGCATTTTGAGAATACACATCGCCTTCTAAAAAATATTCACTACAATTTGTTGTTTTTTGTCGAATAAAGAAAAAACTATGCTATAATACCACCTGAGGTGATATATATGCAAAATATTCTTCATGAACTCTATTACGGAAATATCTTTCCGTGTGAAAACCGGCAGCCTGAATCGAACGAATATCAGCGGGACTGTAAGACCGCCCTAAATCTTGAAGAAGCCTTCCTGTCGAACTTAAACGAAAAACAAAAGGAGGCATACCACCAGCTTACCATAAGCTGGCTGGATGTCTCCAGTCTCGAAAGCGCGCAGGCCTTTGCCGACGGCTTCAAGCTTGCCGTCAGGGTCATGGCAGAGGTGTTTCTGTGCCATGACCCTGCATAGCGTCAGGACTCAAACCGCACCATCCTGCTGCGCGGGAACGAGATCAGCACCTCTGTCCCCTTCCCTTCCTCGGAATACAGCTTCATCGCAAGCCCCATCTTGTCACACAGCTTCTTGCAGATGTACAGTCCCATACCGGTGGACTTTGCGTACTTCCGCCCGTTTTCCCCGGTGAAGCCCTTCTCGAATACCCGGCCAAGATCCCGCTTTGTGATGCCGATGCCGTTGTCCTTGATGGTCAGCACAATGTTTTCCTTCTGTTCGAACGCTTCAATCTTGATGAACGCGCGTTCTTCCCTGGCATATTTGATCGAGTTGGTCACAATCTGGTTCAGGATAAATTCCAGCCATTTCGTATCGCTGAACACCTCAAATTCCAGATTGTCGACCGACAGTACAATTTTGTGTCCGGTGAAATCCCGGTAATGCTTCTTGACCACCGGAAATACCGCATCCTTTAACGGGAATTTGCGGATGATATAATCCTTCTCGACATTGCTGCTGCGGGAATAATAGAGCACCTGCTCCACATATTCCTCCACCTTGTCCAGTTCCTCCGCAATGCTTGCGGTCGCCTCATCCTGATGATTCTGGATAATCAGCCGCGACGACGCGATCGGCGTCTTGACCTCGTGAATCCACATCTCGATGTATTCCCGGTATTCCTCGGACAGCCGCCGGTAATAATTGACCTGCTCCCGCATCGAACGGTTTGTCTGTTCGAGGATGTCACAGATCATTTCCGATTCGGCAAATCCGGCCGGCGCCACCATCTCGGACAGATAATACTTCTGGTCGAGCGCATCCAGCTCGTCAAACAGCTCCTGATAGAACTTGCGGCGGCGGAAAAACTCATACAACAGCATCGCGATGCCCGCCAGCACCCATGTGATGGTCAAAAACAGCAGCAAGGCCGCGCTGATGCCCAACAAATACAGCATGCTGAACGAAATGGTCAGCACCGCAGTATAGATCAGCGACACCATGAGCTTATCGCGGCAGAAGGTGAAAAAACTCATAACAGCAAATATCCCTGTCCTCTCTTGGTTTGAATGGAATCCGCCACGCCCGCCGTCTCCAGCTTCCGGCGCAGCCGGTTGACCGTGACGGTCAGCGTGTTGTCATCCACGAACGCGTCGCTGTCCCACAGGTATTTCATCAGCTCGTCCCGAGATACAATGCAGCCCTTCTTGGCATACAGACAGCTCAGTATTTTCAGCTCGTTCTTGGTGATCTCGATCGAATCGCCGCCGGTCTCCACAGTACTGCGGGAAAGATTGACCACAAAGCCCCCGCAGTCCAGCAGCTCCTGATTCGGATTCTTCTGCGCGCGCCGGAGCACCGACGCGATGCGCAGCAATAAAATCTGCGTGTTGTACGGCTTCGTGATGTAGTCGTCCGCGCCGAGATTCATGCTCATCAGCTCATCCATCTCGCTGTCACGGCTGGTCACAACGATGATCGGCACCTCGCTCTGCCGCCGGATTTCCCGGCAGACATAATAGCCGTCATATACCGGAAGGTTGATGTCCAGCAGCACCAGGTCCGCATGCTGCTCCAATGTGAATGCTATAATATGTTCAAAGTCGTCGGAGGAGACGCAGGTGTATCCATTCCTCGACAAAAAGGTGGAAAGCTCCTCCCGGATCTTCGGATGATCCTCTACGATCACAATCTTCATCGGTCTCCCCCTTTCTCCTTTACAGCTTTTTGCAGGCCTTGAGAATCAGGTTCAGCGCATGGGAGGATGCCAGATATCGGATCATCTCCCGGTCGTTGTCGTATCCGCGCGCCAGATGCAGTTCCAGAACATCCTGATAAAAGCCGCTGTCGATGCCGACATAGACAAGGCCCACCGGCTTATGTTCACTGCCGCCGCCCGGGCCCGCGATGCCGGTCGTGGATACGCCGATATCCGCGCCGGATATTCTGCGCACACCAGCGGCCATCTCGGCGGCGGTCTGCGGCGATACCGCCCCATGCCGCCGCAGGGTTTCGCTCCCCACACCCAGCACCTGTTCCTTGATGCGGTTCGCGTAGGAACACACGCCGCACTCGAACACCTCGGAGGAGCCGGGCACCTCGGTGATGCGCTTCGAAATCAGCCCGCCGGTGCAGCTTTCAGCCGTCGCGGCATTCATGCCAAGCTGGGCAAGCCTCTGCACGACGGCATTCTGCAGGGATTCGACATCGATGCCGTAGACAGCGTCTCCCAGCAGATCGACAATCTCCCGCACCGGCGCTTCCAGCATCTTTTCAGCTGTCTCTTGATCTCCTGCGGATGCGGTCACACGTAAAAGCACCTCGCCGTCCTTCGCATACGGCGCGATGGTCGGGTTCATGCTTTCGAGCATCCGGTCATGCAGCATGCTTTCAATCTTGGATTCCCCAACGCCGAACACATGGATGTTGCGGGAACACAGCACGCTCTGCCGGTATTTTTTCAGCAGCGGAACCGCCTCGTTCAGGAACATCGGCTGCATCTCGCGCGGCGGGCCCGGCAGCAGGATAACCGTTTTGCCGTCCTGCTCGAGAAAGACGCCCGGCGCGGTGCCGTTGTGGTTTTGCAGCGGAACGGCGCCTTTCGGAATCATCGCCTGCTTGGCGTTGTTTTCGGTGAACTCCCGGCCGATGCGGTCGAAGAAGTCGTGCATCTCCCGCAGGGCGGTTTCATCGAGCACCATCTCCCTGCCGAAATAGTCCGCCACCGTCTCCTTGGTCAGATCGTCATAGGTCGGTCCAAGCCCGCCGGTCGTGACGACCATGTCGCACCGTGAAAGCGCCAGTTCCAGCGCCTGTCTGAGCCTGCCCTCGTTGTCCCCGATGACCGACTGATAGTAGACAAAAATGCCGCGCTTTGCCAGCTCCTTTCCCAAAAAGCTCGCGTTGGTGTTGAGCGTGTCGCCAAGCAGCAGCTCGGTTCCGACACACAATATCTCTGCATTCATCTATTCATAACCTCTTTCCAAGTGTAAACTCTATTCAAAGATTATTTTATCACGTTTCTCTCCATTCTGCAAACTGGAATCCGTCGAGTGCTGTCATTCTTTCTACACGCCGTATCGGCACGGCAATAAGGCGCTCGCTCCACGATGCATCAAACCTGCTGATTCCTTATCATTCTCGCTGCTTATTATAGCACAGTAAGCGACTGCGTTCTATCCAAAAACCAAGGCCCCTGCCGATTAGATCGGCAGGGGCCTTTGCAAGGAGAATCTATGCAATCCGGTTCTGATTGGGCGGAAGTAAACCGCCGGCAGAACGGGACTCATTGAAAGAAACCATAATCCCAAGGTTCAGAATGTGTTATCCATTTAGAAAAGCGTTATCCCCTCAGGATCATGAATTTGATCTCAACGAGATCGAAGATGTTGATGATGCCGTCCTTGTTGACATCTGCGGCTTCGAACTGCCATTTTGCAAAGTCGGTGCGCTGCAGGATGTAGGACTTGACCATCAGCAGGTCGGCAACGCCTCTGGAGCCGCTGTAGTCCACATCGCCCGCTTCCACATCGACGTCGTTCGTCGTGATGATGTCGGCGCGGTCGGTGACTGCGCCGTCCACCACCAGTTCCATCGTATAGCCGTTCTGAACATTGCCTTTGACGGCATTGCCTTCGGCATCCTTCAGGACGATCTCGCCCTTCTGCTGGCCGAACAGGCTGAGGAATGCGCTGTATCCAAGATTCTCCAGAACGGTCACTTCGCCGTATTTCTCGTTGAAGTGCTCGCTGGAGATGGCTTCCTTGAAGACGCCGAACGGCAGAAGCTCGCCGTTCACGCCAAGGTCGCGGAAGGTAGCCGGAATCTCCGGCGCAACTATGCCGACGCCGCCGTAACCGGAGTAGATGCCGACCTTCATATCCATGCCGGCCAGCGCCGCGTTTTCCTTGCGGCCAATCTCCGTCCAGGTTTCATCGTCATAGCTTATCGACGCGATGAACAGGTTTCCGGTCTTTTCAATCTTCATCCAGACATCGTCCGCCGCCTGCGTATCCGGCTTCGGCTGTTCGCTGAAGCTGCCGTTGTCCAGATTGTTCGCGGAGAAGCAGTTTCCGCCGAACGCATTGTGGAACCGCTTGGTGATGGCAAAGGAGGTGTTGTCGTCGCCGTAGATCACAAATCCGGCAGTCTGGAAAACAGTGTCGGGATTTGCGAAGGCGACCTTGACCTTCGTCGTAAAGTCTCCGGAAACCGGCGTCATGACCATGTTCTGCGCGCTCGATCCCGCGCCGCCGGTCAGGTCGCCGAGCACGCAGGTCAGTGTGATGCTGCCATCCTCGTTGACGGTGTATTTCTCCGGGTTCTCACGGACGACCGACCAGTTCTCACGCAGTCCGAGTTCGCCGTAGCCCTCGCGGACCTGCGGCTTGTAGCCGAACAGCACCGGTTCGCCGTTGACCTTGTATTCACTGAACACCGCCGGGATGTCCGGGGTCGTATCGATGGTGCTGGCCACCGCGTAGATGCCGGCCTTCATCTGCATGGACGCCAGATCCGGGTTGTCCTTGCGGCCGATTTCGGTCCAGTTCTCGTTGTCATAGCTGTAGGACGCCACAAACAGCGTTCCGTTCTTCTCGATCTTCAGCCAGACATCCTGGTCCGGATGCGGATCGCTGACAGGCTGTTCGCTGAAATCCATATTGTGCAGGTGGTTCGCCGTGAAGCAGTTTCCGCCAAAGGACGGATGGAACCGCTTGAAGGCGGAGAAGTAGTTGTCGTTGTCTCCGTAGATCATGAGGCCCGCGGTCTGATAACGGGTATCGGGGCTAAACTTCAGCCTGGTGGTGACCGTGTAGTCGCCGCTGACATCGCTGACGACGATGTTCTTCGCGTTGCGGATGCCCGAGCTGAAGTCTCCCTGGGTCGCCGTCATGGTGATCTGATCCTTGCTGTCGATATGATAATACAGATCGTCCTCATTGACAATCGTCCAGTTGTCACGCATTTCGAAGTCCTTCACGTCCGGCGGCTGCGGGTCATCGCCGCGCACACCCAGGAACTTCGCGTCGCACCAGTCGGCGTGATCCGAATCGATGCTGCCGTCCGCCTTGTCGGATACGAGCTTGAGCTCCTTGACGCCCTCCAGATTGACCGAAACGCGTTTGGCCGCGTCGTTTACCTTCAGCGTACCGCTTTCATAGACCTTGACGCCGTCGGCATAGACCATAAAGTTGACCGAACTGGTCTCACGGTTCTTGATCGCGTTGACGCCGACCATGGCTTCAAACTTCAGATAGTTTCTGCCTTCAATGTTGTATACGATTTCAGACTGCGCATGGGTGCCGAGACCCTTCTGGTACAGCATGATGTTCTTCTTAGCGTCCTTAACGGCAAGCGCAAATTCATGGGAACGGTCCTTCTGAACCGTGCCCGCGCCCGCTGTCGCGGAGACCCAGTCGATGTCGCTGGCATAGGTGACCTTGTACTGGGAGGTCAGCAGCTTTGCGTTGCAGAAATCCGCGTGGTCCGCGCTGATGTCTCCGAGCCCGTCGACCACCAGCTTCAATTCGGACTTGCCGGTCAGCGCCACGTTCAGGTACTTGGCCGGGGTGTCAACCTTCATCTCACCGGTCTCAACCGCTTTGACGCCGTCGACATAGACCATGATGTTGATGCTGGAGCGGCTGTCGTTTTTCAGCGCGTTGACGCCGACAATCGCTTCGAACGCATCGTAGCCCTTGTCCCGGATATCGTAGATGATCGTTGCATTCGCGTGCGCGCTGACGCCCTTGTTGTAACGGACAACATTTCCATCCGCATCCTTCAGGGACAGCGGGTTCTCATAGGAGGTATCCTTCCTGACGCCGTTTGCCACGCCGGCTGTCGCGGACTTCCAGTCGATGTCGCTCAGCCAGGTCGCATAGGCATCCGTAAAGTTGATGGTGTAGGTGTAGACCTCGCCGTTTTTGTTGACGACCGTGATGACCGCGGTCGGGGAAACCGGGGTGGCCTGTTCGATCCCCACCTCGACCGAGTCGTCTTCCTTGTCGACGCTGACAACCGGCAGGGTGGAGGAGGAGGAATCTATGTTGACCTCGTAGCTGGTGCGGTCCTTCGCAAAGTCCTGCAGCGGTTCGCCGTCAATCCGGATGCCGCTGATGCCTTCGCCCGACACCGTGCTGATGAAGCCGACCGCGTTCAGTGTGAACGCCGCGCCGTCGCCGCCGACCACAGTCGGGATGATGGTGACGTACTGTAAGCCTTCGAGTCCCAGCAGGGCTTTCAGGTTGATGATTCTGGTCTGTGCGCTGTTCCCCGTAATCGCAACCGTCTCGCCGACCGAGCCCGGCACCATGACCTTGCAGAGGTACTGCGCGCCCCCAGTGAAGTCCGCCGCGCTGATGCTGAGATACGGCGTCGCGTCCAGATCCACATAGTAGCTGCGGCTCACCGACGCGGATTCATTCTTGGAGGTGTCGGTCATCACATTGGTCAGCTTAAGTCCCGGGTTCAGGTAGGACAGCTGCGCCTGCTTGTCGTTCATGCTCCACTGCTCGTAGGAGTAGACCGAGTCGAAACGATCGACTGTCGCCGCCGCGATGAACTGCATGGCTTTAATGGTGACGACGCCCTCCTGTGTCGGACGGAAGTCGTTCATGCCGATGACCACCGTATAGCGCTGCATGCCCTCGACGGACAGTCCCGCCTGCTGCATGGCGGCCTTGTCCAGCTTGACGATGCTGTTCACACTGCTGTCGTCCGACGCCTTCAACTCATAGCTGTGTCCTTCGGCATCCCGGATGGACAGCTTGTACAGCGTGGAGGAGTAGGTCGCCAGATTCAGCTTGAGATGGCTGACCTTGCTGAAATCGATGAACAGATCCTTGGAGACGGCGCCCCATCCCTCATCGATGTTCACGTCGCGGCCGGACTGGCGGATCTCGACGCCCTCGGTGCCCAGCGACGTCGCGATGCGGCCGGAATCCGGCTGCCAGGATGCGCCGGTCCTGTTTGTCTCCATCGAAGCGTCCTGCTCATTCAGGAATTCAATCGAATCGAATGTGACCGAGCTGCCGTTTCCGCCGAGCACGGCCGGGTTCACCGTGACGATGTGCGTGCCGGAAAGGCCGGTCAGTTCCCTGATATCATAGAGCTTTGTGGTATCGGTGCCCAGCGAGCCGAGCGATACCTCTGTTCCCTCGGTCTTCAGCTTCACATCCGCCGATGCATTCGAGTAGGACGCGACGTTCACGCGCAGATACGGCGTGCGGTCGATGTCCACGACAAACTGGCGGTTCATGCCTGCGTACGGGTTCTGGTGTCCGTCCGAGAACACATTGGTCAGCTTGATGCCCGGATTGCTGTAACTGATCAATGCCTGGCTGTCGCCGCCCGAAACCCATTCGCGCAGGGAGTAGGTTTTATTCATATAATCGCCGGTCTCGGCGCCGGTGAACTTGACAAAGCCGAACTTCGTCTGGCTGTTCTCGCCGATCGCTTCGAGCGTCACCTTGATGGTGTTGACGCCGGACAGTCCCATCAGCTCCTTATACGGCACAATGAACACGCCGCCCGCAGAGGACTGAGGATAGACGGTCGTTTCGGTCACGCCGGTGGTCATCTTGACCGCATATTGGCCGGTGGTGCTGTCCACCTTGAATTTGAAGTACGGATACAGCTCGGTGTTGATGTCCACGAAGCCCCTGCTGATCGAACCGCTCTGGGCTTCGGGCTTGACTGCGACAACCGCGCTGCCGTTGTTGACGTCCTCGGTCATCGTTGCGCCGACCGCGGACCAGTTGTACGCCACGCGGAAGTCGTCCTCGACCTTCAGGTCGTAGTCGACCGATACGCCCGCGTTGATGTCGCCGTCATACACCTCGTTGGTGTCGACCTTGATCACAATGTCCTTCGCCTGCGTGTCGTCCGCGAATTTCGCGAAGATCACGCGCTTTGAGAAATCATAGAAGTAACCGCTTTCGGAATCCCTGACATCCTGCATGGACGCCTTCTTCTCCAGCGAAACGCCGTCCACGGCGACGCTCTCCGGCTCCTTCTGGGTATGGACGTTCAGATAGTAGTCGCGGTCCTCCGCCGCGTAACTGCCAGTGCGCGCGCTGAGCTGGATGTTGATTTCGCCTTCCAGCGTCTGCGCCGCGTAGTCGGTCTTCGCATATTCGCCGGTTTCATAGTCGAAGGTTTCGCCGTCGTCCTCATAGAGGTAGGAAGACGCATCCTTACCCGGATAGATGTCCAGCGTCACGTCGCCGGTTTTGGCCGGTTCCACATACTGGATCACATCGCCCATCGGCACGATCGAGCCC
>NZ_CCYH01000033.1 GCF_000820765.1 Candidatus Soleaferrea massiliensis AP7
GCTTTGACGAACATCGGCAGGACATCGGACGGCGCTTCGTAGGAGATGGTCTTGCCGCCGGTGTACTTTTCGCCGGTCCAGTAGTCATACCAGTCGCTTCCGGCCGGCAGATAGATCGAAACGGTGGCGATCTCCGCGCTGGAGCTGACCGGCGCGACCATCAGCGCATCGCCGAACATGTACTGCATGTCGATGTTGCGCGCGTTTTTATCGAGCGGGAAGTCGAGCACCAGCGGACGCAGGAACGAAACGCCCTGCTCGCTCTGCTTCTGGAAATTCGAATAGATGTATGGGACCAGCTTCATGCGCAGGTTCGCATACTTCTTGAAGTTTTCATACGAAACCGCCGAGCGTTCCCATGGCACGGAGCCCTGCTGCCATTCGTTCTCAAGCGCATAGGCACTGAAGAAGGACAGCTGGGTGCGGCGCTGGAACAGCACTTCATTCGCCTCGTTGTCGGCGCGCAGCTCCGGCGAGACATAACCGCCCGAGAAGCCCGCGTTGACGTTCAGCCGGATGTATTCGTTGATGTTGTAGGTATCGCTGTATCCTGCGGACGGATACCGCTGGGAACCGGTGAACAGGCCGCGGTCATAGGTAAAGGTCCTGATGCCGAAGTTCTCGCGGGTGCCGTCGTGCACAACCTTCTGTGCAAGGCTGCCGAACAGGTTGTGGTACTCCTTGCCGGTCATGCCGCTGGGCAGAACCGCGCTCTCATCGATGAACTGGTCGACCTCGTCAATCTTATAGGAATGGATGCCGATGTCGCCGTTGACCTTCTTGATGTAGCTGTAGAAGGTGTCGCGGGAGTCCTTCGATGTAAAGTCGATCGCCTTGCCGCCGTTGCCGGAAGCGAAGCTGTGGTTGTGGCTGAACATAAAGGGGTTCATATTGTAAGGGTTGTCCGCCGTATCCGGATCGCGCATAGGGGAGCGCTGGTCAAGGAACGGATGGCACCACAGGTTCAGGGAGACGTGGTTTTCATCCCGCATATAGGCCGAAAACTCTCCCGGGTCCGGGAACCTGCCGCTCCAGACATAGGTGCAAGGATAGGTGGAGGTCTGCCAGCCCGGCTCCAGTCCGACATAGTCAATCGGAACCTTATTGTCACGGAACTCTCCGATGACCCGTTTGAAATCATCCGCGTTCCAGCTGCCGCTGCCGCGGTACATGAGTCCGAGCGCCTTCTTCGGCGGCATGGACAGGCTGCCGGTCAGCGTGTTGTAATCCGCCACGATGTTGACGGGTTCTTCGTCCGCAATGAAGTAATAGTCCATCTGTCCGCCTTCCAGCTCGATCGAATACACGTTGGTCGTGAAGTCGAAGGTGGAGCCGAAGGAGGTGTGCGCATAGATGCCGTAGCCGTTTGTACTGATGAAGAACGGCGTCAGGTTGTGCTTGTTCTGGTCGGACATCCAGACGCGCATGCTCTTGGAACGCCAGTTATAGGCGTTGCCGTTGGTGCCGAGTCCGTAGAAGTCCTCGGTTTCGCCGGCCGCGTCCATATCGAAATAGGTCGCGCTTTCGCCCGAAGCCTTATAGCCCAGAGCGTCCGCATCGCTGTTCTTTGTGATCAGCGTTTCATTGTCCGGCTGATAGTAGGCGATGCTGACCGGGTTTTTGTAGACACGGATCACCATCTCCGCGGTCGCGATTTTCAGGTACTCACCCTCGTCGCTGACCGTCTTTTCCACCGGGTCCCAGTCATACTTCACGACCAGGAATTCTTCATTCGGCAGATAGTCCTCATCGGACGGTTTCATCCGGACCCTTGCCATGTTGTCCTGGCACAGTTCAATGCGCAGGTCCGCGCCGGATGCCTGGATGTCGATGTCGTTTCCATTTTCCGTATAGGAAACAAAATCGCCGACCGCATCGTAGCCGGATTCCGCCGCCAGTACGCCTGAGAACGGTATCATGGTCGCAACCATGCAGAGTGTCAGAAGCATGCTGAGCAGTTTGCTGGAGAATCTTTGTTTCATTTGGTTTCATTCCCTTCATGTTGATCGATGTTTGTTTGGTTGGATGGCTTTGAATGTTTTGTTGCTACATTGCGTGCGCCTTTCTTCACCTCCCGTTCATCATTTACTTCTATATTAAAAATAAATAGATCGGCAAACGCTATAACCCATGAAAAGTATAGCACAAACCATCAACAAAATCCATGTTATTTTCTACGATTCTGAAACGAATTCTTAGAAAATTTCTACGATTATGAACATATTTTGATGATTCTTTCAAGATACAGGCAAAAAAATAAAACCTTACAGCCCCGGATGGGCTATAAGGTTTCCTTTTTACTGATTTTAATTAGAGGGCAGCCTTTGCCTTTTCAACAAGCGCTGCAAACGCACCCGGATCATTGATTGCGATCTCGGAAAGCATTTTGCGGTTCAGGGTGATGCCGGCCTTCTTGAGTCCGTTCATGAAGGTGGAATAATTCATGCCGTTCATTTTGCATCCAGCCGAGATGCGGGTGATCCACAGGCTTCTGAAGTTTCTCTTCTTCTGCTTGCGGCCGATGAACGCGTATCTGCCGGATTTGTAGACCGCCTGTTTCGCGGTTTTAAACAATCTATGCCTCGATCCAAAGTAACCTCTGGAAAGCTTTAATACTTTTTTTCTTCTTTTGCGGGTCATCATCGCACCTTTTACACGTGCCATACTTCTCTACCTCCAAAAATGATATGGTAATGGTGAAACCGATCCTTATTTATACGGAATCATCTTTTTGATTGCCGCTACATTGGTCTTATCGGCATAAGCGCCTTTGCGCAGACCTCTTTTGCGCTTGGTGGATTTCTTGTTCAGGATATGCGATTTAAATGCATGCGCACGTTTCACTTTACCGTTTTTGGTCAAATTAAAGCGCTTTTTCGCACCGGTATGTGTTTTAATCTTAGGCATTTTCAATATCCTCCCTGATTGATTTACTTGGTGGGCTTCTTGTTGGATGAAAGGAACATGGTAATGCTGCGGCCTTCCATCTTAGGCTGCTTTTCGACGTTTGCATGTTCTGAACATGCTTCGGCAAAACGTTTGATCAGCGCTTCCCCGATTTCGGGATGCGCCATTTCACGTCCTCTGAAGCGTACGCTGATCTTCACCTTGCTGCCCGCATCCAAAAATTTGTTTGCATGGCCCGCTTTGGTGTTAAAATCATGCGTGTCAATATTGAGCGACAAACGAATCTCCTTGATGTCGACGGTTTTCTGATTCTTCTTCGCTTCCCTCTCGCGTTTCGCTTGTTCAAAACGATATTTGCCGTAATCCATAATGCGGCAAACAGGCGGCGTTGCCTGAGGAGCAATCTTTACCAAGTCAAGATTTTTTTCTCCAGCCATTTTCAGCGCGTCCTTGGACGACATGATTCCCAGCTGCTCCGAATTGGGACCTACGACCCTGACTTCTCTATCACGGATCTCCTCATTGATAAGCATTTCCTTGTTGCTAATGGTTAAGCACCTCCAAAGCCCATAAAATTAACAAAAGCGCAGACCGTAACCCGTCCGCGCTTGCAACATCAAAACAGTACACTTCCAGCGGATCAATCCGGGAAGCACTCTTTTCATATTGACCATGTGTCACATCCTTTTGGTGCACAGGTGAGAACGGATAAGTTCTGCTTTGTTTTCTAATTTATTTTATCAGATACATCCCGCTTTGTCAAGTATGATTTCAAATTTTTTTCTTTTATCCGGCAGCAGCAACCATCCGCCGCTTGGAATCCCAGCCCGGGCAAAATAAGCTCTCCAGCTTTCCACACCCCCGCATGGATGCCAAAATGGACAATGGCCTGTGAAGTCAGCTGCACACCTGGCGGCGTTCCTTATTCCCATACGGATGCCAAAACGAATCCATCCCCCGCCTGCGGGCTGGGAAACAGACGCGCGGACGCCAAAACAGACCGCTAAAGCATGATTTCGCCGGAAAGATACAGGACCGCCGCTCCGGCAATTTTGACCCGATCTCCGCACAGCTTGCAGAACAGTGTTCCGCCGCGCGCCGAAAGCTGCCTTGCAAGCATCTCTTTCTTCCCAAGCCGTTCGCTCCAGAATGGGATCAGCGTGCTGTGCGCGGAACCGGTCACCGGGTCTTCGGTAATCCCTGCATGCGGGATAAAGAAACGTGATACGAAGTCGCAGTCCTCCCCCTTTGCCGTCACGATGATGGTTGGTTTGCCGTCCAGCTTCCTGAGCATTTCCATGTTCGGACGCAGCTGACAAACCTCCTGCTGGCTGCCCACCAGCGCCAGCAGGTCCCTGGACTGATGGGTTTCAAGCACCCGGCAGCCCAGCGCCTCTTCGAGCCGCGCGGGTTTCCCGGCCGGAACCGGCTTCCTGGAGGGAAAATCCATGGTGTAAAGCTCCCCGCCGCGAACGACGCGCAGCGGCCCGCTCATTGTCTCAAACACAACGTCGCCCAGAGCCGGACGCACCTCGTTCATCAGCACAAACGCCGCCGCCAGCGTGGCGTGGCCGCACAGGTCGATCTCCTCCTCCGGCGTAAACCAGCGCAGATGATACGCGCCGTCCTTCTCAGAAAGAAATGCGGTTTCCGCAAGATTGTTCTGCGCCGCGATGCGCTGCATCGTCCGGCCGTCCAGTTTTCGGTCAGCCAGGCAGACCCCGGCCGGATTGCCGTGGAACATCCTGTCCGCGAACGCATCCACCACATAATAGCGCATCGGAAACTTCCCCCTCTAAACAATCAAACAAAGTCCTTCAGATTCTCATCCAGCACCTTTTTCTTCGTAATCTTCCAGTAGTCCGACCGCAATCCATACCGGCTTTCGAACGCTTCGAGGAACAGCATCGGGTTGACGTTCAGCAGGATGCCCGCGTTGGTGCGGATGGTCAGCTTCAGCGTATCGCCGCAGACCTCCGTATGGAGAACGGATACCAGCGGCTTCAGATCGATCTCCTTGACCTTTTTCTTGGTCTTCTTGGTCACGATGATCGACTCCTGTTCCATAAATTCCTCAAGATGCGCGCCGGTCTCAGCGCCGGTTTTGTCCAGATAGGTCAGTGAAAGGTCGTATTCGGCATATTTGATCCGCTCCGGCTTCATGACCGGGGCGCCCGCTCCCCAGATCTCGATGCCCTGCGGCAGATGCTCATTCAGCCGGCGGACGACCTCCTTCATGGGAAGCTCTTCGACCAGCCGGAAATCCATGACCTCGTACATGCTTTCGAAGCCGAGCGGCGTCGGCAGCGCAAAGGTCACATAGATGTGCGTGTGGAAGCCCTCCGTAAACCAGACCGGCAGGCCGGAACGCTTCAGCGCGCGCTGCATACAGCGGTTGATGTCCAGGTGGGAGATGTACTTCGCACGCTGTGTTTTGTTGTAAAATACCCGGATGTTATGCAAAGCATTCCCCTCCCAACAGTTTATTCGCGCCGCATCCGCTGCATTTCTGCCGGCAGTGCGGGGTGGTAACCTCTTCGTGCGCCTTTTTGTTCTCGCGGATCAGAAAGGCCTTGCTGACGCCGAAATCCAGATGATCCCACGGCAGAACCTCGTCGAATTCCCGGCGGCGGTTCGCATAGAAGGCCGGATCGACATCCTGCTCTTCGAAGGCCTTCATCCAGGCGTCAAACTGATAGTGCTCGTCCCAGCCGTCCAATACACAGCCCTTCTCCCAAGCTGCCCGGATGACCTTGCCCAGACGGCGGTCCCCTCTGGCAAGCACGCCCTCAAGGAAGCTGACCTTGACCTCATGCCAGTTCAGCGTGATCTTGCGGGAATTGTTGCAGGATACCATATACTTCTGCTTCTCACGCAGCATCTCCATCGTGTCCTGCGGCTCGAACTGGAACGGTGTGAACGGCTTCGGCACAAACGACGACACGCTGACCGTGATCTTGACGCCCTTTCCCTTGGGCTTGTTTTCGAGTGTACTGTACAGATGGATCACCTTCTGCGCCGTCTCGATGATGCCCTTGATGTCCGCGTCGGTTTCGGTCGGAAGCCCCAGCATGAAGTAGAGCTTGACCGAGGTGTAGCCGCCCTCAAACGCCATGCGGCAGGTGTTCATGATCTCCTGCTCGGTGACATTCTTGTTGATGACGTCGCGCAGCCGCTGGGTGCCCGCCTCCGGCGCAAAGGTCAGTCCGCTCTTGCGCACGCTGGTCACCTTCTCAAGCAGGCTTTCGCTGAAGTTGTCCACCCGCAGCGACGGCAGCGAGAGGTTCACCTTCTCCTTATCAGTCCAGCTGAGGAGCTGGTCCATCAAATCCTCAAGCGAACTCAGGTCGCTGGTGCTCAGGGAGGACAGAGAGATTTCATCGTAGCCGGTCGTCCGGCAGAGATCCTCGGCATTTTTGTTGATGGTGCCGGCCTGCTTCTCGCGGAACGGCCGGTAGATGAAGCCAGCCTGGCAGAACCGGCAGCCGCGGATGCAGCCGCGCAGCACCTCGACCATCGCGCGGTCATGCACGACATCGATGAACGGCACCACGAAATTCTCCGGATAATACACCTGATCGATCTCCTTGATGATCCGCTTCCCGACCTTTTCCGGCGCGCCGTGCAGCGGCGTCAGCCTCTCGATCGTGCCGTCGTCCCGGTAGGAGACGTCATAGAGGCTCGGCACATAGATGCCCGGAATCTGAGAAGCCTGCCGCAGGAACTCCTCCTTGGAGAGGTTTTCCCGTTTCGCCCGCTTGTACAGGTCGATTAGCTCCAGATTGACCTCCTCGCCCTCGCCCAAAATAAACAGGTCGATGAAGTCGGCGATCGGCTCGGGATTGCAGGCACAGGGGCCGCCCGCGACGACAATCGGTGCAAGGCCGGGCCTGTCCTTGCTCTCGACCGGCAGTCCCGCCAGGTCGAGCATGTTGAGGATGGTGGTAAAGCTCAGCTCATACTGCAGCGTAAAGCCGATCATATCAAAATCTTTCACTGGTTCAAGGCTTTCAAGCCCATACAGCAGGATGCCGTTCTCCCGCATCAGCTTTTCCATATCCCGGTCCGGCGAAAAAATCCGTTCACACCAGATATCTTCCCGCTCATTCATCAGGCTGTACAGGATTTTCATGCCGAGATGCGACATGCCCACCTCGTAAAGGTCCGGGAAGCAGAATCCGAATCGGATATCCACTTCATCTTTATCTTTGACGACGGAGTTCAGCTCGCCGCCGATGTATCTTGCCGGTTTTTGTGCCTTCATCAGGATTTTCTCAAGTTTTTCATGATAGCTCATCCGTTCACCTCTCCTTGTACAGAATGGATGCAAGGGAATACATAACCATCGATGCATTGTGACATATACAACTGCCTCCTGCTTTCTATTAAAGATTCTCTTATTTACTGCATCTGCACGCAGGCGTGCAGTAAACCTTATTTTTACATCAACTGCGGGAATAAACGCAGATTTCGTTTTATTATAGCATATTTTCTTCTTTCACTCAAATGTTTTGGCATGAACTTTTTGCCCGTGAGTTTGAACGCCGTATGGCTGATTCGTTGTCTTCAAACCATATACAGAGCATTGGCGTCCATGCCCGAACCGCTGTTGGTCATATTATATAAACACAGCCCTTACACAAGCCGGGCAGAATCGATGAAGGATTGGGATGTACTATCTGAAAAAGACATTATTCAAACATTTTAAGGGCGGCGAAGAATCCGGCATTTGTCCGCCGGATTCTTCGCCGCCCCCTCAGAGCTTTTACGCCGGGTACGTGGAAACCCTTCAAAGATATCATGACCCTGTCCGCCGCGCAAACATCCCAGGCCTTGAACGCTTGCAGCCGGCCTGCCGCTGTGAAAACAAACCGGCGCTAAACGCGGTCAGCGGCTTCAATCCGCGGAACATCCGCCGCCGGATACCGCTCTTCAGACGGCTGTCCATACCGCCCGGCGCCGTATCAGCTGCGCGCCATGCCCGCGGCATATCGGCGATCAGATAAACCTGCTGATTTTCAGCTTCAAATCCGCCATGTCCAGCGGCTTTGCGATATGCCCGTCCATCCCCGCCTCCTTGGCGGCAAAGATATCCTCCGCAAAAGCGTCCGCCGTCATCGCGAGGATTGGGACCGAGCACGCGTCCTCCCGGTCCAGTCCGCGGATTTTTCTGGCTGCCATATATCCGTTCATGACCGGCATCTGTATATCCATCAGGATGAGATCATAGCCATGCGCCGGGGAATCCATAAACCTCTCCACCCCTTCGCCGCCGTCACAGGCATACTCGACCTTAGCCCCCGTCGCGCACAGAAGCTCGACAGCGATCTCACGGTTCAGCTCGTTGTCCTCCACTAGCAGGAAGGTCTTCCCGCTGAAATCATACCGGCGTTCGCCGCCATGCACACACGCGGTTTCCTCCTGCCCAAGCACATAACGGCCAAGGCCGCTCAGCAATGTGGAACGGAACAGCGGTTTCGGCAGAAAACCGTTCGCCCCGGCCGCAAGCGCCGTCTCTTCAATTTCAGACCAGTCATAGGCGGATACAATCAGAATCGGCACGTCGCCGCCGACCTGTTCCCGGATTTTCCTGACCGTTTCCACCCCATCCTGTCCGGGCATCTTCCAGTCCACAATCACCGCATCGTAATCCTTCCCGCCCTGGTGCGTGGCGACAACCTCGCTGACCGCATGGACACCGCTGTCCACCCATTTGGCATGGACGCCGCATTCCGTAAGCATCTGCGCGGTGTATTCGCACATGACCATGTCGTCGTCCGCCACAAGAACCCTCAGTTCCGGAAAGCTCCACGCATCCTGCGTGCGCGATTCAATCTGCAGCGGCAGGCATACCGTAAAGGTCGTTCCCTTGCCCCATTCGCTTTGCACATCGATCGTTCCGCCCATCAGCTCGACGATTTTTGCGGTGATGGCCAGCCCCAGGCCGGTGCCTTCGGTTTTGTCCACGCGTCCGTCCTTCTCACGGGCAAACGCGTCGAAGATCTGGCCGATAAACTCCTGTTTGATGCCGATTCCTGTGTCGGAGAAGGCAAAGCAGAACCTCGCCCTGCCGGGCTGGTCATAGGCCAGCTCCTCCACATCCACCGTGACGCTTCCACCGTAGGGGGTGAACTTGGCGGCATTTGAAAGGATATTGATGAAGACCTGACGCAGACGCAGCGAATCGCAGGAGAACTGTTCGTGCACGACGTTGCGCAGCCGGACTGAAAACCGCTGTCCGCGGGATTTTATCATCGGCTGAACGATCGCGATGACATTTTCCAGCACCTGCGGCAGAAACATGGTGTCATTCCGCAGCGCCATCTGCCCGCTCTCGATCTTCGACATATCCAGCACGTCGTTGATGAGCCCCAGCAGATGCTGGCTGGAAAGCGCAATCTTTTTCAGGCAGTCCTGCACCTTTTCAGGACGTTCCAGATGGGACGCCGCGATCTCTGTCATGCCGACAATCGCGTTCATCGGCGTGCGGATGTCGTGCGACATGCGTGAAAGGAAATCGGACTTGGCACGGTTGGCGCTTTCCGCTTCCTGCAGGGCGCTTTTGAGCTGCCGGGCCTGATTCTCCAGCTTTTTCTGCATCTCGCGCAGGTCGGTCAGGTCGGTCACATCGATGTAGATCAGCAGGTAAACAGGCGCCCCGCCAACCCGGTCGATACATTCCCCGCTGACCTGCATCCAGACGGTCTTTCCTTCCCGGTTCTCCAGATGGGAAAGAAAACGGATCGGCTTTCCGGCTGCAACATGGGGGTATTGTGCCTGAATGGCCTCGGCATTCAGCTCCAGGTTTTTTCGGAACACCTCGTTGGAGGAATCGATGGATTTCTTTGTGCCGAAGAACTTCTGAAACTGGTCGTTGGCATCCAGCAGACGGATGCCGGTATGCTCATCGATGACGAATTTGGCGGCAAAGCCGGGGATGTTGTTGTAGGTGATCGACTGGTCTATCCGCATCTGCACCAGATCGTTGATATCGGTGATCACCGTATAGGAAACCTGCTTCCCGTTTACATACTCGTCGGTGAAGGTTCCCGTCATCCGCACCCAGATGTGTCCGCCGCCTTTGACCGGCATGCGCGTCACAATGCTGAAGGTGTTTCTGCCATTCTCTATTGCCTGGATGACCGCCTGCGTGATTTTACCCAGTTCATCCTTATAACCGTGATATGTGTAATAGATCTGCGGGTTGTTGTCGAACAGCTCTTCATATTCGTCCTTTGAATAACCGATGATCCTGTAATAGAAGTCATTCCCCCACACCATCGTAAAAGACGCATCCAGCAGATGCTTGCTGACGCTGACCTGCAGAGAACTCATCAGCGTCTTGTACTCATAGCCGGGACTCTCCGCTTCGGAAATATTCTGAGATTCAGTTGGATTTGTTGCCATATGTTCATCTTCCTTCATGACGAGATGTATAGTTCATCGTATCTTTTATGCTTCAGCCGTTCTCGCGCTGGTTTCTGCCGTCGCATTCCCGAAGCTTATACGGCGTGATGTCGTGGCAGGACAGCAGGCAGGCATCCTGTGTCCCCCAGTGAATGAAGGACGCATCCGCCAAAGACCAAACGTTTAAAACCGGGTTGAAAACCTCCATGGTCTGATTGATGATATGCCGGATGCCGCGCGCCGGACAGCGCCCGCACGGCTGGGTCCGGTTGAAGAAGGCCTCGTAGCAGCGCATGCCCAGACAGGCGTTCGGCGCGATCCGGTAGGTCTTCGCGTTGATATACCGCAGCGCGTAGGTATCGGGATCGATCACATAGATCCAGGAATTCTGGTTGTCCAGCACCATCTGCAGATTTTGTGCTGTCGCCAGCGCCCGGTCCTGCGCGCGCTTCTTGAGCAGGAAGGTGGACAGCAGCTCGGAGATGAATGCGAGCGCGTCGATCTGCGCCTGCGTCCATATCCGCCTCTCCGTACAGTCGTCGAAGCCCACATAGCCCACAAACTTCCCGTCGTCCCGGATGGCGCACTGCAGCAGGGACAGGATGCCCTGCGCCTGCAGGATCTGATACTGCTTCTGCGGAAGCTCGCGGACATCGGGACAGTAGAAGATGTCGTTTTCGTTGAAATTGTCGTGGTAGTTCCCATCCAGATCGCTTTGGTAGGACAGGTTCTGGAGCGTATCGATTTCCGGATGGATGCCTTCGTTGCACCACTCAAAGGTATTGCTGCAGCAGGTGCCGTCCTCGGAATCCTCAAAGATATAGACCCGGCTGACGTTGTACTTGAGTCCCACCATCGCCAGAATGGAATTGACGGCCAGTTCCACGTCTCCGGCCTCATAAAGCACCTTGAACGCCTGCTGAATGATGCCGTATGTATGCAGGTCGGACTCGTCGTCCGATTCGATCCGGGTGCTGGCGGCAAGGACCTGGTCCGGACTCAGGCTGAACGCCCTGGCCATGGTATCCTTGTCAAACAGGACGAACTGGTCCTTGCCCCGCTGCTTGGCATGGTACAGCGCCTGGTCGCAGGACTGGAACAGGCGCTGATAGTCGGTTCCGTCGCCCGGGCAGCAGGAGATGCCGATGCTGCAGGAAAGCTGAAAATCCTGCAGATCCTGCGCCAGAACGTCATGGAACCGCTCGATGACAATTTTTGCCCGATCGAGGATGATCTTGATATCCGAAACGCATCGGACAAACACCAGGAACTCATCCCCGCCGATCCGGGCGATCACATCGTCCGAACGGAACAGCTTTTTGAGCTGTGCGGCAATTTCCGCAAGGACCGCGTCGCCGAACATATGGCCGCGCGAATCGTTCACCTGCTTGAAATTGTCCATGTCGATGATCAGCATCGCATACTGGTCGGATGGAGCCCGGTTTTCCAGCTGCTTCTGTATCCGTTTGCGGGCGGCGCTCTTGTTGAACAGCTTGGTCAGGGAATCGCGGTCGGCCTTGTCCATCAGCTCCTGGGTGCGCCGTTTCTCATGGTCGATATCCACAATCACACCCACCGCCTTGATCGGCGCGCCGCCGCGGTCGAACTGCACCGTCGCGCGGATCCGGCACCAGGTATAGAGCCCGTCCGCGTTCGCAATGCGCACCTCCGCTTCCCCATAGGGGATGCCGCCGCGCG
Organism: Candidatus Soleaferrea massiliensis AP7; assembly: GCF_000820765.1. Classification (GTDB taxonomy): domain Bacteria; phylum Bacillota; class Clostridia; order Oscillospirales; family Ruminococcaceae; genus Soleaferrea; species Soleaferrea massiliensis. The sequence goes on from NZ_CCYH01000033.1 coordinate 12,013, forward strand.
TGTCCTCCATCAGCTTGACAAAGCGCGGGATATCCACCGGCAGGATGTGGGAAGCCTGCGGAATCCGCGTGCTGATCTCTTCCTGAATGGGCACATAGCCGAATTTCTTGTTCCAGTTGGAGGAGTAGCTCAGGGTGTCCTTTGCAATATCCCACTCAAAGATGATGTCGTTGGTCTGATCCATGATGATCTCGTGCCGTTCTATGGTCAGGCGCAGCGCCTCCTGCGCCTGCTTGACCTGGGTCATATCCACCAGGACGCAGTTGAGGTATTCCGTCCCGTCTTTCGCCGTCGCAAGCTGGCATTTGTCGAGAATCCAGACCATGCGCCCGTCCTTCGCGGGAACCCGGTATTCCAGCTCCATGGTGTTCCCCAGCAGAAGCTGTTCCTGAAACCGCTCCCTGACCGCCTTCCGGTCGTCCGGATGGATCATCTCGGTATAGCGGTCGCGGAACAGGTCGTGAACCTCCTGCCTGCTGTAGCCGAACAGATTGATAAAGCCCCGGTTGATCTTCGTCATGGTAAACCACCGGTCATTGACACACTGCTGGATGCCGATCAGCTGATCCTGAATTTCCGGAATCCGGTCATCCCGCTCTGCCTGCGGCAGCAAATGGCAGCCTGCCCCGGCAAGCTCCTTCCACACCGCCAGCATCCTGTGGGAATGGGGGTTGTGGATATCGATGCGCAGCATTGTCGCCTCATACCAGGCATATTTGCCGGTAGCCCGCTGCAGCACCCGGTACCGCCGGGTACGTTTGAGCAAACCGTTCTCAACAAAGTCCTGCTCATAGCGGTCGATCGCGTCATAAGCTTCCGCGCGGTCGTCGATGTGGACCGCTTTGTCCACAAAATTGCGGATCGCCTCCCTGTAGTTTTCACCAAAGCGCAGCGAATCGAAATCCTCATTCAGGGTATATACCAGATGATAGATGCCGCTGTCCAGATTGATCTCCATCACGGTGGCGTCCGCGTACCGCAGCATCGCCGTATACTTCATCTGGCTGAACTGCTGTGTGTTCTGCTCCTCTGTCGGATGAAGCGCCGGCATGATGGCCAGCTTTTCCGAATCCGCTTTCGGGGAGCGGCCGTCCGCATAGCTGCTGGACAGCATGGCAAACCGCTCGCGGACACTCTTAAAGCATTCCAGCAGTTTCGGAGAAAAAGCGCCGCATTCCTGATTCAAAATCATGTTGTAGGCCTTTTCGGAGGAATACGCCTTTTTATAAACCCGGTCGGTGGTCAGCGCGTCGTAGGCGTCCGCAATGCCGACCGCCTGCGCGCACAGGGGAATGCTCTCGCCCTTCAGCCCGTCCGGATAGCCCCCACCGTCCCATCGTTCGTGGTGATAGCGGCAGATGTTGTACGCATAGCGCAGGTATTCCTTGTCGTCCATCCTTTCAAGGCCCTCCAGGATTTCGCAGCCCTTCACCGAATGGGTCTTCATGACCGCAAACTCCTCGGCCGTAAGCGGCCCCGGTTTGTTCAGGATGGCATCCGGGATGGATATCTTCCCAATATCGTGCAGGGCCGAAGCGCTGGCGATAACGTTGATAACACGCTCATTTAGGTTGTATTCCGGATAGGTGCGCATGATATCCTCCAGCAGCACCTTCGTAAACATGCGGATACGCAGGATATGCTGCCCCGATTCCACACTGCGGTGCTCGATGACGGAGGACAACGCGTCCATCATGACATCCTGGGATTCGCGGAGCTTTACCGCCTGCTTTTCAACCAGTTCCTCCAGATGCTCCTTGTGCAGGTTGAGCTCCACGGCGTTCTGCACCCGGCGTTTGACCACATGGGGCTCGAACGGCTTCATGACGATATCCGACGCGCCCAGGTCAAAGGCACGGACTTCGTTTTCCATGGAATCCTCGGAGGTGATGATGATCACCGGTATCTTTTTGATCAGACCGGTCTTGTTCATCTCCACCATGACCTCGTAGCCGTCCTTGACCGGCATCACCACATCCAGCAGCAGCGCGGCTATCGTGTCCTGATACTGGCTCAACAGCATCAGCGCCTGCTCGCCGTTCTCCGCTTCCAGAAGGTTGTAATCCTGTTCAAACAACGCGCGCAGAATGGCGCGGTTTACCTCCATGTCATCCACAATCAGCAGTGTGTTCCGGTTCATGTGTTTCCCTCCTCGTCCGCCTTATATGCGCAGCCGCATTTTCTCTTTATTGTATTCGGTATGGGATGTCCTCCCACCGCCTGCATGGCCCGGCCTTCCCGCATATCATCCTGTCATGCCCGATGCAATACCGTCATCCCCATACTTCCGAAACCTCCGCCGCATACGCCGCCACGCGCACAGCATACCGGTCCCGCGTGTCTTTAACAGCTGAGCAACCGCGGCAGACCCCTGTAAAAACGCCCACAGTGAAACGGATGGCCGCACAAGCACAGCCACCCAGCGTTTATATCCAAAACAGATTCCCGATAAACAGGTGAATCATTCATGAATTCCGCTTTCATACGCAGGCCCCAATCTCCATACGGCCAACCTTGCTCATGTACGTACCTTTAATTATAGCAAATTTGACAAGGGATAACAAGTGGGCATAGCTTTTTTGATAAAAAAATGTTATAATATTTTAGAAACGACAAGACCGGAGGGAGAAACTGCTTTGGACCAGTATCAATATCGGTTTGTATATCAATATTACGCCTCACGCTGTCATTTTGGATATTTTCATAAAGGGGATATCCTCCCGCCCATCAAACAGCTCTGTGATAAATTTCAGGTATCCAGGCAGACGATACGCAACGCCTTCGCACAGCTGCAGCAGGATGGCTATCTGAGCGTATCAGCCGGCAGACGGACCACCGTCGTCTATGACGCTTCCGAAGAAAAAATTGAAAATGATATTAAAGCGTATTACCTTGCAAGAAAAGCCGTCATGCTGGATTTGAACCGGACGACGATGCTGCTCCTCGCCCCCATGTTTGAAGAGGGATGCCGGCTATTGTCCGCGGAAGATCTGCAAAGGTTCGGTCGGATCGCCGCCCTTCCCGATACGGAGGTTTCTTATCTGTCCCTGGTCTGCTGCTTTACCATGCTGGGAAAGCTTCAGAATCCTCTCGCGGTCGATCTGGCCAATGAGATCGTGCTGTATTTCCAGTTCCCATGCCTGCAGAAAGCGATCGATTCCTACGCCGAAGAACGGGAGTACTCCCGAAAAGCAATCGACCGGATTGCCGCCTGCTGCCATCAAAACGACCGCCAGGGCCTGCTGGAAGTTTATTTACAGCTGCAGGATCAATATTACCGCGCAATGAAGGATTATATCCTGCCGCCTCAGACCGATAAAACCGCCGTTGTACAGATTCCGTTCCATTGGCAGGGGTATTATGGCAGGCCGCAATACTGCTATTCTCTGGTTCTGCGCCTGATGCGCAGGGTGGAGGAAGGGATTTGCAAGGAGGGCGCACTTCTTCCCTCCTTTTCAGCAATGGCTGAGGAATACGGTGTGTCCTTCAGCACCGTACGCAGGGCGGTCGACCTGTCAAACAGCCTGGGCATCACCAAATCCATCAACGGAGTCGGAACACAGATCGCATTTTCAGCGCCTGATACCGAGAAACTCAGACAGCCGGCTATCCTTAGAAATTTTGATATTCTTTTTTACAGCATCCAGATGATCACGCTGTCCTGCGACAAGGTCATTGGCGCCGCGTTTTCCGCCATCTCTCAAAGCAAACGGAACGCGATTCTGGATGATCTGCGGCATTCTGTCCAATCAGGGAAGCCGCACCGATTGCTCTACGTTTCGATTCACCATCTGCTGGATGTCTATCCGCTGGCGTCCATACGTGAGATCTGTGAGCGGCTGTATGAATATCTGTTCTGGGGATACCCCTTTATCAGGACGCAGCAATGGGACAAAGCGGCGCAACGCGCGTCCATTATGCTTGTAGAGGGGCTGCAGAAAAACGATGCGTTGCTTTACAGTCAGGGCATCCAAACACTGCTTGCGGAGATGTCCGGCATTGTAAAACACGCGCTGAAGCGTCCCGGCATCTGACACGGGCGCCACGATGTTTTTGCTTATTCCGTATGCACCAGCTAAGGATAAAAACCTGTTCGCGCCGGTAAATTCTTATAACTGTCCGGTGCGTCATCTTAGGACTGAGATATTTTTATCAAGATGGAATTACCAAGAAAAGAAGAGACTGATCTGGAATCAGTCTTCTCAGCTTGTCAAAGAACCCGTGATTGGCATAGGCCAAACACGGGTTCTTTTGTGATATTGGCAGCTTTCTGCCCACACTGCGGTTCCCGGGACATGGATGCTACCCGCCCCGCATATTCGTCTTGAAGACAATGGTGACCAGCAGATAGGTGCACAGCAGCAGCAGCGTAAAGTTGTGTCCGGCGGAACAGAGAATCACAATGCCCAGTACAAACAGTGGCACCAGGCATAAAAATGAAACCACATCGCTCACCGTCTGTGCGCGCCGGTAAGGCAGGAACAGCTGCAGCAGGTTTTCCACCATCCAGCCACCGTCCAGCAAACCGATGGGCAGAAGATTCAGGGCCCCCGTCAGCAGGCTGATGACGCCGACGATCGGCATCCGCAGGCCATACAGCAGATACAGGACCAGAAACAGCAGCAGATTCGCGGCCGGTCCCGCAAACAGGACCAGCGCGTCCTGCAGATAGGAGAGCGCGCGCCTGCCCTCCACAATCTTGACGCCAAACGGCTCAAGCACAACCGCGCGCGGGATGCTTCCGCACAGCAGCATCGCACACAGATGCCCGGTTTCGTGCAGCAGGATGGTCAGCAGCATCCACAGCAGCAGCCCCGAACGGTCGAACAGCATAAACACGGCAAGCGCCGCAAAGAATCCGAAGGTCAGTTCAATGTCGATATCACAGATTCTGAAGTGCAATCGCTATCACCGCCTGTCATTCCGCTGTTTTATCTGAATCTCTCTGCAGTAAAGCCGCATCCGCTTTGATATCTGATGTATCCCCGCCATCTTCCGCAACTTTCCCCAAGGGATAGCATCCATACGAAAGCAGACCGGACATGAAAGAATGGCGTCTATATAGAAACAGACAGGACATTCTTGGCGGCACAGCATACGAGACGAAAGGCCGCACGGCGCCCGCTCCCTTACAGACAGGCTCTGTCGGCCTTATACCGCCTGTGACTCATCCTCCTCGTCGGGGAGGTCATAGACCCAGGCGGGATCGACGTTGATTTCGTTCACCAGAATCTCATAATGGCAGTGCGGGCCGGTTGCGATGCCGGTGCTTCCCACCTGCGCGATGGTCTCCCCTTCGCGCAGCACGGTGCCTTCCTTCACAAGCACGACGCTGCAGTGCGCATATTTGGTGGACAGGTTCTCAGAATGCTCCACCACGACATAGTTGCCGTAGATATCGTCATCCTGCACCACCTTCTTGACCTTGCCCGGCAGCACGCAGGAGATCGGGGTGCCTTGAGGCGCGGCGATGTCCACGGCGTTGTGAAAGTCGAGCTTTCCGGTGGTCGGATGCATACGGTATCCATACGGCGAGGTGATGGTTCCATGCAGCGGCAGGGACGGCTTCGCAGACAGGTAGACCGGCGCAAGCGTCGCGGAGTCCGGCGGGGTCAGGATGTCCCCGTTTCCGGGATCTGCGACCTCGATCATACCGCCCATGCCGCTTTCTGCAGAGGTTCCCTGCACACTGGCAGCACTTCCCGAGGCGACGCCCTCGCTGACAACCGACACGGAATTCTGCTTTTGTGTAGACGAGACAGCCGCCGCGGAATTGGAGAACGCCGCGGCCGAACCTGGCTTACAGCGTGCAAAGGCACAGTCTGCGGGCGGGCGCGGATAGAGGGTCAGCGCAGCGCCGGCGGCATTGTCCGCGGGACGCTTCCAGGCATCCCTCTCCGGTTCCCGGGCGTCGTCCGCCGGCGTGTTTGACGGCAGGTCAGCGGATTGGCCTTCGGCCGGCTTTCCGGTATCGATGTGCAGCATGGTCGCGAGATCGTCGACATAACCGCCGACCGCATCGAATACCTGCCGCACCGCCGGCACCTGATCGGCAAATTTCAGGACATTCTCGGTCAGCTGGTTTTCAATGGTCTTGTCGGTGAGCATGTTCGCATATTTGAGCCGCGATTTTTCATAGAATCCTCCCCCAACCAGCTTGACGGCGAAGCATGCGAGCAGCAGCACGATGCAGATCAGGGACTGCACAATCAGCACCGGCGTGATGATATCCTTCTTCTTTGCGCCCGCAGGTTTCGCCCGATGTTCATTTCTTCGGTTCCGATGAGCGGTAAGCTCGTCATTGTATCTTTCATAGTCCATACAGATCGCCCTTCCTGATGATGTTCTGCGCCAAAACGGCGCGCTTTCTATCATTCTCCACAGCTTCCAGATAAACCTTTTCCCTCAAATATATGCAGACGATTCCCGCCGGATAACCGGTTTTTTGTCGAAATTTCGCATTGACACCGCTTTCGGCGTAGTGTATCATGAATATATCAGCTATAGGAAAGGAAAAATCTATGATCCGAAATCGAAACAACATTCTCTGTATGGTTGTGAGCTTCTGTCTGCTGCTTTCACTGTTCGTATACAGGCCGCCGATGGTGTCTGCCGCATCGGGCACGCAGAACGATCCCATCCTCATCGCCTCAGCATCTGACTTTGACCGGATCCGGAATGGGCTGGACAAGCACTATAAAATTGCCGACAGCGTTGCGCGCATCACATTGCCGGCCGGCTTTCGGATGATTGCCGAGGACGGCGCGTTCACCGGTTCGCTGGACGGCAACGGAAAGACCGTCTCCGTCAGCACACTGTCTACCAATCTCAGCCCGGATGCGGCGCTGTTCTACAGGAACGCAGGCGTCATCAAAAATCTGAAGCTGGAACTGACCGCGGATATCAGCGGCATGATGGCCGCTTCCATCGCTGTCTACAACGGGTCCTGGAAGCACGCAGCCGCTTCGCTCACCCAGCTTCCTGGACAGATCACCGGCTGCACCGTCACTGTCGGCAGACCGCTGCGGGGCATGCGGGTTTCCGCGGGCATCGCGGCGCAGAACGAGGCGCAGTCATCGATCACCGGCTGCCATGTGCTGATCGGCGCTTCCGGCTCCGTCAAGGCGGACGGCGCGTTCGGCAAAACCGGGATCGCGGGCGGGCTTGTCGGCGTCAACCGCGGCAAGGTGCAAAACTGCCGGCTCAACTGTCAGTCCGGACAGATCACGCCGTCGGCTTCCGGCAAATACGCACCGTATATCGGCCAGTACCTGTCCGGTACGGTCTCTTCGCTCTCCACCGAGCTGCCCACCGTTCCGGTCACCGGGGTGGAGATCGCCGGGGAAGCGACGGTTGCGGCAGGCTCCCAAAAAACGGTCGCCGCTTCGGTTCTGCCGTCCAATGCCACCGACCGGACCATCCGCTACACCACCGGCAACAGCAGGATTGCAACCGTTGATGAAAAGGGTGCCGTCACCGGCGTCGCGCCCGGAAAAACCTGGCTGACCGCGCTGAACCCCTCCAGCTCGAAAAGCGCAAAATGCCTTGTAACCGTGGTGCTCGACGGCTCCGGCACGCCGGTCACTTCGGTTACCCTTTCATCCGATGAACTGACTGTGACAGCCGGTAAAACCGGCTCGATCCCTGTCACGGTGCTTCCTGCAAACGCCAGCGACAAGGCCATCGCATGGTCGATCGGAAATACCGGCATCGCGCGGGTGGATGACCGCGGCGTCATCACCGGTGTTTCCCCCGGCAAGACCTGGCTGTATGCCAAAAACCCTGCAAGCGGGCTTTACGCAAAGGCACTGATCACCGTCGAATCCGCTTCCGGTGGGATTCCGGTCACATCGGTCAAACTGAACGTACAGGAAGCGTCCGTCAAAGCCGGGAAAACGCTTGCGTTCTCCGCACAGGCGCTGCCCGCAGATGCAGACGACCGAACCATCCGCTGGTCTGTCGGCAATCAGAGCATCGCCTCTGTCAGCGCTTCGGGTGTCGTGACCGCGAAAAGCCCCGGCAAAACCTGGCTGTATGCCAAAAATCCGGCCAGCGGACTTTCGGACAAATGCCTGCTGACCGTGGAACCAAACGCATCCGGCGTTCTCGTCACCTCAATCGCACTGAATGCGTCGGAGGCTTCCGTCCGACTTGGCGAAACGCGTTCGTTCTCGGTGCAGGTCCTTCCACAGAACGCCGCGGACAGGACCATCCAATGGTCCATCGGAAATCCCTCCATCGCTTCTGTCAGCGCATCCGGCTCCGTCACACCAAAATCGGTCGGCAAAACCTGGCTGTACGCCAAAAATCCGGCCAGTGGGCTTTCGGATAAATGCCTGCTGACGGTCGAATCCAACCTATCCGGCACGCTTGCCGAGAAGGTGACGATTGATGCACAGGAAGTGACGATACAGGCCGGCAAAACGCTGAAGATGTCGGCACAGGTCCTGCCCGTCGGCGCGGTGGATAAAAGCATCCAGTGGTCAACCGGAAATCCCGCTGTCGCCGCTGTCGATGACGCGGGCGTGGTCACCGCGAAGAAAACCGGCTCCACCTGGCTGTACGCGAGAAATGCGGCCAGCGGAAAATCCGATCAATGTCTCGTGCATGTTGACGGCAGCCTGATCGTCGATTCGGTATCGTTCGGCCGGGAGGAGGCATCCGTTGCCGTCGGCAAAACGCTGAAGCTGACAGCCGCCGCGCTTCCGCAAACCGCACTGGACCGCACGGTCGTCTATTCCAGCGGCAATCCGTTTGTCGCAAAGGTTTCGGCTGACGGCACCGTCACAGGCGTTGGAAAAGGTGCGACCTGGATTTACGCCAAAAACCCGTCCAGCGGAAAATCGGATAAATGTCTGCTGCGGGTACAATAGCATGCATGGGCGGAAAGAAGTTGTCCGAAGGTTTCCGTCAACCGTACTGGCCGTTATACATTCGCCTGCTGGTACAGTACAACCATGGCAAAGGCGGTTTCGTCCATTGTGCCGCTGTTTTATAGATGTCTTTTGCACCTGATCAAACAATGTACAGAGGTGCATTTGGTATATCGATTTTTTATTCCACTTTTTTTCGCAAGGATGCGCTATACATCCTAAAAACGTTTGCAGCCTGACAGATTCGTTTAAAGACCGAATCTGTCAGGCTGTTTTTGATAAAACAACTCAAAAACAAAACACCTCCTGTCACAACAGCAACCTGCTACATCTTTTTCTCATTTTGTCGCCTGAGCTGTCGTAATGGACGCTCATTCTATTGGCATTATTTCTCATTTGTAATTCTCCTGTTTTGGGGCTGTGGCAGCTTGACATCCGCATGTATTTATGATATCCTTGCTACAATAAATTGTATGAGAGGGGTCTGCTTGGTGATTGTTCTGTAAGGAACGCAGCTGCATAGAAAACGAAAGCGACGATGGTCGCTCTATTTGTTGTGCAATGAGGTTTCATACAGAACTATGCCAAACAAAATCCTTTGATAAACGGATTGGGCATAGTCTTGTGACTGTGCCCTTTTTTCTGCAGCGAGCGTTCCGCCGATGATGAAAGTTAAAATATTATAAAAATTATGAGGTGGAAAATCTTGAATAACAATATGAAATGTTACGGTGCAGATGAACGCCGTTTTTCCGAAGCATCCCTCTACCCCGGCCTGTGTCTGGCACGCGTTATCTCCCAGTACAGGGACCTGTATAAGCTCATCACAGAGGATGGGGAATGCTTCGCGCAGATCTCCGGAAGGTTCCGCCACGAGGCTTCACAGCATCCGGCTGTGGGAGATTTTGTGATGGCGGACCGAACCGACAGCCGTACCGGCAACGCCATCATCCATCATCTTCTCCCCCGGGTCAGCAGCTTTGAACGGGTATGCGCGGGCAGGGAGCAGGACATTCAGGTGGTGGCCGCCAACATCGACATCGTGTTCCTGTGCATGTCCCTGAACAGCGACTACAACCTGAGCCGGTTGGAACGGTATCTCTCCGTCGCATGGAACAGCGGTGCATCCCCGGTGGTGGTGCTGACAAAGGCCGACCTGTGCGCGGACCTGCGTGCAGTGAGAACTGAAATAGAATCGATTGCGCCCGGCACGGAGATTGTCATAACTTCAAGCTTCGATCCGTCGTCCTGTCAGGATATCCTGTCCTATCTGCGGCCGGGAATGACGGCCTCCCTGATCGGTTCCTCGGGCGTTGGAAAATCCACGCTGGTCAACTGTCTGGCCGGAGAGGAGCTGCTTTCGACGTCGCAGACCCGCGGCGATGACAAGGGCCGGCACACCACGACCCGCAGGGAACTGCTCGTCCTGCCGCAGGGCGGCATCATCATCGACACGCCGGGCATGCGGGAGCTGGGCGTAGATTCCGTAGACCTCTCCAGATCATTCTCCGATATCGACGATCTGGCGTCTTCGTGCCGCTTTCGGGACTGCACGCATGCCGCAGAACCGGGATGCGCGGTCCGTGAGGCACTGAAAAACGGCAGTCTGGACCGCCGTAGGCTGGAAAGCTACCAGAAGCTGAAGCGGGAAGCAAGATACGACGGCCTGTCCGCAAGGCAGATCGAGCAAGAAAAGCTCAGTGCGATGTTCAAAGAAGTCGGCGGCATGAAAAAGGCCAGAAAATATCTCCATGAAACCGATAAACGAAACAGAAGAAGATAACCATACAGCATTGGAAAAGCAATCCATGTGACAGCGGTCCGGTGTTGGAAAAACCATAGGGCCAAACTCCATCAAGCCGAAAAAAACTCCCGACGAATCATCGGATATCCGAAACCCCGTCATGGTCCTGACAGCAGACAGGAAATGACCCGCGTTTTTCCTGCGAAGGCATACGGCTGGAAAGTTTTCGCATGGTATCACAACCTGCGCTTTATGTGCGCAAAAAGGATATCCATTGCATATTGGCCATATTTCCGTCTGTGTGAAATTCAACAGTTAAACATCCGTAAAAATAAAAAATCCACCACGGCATCGCTGGACGATGCAGGGTGGATTTTTTATTCGAATACGGTTGTCTGTCGTGCATCTGCTATCTTTTTTCTGCGGAAACAAGCAGCATCATAGGCCTGCGAAGCTCGTCCTTCATGCCGGGCACATCCAACAGTTCGGGATCGGGCTGGGGTTCCGCCAAGCCTGTGATGGCAAAGCCCGTCTGCAGCAGCGTGTTGACATAGGTGGTAAGCGTCTTATGGTATTTGACCACGTCGCAGCCCAAAAAATGGGCTTCCCGCTTGCCCTCCGTGAAATAACGGTCCACCGGCCAGTGCAGAATCTTTCCATCCTCATCGCAGTGCCAATCCTGCGTGCCGTAGGCTGTAAAGACAGGATGTTCGCAGGAGAAGACAAACGCGCCGCCCTTTACAAGACAGTTATAGATCTTTTTACAGACCATCGGGAAGTCCTCCACATAATGAAACGCAAGCGAACTGAGCACAATGTCAAATGAATCCGCCGGATACGAGATGTCCTCCATCGCCGTCTTTTCGTATGTGATGCGGGGGTCCGGATTCCGTTCCAAGGCACCCTTCAGCATCTTTTCGGACAGATCGGTTCCCAAGGCGGAGACAGCGCCGTGCTCAACCGCATATTTACAATGCCAGCCAAAGCCGCAGCCCAAATCCAGCACGCGCTTCCCTTGGAAATCCGGGAGCATCTTTCTGAGCTCGTGCCATTCTCCCGCCGCGGCCAGCCCTTCAGCCGAACGGGGAAAATTGCTGTATTGTTCAAAAAACAGTTCGTCATCATATTTGTTTTCTTTCATAGGTTTCCTTTCCGTCGGTTGACTGATGATAGGATTCATCTTATCCATTCGATCAAGCCAAAATGCGCGTTTACGATAAACAAAAGTCCTATAAACAGCCGCTTCCAGCTATTTATAGGACCTTTCATCTGGTGGAGCATAGGGGACTTGAACCCCTGACCCCCACACTGCCAGTGTGGTGCGCTCCCAGCTGCGCTAATGCCCCGTCTATTTCCAACGAAGATTATTCTACCATACCGTATACAGGCTTGTCAAGTATTTTTCGCAAAAATTGCGGAAAACGGGGGAAGAAGCTTTCCGCTCCCTCCCCCATTCTATGTATCCTGGTGAAGCTTTCCTTGTAATCAATCAGAAGATCGAGAAGTTCACAACAACACCTGCAAAAACGATGGAAACCATCGAAAGCAGTTTGATCAGAATGTTGATGGACGGGCCGGAGGTATCCTTGAACGGGTCGCCGACGGTATCGCCAACCACCGCCGCTTTATGCGCTTCGGAGCCTTTTCCGCCGAGCTTGCCGCTCTCGATGTATTTCTTTGCATTGTCCCAGGCGCCGCCGGAATTCGCCATCATGATGGCAAGGATGAATCCGGTGACGGTCGCGCCGGCCAGCATGCCGACAACGCCGTTGACACCGAGAATCAATCCGACGATGATCGGCGCGATGACCGCGATCACTGCCGGGAGGATCATTTCCTTCTGCGCGGACTTTGTGCAGATATCCACACAGGATTCATAATCCGGCTCCGCTTTGCCTTCCATCAGGCCCTTGATCTGTTTAAACTGCCGGCGCACTTCCACAACGATGCTCTGTGCCGCGCGTCCGACCGCTTCCATGGTGAAGGCCGCGAACAGGAACGGCAGCATGCCGCCGACGAACAGGCCCACGAGGACGGTCGGGTTGTTGATGGCGAGATCGAACTTGAAGCCGTCTGGCGCAATCAGCAGAACCTCTGCGATATAGGAGGCAATCAGCGCCAGGGCCGTCAGGGCCGCGGAACCGATGGCAAATCCCTTGCCGGTCGCCGCGGTGGTGTTTCCAAGGGAATCGAGCGCATCGGTGCGTTCACGCACATCGTCGCCCATATGGCACATCTCGGCGATGCCGCCCGCGTTGTCCGCGATCGGTCCATATGCGTCGGTTGCCAGCGTGATGCCCAGGGTGGACAGCATGCCGACCGCTGAAAGGCCGATGCCGTAGAGTCCCCAGTTGTAATCCGCGCCGCCGCCCGCGACATAGAAGCTGACCAGAACCGAGATGCCGACGATCAGGACCGGGATCAGGGTGGACAGCATACCCAGCGACATACCGCCGATGATGACAGTTGCCGGGCCGGTCAGCGAGGTGCCCGCCAGGTTTTTCGTCGGTTTATAGGAGTCAGAGGTGTAGTATTCGGTGAAGAATCCAATCAGGATGCCGGCCAGAAGTCCGCTCAGCACCGAGAAGTAGACGCCGATCTTATCCGCGCCAAGCACAAAATAGATCAGCGGGAATGCCACGACCGCGATCAGCGCGGCGCTGATCCAGGTTCCGCGGCGCAGCGCGCCGAGCAGGTTTTTCTGCGTCGCGCCCTCCTTCGTGCGTACAAAGAAGGTACCGATAATCGAAGCGAGGATGCCGATCGCCGCCATAACCAGCGGGATCATCACGCCGTTGAAGCCATAGCTGGCCGCAACCGCGAGCGCGCTTGTGGAGACGATGGAGCCGACATAGGATTCATACAGGTCCGCGCCCATGCCCGCAACGTCGCCGACATTGTCTCCGACGTTGTCCGCGATGACCGCCGGGTTCCTTGGGTCATCCTCCGGGATGCCCGCTTCCACCTTGCCGACCAGGTCCGCGCCGACGTCCGCCGCTTTGGTGAAGATGCCGCCGCCGACACGCGCAAACAGCGCCATCGAGGACGCGCCCATGCCGAAGGTCAGCATAGCCGACGTGATGGCCTGAATCTGCGCGCTCGGGTCGGCAATCGGCTGTACATTGGTATACCAGAATTTTAAGAAGAAGAACCAGAAG
>NZ_CCYH01000034.1 GCF_000820765.1 Candidatus Soleaferrea massiliensis AP7
ACATTGGTATACCAGAATTTTAAGAAGAAGAACCAGAAGCTCAGGTCGAGCAGGCCGAGGCCCACGACCACAAAGCCCATGACCGCGCCGGCTGAGAACGCGACGCGCAGTCCCTTGTTGAGGCTGTGCTGCGCGGCGTTGGCGGTTCTCGCATTGGATGCGGTCGCCACCTTCATACCGATAAAGCCGGACAGCGCGGAGAAGAATCCGCCGGTCAGGAATGCGAACGGCACAAACATCGTGACCAGTCCGCAGAAGCCGAGAACGAGCAGCAGGACAAACATCGCCGCAAAGAAGATCGCGACGCCTTTATACTGCCGTTTCAGATACGCATTTGCACCCTTTCTGACTGCCAGGGAGATCTTTTTCATCATATCCGTTCCTTCATCGGCTTTGAGCACCTTGCGGATCAGATAGACTGCAAAGAGGAGTGCAACGACCGACCCCACCGGGGCCAGATAGATTAGATTGTCCATAAAAAGACCCTCCATAATTAATTTTTTGCATGAATCCCTCCCGTTTGGAACGGATTCATTCCCGTATCACACTGAGTCCTCCTGTGTATAGGAAATCCATCATGGATACAAATTGACCGTGTATATTTTATCACAAACCGATTCGATATACAATCATTAATTCAGAAATTTGCAAAAAATTTTGTATGAAATGTCTACATAAATTCCAGTATATTGCAGTCAGAGGTGGATATATAAATAGATTCATTTGATTGTGTAAACTTTCACAATCTCTTTCTGGTTACATATTCAAAGCTCGCGCGTTCGGTGATGAAGTCGAACCGTTTGCGCGTCCCGACATAGAAGCTCACCCGCGCGCGGCAGCAAAGCCCTTCCCGGATGGTCCTGCTCATCGCGCCGAACTGCGGCGCGCGCAGCTCCTGCGGCGTCTGTTTGAGGACTTCGGCCATCAGTCGGTAGGATCCCTGCTTGACAAACAGCCCGTCCGAATCCCAGTAAAGCACCCGCGCGCCCCGGTAGGTTGCCAGCCGGTATTCCCGGTCCTGGTAATAGACCGAACAGATGCAGCCCAGGAAGCTGCCGCGTCCAACCGGCACATCGGCGACCGACGCCATCACGCAGTTGTCGCGGCCCAGAAACCCGCCGCACTGCATCCACAGGTATTCCTTCGGGAAGGATGTTCCCCAGTCCTTTTCGATGTAGCCGCTGCCGCCGGACAGCTCATAGGTGCGGCCGTTCAATGTGATCCTGCCGCGCAGCGGATGGTACAGGCTGAGGATTTCATGGTTGCACTGCATGGATTTCAGTGCAAACGGCCCCATCATCGGGGTTTTGGGCGGAACGAACGCGCCGTAATGGACGGTACCCGTACACCGTACTTCCGGCGTATCGATATCCAGCTTGACGCCCCGTTCGGAAAAGACACTCTTTCCGATGCACACGGCAAACCGGCTGGGATGCGCTTTAAATTGGGTGTACGCGAACGGCAGGTAGTAGGACTTCTGGTCAGTGATGATCTGAATGAAGGCTTCCTTTTTCCCATCCGGGCCAACCTGCATGCCCGGGATGAAGGCCAGGACATCCGTTCCCTTCTGGTGCTTCAGATACCAGCCCTCAAAGAAGCTGGAGGTTCTGCCGTTTCCGTGGAAGTTTTTCAAGATGAGATTCCCTCCCCCGCCGGATTGTTCAGCAGCATGCCGTTGCAGTCGAAGAGGGAACCGTGGCAGGGACACTCCCAGGTCTTCTCCTCGGCATTGAAGGAGAGCTCGCAGCCCATATGCGGACAATTCGCGGAAACGGTGTGCAGGTTTCCGTCTTCATCCTTATATACGCCGACCTTTTCGCCGTCCAGATCGACGACCTTTCCTTCCCCGTTTTTAAGCTCCTCGGCCCGCTCCTTGGGAAAGTGGAATACCCGCTTGGAGAACGAGGACACCAGAGCGGCGGCGTCATCCATAATGGTCTGGGCACTGGCGGCGAGATGGAACCGCTGTGGGCTGAACACCTCGGCGTTCGGGTTTTTCCGGCCAGCGATCAGGTCGTTCAGGATCATCGCGGCGGTCATCGAACCGGTCATTCCCCATTTGTTGAAGCCGGTCGCGACAAAGAGCGAGGGGGTTGACTCGGAATAACAGCCGATATACGGGATGCCGTCCAGCGTCATGCAGTCCTGCGCGGACCACCGGTACCGTTCAGCCGCCGATGGATAGAATTCCCGCGCGGCCTTTTCGAGCTTCCAGTAGCTGTCCCCTTTTCCCTTGCCGCAGCGGTGCCCGCCGCCGCCCAGAAGCAGCAGGTTTTTGTAGTTGCGGAAGGAGTATCCCTGTTCGTCCATATCGATGAACATGCCGTCGAGCTGAGCCGCGCCCTCCAGCGCCAGCACATAGGAGCGCTGCTGGTACATCCGCATAAAGTAGTAGCCCGGCGTGTTGAGGATCGGAAAATGGGTGGCCACCACCACCTTCTTCGCCTGCACCGTGTATTTTCCGGCGCGGACCATCTGTTCACTTACCTGGGTCACCGGCGTGTTTTCGTAGATGGTCAGGTCCTTGGCAATCTCTTTGACAAACTTGAGCGGCTGGAACTGCGCCTGACCACTGAACTTCACCGCCCCCACCGTGGAAAACGGCAGCGGCAGCTCGTTTGCAAACGATGCCTTCAGTCCCAGCTTCTGCGCCGCTTCAACCTCTTCCTCCAGCGAGGCCACCTTGTCTGTCGAATAGACGTAGGACGGCAGTTCTTCAAAACCGCAGTCGATTTCCTTTTGGAGTACCAGCTGCCGGTACTTTTTAATCGCTTTTTCGTTCGCGTCCGCGTACTGCTTCGCCTGCTCAAAGCCGACCTCATCGGTCAGCCGGCGGTAGATCAGCCCATGCTGCGACGTGATTTTGGCGGTTGTATCCGCCGTCACGCCGCCTGCTGTCCGTCCAGCTTCGAGAATCACGACATCCGCACCCTGCTCCTTCAGCAGATACGCGGTCAGGATGCCCGCCATGCCTGCGCCGACGACGGCCACATCCGCTTTGATGTTGTCCTGAAGCGCGGGTCTTTGATCGATCGTGCACTCTGCACGCCATACTGATTCCATACAAACACCTCTCTAATATCAAAGGAACCATCCGTCCTTATCCAAAAAACAGATGGTTCCTTTATTCCTCACATCGGCCCCGCTTTTTGGTGCCCTTTTTTCGCTTTTCCCTTGATTTCCGGAACCGGCGGCAGATCGTTTTTCGGGATATGGGTCTTGTGGTTGCTTTCGGTTCCGTGCGGCTCCTTCGGGTCCGGCCGCCTCATGCCTGCCTTTGCCATCGATGTATCCTCCCGTCACATGATATGCGCTTGATTGTGGTCCTCCATGATGTCATAGCCAAGCTTACAGATTTTACGCGCGATCTGTCCCTGCTGTACGCCGGTGCTGTCGTAATCGACCGCAATGCGCGACTGGTCGGCGTTGACGCTTACAGAAAGCACGCCCTTCAGCTCATCCAGCCCATTTTTGAGCGCTTTGACATCGTGCTTGTCATGTGCATCCCGCACAATAAAATAGGCGCTTTGTTTTGCCATACTTGTCTCACCTCTGCTGTTAGTATGAGCGGTTTTCGTGCACATATTCTGCGATGATTTTGTTTTTAAAAAGGAGTTTTATCTTCCTGTTCGGCCAATTTGACGAATCGGATGTATACCATATAAATGAACTCTATATTATCCAACTTTAATAACCGCTGTTATATTTTTTACATCACTTTAATTTTAGACAAACGTATTCAATGCCTCTCTCAAGATTTATTTATATAAAATACCGCCTTTGCATGGTGCAAAAGCGGTATTTTTAACAATAGAATATTTAAAGTAAGACTTGTTTTCATTGCTCATCATTCTTATAAAAACAAATGCTATGCGTTCTGCCTCCTGCGCAGGGCAATCAGTGTTCCTCCCAATACAGCTGTCAACATTAAAACCGCAGCTATTGGGGCCGCATCCCCTGTCGCGGGATTACCTTTTCCATAGCTTACATCAGATTCAGAAGCACTTTCTACCGGTCTGCTGTTATTTGAACCGCTTGAACTAGAGCTTTCTTCCGAAGGTTCCTTTACCTGGATGGTGATTACCTTCTCTGGAACATAGACATCATTCAATTCTTCTTCGTAATCTGCCGGATAGCCCTGATTTACCACTGCATTTTTATAGGCAACCTTTAATTTTACCGTTCCCGGCTTTAAGAAGGTCAGCTTTTCCTTTGACTGCAATGTCATCGAATAATCCTGCTCGGACTGCCTGACACAGTCTTTTCCCTCCAGTACTTCTACAGATGCCTGATAAACAATTTGATAGTACTTACCATCCTTCTTGCTGTCTTCCGCCAAACTTTCTACAGAACCATATGCGCAGGCAGTATTCTGCAGAGCGGTCACCAGATCAATTGTGCTTCCCACCGCGGCCTCTGCCGGTGCATTGGTTGTGATGTCGGGCATCTCAATCGTGACTCGGAACGGCTGTCCCACTTTTTGGAAAACATCAAATTGATCCTGCATTTCACAACTCATCAGAAATTCTCCGGGTTTTTTGGCGGTCTTTCCCCAGCTATAGGAATGCAGAGAATCCCTTTCAAAGCTTGCCAGATCAAACATTCCGCTTCCCCAGCCTGGGTTGAAGAACAGGCTTCTGTCATCAACCGATACTCTCAAATTTGAACCATAACTGACATTGTGGAACATCACCTTTTTATCAATGGTATCGCCAATCCGGATTCTTTCGATCGGATCGGCCGTAACCTCAGATGGGCGTTCCACTGCTTTTAATGTGATCTCCTTTGTGTGAATCGGTCCTTCCCCATTGCGGTAAGAAACCTCTGCTTTAGCGATACCGGCCCGTTTTAGACACAGACCTAAGTATTGCACACCTCCTTCGAAAGGTGTTTCGGTCAGGATCTCGGCAACATCTGCGCCCTCCAAAACAGTTACGTCGGTGACAACGCTCAGAGAGTAGCCTGTAAGCGGTCCAAATGCAATGGCATCCCCTACCCATAAATTCTGGTACTCCTCCTGAGGCGGCAGGGTTACAAACTCGGTGTCGGATGCAGCATCCTGCGCAAGAGCCGGCAGGGATGACAGCGAGGCGCCCAGCATCATACAAAGCGCCAGCAGAACGGACAGTGTCTTTTTCATCATCATGTCTCCTTTTTTGATATATGGTTCAACTTATTTACATTGTAAACCAATCGGTATATAATGTCAAGATTATTTCCGTTTTTGTAAAATTAGACTTTTCATCTCAGTAATAAACAAATAAAACGGCAGAGGCATCCAATACAAAGGATGCCCCTGCCGTTTTATAATAAATGTGTTGAAGCGTTTACTCAAGATTGAGGTGTTTTTTCAGCATGATATGCGTGATCACATAGTACGCCGCACAGCACACCAGATTGTAGAGGATCAGTCCCCACATGATCAGGTGCAGGGCCGCTTCCCCGCTGATGTGGAACATAAAGTAATCCGGATTGATCAGTCCCAGGATCATCATACCAATCATAAAGATGGTCGACATCACCGTGTTGAGTACCAGATATGCGCCGAAGGATGCCAAAACGCGGTGCTTGTTCATCAGCTGGCCCAGCGCAATGGACGCATAGATCATCAGGACGCTGGAGAGGATGGTGGTAAGCACCATCAGGATAAACTCGACCAGCGCGGCCGCAACATTGATGCCCAGCTGAAGGTCCACATTGCGGAAGAACTGCACGATGGCGGCAGCCAGATCCGAGAACATGCCCGGCGAGTACGCCAGAATCAGAACCGAAACGACGGTGACGGCGATGCTGCACAGCATCCAGACGGTCGCGTTGATCAGCTTGCTGAAGATCAGCGAGGGCGTTTTGACCGGCAGCGTGAACATCAGGTAGCCTTCATCGCTCAGCAGATTCTTGTAGAACCGCTGGATCATGACAATGACGGTCAGGACAAAAACCGCAATGATCAGGAAGCCATACAGCATCGCGCTGATGCTCTGTGGGATGCCGATCGCTCCGTTTAAAAAATTCGAGTTGATCGAGAACAGGAGCTTGTTGATCAGCGACATCACAATGAGCGCCGCATAGAGCGGCAGAAAGGACCGCGCAGTCGCTTTGAATTCATACTTTAACAGTTTTCCTAACATCTGAATACCTCCCTGAACAGTGTATCCACCGATTTGCCCTCCTTCTCCCGGATCTGATCGACCGAAGAGGTCAGGACAATGTTGCCGGCATTGATAAAGATCACATCGTCGAGCACCTGCTCGATGTCGGAGATCAGGTGGGTCGAGATGATCACCGAAGCTTCGCGGTTGTAGTTGGTGATGATGGTATTCAGGATGTAATCCCGCGCCGCCGGGTCGACGCCGGCAATCGGCTCATCCAGCAGATAGAGCTGCGCCTCGCGGCTCATGACCAGGATCAGCTGTACCTTTTCCTTGGTGCCCTTCGACATGGTTTTCAGCCGGTCCTGCGGGTTGATGTTCAGCCGGCGCAGCATGTCATAGGCCTTCTTCGCATCAAAATCCGAGTAAAAGTCGCTGAAAAAGCTGATCAGGTTGCTCACGCGCATCCAGTCGTTCAGATAGGTGCGCTCCGGCAGGTACGAAACCACCTTTTTGCTCTCGATGCCCGGCGCCTGGCCGTTTACCAGAACCGTACCGGCATTCGGGGTCAAAAGCCCGTTGACAAGCTTGATCAGGGTGCTCTTGCCGCTGCCGTTCGGACCCAGAAGCCCGATGATCCGGCCGCGTTCAATGTCCAGATTGACATTGTTGAGCGCCAGCCTGCCGCTGAAACCTTTTGTGAGGTTTCTACATTGTAAAATCTGATTCATTCTACGCCATCTCCTTCAATGTATTCTCCATCAGTGTCAGTGTATCCTTCTTGTTGTAGCCCAGCTTCTCCATCTTTTCGAAAAATTCCAGAATCTGTTCCTTTGCCAGACTGTCCTTGATTTCATTGATCATCTTCTCATCCTCCGTGATAAACCGGCCGCTGGTCCGCTGGGAGAACACCAGTCCATCCCGTTCCAGTTCGGAGAGCGCCCGCTGCATGGTGTTTGGGTTGACCGAAGCTTCAAATGCCAGATCCCGCACCGACGGGATCTTTTCGCCGGGCGCATAGATACCCGATATGATACGAAGCTTGATCTGGTCGACCAGCTGGGTGTAGATTGGCCGGTCGGTTTTCAGTTCCCAGGTCATTTGATCATCTCCTGTATTATTGTACTAGTGGCTTGATACAATAATACAATAGTACAATTGATTTGTCAAGGGGGTTCAGAAAATATTTTTCAAAAAGATTGTTTTTCTCTTGACAATCTTTTTGAATCATACTATAATCACATTCAAGAATAATATCAATTTTGATACTATTCGATTTGATCCGGATCGAGGTGAATATTATTGACCGGAAACATGATGCAAACCATCCTGAATCCCGTGCGGATGCGCATCGTCCAGCAGCTTCTGCTGCATGAGACCGCGACGGCGGCCGAGCTGTCGCAGGCCCTGCCGGATGTGCCCAAGGCAAGCCTGTACCGGCACATCAAAAAGCTGACCGACTGCGGCGTTCTGGAAGTTTTCAGCACACAGCGGGTGCGCGGCACTCTGCAGCGGACCTACAGGATGACCCGACAGATCGCCGGCATGGCGAACGGCCGGGAGATCACCGACACCATCTATTCCTTTCTGATTATGCTGGCAGGGGATTTTGAGCGGTACCACCAGAAGCATGCCGATCCCGACGACTATGCAAGGGATATGCTGTTTGCCAGCCAGGCGACGCTGATGATGAGCGATCAGGAATTCGAGGGGCTTATGGAAAAGATCGGCGCGCTGATCAACCAGGCGCTCACCAATGAGTACCGTGAAGATCGCAAGCCGCGCCGGCTTTCAATGATCTGTTCCCCTTACTTTGCAGACCACGATGATTCGGACGTTAGTCCGCCATAAGAAGCCCGCACACAGTCATCCGGCGGACAGCCGTTGTGCGAAGCTGACATCCTGTCTACCTGATATTCGGATAACAGATGTCCTGCTGGGTTCCCGACATCTGACACTCGGATGACAGGTATCCCGTTAAACAATCAACATTCGACTGCTGGATAACGGATGCCCTGCTGCATTCTTGACATCTGATTTCTGAGAAACAGATGTCTTGCCGGATTCTTAACAGCGGACATTCGGATGACGGGTATTTTTCCGAATCCTTATTTCTATCCTATCTTTTGATACATATGGAGGGATCAACATTATGCTGACAATCTCGAATTTCACAAAAATCTATAAAGGCGGCAAGAAGGCTGTGGACAATCTGAGCCTGACGGTCGAGGATGGAGACATCTTCGGCTTCATCGGACACAACGGCGCCGGCAAAACCACCACGATCAAAGCGGTGGTCGGCGTGATGGATTTTGACAAGGGCGACATCGCCATCAACGGCCTGTCGGTCCGCAAGGACCCGATGGGCTGCAAGAGGATGACCGCCTACATTCCGGACAATCCGGATCTTTACGAGCACCTGACCGGCATCCAGTACCTGAACTTCATCGGCGACGTGTTCAGCGTCGGCAAGGAAGAGCGCGAGCAGCGCATCCGGCAGTATGCGGACGCGTTTGAGATCACAAGGAATCTAGGCGACACCATCAATTCCTATTCCCACGGCATGAAGCAGAAGCTCGCCATCATCTCGGCACTGATCCATGCGCCGAAGCTGCTGGTTCTGGACGAACCGTTCGTCGGGCTTGACCCGAAAGCAGCACACACACTCAAAGGCATCATGCATGAGCTGTGCCAGCAGGGCGTTAGCATCTTCTTCTCCACGCATGTGCTGGATGTTGCGGAAAAGCTCTGCAACAAGATCGCGATCATCAAAGACGGCAGACTGATCAGCTGCGGCCGCACCGAAGAGGTCAAGGGCGACAACAGCCTGGAAGATGTGTTTATGGAGTTGATAGATCATGACTAATATCATCAATATATGTAAGATTCACTTTTTAAATGTCTCCGGCATCAACCGGATCCGTTATTCCAAGGACCCCAAGGAGAAGAACAAATCGATCCTGTTCCTCGTGATGATGGTTTTCTGCGGCGTGGTCATCTGCGGCGTTTCATTTATGTACAGCTATATGATGGCAAGCGGCTTCGAACAGATCGGCAGGGTCGAACTGCTGCCTGGCATCATGATGGCCGCCACCTGCCTGGTCACGCTGTTCACCACCATCTACAAATCCAGCGGCATCCTGTTCGGCTTCAGGGATTTTGACCTGCTGATGAGCCTGCCGATCAAGACCGGCACCATCGTTGCCAGCCGCGTGCTGATACTCTATGGCATGAACATCGCCTTTACGCTGCTGCTGATGGTCCCGGCCGGCGCGGTCTACGTGATGAAGGCATCCCCTGCCGCCATGTTCTATCCGGCCTACCTGATCCTGATCCTGCTGCTTCCGCTGATTCCGATCATTTTGGCTACGGTTGTCGGCACGCTGGTCAGCATCATCGCATCCCGTTTTAAAGGAAAGAATATGGCCAGCATTGTTCTGATGATACTCTTTCTCGCCGCTGTCATCGTGGTATCGTACAACATGGGCAATTTCATGCCGAACTTTGCGGATATCGGCCAGTCCATCATGGATGTGGTGGTTCGCATCTATCCCATGGTGTCGCTGTTCATCGAGGCGATCGCCGGCTATAACTGGATCAGCTTCCTGCTGTTCATCCTGATCAGTGCGGCGCCGTTTGCGATATATGTGCTGGTGATTTCGAAGATCTTCAAAAAGGTCAACACGGCGCTGACCACCAACAAATCAAACGCAAACTACCGGCTGACGGAGCTGAAAACCTCCTCCGCCCCGCGCGCGCTGTTCGGCAAGGAGATGCGGCGGTTCATTGCATCCCCGCTGTATGTCCTGAACACGCTTGCGGGCATCATCCTGCTGGTCATCGCGGCGGTTGCGCTGCAGTTTATGGATGTGGAAACGCTGGCCCAGCTGACCGAGATGCCGCAGCTCAGCTCGATCATTTCGGTGGCTGCGCCGCTGTTCGTCTCGTTCACCGTTTCGATTACCGCCACCACCACCTGCAGCATTTCGCTTGAGGGCAAGCAGCTCTGGATTTTAAAATCGATCCCGGTCGACACGCGAAGCATCTTTAAAAGCAAGATGGCGGTCAACCTCAGCATCTTCCTGCCAGCCGTGCTGGTTGGATGCACCCTGATCGCCTTCGGCCTGAAGCTCGATCCTGTGTCTATTGTCTTCCTGTATCTGATCCCGATCGCCTTTACCCTGTTTACAACCATTCTGGGTCTGCTTTGTAACCTGTCCTATCCGAATTTTAACTGGACCAACGAAGCGGCGGTCATCAAGCAGGGACAGAGCGTCGTGGTCACCATGCTCGTCGGCATCTTCAGTGTGATACTGACCGGCGTGATCCTGCTTGCGGTCCCGCTCAATAAAGTGCTGTTGATGACGCTTGTCACGCTTCTGCTTGCGGGGGCCATTGTACTGCTTTACCGGCGGCTGATGACCAAAGGCGTTCAGCAGTTTGAAAGCTTTGACTGATAAAATCTTTTGATCATAAGTTTTGGAAATCTTAAAAATATTCAGAAACAAAAAAGACAGCCTGCAGAATCATGTATGACGAAACCGCCTTACTCCATCTTTCAATGGGGTAAGGCGGTGTTTTTATCATATCTGAAAACATCGGTAACAGAAATGGGAACCCATCCAGCGGCTTTACCCAGGATTAATCTGGTTCTTAAAAAGCTCACATTCTATTGACAGACCTACAAATATTGAATATGATGAGACCATATCGAACATACGTGGGCGGGGATTATCATGTTTCAAATTGAATTGATTTGGAATCAAAATAATAAAAGTACTGCTTTTTTCATACCTCCTCAAGAATACGAAACTGGGCTGGATAATCATTTGTCCGTAATTGCAGATATCTGCGATGTGTTTGAAGAATCCGGCTGTATCCAGTTTCATGTCAGCGGTTTCGGAGAAGCATTGTGGCGTTTGGACTGCCGCTTCGACCTTTGCTCCGTGTTTGATCAAATCGTAGAAGCCGTAAACAGCTTAGAAAACGGGCAGAGCAGCTTCACCATCGATTTCTTTGAACAGGGAACGGAACGCACATTGAACTTTCGGGAAAATGATAAAAACGATGAAATCTTGCTCACCATGTCCGAACTGCTTGCAGGTGAATGCAATTCTGAAACAGAAAGGATAGCGAAGCATGAGCTGCTTGAAATGTTCAGAGAATTTATTCGTAGCTTTCTTAAATTTTCCAGTAACTTATGTCCCAGCCTTATTGCGCATGAGCTGTTTATACAGTGGTTCCATCAATACATAGATTTTCAAGACACCTCCACCATGATATAGAATTGACAGGATTCATACTTGCTCCATGACGCCGGTGCACACCATCCTGCTGCATGGAGAAACCCTTTCATACCGTTCTTTTATATATGGATTTTTCGGCGAATATAATCCATCTGCCAATGCTCATCTATTGCAAAAAGCATCTGCGGCTCTTCATCTATCCTTATCATGATATACCGGCCTCCATTCTAAAGCCCGCTTAAAAACTTATCAATTCAATCAGTTCATGCCTTTTTTTATATACCTTATAAACTTTACTTCGGCATGTTCTTTCATCATATTTCTGCCGTTTATCCTCACGATGGATTCTTTCAGCCGTGGCAGGGCATACTCTTCATGTCATAAACCTGTTCTAATCTGGAGCAAAACTGTCAAATTCCAACGTATTTTGACCGATAGAATCATGCAAAAGGTAAAATCCACAGAATCGGTAGTATTTAGTAGATTTTTTCACAATCATGTGCTAAAATAAGGACAGAAACCCAAAGGACACGCCGTCTTCGGCGGCGCATAAATAGAAGCTGGAGAGTTGCTTATGCTTAGTTTAAAAAATATCTCCATCAGCGTGGAGGAAGACAAATCCATATTAAAGAACATCGATCTTGAGATCGGCGACGGCAAATTCGTCGTCATCACCGGCCCGAACGGCGGCGGCAAATCGACGCTGGCCAAGGTCATTGCGGGCATCCTGACCCCGTCCGAAGGCCGTATTTATCTGGATGGGCAGGACATCACCGAAAAAAGCATCACCGAGCGCGCAAAGCTCGGGATTAGCTTTGCGTTCCAGCAGCCGGTCCGTTTCAAGGGCATCACCGTGCGCGACCTTTTGACCCTCGCTTCCGGCGAACCGCTCGACGAGATGCAGCTGTGCTCCTACCTGTTCGATGTGGGGCTGTGCGCGAAGGATTACATCGACCGCGAGGTCAACGCCAGCCTTTCCGGCGGCGAGATCAAGCGCATTGAGATCGCGATGGCGCTGGCCCGCAAGACCAAGCTGACGCTGTTTGACGAACCGGAAGCGGGCATCGATCTGTGGAGCTTCAACAACCTGATCGATGTTTTTAAAAAGCTGCGGCATGAGATTCAAGGCTCGCTGGTCATCATCTCGCATCAGGAGCGCATCCTGGACATCGCCGATGAGATCATCGTGCTTTCGGATGGCAGCATCACCGCGCAGGGCGGCAAGGACGACGTTCTGCCGAAGCTGCTCGGCGACGGGGAACGCTGCCAGTTCTGTCCCAAACAGGAGGTACTGTCATGAATAAAATCACCGAAAAACTTTTACAGATGATCTCCGATGTGAACGGTGAGATCACCGGCGCGTTTAACATCCGTGAGGATTCACAGTGCGCCGGCAGGCAGTCGACCGACACCATTGAGATCACCACAAAGCTGGATAAATCGGGCATCGATATCACCGTGAAGCCCGGCACCAAAGGGGAAACGGTTTACATTCCGGCATGCATCACCCACAGCAATGTGGACGATCTGGTGTACAACGACTTCTTCATCGGCGAGGATGCCGACGTGACCATCGTGGCGGGCTGCGGCGTACACACCGAAGGCGAGGAAAGCTCGCAGCACAACGGCATCCATCGATTCTTCATCCATAAGAATGCGAAGGTCGTCTATCTCGAAAAACACATCGGCGTCGGCGAAGGCACCGGCAAGCGGATCATCAATCCGCAGACCTATGTGGAGATGGACGAGAACAGCTACATGATGATGGACACCGTCCAGATCAAGGGCGTGGATTCCACCAAGCGTGTTTCCAAGGCCATCCTGAAGGAGGGCGCCAAGCTGGTTATCAAGGAAAAGATCATGACTCATGGCGACCAGTATGCCGAAACCAACTTTGAGGTTGATCTGAACGGCGCGGATTCCGGCGCGGATCTGGTCTCGCGTTCGGTCGCGAAGGACCGTTCGCATCAGGTGTTCCGCTCCCGCATCAGCGGCAACAACCGCTGCACCGGGCATTCGGAATGTGACGCGATCATCATGGACGACGGCGTTGTCAGCGCGATTCCGGAGCTGACCGCCAACCATGTGGACGCTTCGCTGATCCATGAGGCGGCTATCGGCAAAATCGCGGGCGAACAGCTCACCAAGCTGATGACGCTGGGGCTTACCGAATCCGAAGCGGAAAGCAAGATCATTGATGGATTCTTAAAATAATAACACAGACAAAGGCCATCCGTTCTTCAAAACGGATGGCCTTTGTTTTGTTAATCATTAGAGTATACGCGCAATCTTTGTTTATCAATATATATCTTTGGCTGGGTGGTTTTTGTATCGCTGTGACGCAGCGGCTTCACGTTGTTTGCCAAGTGTCACTTGGCTATGTGGTCGTTACTTCTTTGCCGGCCAAAGAAGTAACCAAGAAAGGCCGTTCAAGGG
>NZ_CCYH01000035.1 GCF_000820765.1 Candidatus Soleaferrea massiliensis AP7
CCATTATCTGCATCGGCCGCCTGCGGGCGGCGTTTTGTTTTTGGCAGGGTGGTTGGGCATAGCTAGCAGCGGACGTTTCTCCGGTTACAGGTGATCTTCATAGTACCCCAATACCTTGGCTGGGATATAACTTTAAACAACCACTATGGAGCATTATCTTCGGATATTAAAGCAGGGTACGTAACGCCGCTGTGTTCAAAAAGGGCATCCGTTTTAAAAAAAACGGATGCCCTTTACTTGCGTTCTGATTCTCATTTTCAGTTATACTGTAATAGTCGTTACCTGTCAAAATATCAGTCTGCAGAAACCATAGCATGGCATGGCACAACCCATTGGTATGCTGCGTACTCTTTTTATCCCTGCGCACACTTTATAAGCGGAGCAATTGCTTCAGGATCACTGAAATCGACGCGTTTTCCCTGCGACTGCAAAATACCTTTGTCCTCTTCGGTCTGTTGCTCAGGCGGCTTCTTCTGAATCATTTTAATCATCATCGACATCATGCTGCGATGCAGAAATCCGAGCTTTGGATAATCGATGCCGCCTCGAAAATGAAAAATATGCAGCTTTTTCCGAAGCTCTTCCGGCAAACTGTGTTCCAGACAGGGCGCAAAGGCCGATGGGTCATGGGTCGGGGAAAGGCCCACGGTGAAGAAAATCATGTTTTTGCCGTCAAACTTCTGCGCATTCTGGCACAGCCACTTCGCGCTGCCAATGGTGCCAGCATAGATGCCTCCGCCCGCTATGATGGTATCATAATCCGCCAGCTTTTCGCCGTGCAGCCCTTTGGCTGTAAAGAGATCGGCGCCAAGCGCTTCCGCGATCCACTTTGCATACTGCTCGGTATATCCGTAGCGGGATGTGTATACAACCGCTGTTTTATTCATGGAAAAACCTTCCTTCATCGCTTAAATTATCATAGAGCTTGAGCACGCACCGTCGCATCACATCGAGCTCGGTTTCATCCAGCACATCGAACAGGGTGTCGACGAATCGGTCATCTTGCTCGCGGCGTTCATTGCAGTACTGCCGCCACCGGTCCGTGGACTGCACGCGCAGCGCGCGCTGATCCTTTAAATCCTTTGTGATGCGCAGAAAGCCCTTTTCCTGCAGCTTGCGCGCAATCTGCATCGTGTTCTGATGGGAGCAGCCCATCAGTCCGGCAAGCTCCCCGATGGTCGGCGGCTGCTCGCACAGATTGGTCATGGTCAGAAGCAGAAACCACTGCTTGGTGGTCAGTTCCCCCAAAAACTCGTTGCCGATGGTCTGCAGCTTGTTCGAAAGCAGAAACAGACATCCGAAAATCAAAAAACGTTTGTCTGCATCCTGTACGCGTTCCAGCCCGTTCATGTCGTCCTCCCCAATCAGGTAATATATTATCTATATAGGTATTATATTACCTGATTATCTTTTTGTCAAGTCCAAGAAAAATTCCCGGACATGTTGCATACAAAACAGCAACTTTCTGCCGGATGCATGGAAAGGATGAGGTGATAAGTATGATCTCTTTCAAAATTTACGGCAATACATTGCTTTCCCCGAAAAAATTTACCACGACGGGGAGCTATAACCTGAATGAATGCACTTTTGAATTCGATGAAAGCTGGGACGGCATCCGGGCTAAATTCGCGGTGTTCTACCGGGAAGACCATATGGACGAGGCGGATGGGGTTCCGATCGTGGAGGGGCACTGTTCGATTCCCGGCGCGGTGCTCGGCGAGAACCAGCGGGTCTTTGTCGGGGTGTTCGGCCACATCGTGAATGCGGACGGCAGCCTGATGACGCGCTGCACCACCAACTGCGTGCCGATTGAGGTCGAGCGCGGCGCGCTGGTCACCGGAAACCCCGTGACGCCGACCGTCTGGGAACAGTATTATCTGGACATCCTCAAACAGGCGCAGAACGCGCAGCAGAAAGCGAAGGAAGCCGGCCTTTCTGCCGAACAGACGATCCGGTTTTCCGAGCTTGCGCGGCTGCAGGCACAGGCGGTGAACAACGTGACCGAACAGGTCGCGCAGCGCGCCGAGGAGCTGCGCGGCTATGTCGATATCGTGCGGACGCTGACAGCGCGCAGCGAAGAGCTGTATCAGAATATCGTGGACAGCTCCGGCGATTCAAATGCCGAAATCGTAGAGGCGCGCGGCGGGTTCGGCAACCTCGGCGGACGGCTCAGCGACGCCGATGAAAAGCTTACCGGCCTGCAGGAAACCCTTCCGCAGAAAGCGGACAGCGCCGCGCTTGCAGAGCTCAGCGCGGCTGTCAACGGAAAGCTGTCGCGGGACGAGCCGATTCATTCGAGCCAGCTCGCCGTGGACAGCGATGAAAACAAGATCCAGCCGTCCAACCTGTCCGAATCGGTGCTTGCCATGATGGCGGGAACGGCGCCGGTCTCCCCTGCCCCGGCAAACGGCAGTCTGGTACGGGAGAAGTTCGCGCCAAACGCGGTATCGGAGCACAGCGCGTCGTTCATCGAGCCGGGACGCAACCTGTTCGACGCCGAACGCGCCTCCGCCAAGGGATGGTGGCGCAGCACCGCCAACGGGCAGGCGCAGAGCAATGAATACACCGCCGCCTGGTGCTACAGCGATTACATCCCGGTGCGGGGCGGGACATCGTATGTCTGCAACAACTTCTGTCACAGCGTCTGCTTCTTTGACAGCGCCTTTCAATTTCTGAGCGGACAGGTTTTCTCGAACGTCGAAGCGGATCATCCGGCCTTTACGGCTGCTGAAAACAGCTGCTACGTCACGCTGAACATCCGCTACAGCGAGCGCGGTATCCTGATGCTTGAGGCGGGTACGGAATCCTCGGATTATGAGCCGTACACATTAAAGCTCCGGCACAGCCGCACCGACGCGCAGCTTGAAGCGCTCGGGACACAGATCGGGCAGACCGGCGCACAGCTTGAAACCTGCGCCAATCGGATCGACCGGATCACCACCTGCCGGCTGCTTGCCAAAAGCACCGGCGACTTCTCCAACCACCGCGAAGGCGTATCGGTCTTCACCGGATGGGCGCTGCCGTTTCAGAAAAGCGGCTTCTCCGAAACGATCACCGCCGTGCGCCTCGCCGTTTCGGTTGGTGACAGCACCGATGTGCCGGTACAGCTCTGCTTCCTCGACGATGCGGCGCAGGAGCTTGCACACTATGACGCCGTACTGCCGCAGAGCGGCTTTCTGACGGTATTGACCGAGGTCAGCCCGTCGCTGCTCACCGACACCTTCTATATCGGCATCCGGGTAAAGCCCGGCGTGACCGGCACCGTGCTGATGCTGGCAAAGGCGGTGTCCGACCTCGACTATCCGAAGCCCGCCGCCTACTACTACACCACCGCGCAGCGAAGCTGGACGCTGTCCGACACCTACGGCTATGAGACGGCGGACATCAAGGTCTACACCGGGCTTGGCGCGATTCCGGCGCAGCACACCCATCCCAAGGAGGAGATCACCGGCGTAGATTGGCCGAACATCACCGGCGAGCCGTTCTCGATTGATCTGGCCGCGCAGTACGACGCCGTGATTGGGGACACGTTGGAGCTGTTTGTAGACGGCATTCTCGAATGCCGGGACGCTTCCCAGTACTACGTGGTCTTCGATGCGCCGAAGGGATGCAAATACCACCGCAAATGGGTGTACACGCCGCTTGCGGGCGACGACGACTTCACGCTGGCCGTTTCGGTGTATGACACATCCCGCAGGCTGCTTGCACAGAGGTCGGCACTCATCCGGGTACACAGCCTGCCGCATTCCCCCGATGCGCCGTTCTATCTGCTCTGTGTCGGGGATTCCCTGACCGAGGGCGGAACCTGGTGCGCGGAGCTTGACCGCAGGCTGACCGGCTCCGGCGGCATCCCGGCAGGAAATGGTTTTTCCAACCTTCACTTTATCGGCGGTATGCGGCACGCATCCGGCACCCGCTTTGAAGGTCACGGCGGCTACAGCTTTGCCGACTACACCTCCGAAGGCGCGCCGCAGTACCGTGTCGAGGTCCTCAGCGGCATGAAGCTGTCGGATGCAAGCGGCCAGTCCATCTGGATGGACGACGGCGGCAACCGCTGGCAGCTGCAGACACGGGACGTTCCAAACAGCAGGCTGACCTTTCGGTATCCCGATGGGGCTTCCGGATATTCGCTTCCCGAAAGCGGCACGCTGCGCTTTCTCTCCGGCGGCGGGGACAATGGAAACATCGCCTATCAAAACGCCGTGCGGCTTTCCGGCAACCCGTTCTGGAGCGCCGCGGACGGGCGCAACGACTTCAAAGCTTATTGTGCCGCCCTCGGCGTTCCGCGCATCGACGCCTGCCTTCTGCTGATGACCTGGAACGGAACAAAGGAGATCGGCACGCTCATCGAGCAGGCTAAGGGATTTGTGGACGGCCTGCACACCGATTATCCCGCCTGCAAAATCGTTCTGTCCGGGCTTCAGCTCCCGTGTGAGGACGGGCTTGGTGAAAACTATGGAAGCAGCACTATCTGGAACAGCTTCGCAATGGACCGGTTTGTCCACGACCTGAACAGGGCTTACGCGGCCTGGTGCGGGGAGGAGACCTATGCGCCGTTCCTGAATTTTATGCAGCTGTGCGGCCAGTTTGACAGCGCATACAGCGGCATAATGGAATGGCGGCCGGTCAACCAGCGCAGCTCTTACACGGAGCTTATCGCGGTAAACGGCGTACATCCGTCCCAGAGCGGATATCTGCAGATTGCCGATGCGTTCTACCGCAAAACCATCGGCTGGGTGTTGCCGTAGGAATATGCGGACGGTATTCAGCCGATGACATTCGGCACTGCACGCGCCATGCCGGCCCAACCCGAACAACCTGCCAACGCCTGTGCTGTCCGGCGATACGGCTGATAGTTCCGCACTCCCTCGAACGATGCATCATCGCTTTCATTGATGCATAGACATAAAGAAGAAGGCCAAAAAAAAGCTTCAGGGCAGCAATGAGGACGATATACGAAAAAACCGCGTCCGTTTCAGGCGATGGCCCGACATTTGCTGACATATCGTTCCTTTCGGGCACATATACATAGTAACAAAACTACAACACAAAGAGGGTGTTTTATATTGAAGGGTAATCCTGAAGAGCGGGCCGTTCAGCTTAGCTTTTACATAATCGAGAACCAGGCGACCGTAAGAGCTGCAGCAAAAGAATTCGGAATCTCGAAAAGTACGGTGCACAAAGATGTATCGGAACGTATAAAAAAAATCAACCCCCTTCTGTATGTACAGGTGAAACGGGTTTTGGATACCAATAAATCGGAACGTCATATCCGCGGCGGCTTGGCCACCAAGAAAAAATATCAGAACCTGCATGATATGATGGTTCAGAAACGTGTCGGCAGCGAAGGCTGATCAAGATTCCTCCTTTCTTAAATATTATCTTATCATAAGCATAAAGAAGCACAGTAAGGGGTTCATCCTTGCTGTGCTTCTTTATGCTCCGCCGCGTTTGTCCGTTTGGATAATCTTCCATCCAAATATGCTCGCCGGGCATGCCGGACTGCAAAACGGACGAAATGCAAAAAAACTGATTGAGTGGATATCCCTATCAGGTGTAAATTATGCTATAATAAAATAAAAGATATTACCGCAGTGAATTCCATTATTTTTTCCCTTTATAAGCGTCCTCGGCCATATGCAGCATCCGCGCTGTAAGTTTTCCGCGGTATCATTGGAGGGATCTGATATGCTATTTCTCCTGCGGCACGCTGCAGGTTTTCTTTTACAGCTGCTGCCCTGCCTTTTTCTATGCATCCAGCCGTTCGGAGAGGACAAGTTCATCCGTTCGCGCCGCTGTGTACTCACCGTCACCATTGCCGTCCTCTCTGCCGTATCGGTTGTGTTTTCAGTTCTGATACAGAATGTACAGGGACATACCCACGGCATCTGGAATGTGGATGTGCTGTCGAATCTGTGCATGTTCACTGTCGTAGCTGTCTGCTTCATTGCCTTCTCTGCGGTTGTGCGGGAGCATGCGGCAAAAAAGCTGATTTCCCTGTGTCTGGCCTTCAACTACGGCATCATCGTATATATGTGTCTCAACATAGCCAACTGCCTGCTCCCAAACAACTGGTTTCAGCCTTTCACAGAAATCTATAATCCCGGAAACCTGCTCACGCTGGCAATCATCACAGCGATCACCTACCCGCTTGCCTGTCTTGCGATGAAAAAGATTATCCGGCGTCATCTTTCGGAAATCAATCCCACCTCTTTAAGGCAGACCCTCTGCCTGGTGCTGGCTTCGACGCTGCTGTATATCCTGTTTATCTGCAGCATCATCCCGGGGCTACAGCAGGACAATTCCAGAACGCGCCCCCTCTACCTGGAGTTCTCCGGCGCCTTTGTGTTCTGCACCATCTTTCTTCTGGTCATCTACTGGTTCCTATTCTGGGAGGTAAGGGTGATCCAGGAAAGAATGCAGCTCAAAAACCAGCTGCAGATTCAGCAGCTCCAGTATCAGAAGATCATCGGCGATGTGGAGAACACGCGGCGCATGCGGCATGATATGCGGCATCATTTTCACCTGCTGGAGCGTCTGCTGAATGAAGAGCAATATGCCGAAGCGAAGGCCTATCTGCAGGCCACCGCCGACTCAAGCGATACGGCGGGCATGCGCAGCTTCTGTAACGATCCTATGATCAACGCGCTGCTGCAGTACTATGCGGACGAATGTGACAATCATGGCATCCGGTTCGAGGTTAAGGCCGAGATAACCCAGTGCTTCGCCGCGCTGAACGATATGACGGTGCTGCTCGGCAACTGCCTCGAAAACGCGGTCCTCTCCTGCCGGCAGCTGCCGGGGGAACGGGTCATAAGACTGAAAATCGGACAGGTCAACAGTACGCTTGCCATCCTGCTGGAAAACAGCTGCGGGCATATACAGCTTGCGCCAAGCATCAAACAGACGGACGGCTACCTCCCCGCTTCGGCCTTTCTTTCGGAACAGGGCGAAGGGCTGGGACTCGGCAGCATCGAACACACAGCAAAGAAGTATGACGGCGCCGCGGAATTCCGATACAGCCCGCCGCTGTTTTACACCCGCATCAGTCTGGAACAGCCAAACCCTTCCCCATGATATCAGTGGCATCCGCCGTTTTGATAGAGACAACATCCATCCAACCACACAGCATAAGGAGGAAGCATCGAAACTCTGGGCAGCAGCGCCGGCTTTCAAAACGAAGGCGATTTTTACAGGCTCGAAGCCGTTCCACATGGAGGATATGTCTTCGATCACTGGGAATACAACCTGACCCTTGAGATGAAGGATGGAAGCTTTATCGACAAGCGCAGCGACTGCTCTTTGTCGACGGCGAGTGGCGGGCGGTCCCGCCGTCCGTAGAAATCCTTGTGGAGAAAGCCGCATGCGTGTTCATCCGCTTCGAACTGGAGGACGGCACCTTCCTCGAAGATGAATCGTTTGAAAGATACTATGATGATGTCGGCGCCGGCATCGAAACGGTCGAAGCGCCGGACGGCTATGAGATCATCGGCGAGAACACCTACGCGGTGGAAATCTCCCGTGATGAAAGCAGCAATCTGGTCGCCGACCCGTCCGAAGTGACCTTCCAGGTACGCCCGGTCAGTTCCTCCGGCACTTCCGGCACGGAAAGCTCCTCTGCCGGCAGCACCGCTTCTTCCGGCAAAAATCCGGCCACCGGCGACCATGCGCCTATGGTGCTGGCAGCCCTGGCTGTTTTGGCTGCTTTCGGTGTGGGCATAACATCGAAAAAGCAAAGATCGTAAGATACCATAAACGAGGCATCATCTCATTAAAAACTGCGCCGCACTGTATGGTGCGGCGCAGTTCCACACACACCAAAAGTTTGGCAGTACTTCACTGCCCTGCATACAGGAAAGGGATGTTTTATGAAACACGACCGCAAACGATTTAAACGGCTTTTAAGCCTGCTGGCGGCAGGATCTGTTCTGCTTTCCGGCAGCGCGCTGCCGGCACTGGCAGACAAACCGGCTTCCCCGGACGACGATCTCCGGCTTGAAGCCGCTCAGGTCAACGAGGAATATATCCGGTACCTCGAGAACGGAACAATCGGGGGCGCCGCGCCTTCGATGCTGGACCTGTCCTATCTGAACGAACGATATACGGCTGTCCCGCGCGCCCGCGCGGCGCTGCCGTCCTCCTACGACCTGCGCGACTACGGTCTCGTCTCCCCGGTGCGGAATCAGGGCAGCTGGGGCACCTGCTGGACCTTCAGTGCGCTCGGGTCGGCGGAATCCGGCCTGCTGGGCCGTTTCCCGCACACCTCCCTGTCGAATCTGCATCTGAACTGGTTTTCCTATATCGGCGATGAAGAGGAGGAATATAGCTTATACATGCGGAATGGCAGGGAGAACACGCCGGTCTGGCTTCTCGGCGGCAACGACCCGGGCGCGGTCAGCACGCTGGCGGCCTGGAAGGGCGCCATATCATCCGGCAAGCTGCCATATGATGAAAGCATCGACACGGTGGACGAGACCCTGCGGTACGATTCGGACTACCATCTGCAGAACGCGTTCTTTCTGGGAAACGGCTACTATGGTTACGTGCAGGAATCTCTGCGGCCGGATACCGAAACGGTAAAGACCATCCTGACACAGTACGGCGCTGTCAGCGTCAGCTACTGTTCCAGTAATTGGGATACACTCAACCAGGAGACCTTTGCCTGGTACAACGACGAACCGGCCGGCGCCGACCACGCGGTGCTGATTGCCGGCTGGGACGACGATTATCCAAAGGAAAACTTCGTTGAAGGCCGTCAGCCCCAGAATAACGGAGCATGGCTGGTCCGCAACAGCTGGGGCAACGACTGGGGCAACGACGGTTATTTCTGGCTCTCCTATGAGGATAAAAGCATCGACATGGGAAGCTTTTATCAGATGGAGGCAAACGACAACTATCTGCGCAACTACCAGCACGATGTGATGGGCTGGAGCATATCGCTGGGCTTTGAAGACAGCACGGAAAATTCCGCCTACATCTCCAACATCTTCACCGCACAGGACGACGAGCAGGTCGAGGCGGTATCCTTCTACACCACCGATGTCAGCACACAGTACGAGATCGCCGTCTACACCGGCCTTAAGAACCCTGAAGACCCGACCTCCGGCCGGCAGCTGACCGAAACGCAGTACGGCACGGAAATCTATGCGGGCTACCACACCGTTAAGCTGGATGAGCCGGTTCCGCTCGAGGACGGCGAGGATTTCAGCATCGTCGTCAAGGTGACCAATCCATCGTATCATTCCCCGATAGCCGCCGAGGCCTGCCCGCTCCCCGAAGGGCAGGATGCGCCGCAGTACATGGGGAGCGGCGGGGAGAGCTTTATCAGTCCGGACTCGCAGGATTGGAGCGACGTCTACCGTTATCTCTTTTCCGATGCAGGCTTCGACTTCATTGCCACCAATGTCTGTGTCAAGGCCTTCACCAACCCGGTCAGCACGGTCTCCTTCTCCCAGATGGAGGGGCCGATCGCCTTCGGAGAGCAGCTGGAACTGACCGCTCCGGGTGCGGACGCGATCTATTACACCACCGACGGCAGCGACCCGACATCCGATACGGGCATCCGTTACAATGCTCCGATTGAGATTGACCGGGAGATGACCGTCCGCACGGCAGCGGTAAAAGACGGTGTGTTCGGTAAAATCCGTGAAAAAACCTACACGCAGGCCGCCTCCGAGCTGGTCGAGCTGGTGCTTGAGCAGGAGGGCCAGAACATCCACCTCGACCTGTCGGACAACAGGCAGACCTTTGACACACATGTCACCAGCGGAACACAGGCTGTCCGGGTGCAGCCGCAGGGCTCCGACAGCATCACGGTGAACGGCGTGCCGGTCGATCCAAACAGCTGGTCTCAGGAAATCCCGCTCACCGAAGGGACTGAAAATGAGATTGTCGTACAGTCCGAGCTGCCCGGCAAGCGCACAACCACCTATACCCTTTCCGTATACCGCAGCGCACTCCGTTATGATTACCGGGCGGAGACGGCCGCATTTGACGAGGGCATCTACTCCCTGACCGACACCGACGGCCATGAAATTCACAGCGGGGATTCCATCACGCCATATATTCTGGAAACGGGAGATTCGATCCTGAACCTCTATAACAATACGGACGGCACCACCCATTTGGAATATGTGCCAAACCGGCAAATTGCCGTTCTCTCCGACATCGATTATGCCAATGAATGTACGGTCAGCACCTACGGGGAATGGAACCTGATCAGCACCTCGCCGGATATGTCGGACGCTGTGAAGGGCTCCGGTGAACAGCTACAGCTGACGCCGGGCGTGAACCTTTACATCCAGAGATATGCGACCGATACGGCCTTTCAATCGTATGTGAAGGAGCTGGCCGTACCAGCCCGCCCGGGAATGCCCGCGGATCCCGGCATCGATTTCCGCAGTGAAACGACGCGGGACGTCCTTTCGGAGGATATCCTGTACAGCTGCGATATCGGCTTCGCGGAAGCGCAGCCGGGAGCGGATGCCGTCCTCTCCCTGACACCGGGTGAAACCGTTTATCTGCGGACCGCCGACACCGACGATGCGTTCGCGTCAGAAATCCGTACGTTAGAGGTTCCCAAGCGGCCCGAAACGCCGCCAGCGCCGGCTGTTGAATCGGCCGGCAATCACAGCATCACGCTCAAAAGCGTCACAGGCGCCCAGTACGCTGTGAACGGCGGCGGCTGGCAGGACAGTCCGGTCTTTGATGGGCTTGAGGCCGACACCGATTACACCTTCTCAGTGCGCATCGCCGCGACCGATTGGCAGTTTGCTTCTTTTACAAACACCGCTGTTCTGCGGACCGCGGCCGCATCGTCAGGCTCCTCCGATCCGGTGGTTTCGGAGCCTGACGGCTCCGAAAGTTCCGGCGGTTCCGGAGAGTCTGGCAGCTCCGGAACCGCCAGTGGCTCCAAACCGGTCAAACCGAACCCCGGCACTGGCGACAGCAGTGTGCTGCCGCTCTTCATCCTGATGCTGGGCGCAGCGTCGGCAGCGGGCATTCTGACCGCGTGCAGGCGCAGCCGTCGTTAACATCCGCTGTCTGACTGGATGGAATCCATCGATAATCAGCTTACACCACCTATCATATAAAAGGGAACAGGCCGCAGTATCAGACGATACTGCGGCCTGTTCCCTTTTCGTGCACAACGTCTGTGCGGTCTATTTCCTGCATCCCGCTCAAGACCGCTTCCCGTTCTTTTATCATGTACGAGTCTTGTCACCTCCCGTTCAAGAAAAATTGAGAATTGGCACGTTGTTGAAGTGATGATTATGGTTTGCTATAATAGAAACAGATATGGTTCAAGCAACCTCATATCACTTAAAATGAATCAAAGAGGGGTTATCATTGTTCAAATCGATTATAGAGCGGATGCGCAGCAGCATCAAAACCAACATTCTGGAGGCCACGCTGAGTTTTATCTTCATCATTGCCTATGTCAATGTCTTTCAGATGGTGTTCGGTGCGGAAAATTCCATTGTAGGGGTCATCTTTACCATCATGATGTCCGCCTCCATGGTACGGGATATGACCGCGGCGCCTCTCAAGCATCTGCTTGCGCAGGCAGCAGTACTGGTCTGGATGGGGATTTCCGCCTGTCTGGTGACCGTCCTGCCGCCTGCTGCGGCGTTTGTGCTCAATCTGGCGACGATCTTCCTGATACTGTACGCCTTCACCTACGAATACTCCAGCCATATGTATTTCCCGTATATTCTCTCCTATCTGTTTTTGATCTTTATCTCGCCGGTCGAGCCAGCAGCGCTGCCAAAACGGCTGCTGGGGCTGCTGGTCGGCGCGGCGTCTATCATCCTCTATCAATTGTTCAGGGGCCGCAAACGGGTGGCGGAGACAGCCAGAGATGTGCTCTCTTCTATGATTGACGACGCGGTCGTCTCCATCCGGTATCTGCTCGGCGGAGAAGGGAAACCTGCCGATCTGGATGCGGTACGCCGCAATCTGTGCAAGCTGAGCAGGACGGTATATGACCGGCGCAAAAAGGCCCTGTGCATCTCGGATGCCAGCTTTTCCATGATTGACGCAGGCCGCGGCATCGAGCATCTCATCATTCTGCTGCATGACCTGCAGAACCCATCCTCCGCGAGGAATCAGGAGCTGCTCAGCAAAACCGCGCGGCTGCTCGCACAGTACCGCGCTTATGTTCAGAAGGAAATCGAGCAGATACCCGCTCTCGATGACACAGCCTTCATACAGGACGAGACAGATGCCGCAGAAAGCGACTTTTACCATGCGCTGGCCTATGTGCGCGGCAAGCTGATGCATATGTCCGATCCGGAAAAACGCACCCGATACCGCAAAACCATGCTTTCCTGGTCTGTCCGCATCAAAGCGGCCCTTGGCGTCAGCGAAGTGCGGGTTGTATATGCACTGCGGGTTTCGGTGCTTTTAGCGGTCTTCACGCTCATCGTGCAGCTGCTTCAGCTGCCGCATGGCAAGTGGCTGCTGTTCACACTGGCGTCCCTGTCCCTGCCCTATGCCGATGATGTGGGGGCGAAAACCTCCAAGCGCATCATCGCCACGGTGATTGGCGGCATGGTTTCGGTGGCGGTCTACGCACTGATTCCTTCCATGGCGGGCCGCACCGCGGTTATGATGTTCTCCGGCTATCTGTCCTTCTACTTTTCTCAATACACCGGCACCTACGCCTGTTCAACCATCGGCGCACTGGGCGGCGCGGTCATCATGGATACCTTCGGCTGGGGCGCAGTTGGTCAGGTGTTTGCCGTCCGGCTGTGCTATATCGCGGTCGGCGCCGTGATCGCGCTCGCGGCAAACTGCCTGCTGTTTCCGTATAAGCGCAGCACCGCCACCCGGCAGCTTGTGAAAAAATACACCACGACTACCGAGCTGCTCGCCCGGGTCTGCGCGGACAATCAAACCGACACACAGCTCTATTACAGCCTTGTGATTCAGGCGCACCTTTTGGAGGATAAACTTTCGGAAAACGCGCAGGCATCCGGATGGAGTGAAATGCAGACTCTGCTGGTCAAATGCCGTCAAAAGGTCCGTGACGCGCATCGCAGCCGGCCTGCATGCGTCTCTGCCGCCACTGCGCAAAGCCGGTCCTAAATAGGCGGAGCCTCCTTGCCTGCTGATCGGACAGATTGATTCAGATTGGGGAACTGGCTGGTCACGCTTGCGATCTGGAACCAAAGTGTGAGCCCTCCTTGCCTGCTGTAACAGCGGACAAGGAGGGTTCCGTTTAGCTTGTCAATGACCTTTGTTAAGATGTACTCGGCTGTCTGGTTCTTGTGGCGCCGTGGTGCCAGCGGACTCATTTCTTTTGTCGGGAGACCTTTGCCGTGTGGTTGTGCACCGCTGTAACGCAGCGGTCTCGCTGGAGTTGCCAAGCCGCCTTGGCAAGGTGGTAGTTACTCTTTTGCGCGGGTGGATTGTCAATAGAAGTGCAAAGAAGCGTTATGAAAAACCTCATAAGGAGTTTTCCAGCCTAAACACTTCCTGGGGCGAAGATTGATCAGCGCTACGATCCGCCGAATGTCTTCTTCTGTATACTCTGCCAGTGACCTTCTCTTCGGGATGTACTGCCTGATCAATCCATTTGTATTCTCGTTCCTCCCTCGTTCCCATGGACTATGCGCATGTGCGTAGTATACCCGTGCCCCAAGATCCTCTTCCATCTCTTTTGATTCGCTGAACTCCATTCCCTGATCAAATGTCATCGTCTTCACTTCTATCCCTTCTGCCTTGATCAGCTTCACCACCATTTTTCTTACCTCACTGCTTCCCTTGTTTTCCACCTTCCCTGCCTTTAGATATCTGCTCTTTCTGTCCAGTATCGATACCACCGCACTTCTTTCACAGTATCCGTGTACCGTATCTCCCTCCAGGTCTCCGATTCGCGTACGCTGCTCTGCTTCCTCTGGGCGCTCCTCTATCGATCTGCTGAAACACTTCCTTTTGGGCTTCTTTGCCTTTCCGATCCTCTTTTTCATGATCCTCAGGTAGAATATCAGTGTATCCCTGAGTCGTTTGGACTGAAGGGCTCGATAGATGGTGGACGTACTGGCGAAAGGGATGCCTTCCAGCTTCAGCCGATGATAGATTTCTTCAGGAGACCAGCCAAGCTGGGCGATAAAGAAGTGCGCGGTTTTACGATGCTCCAAGGAAGAGAAGAAAGGGGTACGTCTGGGGATATGCTTACGTTTCTCAGCGAGGTCTTGTGCATGGAAGGCAGAATAGGAGCAATCTGGGCTGGCATTTCTTTTGAGTTCCCGGGAGATTGTACAAACGCTGCGCTTCAGGCATTTGGCAATATACGTAAGGGAATGTCCTTGTTCATGATATACATGTATATATTCTCTCTCTTCTCTGCTAAGATGGTGATAACAACACATTGGGATTTCCTCCTTTGGTATGTTTCGTCACTTACCAGTATACAGGAGTTTTTTCCCTTTGTGTTGTTTTTCTTCTTTTGCTCTTATTATGATAATCCACCCGGCCAAAAGAGTAACCAGAAAAGGCCGTTCAAGGGGGCCAGCTGCGCTGGTGCACGCGCTGCGCGTCACTGAAATAAAAAAGAGCCTATGACATGCACACCACAACAACGCAGCAGAAAAAGCGGCGTAGCCGAGCGCCCCACCGCAGGTGGTGGCCCCCTTGAAAATCCCCTCTGATATCCCTATTTCCCCCTCGGCCGCCTGCGGGCGGCGTTTTGTTTTGGGCTGAGTGGTTGGGCATAGCCAGCAGCGGACGCTTTCTTTTTTACAGATTGCTCCTATGGTACCCCAATACTTCCAGCCGATACGTAAACTGCTGTGGAATTCAAGGAAATCCAATGTTTCAGGTGTCAACTTTGATCAATTGTACCGTTTAATGAAAGGATAAAACTGACACCTTTATATAATTGCACTGAACAACGACCTCCGCTGATACATTCATATAAATAAAGTCAGCTCACTCATACAATGTACTATAAACAAGCCAAAAGCGTCTGTCCGCTGTAACAGCGGACAGACGCTTTTTTTCGTCGGCTTATATGTTTTACAGACAAACCACTAATTATATTCCGTATACACGAAAAAATCCCGGTGCTTTTTTCTCCATCTCACCGGCTCAGCAGCCAGACCATTTCGGATTCATGGCGCTTTGGACGCTCCATCAGATCACGGATGGCGTCGCGCGCCTTTTTGTCGTTGTAAAGCACCTCATACATCTGGTCGATGATCGGCATCTCGATACCCGCCTTATGCGACAGGTCATAGGCGCATTTGCAGGAGATGTAGCCTTCCACGGTCATACCGACCTTTTCTATGGCCTGCGCGGCGGTGTTTCCCTCGCCAATCAGGATGCCTGCGCGGCGGTTGCGCGAATGCATGCTGGTACAGGTCACGATCAGGTCGCCGATGCCGGAAAGGCCAGCGAAGGTTTCCCGCTGGGAGCCGAGCGCACAGCCGAGCCGTGCAATTTCCGTGATGCCGCGGGTCATCAGCGCCGCTTTGGAATTGTCCCCGAGTCCGAGTCCATCGTTGATGCCGGCAGCCAGCGCAATGACATTTTTGAGCGCGGCGCCAAGCTCCACGCCGATCAGGTCGTCGTTGACATAGATGCGCAGCGTCTTATTCATGATGATATCCTGCACCTTCTGCGCGCTCTCCCTGTCGTCCGAAGCGCACACAATCGTGGTCGGGATGCCGCGCGCGACCTCCTCCGCATGGGACGGTCCGGACAGCACGACCACCTTGTTCCGGGGAAGCTCCTCGGCCAGCACCTGGGAAAGCCGCTTGAGCGTTCCGCGTTCCAGGCCCTTTGCCACATTTGCGGCGATGGTGTTTTCATCGAGATAGGATACAGCCTTCTGTGCCACCTGCCTGACGGCAAAGGACGGAACCGCAAAGATCACCAGTTCCTTGCCCGCCACGCAGCTGATGTCATCGGTCAGCTGGATGCTGTCCGGAACCGGGACGCCGGGCAGCAGCTTTTTGTGTTCCCCATCTCTTTTGATTGCTTCGATTTCTT
Organism: Candidatus Soleaferrea massiliensis AP7; assembly: GCF_000820765.1. Classification (GTDB taxonomy): domain Bacteria; phylum Bacillota; class Clostridia; order Oscillospirales; family Ruminococcaceae; genus Soleaferrea; species Soleaferrea massiliensis. The sequence continues at coordinate 15,997 of NZ_CCYH01000035.1, forward strand.
CGCTGAAAGCAGACCACAGCGTCACCCTGTGCGCAAACCGCTCCAGCATCACAGACAGCGCAACGCCGAATCCGCCCGCGCCGAGAACTGTTATATCCGCCATGTCAATCCCCTCCTTGTCCTTTACCCAAAACGTATGCTATCTTCGAATCGGTTATTCCACACGATTGATACTGCTTCGTATAGCGCCTCGGATCACGAGCAGGCAGCTACGGCAGATGCCCTGCTGTTACCGCAAAAACATCCAGCGCTTTGATATCATCTTTGCTTTGATATTCTCCCGAATTAGAAACAGTATCATCTGTACGCAGAATATCCATCATGGTACGGTCAGACGGAAAAACATCTGACGAATCGGCCGTTACGCTTTTGGGGAGAAATTCCTTCCGACCGCGTATTTTCGGAGATATGGATTCTGCCGCATATCCATAAGATATTTTTCCGCTGTTATTCTAAAAAAACTATTTCTTATCCTGTTTTTTCTTTCCAAATTTGTTTTCGGTTCCATTCATCAGCCGTTTGATGTTCTCGCGATGGCAGAAGAATGAAATCGCCGCAATCAGCAGTGCGAATATGGTTTCCACCAACACGGGCTTTCCGGTAAAGAAGCAGTAGAAGTATGTAAAAACCGGAAACAGCGCCATCATGATCAGGGAACCGAGCGAAACGATTCTGCTGATACCGACCGTAACGGCAAAAACTGCGGCGCAGAAAAGAAACGCCATCGGATTGATGATCAGCACGATCCCGGCGGATACAAGTACGCCCTTGCCGCCCTTAAACCGAAAATACAGCGGGTACAGATGTCCCAGAATCGCGAAAAATCCGCCGATGTACGCGCCGTCAAACGCATCAATCCCTGCCAGGGAAAACAGCCATCTGCTCAACAGCACGGCCGCAACGCCCTTGAGAAGGTCCCCGAGCAGCGTGACGGCGGCAGGCCATTTTCCATAGGTGCGCAGGATATTCGTCATACCCGCGTTGCCGCTGCCGAAGTCCCGGATATCCTGTTTGTAATAGACCTTTGAAACAAGCAGACCAAAATTGATGCTGCCCAGCAAATAGCCTATCGCAGCAACTGCCAACGACATCAGTATCATGATTTCCATCGTGTTCTAACCCCCGCTTATTCTGCTCATATATTGTAGATTGTCTGACAGCTGGCAGAAGCATACCGCCTGGCGGCGTTACCTTCCGTTATCTCCTGCCAGCCGCCGCTTCATTTTATCTGTAATCCCGTATCCATCAGGATTTTTCATTGGGATTTACTTATAACGATATCATTTGTGATTCCAGCCCATGAAGGAATCCATCCGTCCGTTTTTGGCAAACGGACAGGCCATATGTTTGTCTGCTATGTCGCCATACATCTTTTTGACACCGAATATATCATCTCCAAGATGCACGATCCTTGCTCGACAGCAGTTTATTTGTCTCCGCGCTCGCGAATCTTCATGCGGACCGGCGTACCCTCCAGACCAAAGGTTTCGCGGATCTGGTTCTCCAGATACCGCTGGTAGGAGAAGTGAAACAGGTCCTTGCGGTTGACAAACGCCACAAACGTCGGCGGCTTGGTGGATGCCTGTGTGATATAGAAGATCTTGAGCCGCTTTCCGCGGTCCGACGGCGGCTGAACCCTGGCCGTCGCATAGGCCAGCACATCATTGAGCTTTCCGGTGGAGATGCGCATGGCGTTCTGTTCGTACACATAGCCGATCAGCTCAAACAGCCGGTCAATCCGCTGTCCGGTCTTCGCAGAGATGAACACAAACGGCACATAGGACATGAAGCTGAAATCCTTCTCGAGCTTCGCCCGGAATTCCTGCATGGTTTTTCCGTCCTTTTCGACGGCATCCCATTTGTTGACGGCGACGATGCAGCCCTTGCCCTGTTCATGCGCATAGCCCGCCACCTTGGAATCCTGCTCGGTGAAACCTTCGAGCGCATCGATCATGATGACGCAGACGTCGGCGCGGTCCACGGCCATATAGGCGCGCAGGACGCTGTAACGCTCGATCGCCTCATCCACCCTGCTCTTGCGCCGGATGCCGGCCGTGTCGATGAAGACATACTGCCTGTCATCCCGCTGGATGACCGTATCGGTGGCGTCGCGGGTGGTGCCCGCAATGTCGGACACGATGACCCGTTCTTCCCCGGCGATCTTGTTGACCAGCGAGGACTTGCCGACATTCGGCTTTCCGATGACCGCGACCTTGATCATCTCTTCGTCATAGTCGTCCTGCTTGTCGAAATCGATGTGTTCAAACGCGGCGTCCAGCAGATCGCCGGTGCCGTGTCCATGCGCGGCCGAAACTGCGACCGGGTCGCCGAGTCCCAAATTGTAGAATTCATAGAAATCCGCCGGCGGCGCGCCGACCGAATCGCATTTGTTGACGCACAGGACGACGGGCTTGCCGCTTTTGAGCAGCATCGTCGCGACATCCTGGTCGTTGGCGGTCACACCCGCCCGCAGGTCGGTCACCAGGATGATGACGTCCGCCTTTTCGATCGCCATCTGCGCCTGCGCGCGCATCTGTGACAGGATAATATCGTCCGAATGCGGCTCGATACCGCCGGTATCCACCAGCATGACCTGGCGGCTGCGCCATTCGCATTCCGCATAGATGCGGTCGCGGGTTACGCCCGGCGTGTCGTCCACAATCGAGAGCCGCTGCCCGATCAGCTTATTGAACAATGTGGACTTGCCGACATTCGGCCGGCCCACAACTGCGATAATTGGTTTTGACATCTGTTATCCTCCTGTCATCTTCTCAAGCAGCTCAAAGCCGTCATTTTCCACGACGCCGACCGACACTCCGAGTTCCTCCTCGAGCGCTTCCAATGTGATATCGTCTAAAAAGCGATCCTGTTCAAACCGCAGCATCACCCGCGGAATCAGCAGCGTATCGCCTAAATGCTTTCCTTTAAGCTGCGCGATCAAATCGGTGGCGGTGATAAGCCCCGCAACCGTGATGGTCTCGCCAAAGTACTCGTTGCGTATGATATGAACGCGGCAGTCGAGCCCCGGAAACCTCTGCTTGGCGCGCTGTGCCAGCTCTGTGATGAACGGGCCTACCGCCGTACCGGTCGCAATCGAAACCGTCCTGCCCGGTGTGCAGGTGATCGTATCGTCCTCCAAGGCGCGTTCAAACTCCTCTTTCAGCAAAGCCAGCAGCCCCACGCCGTTCTCCAGCTGGTTGTAATCGCCGTAATAGGCGGGTTCGGGGATGGGAAGTTCTGCCTTCAGGAAGAATTCATCCGCTGGATAGGCCAGCCGCACGCCGTGCTGTTCATAAAATTCGTCGGCAAACGCGTGGATGATCCGGATGGTCTCTCCGGCCTGCTGCTTCGTATAGGGCTTGAGCTCATATAAGTCCTGCCGGAACCTGGTCAGTCCAACCGGCACAGCCGCGATGCTCTCAAGATTCGGATACAGCGCGGAAAGCTCCCGCAGGCTGCGTTTCAGCTCCTCCCCGTCATTGATGCCGGGACAGAGGACCAGCTGCGTGTTCACCTTGATTCCTGCATCGGTCAGCTGCCTGATATACGAAAGGCACTCCCCTGCCCGCGGGTTTTTCATCATCTTCACCCGCAGCTCCGGATTTGTCGTGTGGACCGAGATGTTGATCGGGCTGATATGCATCTTGATGATGCGGTCGATGTCCGCCTGCTTGAGGTTGGTCAGCGTGACATAATTGCCGAACAGGAACGAAAGCCGTTCGTCGTCATCCTTAAAATAGAGCTGCTCGCGCATGCCCGGCGGCATCTGGTCCACAAAGCAGAAGATGCATTTATTTTTGCAGTGATGCTGTTTGTCCATCAGATAGGTCTCGAATTCGAGGCCCAAATCCTCATATTCATCCTTTTTCACGGTGATCTGTCTGAGTCTCTGCTTACGGTCCAGCAAAGACAGCTTCAGAACCCTGTCCATCATATAAAAACGGTAGTCGAGCACATCCGAAATGGCGTTCTCATTGATGGAGATGAGAACCTGTCCCGGTTTGATGCCGGCGCGATGCGCCGGTGAAAAACGCTCAACCGCTTGGATTTTGACTGGCATTGCTTCCATCCTTTTTTCGTACTATGACTATTCTTCACCATTCATTTGGCGGTATACATTATACCATACAACGCCGGTTTTATCAAATGGTTCTAGCCAAGAAAAAACGGCACAGACTCCCGCCTATACCGCTCGAGATATGTACTGTTAAGCCTGCAGGTCCCTCACCTTGACATCCAGTCCGTCCACCCAGTCATAGAGGGTATCAACCTTCCAGTTGATCTCCTTGACATCGTGCTTGATGGTCCGGACATCCTTTTCGAGCCCGCCGACCCGTCTGTCCAGATTGTCCAGCCGCCGGTCAACCCTGTCCATACGCTGATCGACCTGTTCCAGCTGCTGGTCGACGCTTTCCAACCGCTGGTCAAACTGCTTCAGCCCCTGATCGACCTGTTCCAGCTGCTGATCAACATTCTCCAGCTTCTGGTCAAACCGTTTCAGCCGCTGATCGAACTGTCCCAGCTGCTGGTCAACATTTTCCAACCGCTGGTCGAACTGCTTCAGCTGCCGGTCGACATTTTCCAATCTCTGGTCAACCTGTCCGAGCTGCCGGTTTACCTGTACAAGTCCCTGGCCCATGCTGTCCATTTTGGAGATCAGAAGCTCGAACATCTGCTTGGTTTCGCCGTCCACACCGAAAACCTCCTTATAAAAAGGATTTGTCCCTATTATAGCATATCCCATTCAGAAAAGAAACGCTGAAAAGGGTAAAAAAATAGAGAAGGAGAAAAAAACTTTTCGCCTTCTCTATCCTTTGTTTCGTGTCTGGACTATGCTTCCTTTTTGATAACTTCTACGCCTTTATAGAAGCCACAGTTACCACAAACTCTGTGAGGAAGTTTTAATTCACCACACTGTGTACATCTGGAAAAGCTAGGCTCTTTCAGTTTCCAAACGTTGGAACGCCTCTTGTCGCGTCTCATCTTGGATACTCTTCTCTTTGGTACAGCCATGGTCAACACCTCCTTAGCAGATTCCTCTGCAAGATTTATCACACATATATCATGTAAAACACAGAATATCATCCGGTTCTGCGCCCGGAATCACTTTAAAAGCTCCTGTAAAGCTTGTAGGCGGGGATCCAACTGTTTATGTTTACAGCCGCATTCCTTTTCATTCAGGTTCTGACCGCAGTCCGGGCACAGCCCCTTGCAATCATCCCTGCACAGAATTTTGAGTGGAAGTTCCAGCAGGATGTCGGATACCGCCAACTCGTCCATATCCAGCTTGGATTCCTCCAGCAGAATAAAATCATCCGAATAGGCGGCGTTGAGTTCATTGACAAGGATGTGCTCGAAGGCCATGTCAAAATCCTTCACGACGTCCTCCAGACACCGGTCACAGGCCTTGGCCAGCTGAAACCGCGCATGGTATTTGAGTTCCACAATACCGGCATGGTTCACTATCCCGCCTTTGATCTGAACCGGCGTTTGAAAGGGGTTGCCGCTGTACAGCTTAACTTCGGACAAATCCAGCGCATAATCGATGGGCTTGGTTTCGCCTACCACTTCGAAAAGCTGTTTTAAATCGATAAACATAATGCACCTCTTAACGCCACTCATAGTATTATATTATAAATCGGTACCTTTTGTCAATATTTCTGCACGGAAATTTTGTAAAAATCCATTAGATATATTTTTTAACTTCTTCCGGCAGGTCGGATTCATCACAAGAAATCGTGAAAACAATCTTGACCTCACCTTCCTTGGTGATCTCGCTGAGTTTGTCCAGCATAGCGCCCAGTCCCTGATAATCGCGTCCGCCAATTTTGAAGGTGCCGTCGACGAACAGGTCGGTGATATCGTAGTTGCCGGCGAGAAGGCCGGTCAGGAAACCATAGAAGGCGTCAAAACCAACGATGTTGTAGCTCTCCGCATCGATCAGACGGACCGCATGGCTCAGATCATAGGTCAGCTTCATGCCCTTTTCAACACAAACAACATTGCCGCTCGATTTTCCTGCCGCTGTGTTCACCATATCCACCAGTTTCTTGGTTTTGCCTGTGCCTTTGTTTCCTACGATGAGATTGATCATTTTAGATTCCCCCTGTGTTTGAATTTTTATCATTTGAAATCACATTGAGATGTGCTTGGCCGCAAATTTTACTGCAGTTTCGCTTCAAGGGAGGCTTTCTCATTTTCATATCCCGGCTTGCCCAGCAGTGCGAACATGTTCTTCTTGTAACTCTCAACGCCCGGCTGGTTGAACGGATTGACGCCCAGCAGGTAGCCGGAGATCGCGCAGGCCTTTTCAAAGAAGTAGACCATATAGCCGAATTCATATTCGTTGATTTCCGGAACCTCCAGAATCATATTCGGCACGCCGCCTTCGGAATGGGCGATCAGGGTGCCTTCAAACGCCTTCTGGTTGACCACGGACATGTTCTGGTTGGACAGGAAGTTCAGTCCGTCGAAGTTGCCGGCATCCTCCTTGATGAACAAATCCTGCTTCGGCTTCTGGATGTTGACCACCGTTTCGAAGATGATCTTGCTGCCGTCCTGGATAAACTGTCCCAGGGAGTGCAGGTCGGTCGAAAAGACGACCGAAGACGGGTAAAGGCCTTTGTTGTCCTTGCCCTCGCTCTCGCCGAAGAGCTGCTTGAACCACTCGTTCATCATTGCAAACGCGGGATCATAGCTGACCAGCAGCTCGACCGCTTTGCCCTTGCGGTACAGGCAGTTCCGGATGGCCGCGTACCTGTAACAGTCATTTTTGGCAAGATCGGTATCGTTTAAACTGTCCATTGCGTCCTTTGCGCCTTCCATGATGCGCTGGATGTCACAGCCGGCGACTGCAATCGGGAGCAGTCCCACCGCTGTCAGTACGGAGAAACGTCCGCCGACGTCGTCAGGAATCACAAAGGTCTCGTAGCCGAGGTCATCGGACAGCTCTTTGAGAGTGCCTCTCTGTTTGTCGGTTGTCGCATAGATGCGGTTTTTCGCCTCATCCTTGCCGTATTTGTTTTCGAGGAATTCCCGGAAAATGCGGAACGCCAGCGCCGGCTCGGTTGTGGTGCCGGATTTGGAGATGATATTGACCGAAACATCCTTGCCCTCGCACAGGGAGAGAACCTCCTGCAGATAGGTCGGGCTGATGGAGTTTCCAACAAAATAGATCTCCGGCGTATCCTTTTTCAGGTTGTTATATAAAGGAGACTTGAGCAGCTCAATCGCCGCCCTTGCGCCCAGATAAGAACCGCCGATGCCGATCACGATCAGCACGTCGCTGTCGGATTTGATCTTCTCAGCCGCCTTCTGGATGCGCGCAAACTCCTCCTTGTCATAGTTTTCGGGCAGGTCCACCCAGCCCAGGAAATCGTTGCCCAGTCCGCTTTTTTCGTGCAGCGTCTTGTGAGCGGCCTCCACCTGGGAAGCCATGCCCAGAAGCTCGTCTTCACCCAAAAAACCTTTCAAATGCCTGTCGTTCAATGTTAATGCCATTTTGATACTTCCTCCAATTTTTCTATGTACTTTATTTTAGCAGATTTCCGGCGTTTTTTCAAGCCAAACACGAGGATTTTTAGAAATTCTCAACAAAAACGCCGGTCTCTCCGCCGAAAACAACAGGTATCATCAAAGATACCGGTCTTTCCTTCATTTTCTATCTCCGCGATGCTTTGAGCAGTCGGCGAAATATCGTTCAGGTGTTCCATGCCAAATGCTCCGGCAGTTTCGCTGTCGTCCCTGTTGAATATCAACCTTTCCGCCCAGTCGTCAAAGCACTCGCCTTGCCGCTTTTCCTGAACCTGCTCCCCGGATTGTTTTAGAGCTGTACCATACTGCGAAGCAGGATCATCAGCGCGCGCGGGAAGGTCATCTCCAAAACGGTCTCCTTTGCCTTGACCGGGTATTCGGTCAGCACCGTGTCGCCGGCCGTCACGACCACCTTGCCAAGCTCCTGGCCCTCCTCCACCGTGGCCGCGATCTCCTCGATCACCTCGGGCTTCTGTTCAATCGATGCCTTCAGCGCCTTGTCGATGATCAGCCGTTCAGGCGGTGTGGCTGAGAGCGCAACCTTCGGCTTGACGCCGTCGGTCACCTTGACCTCGCCAAGCTCGCTTTCGATGCTCGGCAGCTTGAGGGTGATAAAGTTTTCGAAGCCGTAATTCAGCAGATTTTTGGCCGTCTCAAATCTGTCGTCGCTGGTCTCGCTGCCGAGCGCCACCGCGACATAGGTCATGTCGCCGCGCGTGGCCGAAGCCGCGACACAGTTTTTCGCCTGGTCGGACACGCAGGCCTTGAGCCCGGTCGCTCCTTTATAAAAGCGTACCATCCGGTTCTGGTTGGCAAGCTCCACATCGCCGTCGCTGTTCTTCATCGAGTCCAGCCAGACCGATGTATATTGCGTGATCTGCTCGTACTTCAGCAGCTCGCACGCCACAATGCCGATATCCCGCGCCGTGGTCTGCTGCCCTTCGGCATACAGCCCGGTCGGGTTGACAAAGGTCGTGTTCTGCATACCGAGGTCCTTCGCCTTCTGGTTCATCATCGCCACAAACTTCGCTTCATCCCCGCCGACCGCTTCGGCCAGCACGGTGACGGCATCGTTCGCGGAGACAATGCAGACCGCCTTGATCAGGTCCGAAACCTTCATCTCCTCGCCGGCGCGCAGCCAGATCGATGCGCCGCCGATGCTGTTTGCATGGTCGGAGCACCGCAGCGTGGCGTCCATCGAAAGCTTCCCGCTGTCGACAGCCTCCATGACCAGCAGCATGGACATCAGCTGGCCCAGCGATGCGGCATAGCATTTCTCATCCGAATTCTTTTCATACAGCACCTTTTTGGTGCTCTGCTCCATCAGCACAACATGTTCGCTGTAGAGTTCAGGGGAGGTGTCCTCCTCGTCCTCCTGTGCCCAAACAGAAAAAGAGGCACCCAGCAGACAAAACGCACAAAACAATGACAGTATCCTCTTCATGGCTGGCCATCCGTCCCTTCGCATACATAGATTCTATTATAATCTATGTACCGACCGGGGCGAAAAATAACCAGGCTTCAGAATCTTTGCGCATTGCCCGCGCCCGCAGGCGCGGCGTCTCTGCCGGTGCCAGTCGATTCCTTCATCCGAAACGCACGCGGTTCAGCGAATCACTGCGGCATGCTATTCGGCGATATAGGATTTGATCTCTTCAAAAAACTGCTGGGCGTTCGGGTCCTCCACCTCGCAGGTGACCGGTTTCGAAAGATCCAGGCTGAAGATGCCCATAATGGACTTCGCATCCACAATGTATCTGCCGGAGGTGAGATCGATGTCGAAATCCTTCTCATTTGCCAGAGTGGTGAACGCCTTGACCTTGTCGATGGTATCCAGCAGGATATCCACGCTCTTCATAACTTTCATAATGGCACGCTCCTTCTGCTATTAGTCGGTGGAAACGCCGCTATAAGGAGCATCCAGCCGAATTCACGGGATGTGCCTTGTAATTGCGTTTCAAATTGATTATAATACGATTGTAATCATTAGTATATGCATAAAATTTTAATTTTTGTGCAGAAAGAAAAATCAGGAGAGTTTATGAGAGTAGCATTTTACACCTTGGGCTGCAAGGTCAACCAGTATGAAACCGGCGTGCTCGAACAGCAGTTCATGAACGACGGCTTCGACATCGTCTCCCCCGATGAGGAGGCGGACATCTACATCGTCAATTCCTGCACGGTCACCTCGACCGGCGATAAAAAATCCCGGCAGGCGCTGCGGCGGTTCAAACGGAAAAACCCCGCCGCCAAGGCCGTGCTGACCGGCTGCTTCCCGCAGGCGTTCCCGGACGCGGCCGAGAAGATTCCCGAAGCGGACGTCATCACCGGCGCCGCGAATCGGCTGGCGGTGCTCGACGCGGTCAAGAGATGCCTTGCGAGCGGCGAGCGGATCATTGAGATCACGCCGCATGTTAAGGATGAGAAATTCGAGAGCATGCAGGCCACTTCGTTTTTGGACCGTACCCGCGCCTTCATCAAAATAGAGGACGGCTGCGACCGGTTCTGTTCCTACTGCATCATCCCCATCTCCCGCGGACGGGTGCGCTCCAAGCCGCTCGAGGAGCTGCGGCAGGAGCTGACCGCCCTGGCTTCGTCCGGCTACCGCGAGGTGGTGCTGACCGGCATCAACCTGTCGTCCTACGGCAAGGACACCGGCAATCGGATGATCGACGCGGTCAAGCTGGCCTGCGCGGCGCCGGGCATCGAGCGTGTGCGGCTCGGTTCGCTGGAGCCGGAGCTTCTGAGCGACGAGGACATCTCAGAGATGTCGAAGCTCGGCGAATTCTGCGACCAGTTCCATCTGTCGCTGCAAAGCGGCTGCGACCGGACGCTCCGGGAGATGAACCGTCACTACACGGCGGAAGAATACGACGCATTGGTCCGCAAGCTGCGCCGTGTCTTCCCGAACTGTGCCGTCACGACCGATATCATGGTGGGATTTCCCGGGGAAACCGAGGAGGATTTCCTGGAAAACCTGGCGTTCGCGAAAAAGGTCGGATTTGCGAAGGTGCATGTCTTTGCCTATTCGATCCGGGAGGGCACCCGCGCCGCAAAGATGGAAGCGCAGGTTCCAAAGCAGGTCAAGGAACAGCGCAGCCGCCGGATGATCGAACTGACCGATAAAACGCGCAGGGAATTCCTGTCACGGCAGGTCGGCCGCATCGAAGAGGTGCTGCTCGAGCAGCTCGTCTCCCCAGGCGTCTATGAGGGATACACCAAAAATTACACGCCGGTGCGCATCCGGTCGGATCTTCCGTTAAAAGGTCAAATAAAGTTCATAAAATTGACCGGTATAACAGATGACTTTTGTACCGGGGAACTGTTACAATTTTAATAGGTAATTGTGTCCGCACAGAGGGACGCTGTATTTTTCTTTGCGCCCGACCGGGCTTTCGGAAGACATCCACAGGATATGTCTGAGTCGTAATTCTCACGGCCCGCCGGGATTCCGACTGGTCTGTTCAAACTGAGTGGGGCTTGCGGCGGATATTTCCCTATGCGTCCGGACGGGGCTCCGTGTTTATGCGGTAAGTCCGTGCTTCATTTGGGCGCTGAAATTTTCCCATGCGCCTGACCGGGATTTCGGAAGACATCCATAGGACATGCCTGACCGGGCTTTCCATGCCGGCCGCGCGGAGAGCATTGTACGCAACCGATATCTTCAGCGGATACACAAAGCCGGAAGCCGTATGCGCTTTCGGCGGATTTGACTGCAGTTTTGTGGACCGGAAGGCTCCACCACTAAAATACAAGGAGTGTTTCAATAACATGGCGGTATATCGCATCTATGTGGAAAAGAAGGCGGATTACGCGGTGGAAGCCGGCAATCTGCTCGCGGACCTGAAAACCGCGCTGCATCTGGATTCCCTGAAAAGCGTGAGAATTTTAAATCGCTACGATGTTCAGAACATCTCAGAAGAGGATTTTGAAAACGCTGTGGGCACCGTTTTCTCGGAGCCGCAGGTTGACCGCGCATATACACAGCTTCCCGCAATGTCCGAAACCGAGCGGGTCTTCGCGACCGAATACCTGCCCGGCCAGTTCGACCAGCGCGCCGATTCCGCCGCGCAGTGCATCCAGCTTGCGACGCAGAAGGACCGCCCGCTGATCCGCGGCGCACGGGTCTACCTCTTAAAGGGACGCATCTCGGATGAGGAATTCGCGGCCATCAAGCACTACTGCATCAACCCGGTCGAGAGCCGGGAGGCCTCGCTCGAAAAGCCGCAGACGCTTGAAGCGAACTACGACATCCCGACCACCGTGGAAACGCTCGACGGCTTCATCGGCCTGGATGACGACGCGCTGCGCGGTTTTATTAAAAGCTATGGTCTGGCGATGGATTTCGACGACATCAAGTTCTGCCAGCAGTATTTTAAAGAAACCGAGAAGCGGAACCCGACCATCACCGAAATCCGCATGATTGACACCTACTGGTCCGACCACTGCCGCCACACCACCTTTTTGACCAACATCCAGGATGTGAAGATCGAGGCGGACTATATCCAGGACAGCTACGACAAATACCTGAACCTGCGCGGCGAACTGTATGCCGGCAGGCAGAAGGATTTATGCCTGATGGACATCGCGACCATCGGCGCGAAATATCTGAAGAAGAACGGATTCCTCGACGACCTCGACGAATCCGAGGAGATCAACGCCTGCTCCGTCAGGGTCAAAATCGACGTGGACGGCGAAATGCAGGACTGGCTGTTGATGTTCAAAAACGAGACGCACAACCATCCGACCGAAATCGAACCGTTCGGCGGCGCGGCGACCTGTCTGGGCGGCGCGATCCGCGATCCGCTGTCCGGACGGTCCTACGTGTATCAGGCGATGCGCGTGACCGGCGCGGACGACCCGACCGTCCCGATGGAGCAGACGCTTGCAGGCAAGCTCCCGCAGAAGAAGATTGTCACAACCGCGGCGGCCGGCTACAGCTCCTACGGCAACCAGATCGGCCTTGCCACCGGCCATGTCGCGGAGGTATACCATCCGGGCTACGTCGCGAAGCGCATGGAGATCGGCGCGGTGGTCGGCGCGGCGCCGGCTGAGAACGTCGTGCGCGAGCGTCCGGCGCCGGGCGACATCGTGATCCTGCTGGGCGGACGCACCGGCCGAGACGGCTGCGGCGGCGCAACCGGCTCGTCGAAATCTCACACGCTTGAATCGCTGGAATCCTGCGGCGCGGAGGTCCAGAAGGGCAACGCGCCTGAGGAACGCAAAATCCAGCGCCTGTTCCGCAATCCACAGCTCACCCGCATGATCAAGCGGTGCAACGACTTCGGTGCGGGCGGCGTATCGGTCGCCATCGGCGAGCTGGCCGACGGCCTTTCGATCGATTTAAACGCGGTCCCGAAGAAGTATGACGGACTCGACGGCACCGAACTTGCCATCAGCGAATCGCAGGAGCGCATGGCCGTCGTCGTCGCCAAAGAGGATGTCGGCGCGTTCCGGAAAATCGCATCCGAAGAGAATCTGGAATCCACGATTGTCGCAGAGGTGACCGAAGAGCCGCGTCTTCGCATGGACTGGAACGGCGCACAGATCGTCGATCTGTCCCGCGAATTTCTCAACTCGAACGGCGCGTCCAAATACACCGATATCGTGATCACAGAACCGAAGCTGCACACCGAAACATCGCTGGAAGGAAGCATGGAACAGAAGTTTGAAGCGCTGCTTTCCGACCTGAACGTCTGCTCGCAGAAGGGGCTGGTCGAGCGGTTCGATTCGACGATCGGCGCTTCCACCGTGCTGATGCCGTTCGGCGGCGTCCGCCAGCTGACCCCGACGCAGGCGATGGCCGCGAAGTTCCCGGTACTCGGCGGCGAAACAAACGCCGCAAGCCTGCTCGCGTGGGGCTTCAACCCGTACCTGTCCGCGCAGAGCCCGTACCACGGCGCGATGCTCGCGGTGGTCGAATCGGTCGCGAAGCTTGTCGCGGCAGGCGGCAGCTATCACAAGTGCTGGCTGACCTTCCAGGAGTACTTTGAGCGCACCCAGAACACCCCGTCCCGCTGGGGCAAGCCGATGGCCGCGCTGCTCGGCGCACTGGAGGCGCAGCTGAACCTGAAGATCGCCTCGATCGGCGGCAAGGACTCGATGAGCGGCACCTTTGAGGACATCGACGTTCCACCGACACTCGTATCGTTCGCCGTCTCGATGACCGATGCCGCGAACGCGCTTTCGGCGGAGTTCAAGCAGTCCTCAAGCAAGGTCGTCCTCTATAAGCCATCCTATCACGAAAACATGCTCCCGGATTTCGAGAGCATCAAGGATACATTTGACACGGTGGAAAAGCTGATCTCAGAAAAGCAGGCAAAGGCTGTCTGGGCAGTCAGCTACGGCGGTGTGGCAGAGGGCGTCTTCAAGATGGGCCTTGGCAACCGCATTGGCTTCACCTTTACCAAAGATATGACTGACGAAGAGCTGTTCACACCATGCTACGGCGCCTTCCTGGTCGAGATGGACAACGACGCCGACGAAAAGGGCGGCGTGGTGATCGGCCGGACGACCGACGCATACAGCATCGAAATCGCAGGTGAAACGCTCTGCATGGACACACTCGAAAAGGTCTGGGAGAACAAGCTTGAGCCGGTCTTCCCGTACCACTCCAAAGGCACGGATGAGAAGGTCGAGAACCTCAGCTATGAGCGCAAAGAAATCCTGCTTGCACCTGCCAAAATCGCGAAACCGCGCGTGCTGATCCCGGTCTTCCCTGGCACCAACTGCGAATACGACACCGCGCGCGCATTTGAAGCCGAGGGGGCTCAAGCGGATATCTTTGTCATCCGCAATCTGAGCGCTTCGGACGTTGAACAGTCGGTGCTGGAGATGGAGAGACGCATCAAAGAAGCGCAGATCATCGCGATCCCGGGTGGATTCAGCGGCGGCGACGAGCCGGACGGCTCCGGCAAATTCATCACGGCGTTCTTCCGCAACCCGCGCATCAAAGAAGGCGTGCACGAGCTGCTGAAAAACCGCGACGGTTTGATGCTCGGCATCTGCAACGGCTTCCAGGCTCTGATCAAGCTGGGACTTGTCCCGTACGGCGAGATCATCGACACCGATGAGAACTGCCCGACGCTGACCTTCAACACAATCGGCCGCCATCAGTCGATGATGGTGCACCCGCGTCGCTTCGAACAAATCCCCGTGGTTCATGCACGCACAGGTCGGTGACATTCATACGGTGCCGGTTTCGCACGGCGAAGGCCGTTTCGTCGCACCGGACGAATTGATCAAACAGCTTGCCGCAAACGGACAGGTTGCGACGCAGTACGTCGACCTGGGCGGCGACGCGACGCTGAACATCCGATTCAACCCGAACGCATCCTATGCCGCCATCGAAGGCATCACCTCACCGGACGGCAGGGTGCTTGGTAAGATGTGCCACAGCGAACGCAAAGGCTCCTATGTCTGCAAAAATGTCGAAGGTGACAAAGATCAGCTGATCTTCAAAGGAGCAGTCGACTACTTCCGTGGTTGATGAAACGCCTGACAGACCGAACAACGGATTATACTTGTGATGTATCCGCTTTCGTCTTTTGAAAATGGATATCCGGTTGGCATATCTGTGATTGGCATATGCAATATTGAGAGCTTCCTTTACAAAAGGAGGCTCTTTTACTTTACGCACCAGCCAAAGTATCAGGGTACCATAGAAGCAACCTGTAACTGGGAAAGCCTCCGCTGCTAGCTATGCCCAACCACCCTGCCAAAAACAAAACGCCGCCCGCAGGCGGCCGAATCAGAAAACGGGATATCGGAGGGGATTTTCAAGGGGGCCATCTGGCCCTAAGCGGCACACTGTATGGCCCCCTTGAACGGCCTTTCTTGGTTACTTCTTTGGCCGGCAAAGAAGTAACGACCACATTGCCAAGTGTCACTTGGTAAATACAGTGAAAGCGCTGCGCTACAGCGATACAACCGTCACTTTACAAAACACCTCGACAAATGCAGTAAAGCCGCTGTGTCCCAGCGCTTCAACAATCCTCCCTCCAAGCAAATCTTAGCAAACAAAGAAAACTCACACTCCCCTATCCCATAAAACTAAAAAGAGCCTCCTTCTTGCATGAAGGAAGCTCTTTTCTGTTTTTATCTGGTTCCCTGCTGTGAAATTGACGGAAGGGAACCGAGGTTGTTTTCTTCATTCTGATCCGGAAGGCTCCTGAGATACTCACTGCCTCTGCGGTGCGCAATGGTCACACCCTTGATGTCGCCGTTCCTGGCGCGGAGAATCCCCTCTTCCTTGCTGACGATATCGCCGCCGGAAAGCTCATATCCCGTGATCTTGCCGTCTGTGCGGACAACCGCTGTGATCGACTGTGCATTCGGCTTCGGCACCGGCTCAAAATTGCCGGCGTTCGTCACAAAATTCTGCGCGATGTTTTTCTCGTACTCCATGATTGATTCACTCCTTTCCTTTCAAGCTGTTACTAGTGTAACCAGCCGTTCGGAAAACTATGAATCATCTTTTTATAAATAAATGAAGATCATCATCAAACTAAAACGGCTTTTGCCGTCTTCTGCCAGCTCGTCCCGGCTGCGTCCGGTCAAATTGCCAAATCCGCGCTGTTCGAAGAGGATGGCCCGGACGAAGTGGTTTCGTCCGGGCCGGTATATGGGTGTTTATGTGGAGATATCAATTAAAATCCAAACGGCATGGTGCCGCCCTGATCGTTTCCATAGCCATCCTGGCCGCCATTATAGTATTCATTGCCGCCCTGCGTTCCGTCTCCGGAACCATTCTGGGTATTGTTCGAGGCTTCATATTCATACAGCGTAATCTCAAGCTCATAGGTCTGGCCGTCAGAGCTTCTGTAAACCGTCAGCTTGATCGTGTCGCCCGGTTTTTTCTTCATCAGGAGCGCGTGCAGTTCGGTTCCGGTTGTGATTTCCTCGCCGTCCGCCTTGGTGATGACATCGCCCTGCTTGAGTCCCGCGCTTGCCGTCCGCTGGTCGGTGATGCTCTGTACATAGACGCCGGTCGGCAGGCGGTAGAACTGGGAAACCATCTCGTCGATGTTCTGATAGGTGATGCCGAGCGAGACGCGGTTCTTAACATAACCGTATTCCTTCAAATCGGAGATGATCGGCTGTGCGTCATTGATCGAAATGGCGAATCCAAGGCCTTCATAGCCGGTCGCCACAATCTTCGAGGAGTTGATGCCGATAACCTGGCCGTACATGTTGACCAGCGCGCCGCCGGAGTTGCCCGGGTTGATGGCCGCATTGGTCTGGATGCAGTCCATGGTGTATCCGGTGTCATTGGTGATCGGGCGGTTGACAGCGGAAATGATGCCGTTGGTGACGCTGGAGTTGAATTCCATACCGCCTGGATTTCCGATTGCCATGACCGATTCCGCAACCTCCAGCTGATCGGAATTTCCGAATTCCGCCGCGGTCAGGCCGGTCGCCTCGATCTTGATCAGCGCAAGGTCGGTCGCGGTGTCGCTTCCAACCAGCTTGGCTTCATAGGTACCGCCGTCCGACAGGACCACCTTCAACGATGTGGCGCCGGATACGACATGCGCATTCGTGATAATATAGCCGTCGGCAGTCATAATAATACCGGAGCCTTCCCCGGCCGCCTGCACGCTGTTGCTCTGGAAATTCTGGATGCAGACCACGGACGGGATAACCTTGGCCGCAACCTGCTGCGCGGTCAGCTGCTCGCCGCTGTTGCTGCTGGTGTTTGTGGTTGGGACATTGTTGAGTGAAAAGCCGCTGGAAGAGTTTGGCGCCGGCAGCCAGCCAGCGTTGCTCATGGCAACATATGCGCCGACCGATCCGACCGAAATGACCCCCACCGCGACAAGTCCCGCCGCACATTTTATAACAGTTTTCTTTTTTCCAGACCAAAAATGTGATATACTGTGTTTGGATTCTTTTTTTGTGCCGGTCTGCTGGCTGTCCGCCTGAACCTGTGCATCAAAGTTCGGGACCTCGTAGTATTCGCTTTCCCAGCCTTCCGTGTCATAATGATAATCGGGGCTGGGCTGCTCTGCACCGGCGCCGTTTTGATACCACGCGTTCTGCTGGTGCGCCATCTGGGTCCAGTCTTCGCTTTTTTCGGTATCCGCCGCCTGCTGTGCCGGCTGATGCTGCTGTATCTCGTCGCCCTGGCTGTAAGTACCGCAGGCATGCACGCCATTGTGTCCGTCATGTCCCTGCCCGTCCTGCCGCCAGTTCGGCTGTGCCGGGCCTGCGGCGGCATTCTGCCGTGCCGGCTGCTGATGCTGCGCTGCCTCCTGAGCATTCACATGATCAGCTGCGCCAGGCTGTGTATACGGATTGTACGCGCCCTGCATCTGATTGTTCCAGCGGTGCTGCTGATGCATGTCCGGCTGTCCGGCATTTGTCTGCGGCTGATGGGAGGAAGCATTCCATTCGGTTTCCTGCGGCTGTGCATTCTGCTGCGGCGCCGGCTGTTCCGGCTGCATGTTCTGCATCTGCGG
>NZ_CCYH01000036.1 GCF_000820765.1 Candidatus Soleaferrea massiliensis AP7
CGCATTCTGCTGCGGCGCCGGCTGCTCCGGCTGCATGTTCTGCATCTGCGGGGTGCTGTTCGGCTGTGCGGACGGCTCGTTGTTCGGCTGCGGATAATTCTGCTGTTCAAACTTTTCGGACATCGTTGATTCCTCCATATAATCATTTATAGTTGTATGAGAACCGTTTGTTTCCGGTTTTGGGTCGATTTGATTCATGCGATTGTTGTTGTCTGTCATCGTTCGTGGCCCCTTTCGCTTTCGATGTCTCTATGATACCCATTCGTTGTGAAGATAAAATGATGATTTGGTCATGGGATCGGGAAATATTTCACGGTATTTTTCTTGGGTTGATCACATTGTGAACACAATTTAAAGATACAATCTCCATACGGAGCAATTGGGCTGATTTCTATGATAAAGGATAGCTTAAAAATGACAATGCATTTTCTGCTGTCCTTTATGATAGAAAACAACATTCAAAACTAGGGAGGGCTTTAGAAGATGTATAACATACTGGTTGTGGACGATGAGGATAAAATCCGGATGGTGATCCGGGAGTATGCGGAATTCGAGGGACACGAGGTGACCGAAGCCTGCGACGGCATGGAGGCGGTCGAAATCTGCCGCAAGCAGGATTTTGACGTGATCGTCATGGACATCATGATGCCGCGGCTCGACGGTTTTTCCGCCTGCAAGGAGATTCGAAAATTTAAGGACACACCGGTGCTGATGCTGTCCGCGCGCGGTGAGGAATATGACAAGCTGTTCGGCTTCGAGCTGGGCATCGACGACTATGTCGTCAAGCCGTTTTCCCCCAAGGAGCTGATGGCCCGCATCAATGTCATTGTGAAGCGGCACGCCGGCGCGCCGGCGGACAATGCGGCGAATGAACGCCTGAAATATGAAGGGCTGGAGATCGACACCTTGGGCCGCAGCGTATTCGTGGACGGTGAGAAGGTCGACCTGACGCCGCGCGAATACGACCTGCTGTATTTCCTTGCCACCAATAAAAACATCGCGTTCACCCGTGACAAGCTGCTCAACGAGGTGTGGGGCTTTGACTTCTTCGGAGACGACCGCACTGTGGATACCCACATCAAAATGCTGCGCAACAGCTTGGGCAAATACCGCAAATTCATCGTGACATTAAGAGGGGTCGGTTATAAATTTGAGATATAATCATAGAAGAGAGCACACTAGGCAGCGGTTTGACACCAAAAGCATCAAATTCAAGATGTGGGTGTATTTCGTCATCTTTGCCGCACTGATTCTGGCGATTCTGTGGGGGCTGCAGACCATCTTTCTGCAGTCCTACTATCAGGGCATGAAGACCCGGGAAATCTTTGACACGGCTGAGATGATCACAGAAAAATATGGTTCGGAGGATTTCGAGGACCGGCTCAGGCAGGCAGTCTATGAAAACGATATCTCCGGTCAGATCACATCGCTCGACGGCCAGGTCGTGCTGGTGGATTTCTATCTGAACGACAACGCGTGGGGCGGCGACCGGAATGCCGACATCTTCATCCAGACGCGTCCGATGCTTTTAAACTCTCCCAAGCAGACGATCTATTTCACGCTGTTTAACCGGGTGCTGAACAGCAAATCCCTGATCTATGGAACCGTGTTTACCGACCGGAACGGAGAAGAGCTGATCCTGTTTCTGAGCTCGCCGCTCGACCCGCTCGGTTCGACGATTACGATTCTCAAGGACCAGCTGTTCTATGTGACGATCATCATCCTGCTGCTGGCGTTCATCCTGTCCTTCTTCATCTCGCACCGTCTGGCGAAGCCGATCCGCAACATCACAAAATCGGCCAAGCGGCTCGCTTCAGGCGATTACGACGTGATGTTCTCCAACGGGCATTACAGCGAAATTGACCAGCTGGCCAATACGCTGAACTATGCGACCCGCGAGCTCTCCAAGGTGGATGAGCTGCGCCGCGATCTGATCGCCAACGTCTCGCACGACCTGCGCACGCCGTTGACGATGGTCAAAGCCTATGCGGAGATGATCCGGGATATTTCCGGCGACGATCCTGAACGGCGGGAAGCGCACCTCAAAACGATCATCGACGAAACCGACCGGCTGAGCCTGCTGGTCAACGACATCCTGGACCTGTCCAAGCTGCAGTCCGGAACGACGCAGTTGGAAGTGCAGCCGTTCAATCTCTCCGAAACGCTGCATGAGATTCTGACCCGGTACGATATCGTCAGCGAGCGCGACGGCTACCAGTTCTCCGAATCGATCGACGACGACATCTTTGTCGACGCCGACCGGCACCGGATTGAACAGGTCATCTACAATTTGATCAACAACGCCATCAACTACACCGGAGACGACAAGAAAATCGCGATCCGGTTACATGAAAAGGACCATTCCGTCCGATTTGAGGTATCGGATACCGGCAAGGGCATCCCGCCTGAAAAGCTGGAGACCATCTGGGAACGGTATTACAAGGCAAACGAGACGCACAAACGGCCGGTGGTGGGCACAGGTCTCGGCCTGTCCATTGTCAAGGGCATTCTGGACGCGCATCAGGCGCAGTACGGTGTGGACAGTGAAGTGAACGCGGGCAGTACGTTCTGGTTTGAGCTGAAACTGTGAGATATACGCAGGACTCCGATGAACCCTGCGTTCACGAGACGGCGACTTTTCCAAGGGTCTGGAACCGCGTACACTCACAAGATGAAATATCCCATGCTGTGTGCCGCCGATTCGGCTTCATACTGGAGCGCGCGGCCTGGCCTGCATTCTGGATGTTCAGGAAAACGGGGATCAGCCATATCTCTATGCTGATCTCCGTCCCTTCCTTTATCCATTTGTATCCGCAAATTCACTTCTTTGCAAAGCAAGCTGTATGGACGGCGGAAATATGCGAGAATTGGCTTTGCCGATGTTTTACCTCGATGGCGCACGCGGATGCGTGTATCTGTGAACCGGTCTGTTCTATCCCTTTTCTCTATTTTTCATGGAAAAATCCGATTTTTATCATAGAATGATCACAATAGTTTGTTAAACTATTTTTAACATAGTACTAACAGGAGATTCAAATTATGGTTATGATAAAAAATGCCTTCAAAAACGTCTTCCGTTTCAAGGGCAGAAATATTTTAATTGGACTGATTGCAGCCTCCATTACGGTCACCTGTTGTATTGCGCTTTCAATCAAAAATACGGCGGACAGCATTGTGCAACAATTCAAGGAAACAAACGATTTTACGGCGGCCATTGCCTTAAATAAACAGAAGCTTTTGGAGGACGCCCAGAAAAACGGAGAGCGGGAGACCGACCTGTATACCCGCATCAAACGCCTGACGTCCCAGGACATCGAACAGTACGGCAGCAGTGAATATGTGCGGAGCTACAGCTACTCTTTGACGGTCGATCTTGGCAGCTATGTTCTGCAGCCGGTTTCGAACGCAGAAAGGCTGCGCGAACAGATGGCGGAAACCGGCGATTCTCTGGTTGCAATGGGTAATCAGAATATTTATAACGTGACCGGATACAACGATCTGGCAAAGCTGCCGGAGTTTCAAAATGGCAGCTGGCAGCTGCTGAAAGGGGAATTTCCAGCCTCCAACGACATTGTGCTCAAATGCATTGTCTCCGAGAAGCTCGCCAACGCCAATCAGGCTGAAATCGGCAGTACGATTGTCTTTGTCAATCCCTATAACACCGACGAGCAGTTTACCTTCATCGTCAGCGGCATCTATACAGACAGCGCACAGATCAGCAACAACGATCTGGTGGTCGGCGGTACCGCAGATTTCAGCGATCGGATCCTCGTGAACTATCGATCGCTGAAAGAGCTTGTAAATTCTTCCCAAAACAACCCGGATAATGTACAGAGCCACACAGGACAGACCATCAGCACGCGTCTGAGCGGCCGTCTTTCTTCCCGCTTTATCCTTTACAGCGCGCAGGATCTGGAAGCCTTCGAACAGCAGCTGCACGACAAAGGCCTGGACGCTTATTACACGCTCCAAACCAATGCCGATGAACTGCAGCAGAGTTATAAACCGCTGTACAGCCTGCGTCATTATGCCATCACCTTTCTGGGAATCATTTTGCTGGGCGGACTCGTCATTCTGATAATTCTCAACATCCTGCACGTGCGGGAGCGGAAATATGAAATCGGCATCCTGCGTGCCATCGGCATGAAGAAAACGCAGATCTGCCTGCAGTTTTTAATGGAACTGCTTCTGGTATCGATTCTGTCGATCCTGGTCGGTTTTGGAATCGGCGTAACGCTGTCCGGGCCAATCTCCAATACGCTCTTGGAAAATGAAATGACTGCACAGCAGTCCGATCCCGGTCTTGCGGATGCGCAGTCGTCAGACTATTCCTTCGTGATCAACAATGAGCAGAGCGCCGACTATCTGGACGGGGAACAGAGCATCAGCCAGATCTACCATATTGATACGCAGGTGGACTTCTGGTTCTTTCTGCAGATCGCTTCCATCGGGCTTCTGATGGTGCTGCTCAGCAGCCTTTTCTCCATCCTGTTGATTTCACGGTATGAGCCGCTGAAAATTCTGAATAACCGGCTGTAATGCCTTTGGAGGAAAGCCGGATGAGGTGTTGTATATGAGCATTTTATCCATTAAACATCTGTATTTTTCCTACGACGATGGGAACACCGCCGTATTAAAGGATATCAACTATGAATTTGAAAAGGGCAAAATGTACGCGATTTCCGGAAAATCCGGCGTTGGTAAAACGACGCTGCTCTCGCTGATCTGCGGACTGGATGTCCCAAACGACGGACAGATCCTGTTTGAGGGGAAGGACATCAGCAAAATTGACCGCGAACGCTACCGAAGCCATGATATCGGCGTGGTGTTTCAGAATTTTAACCTGCTCAACCATCTGACCGCCATGGAAAACATCCTGCTTTCCATGAACATCAACGGCATGAAGCCTTCGAATCCAAAAGCGCACGTGCTGCGCATCTTTCAGGCGGTCGGGCTGGATGAAAGCAAAGCGAACCGGCCGATTCCAAAGTTGTCCGGCGGCGAACAGCAGCGTGTCGCGATCGCACGTGCGCTCTGTTATGATCCGCAGATCATTCTGGCCGATGAACCGACCGGCAACCTCGACAATGAAACCGAGCAGAGCATCGCGTCGCTGCTCAAGCGGCTTGCATCGGAACAGCGCAAATGCGTGATTGTGGCAACCCATTCCACGCACATCGCCCAGAGCGCGGATATTCTGTACTCCCTTGACCCGCCGCAGGACCGGCAGGTCAACGACAACGCAACACCGCTGCACTGATGACAGGCATATAACTGCGCGCCAGAACGCATATGTGGCAATCCACTCTGTGACGGGCTTCAACTTCTCCTACGAAATCCATCGCAGCTCGCAATATATAATCTCATTTCTTCATCTTTCTTAGTGAAAACGCCCCTGCCGGAGGAATCCGGCAGGGGCGTTTTCCTGTTGCATAAAGCTTCCTCATAAAGTTTTCGATACTCATATAAAACGATCCGATTTGGACTTCAAGAACGTAAAGATCCATGAAAAAGCGGCCAATCCTGACCTAAGCCTTTTGATGTCCTGTAACCTGACTGAAAATATTTCAGCCTGGGCATTTTCACGTTTATGCGGCTGAATGTTATGATCAAAAGCTATATAAAATTGAGAACCGCATGCCGCCCTGCCCGTTCCAGCCTTTCATAGAAACATCGTCAAAACAACCAGTTGAACGGGTGGTATGCACCAGCCCTGGAAGGGCATCCTACCGGCTGGACTCTTCAGAGGCACTGAATAACCGGCAGTTGCATCACACGCACTGCAGCTGCTCAAGCAGTTATATCTTATAGCTTCTCACTTTGTGCGAAATGATCGTTGTCATTCGCTTCTCTCTATCCTGTTAGCTTAAGCTTTTTATTCTCTCCGCAGAATCGGTGGTTTTGTTACGCAAAAGCTGCAAAAAAGCCGCCTGTAAAAATTTTCAGGCGGCTTCTATCTTTCATTCAAATCTGCAGGTTCAACCGGCAAACACATGGAACAGCAGCACGCAGGACAGGATGGTTGAAAAGCCCGCGCACATGCTTAAATATGCACCCTTGTTCTTGTTTTTCCTGATATTCCCGGAAATCCATCCGAGCAGCAGACAGGTCGCCACCAGCCCGATGACGTCGATTGGTACGATCACCTTCCAAGGTTCCGCATTCCAGACACGTCCCAGCAGCACCGACGCGCCGGTCGCCAGCAGATGAAACAGCGGCACCATGCCCAGCGGCAGCACAAAGATGGCCGACTTCAGCTTTTTGGAGCGAAGAAAGACAATTTCAATGGCAATCAAGATCAGCAGAATGGCACTGCATTCCGGCAGCATGGCGGCAGCCTCCCCTCTTCAATTTCAGGTAACCGGCGCTTATTGTCCCGCCGATTCGTTCATTTGGCTCTGCGGCGCGGATTCCTCAGAAGATGCTTCCCCGTTATCCGAGGCTCCCTGTGCGCTGCCTGTCCCGGACACATCGTCCCCGGAGTATCCGGCCCAGTCAAACGATGAGGATTCCTCGCTGCCGGCATCCTGCGAGGACTGCCAGAGCAGCGCGGCGCTGAGCGCGATGACCAGCGCTACGCACAGCATAATAAAAAACGGAAGCAGGTTTTTGCCCTTCTTTCTGGTGAACCCGCTGTTCTGACGCATAACATTCCTGTTCTTCATACACACGTTCCTTTTCTGATCGATCTATCAAAGACCCCTATGGATCATTTTTGCAGTTTTATAACTCTATTATACTATAATCGGTTCGATTTTTTTGTCCATTTTATGTCCAGAACGAATTCTTTTTTAGAACGCGCAGGTTTTTCGGGCTGTGCGTCAGATTCCTGACGCCGTCCTTCGTCAGATATACCATATCCTCAATCCGCACGCCGAATTTACCTTCCAGATAGATGCCCGGCTCGACGGTCATGATCATGCCCGCCTGCGTGATAGTCGCGCAGCGCGGCCCGAAGCTCGGCGATTCGTGAATCTCGATGCCGACGCTGTGGCCAAGGCTGTGCCCGAAGCAGCCGCGGTAGCCCGCCTTGTCGATGATGTCGCGTGCAACCTTATCGATCGCGCGGCATTCCTTTCCGGGGGCGATGATTTCCAGCGCCGCAAGCTGCGCGCGCAGCACCGTGTCATATACGCTTTGCTGCTCATCGCTCACACAGCCGAGCGCAACCGTGCGGGTCATGTCGCTGCGGTAGCCATCCACCACGCCGCCAAAATCCATCACGATGAAGTCGCCGTCCCGCACCGGCTTTTCCCCCGGCACACCGTGCGGCAGGGAGGAATTGCTCCCGGAACAGACGATGAACTCGAAGGACACGCCTTCAGAGCCCTTTCTGCGCATGTAGAACTCCAGCTCCAGCGCGATCTCCCGTTCGGTCCTGCCGGGGCGGATGAAGTCGCAGATGTAGTCATAGCCGTCGTCGGTCAGTCTCTGCGCCTGTTCGATCAGCGCAAGCTCCCGTTCATCCTTGATCATGCGCTGACGGATGATCGTGTCGTTGAAACCGGCGTCCACGGTGATGTCGACATCCGCATCCAGCATATCGAGATACTTCTGCAGCGCGGAAAGAGTCATGTAATCGGTCTCAATCGCGATGTTTTTAACCTTATGCCTTTTGATCAGCTCGGACAGCTGCTTACCGGTCTGCTCCAGCAAAATCACTTCACAGCCCCGCACCTTCCGCCGCGCGGCTTCGATATAGCGGAAATCGATCAGCAGATAGGACTTCTGCCTGGTCACAAACAGCAGCCCGTCGCTGGACTGCAGCGAGGTGTAGTACAGCCGGTTGACATCCGATGTGATGATACCCGCATCCACCCCGGCGGGCAGGTGCTCCATCAGGTATTCGAGTTTCTTCTGCATCAATAAGTCCCCTTTCGAACCGGCTTTCAGATCAGCTCCTTGACGGCATACAGCGCCAGCATATAGCTGAACTTTCCAAAGCCGGCGATGTGGCCGGCGCAGACCGGCGCAATGACCGAACGCTGCCGGAATTCATCCCGGTTGTAGATGTTGGACAGGTGTACCTCGACGCATGGGATTTTGATGGCGGCAATCGCGTCGCGGATCGCATAGCTGTAATGGGTATAGGCGCCCGCGTTGATCACAATCCCGTCGTATTCTGTCTTCGCCGCATGCAGCATATCGATGATCTCGCCCTCATGATTGGACTGCATGACCTTGCAGTTCATCGAAAGGCTCTGCGCATGCAGGATGATCTGCTTGTTGATGTCCTCAATCGATTCCTCTCCATAGATACCGGTTTCCCTGCTTCCAATCAGGTTGATATTGGGTCCGTGAATGACCAGTACGTTCTTTGCCATATAATTCCCCGCCTTTTCTATCGTCTTTATGATAATATCCCGCCAAATCCGGAATATTTATTTCGATGTATGAATCTGCCGCTTCCAATACTGTTCAGAAAAACGCGGCCTCAACGGCCCGCAGATTCATCCTCCATCCGGGCTTTCGCTTCTTCGTACATCCGTTTCATCCGCAAAGCGTCCTCTGCCTGGGTGCCCGCCGATTCACAGATGATCACCGGCGAGCAGTTTTTCCGCGCGAACAGCTCCGCCGCCGGTTCAAACGACGGGCCGTATTCGGTGTCTTCAAAGGTCAGATGCGCCTTCTCGCCGCCCTTTTCGGTGTAAGCGATCTTGGAGAAATGCACGTGCATGCGGCGCATCCTGTCATTCCCCAGCCGGTCCTCAATCTCGTCGAACACCGCTTTGAAATCCTCCGGCGTTTTCAGCCCGCCGAAAGTGCGCGCGTTCAGATGCCCGAAATCGACGCACGGGATCAGCCTCTCATCGAGCCGGCACAGTGCGAGCACCTCGGACAATGTGCCGAGCTGGTTCGTCTTCCCCATCGTTTCCGGACAGAGATGCACCCCGCCAAGACCTTCTTCATCCATTTTTACCAGCGCGCGTTTCAAAGTCGCCTTGGCAAGCTCTAAGGCTTCCTCCCGGCTGCGCTTGGCGCAGGAGCCGGAATGCACCACGACGCGCTTTGCTCCCATCTGCCCCGCCGCCCGCGCGCTCTGCAGGATGTAGTTGACGCTGTTCTCCCGCTTCTCCTCCTCCAGGCTGGACAGCGAGATGTAATACGGCGCATGCACCGACAGCACAATGCCCTTCTCCCTTGCCGCCGCGCCGAATTCCTCAGCGGCGTCTTTTTTGATTCGGACGCCCCGGCCGCACTGGTATTCATAGGCGTCCAGCCCCATCTTCGCGATGAATTCCGGCGCCTGGATGGTCTTTTTATAGCCCGCGTCATAGAAGCTCTGGGCGTTTCCCGCGGTTCCAAAACGTATCGTCATCTTATTCCTGAATCTCCTTGTAATTTCTCATCATCCGCCGCTCAATTCCCCGCTTGATACGAAAAAAACGGCCCGTTTCCAGCTCGAACGGCGTGACCAGGATGGTCTTCATCCCCATGCGGTTCCCGCCCAAAATATCGGTAAACAGCTGGTCTCCGACCACGCCGGTTTCCTGCGGGCGCACGCCCATCTGTTCACAGGCGAGCCGCAGACCGCTTCTGAGCGGCTTCTTACCGCCCGCGATGAAGCCGAGTCCCAGCGCATCCGCAAACGGCTTGACGCGGTGGTGGGAATTGTTCGAAACGATGACCATCGGCACATCCTGCTTCCTCATCCGCTCGATCCACTGCGTCACGCCTTCGGCCGGAACCGGATTGCCATGGGTGGTCAGCGTGTTGTCGATGTCCAGAATCAGCGCCCGGATGCCCAGCTTCTCCATCAGCTTCCGGTCAATTTCATAGATTTTGTCGAGCCTGCAATCGGGAGTACACCGCATACCGTCCTCACATTCTTCTGTATCGTATTTCGCTTGTATCGTTCAACCGCACATTCCATCTGAAAAATCCGCTCGGTTGTGTCTTCCATAAGGCTGTGTATCGCACCACAGCCGCAAATTAAGACTGGCCGGCATACCGCAGCAAAGCGGCGCAAACCGGTTTCGCCGGTTTTACTGCAGTGCGACATCCGCGCCGCCGCGTTTCGTGCACCCATCCCGTCAGAGAAGGGTTTCAAACGCAAAAGTTATTTGTTATGCATATTATACCATGAAATCCCGGTCACCGGTTCGATAAGAATCAAATTTACTATAAAATTTTTATGATTCCTCATTCAGCTTCCGCTAAAAGCGCTGTCTTGATCCATCATGTATATCAATATAAAAAAATACCGCCCGTAATCACTTACGAGCGGTGTTTTTTGGTAAAAGGAAAAATGCTGTAGATCAATGATCTTTATTATTCCTTTTATGAAGCGGCAAACGGCAAATTATTTGAATTTGCGTTTGCGGGCCGCTTCAGATTTCTTTTTGCGCTTTACAGAAGGTTTTTCATAATGCTCTCTTTTTCTAACTTCTTGAAGGACACCTGCACGCTGGCATTGTCTTTTAAATCTTCTAAGTGCACTGTCAAGAGACTCATTATCCTTAATGCGGATTTCTGACATTAATTTTCCCTCCCTCCGCCACGCGGCTGGAGTATTAAACAAAGTATAACATAGGATATTATACAATACCCATGTATAATATGTCAAGTAGTTTAGCCATTGTGCTGGAAAAAATTTTGATGAATTCTTCTCGGCGGATGGAAACTACTTAGCAACAATATTCACAAGCTTGCCGGGGACGCAGATTTCCTTGAGGATCTGTTTGCCTTCCAGCGCCGCCTGTACGGACGGCTCTTCCTTGGCAAGCTGGAGAGCCTGCTCCTTGGCGGCGTCCGCCGGGACCAGGATGCGCGCCTTGATCTTTCCGCAGATCTGCACGGCGATCTCCACGGTGTCGTCCTTGCATTTCTCCTCGTCAAAGCCCGGCCATTTCTGCGCCGCGATCTGTCCGCCGAAGCCGCAGAGCTGCCAAAGCTCCTCAGTCATATGCGGGGCAAACGGGTTCACCAGCGTCAGCAGCGTCCTGTACTCGGCATGGTTGACGTTTCCCACGGCCGCGATATCGTTGATGAGCGCCATCATAGCCGCAATCGCCGTGTTGAACTTCATGCTCTCGATGTCCTCGGTGACCTTCTTGATGGTCTTGTGGAATGCGGATTCCAACTGAGGACGATAGCTGTCGCCGCCGATCAGATGATCCTGCAGCTTCCAGATCCTGTCCAGGAAGCGGCTACACCCCTTGATCGAGGAGGAGCTCCACGGTGCGGATTTTTCAAAATCGCCGATGAACATCTCATACAGCCGCAGCGTATCCGCGCCGTATTCCGCGATGATTTCATCCGGATTTACGACGTTGCCGCGGGACTTGCTCATCTTCTCGCCGTTTTCGCCCAGTATCATGCCGTGGCTGGTGCGCTTGGCATATGGCTCGGGCGTGGATACGACGCCGATATCATACAGGAATTTGTGCCAGAAGCGGGAATACAGCAGATGCAGCGTGGTGTGCTCCATGCCGCCGTTGTACCAGTCGACCGGCAGCCAGTAATCGAGCGCTTCCTTTGACGCCAGCGCGTCGGCGTTGTTCGGGTCGCAGTAGCGCATAAAGTACCACGAGGAACCGGCCCACTGCGGCATGGTGTCGGTTTCGCGCTTCGCATCAGCGCCGCATTTCGGGCAGGGCACGTTGACCCAGGCATCCATCTTGGCAAGCGGCGATTCGCCGGTATCGGTCGGCTCGTACGATTCCACCTCGGGCAGCAGCAGCGGCAGCTCGCTTTCATCGACCGGCACATAGCCGCAGTGCGGGCAATTGATGATCGGGATCGGCTCGCCCCAGTACCGCTGGCGGGAGAAGACCCAGTCGCGCAGCTTGTAGTTGACCTTCGGATAGCCCTTGCCGTTTTCACTGAGCCATTCGGTGATCTTGGCTTTTGCGTCCTCGACGGACAGGCCGTCCAGGAACTGCGAATTGACCATGACGCCGGTATCGCAGTCGGTGAAGGCTTCCTCTTCGACGTTTCCGCCCTTCACAACCTCGATGATCGGCAGGCCGAACTTTTTGGCAAATTCCCAGTCGCGCGTGTCGTGCGCCGGCACCGCCATGATCGCGCCGGTGCCGTAGGTCATCATGACATAATCGGACAGGAAGATCGGGATTTCGTTTCCGTTGGCCGGGTTGACGGCGTTCACGCCCTCGAGCCGCACGCCGGTCTTGTCCTTGACGACCTCGGTGCGCTCAAAATCGCTCTTCCTTGCCGCCTCGGCCTGATAAGCCCTGACGGCATCCATGTTCTGTATCGAATCCGCCCATGAATCGATCAGCGGATGCTCCGGCGAGATGACCATGTAGGTCGCGCCGAAGATCGTATCGGGACGGGTGGTGTAAACCTTCAGGATATCGCCCTTGGTGGTGCCAAAATCGACCTCGGCGCCGGTCGAGCGTCCAATCCAGTTCTTCTGGGACGTCTTGACGCGGTCTATGTAGTTGACCTGTTCCAGATCATCGATCAGCCGCTGCGCATACTCGGTGATTTTGAGCATCCACTGGCTTTTGGTCTTCTGCACGACGTCGGCGCCGCAGCGCTCGCATACGCCGTTTACGACCTCCTCGTTCGCGAGAACCACCTTGCAGGAGGTGCACCAGTTGACCGCCATCTCTTTTTTATAGGCAAGCCCCTTTTTGAACAGCTGCAAGAAGATCCACTGCGTCCATCTGTAATAGTCCGGATCGGTTGTGTTGATCTCGCGGTCCCAGTCAAACGAAAGGCCCAGCGACTGCAGCTGTTTTTTAAACCTTGCGACATTCTGTTTGGTCACGATTTCCGGATGGATATGGTTCTTGATCGCAAAATTCTCGGTCGGAAGGCCGAACGCGTCCCATCCCATCGGATACAGGACGTTGTAGCCCTGCATGCGTTTCTTGCGGGCGACGATATCCAGCGCCGTGTAGGAACGCGGATGCCCCACGTGCAGCCCCTGTCCGGACGGATAGGGGAACTCCACCAGCGCATAGAACTTCGGCAGGGAGTAGTCGTTTTTGGCCGCAAAGGTGTTCTCCTTCTCCCAGATCGCCTGCCATTTTTTCTCTACTTCAGCAAAATTGTATTTCAATCTGCCACACACCTCTTTAGTTGTTTTTACACCTCAATCAGATGTTTATGCATAAGACCGCGTCCCCTTGAGCCGTAAGCCGCCGGGGGCGCGGAAATCATCAGTTTTGTTCGTTGTGCTTTTTGAGCAGCTCGTCCAGGTCCAGCTGTTTGCCGTCCGCCCAGAGGCGTTCGAGCTGGTAGAAATCCCTGGTTTCGGTGAAGAATATGTGCACGATCACTTCATAGTAGTCCAGCAGAATCCAGGTCGCGGTCTGGTAACCCTCCACACGCTTCGGCTCGATGCCGAGCGCCGCAAGCTGGTCCTCCACCTCGTCGGCCAGCGCTTTGACCTGCGTCGAGCTGGTGCCGGAGCATACGACGAAGTAATCCGACAGGATGCTCAAATCCTGGATATCGATGGTCTTGATGTCGACCGCCTTCTTACTGTCCAGAACGCTCACAATTTTCCTGGTCATCTCTAACGATGTCAATGGATCTCCTCCTTCCTGTATATGGGTTGATTCTATCATAAACGGTTTTGTTCCAAAAATCAAGTGCAGATTCACGGTTTGTGAAGCTGCGGCTCTGCTTTTACGTGCAAGCCATCCTATGCTATGCGGCGGCTTCGCCGTTGGCCGGTTCCTCCGACGTCACGGCACTTGCATCCGGCTCGCTGGGCGCCTGACTGGGCTCGCTGGGCGCCTGGCTCGGTGTTGTTTCCTCAGGCTCGCTCGGCGTCTGCGCAGGCGGCTGGGTTCTGGACGGCTCCTCGGGAGCCGGCGTGTAGCCCTGCTGTCCGCCTGAGCTGCGTGACGGCGTGTCGTCCGGGGTACCGTCGTCACCATCGTCTCCATAATCGCCGTACCCGCCGTAGGAGCTGTAGGCAACCGGAATATCCAGCGCATCCGCTTCCACCTTTGCGGAATACGGACGGAAGTATTCGTTGAGCATCTCGGCCGTCGCATCGGCATCGATCTGGAAGATCGAAAGGCCGTTGTGCGACGCGCCGTTTCCGGGCGCCGTCATCATCTGGACCTTTGTCAGATCGACGCCGAACGCCGCGTTGGCAATCGAGATGATCTCTCCGATTGTCATATCGGTTGTGATGTATTCGTAATCATCCGCCAGCAGCGCGGCCAGCTGGATTTTGCCCATATCCTTGCATTTCTTCATCAGCGCCTGCATAAACAGGTTCTGCGCGTCGATGCGTCCGAGGTCGGCGTTGGCGTAGCCCGCGCGGTAGCGTACAAACCATTCGGCCTTCTCGCCGTCCAGATGCTGCGGGCCTTCCGGGATAATCTGTCCCTTCATCTCATCGTAATAGATGGTCTGCGGAACCTCGATGTCGATGCCGCCCATCGAGTCGATGACATTGCGGAATCCCTCGAGCGTGATGGTCACATAGTGGTCAACCGGCAGCGCAAACATCTCGTTGATCTTCTTGATCAGCCCGTTGATGTTGCTCATGCCGTCCGGCGGGTAGTTGTACACCGCGTTCATCTTTCCGGACGGGATGTCGTCGCCGACAAACGTGTCGCGCGGGATACGGAACACGTTCGCAGAATTCTTTTCGAGGTCGACCGAGATATACATCAGCACATCGGTCAGCCCGACGCTGTTGTCACGGCCCGCAACCAGCAGGTTGATGATCTTGCCCTGATATTCATCCGGCGTTTTAAAGGTGCTCTCTATCGGGGCGATCTCGCCCTTGTCGTTCATCTCCTGACGCGGCCGCAGGTTCAGTATGCCGACTGCGGACAGGCAGAACGCGCACATCAGTACGACCATGCCGATGGAGATGATGATCACTTTCTTTTTCTTGGACATCGGCAGCTTGATTTTATCTTCACTGGACAAATTGTTTAACCCCCTGCACACTTTCACAGCAGAAATCTGAAAGCTGGTTCAAACCCCTGCGTCTCTTCCCAAATCTCTTATCGTATCTCTCTCTGTTGTTTTATATAAAACGCTTATTCACCGTAGCCATTATCACTGTAGTAGTTTCCGGGGATCTGCGCGATATTCAGCTCGTCCGCCGGAACCGGGTCGGAATACGGGCGGAAGCTCTTGTTCAGGATCTCCGCGGTTTCCTCCGGAAACAGCTCGTAGACCGCGACGCCCTCATGCATATCGCCGGCGCCGGGGAGCGTCACCGACTCCATCTCATCGACATCGATGCCGAACAGATCGCCGGCATAGCCGATCATCTCGCCGACCGACATATCGGTGGTAAAGCCCATCTCATCCGACAAGCCCGACAGAAGCGAAACCAGCTTCATGCGGCCCAGGTCCTTGACCTTTTTCAAGAACGCCTCGATAAACAGGTTCTGCGCGTCGATGCGGCCGAGGTCGGCGTTTGCGTAGCCGGCGCGGTAGCGCACAAACCATTCGGCCTTTTCGCCGTCCAGCTGCTGCAGGCCCGCCGGGATCACCATGCCCTGGTACTCATCGTAGTAGATGGTCTGCGGGACGTCCACCTCGACGCCGCCGATGGAATCCACGATGCTGCGGAAGCCCTCGAGCGTGATGGTCGCGTAATGGTCAACCGGCAGATCGAACATCTCGTTGACCCGTTCAATCAGGTAGCCGATCTTTGTCTTCCCTTCGGGCGCATGGCCGTAGACCGCGTTGATCTTGCCGGTCGGGATGTCGTCCCCGACAAAGGTGTCGCGCGGGATTCTGAGCATTGACGCCTTCTTCTCCTGACGGTCATAGCTCAGGTAGATGATGACATCGGTCAGGTTTTCACTGTTGTCCACGCCGATGCACAGGAAGTTCACAACCTTCTCCTGGTGCTCGGCCGGCGTCTGGATGCTCGAGGTGATCGGCGGCTCCCCGCCCTGCTCCTGACTCGGGCGGTAGTTGAGCGCCGCCACGATTATGATAAAGATCAGACAGATGAAGATGACGACCGCGGATACGATGCGCAGCACCTTACTCCGTCTGCTCAGAGGTTTCTTATTGATTTTTTGATTTGCCAAAGGTTTCTGCCTCCTGTCAAAATAAGTTGACCCAACTTTTAAAAAGAACCATCGGTAACGTTAGCCGGCGCAGTACTGCTGATATGCTTCCCTGGTGTCGCCGACAATGGCGCGTTGTTTTTTGTTGAGATCCGATACGCTGTATAAAAGCGCCTCCCGCATCCCCTCTTCCAGCGATGCAAAGGCGATTTCGCGCATCCGCTTGACGTCCTTATAGTCCCGGTCCTCCGATACCAGATCGGCCAGATAGATGATCTTCTCCAAGCGGGACATATTTGCACGGGCAGACGTGTGATACCTTACGGCATGGATGATATCTTCGTCCGAAATCTCCAGCACATGCTTTACATAGAGGCTTCCCGCCAGGGAATGCCAGAGCTGCGGGATTTCAGACACCATGTCTGTCATTATACCAAACTTCTTCATGATTTGCAACTGCACGTCGCCTTTTGTATCCTTCATGATGTCGTGCAGCAGCCCGGCTCTCAGCGCCTTTCCGACGTCCTCGCGGTAGTGGCGCGCAAGCCGCACGGCCATCCCGGCAACCTTGCAGGAATGGTAGTAGCGGTAGGGCGTCAGCTTCTTCTGCAGAAGCTCCTTGTAGGCGTCCACCGTCAGGTTGTAAAGCCCGGTCTCCTCGATGTAATGCTGCACCGCTTCGGGCAGTACACCCCCGCCAAGCGGCATCCCTACCTTCAAGTGTTCGCGGATATGGGTGGAGGAGAGCGGCACGACCTGCATGTCCATCAGATAGACCTTTTCCCGCTTCGCGCCCAGGTTCTGGCGGTAGTTCCGCAGCTGGAACATCTGTTCCCTGCTGCGCGGCGCCGTGCACAGGAAGGACATCTTCAAAATATCCTCAAACCGGTGCCAGGTGTGAAAGGTCAGGAACATATCGCTGCCGATAATCAGATAGAACTGCGCGTCCTCATATTCCTTCTTCAGCGCCTTGAGCGTGTCATAGGTGTAGCTTTTCCCCTTCCGCTTGATTTCGATGTCGCTGACCTCGAACAGCGGATGGTCCTCTGCAGCCAGGGAGCACATATGCAGCCGGTCCTCGCCCGACACAAGCCCCACCGCCTTTTTATGCGGCGGGATGTTCGCCGGGATCAGAAGCACCTTGTCAAGTCCGAACTGCTCGGCGGCCTTCTCGGCCAGATGGATGTGCCCGCTGTGAATCGGGTTGAAACTTCCCCCGAACACACCGATTTTCTGCATCAAACTCCCCCCTGCTTTTCATTCTGTCAGTCTCTCCGGTTCCCGTATTGTCGTTGTCCCGGGTCCGGTCAGTCCAGCATGTAGACCGGTTTTTTGGGATTGCGGCGGAACAGCACAAACCGCGTTCCGATGACCTGTACGACATCCGCGCCGGTCTTCTCCGCGATTTCCACCGCCGCTTCCCTCGCGAAGACAGGGGCGTTCTCCAGCACACGCAGCTTGATGAGCTCTCTGGCGGTCAGCGCGCCGTCCACCTGTGCGATCAATGCGTCCACCACGCCGGACTTGCCGACCTGCAGGATGGTTTCCATCTGGTTTGCGTGTTTTCTCAGGTTTGCCCTTTGTTTGCTTGTCAACACTCTTTTCCTTCTCCTTTACCACGGCATCCTGTGAAGATACCATGTCCCTAGTGTACCTACTTTACCATACTTGCGACAAAATTTGTTTATGATTTTGTTTCGTTTATGTAAGTTTTTAGCTCGTCCAGAAAGACGCGCAGCGCGCGTCCGCGGTGGCTGACGGCATCCTTTTCAGAATCCGAAAGCTCTGAAAAGCTCCTGTCTTCCACCATAAATACCGGGTCGTAGCCGAAGCCGCCGTCGCCGCGCTTTTCGTATCCGATGGCGCCCATGCATCTCCCTTCGGCGTCCAGGCGCCCGCCGTCCGGAAAGACCGCACAGATGTGGCAGGCAAAATGCGCGCCGCGCTCAGACTTTGGCACCCCATCCAGCGCCTGCAGCAGCTTTGCGATGCACTTATCATCCGACGCGCCCTCCCCGGCGTATCTTGCGGAGTAGACGCCCGGCGCGCCGCTCAGATAATCGACGCACAGCCCGGAATCGTCCGCAATCGCCGGCAGTCCGCTCGCTTTGCAGACGGCGTCGGCCTTCAGAAACGCGTTCTCGCGGAAGGTCGTGCCGGTCTCTTCCACATCCAAATCCACGCCGGCTTCCTTCTGGGACAAAACCTCGATGCCAAGCGGCGTGAGGATGCGTTTAAACTCTTTTAGCTTTCCCTGATTTTGCGTCGCTATTACGAATTTCACTGATTCTCCCCCGTTTCATCGTCAAACAGTGCGTTGGCGAAATCCTGTGCGTCAAACGGCTGCAGATCGTCGATCTTCTCGCCGACGCCGATGTATTTGATCGGCACCTGCAGCTCCTCGCGGATGCCGATGACCACGCCGCCGCGCGCGGTGCCGTCCAGCTTGGTCAGCACAATGCCGGTGATGCCGGCGGCCTCCTTGAATTGGCGCGCCTGGTTCAGCGCGTTCTGTCCCGTCGTCGCGTCCAGCACGAGCAGCACCTCGACGTCGCAGCCCTCGGCCTCGCGTGAAATGACGCGGGTGATCTTGGACAGCTCATCCATCAGGTTTTTCTTGTTGTGCAGCCTTCCCGCCGTGTCGCAGATGACCACATCCGCATGCCGGGACTTGGCGGCCTGCAGCGCGTCAAAGACCACCGCGGCCGGGTCGGAGCCTTCGCTGTGCCGGATGATGTCCACTCCCGCGCGGTCCGCCCAGATCTGCAGCTGGTCGATGGCCGCCGCGCGGAAGGTGTCCGCTGCGCCCAGCAGCACCTTTTTGCCGCGGGAAGTAAGGTCATACGCCATCTTGCCGATGGTGGTCGTCTTGCCGACGCCGTTGACGCCGATGACCAGGATGACCGACGGCTTTGTCCGGATGTTCAGCTCCTGTCCGCCGTCCAGCATCCCGGCGATGATCTCCTTCATAAGCCCGCGCACCTCGGCCGCGTCGGTCACGCCGGTTTCCTTGATCCTTCTGCGAAGCTCGTCGCAGATGTGCTCGGCCGTCACCATGCCGACATCCGACATGATCAGGGATTCCTCAAGCTCCTCGAACAGCTCCTCGTCTATCTTCGTGAACGACCGCAGGACCTGCTCGACCTTGCCGGCAAAGCTGTCGCGGGTCTTTTTAAGCCCGTCTTTGATTTTACTGAAAATGCCCATCTGTCATCATTCCTTCTTGCTTTTTCATTTGCATCCGGCAAGCCGATGCACGGCATCCCCGGATATGCATTTTTCAAATCACCGCATGGCTCAAAGCCTGTCCGGCTTTTGCGGCGATATGTATCGTTCTCCTGAACCGTATTTCCACGGTTTGACGTACAGCCGCAGCAGCTCACGATACGCGGCGATATGTGTTATTTTCCTGATCCCCAATCTGTTCTTTTGGAAGTGCCGCTCTTCCGATGCACCGTATTTCATCGTTTCCGCACAGCCTGCGCGGTAAAAGCGTTTTCCCGCTTCCAACAGGCTTATGGTTTTCATTGGAACCCTGCCGCGGCTTCTCATTCCTTCTTGATGCCGAGCTTGCTCTCGACCTCGCTGACATTCAGCTGCAGGATTTTGGATACGCCGTCCTCCTGCATCGTCACGCCGTAGAGCATGTCCGCGGCTTCCATGGTGCCGCGCCGGTGGGTGATCGTGATAAACTGCGTGTCCCGGTTCATCGTGTGCAGGAACTCGGCATATTTGTTGACGTTGACGTCGTCGAGCGCCGCCTCAATCTCATCGAGAATGCAGAACGGGGACGGATGCACCTTCAGAATCGAGAAGTAGATGGCGATAGCCACAAACGACTGCTCGCCGCCCGAAAGCGCCGACAGGTTTTTGATGATCTTGCCCGGGGGCTGCACAAAGATCTCGACGCCCGACTGCAGGACATCCTCGCCCTCGGTCAGCTGAAGGCTCGCCTTACCGCCGCCGAACAGCTCGGTGAAAATCCTCCTGAAGTTGTCGTCGATCTTTTTAAAGCTCTCCAGAAAGATCTCCCGCATCTTGACCGTCAGTTCCGAGATCAGGCTGGTCAGCTCGTCGCGCGACAGCACGCAGTCGTTCACCTGCTTCTGCAGGAACTCGTAGCGTTCAGAGACCTCTTTGTATTCCTCAATCGCGTCGACGTTCACGCTGCCGAGCGATTTGATCGCGCTGCGCAGCTGGTTCAGCTCCTTCTGCAGCTCGATGCGGTTCTCAACCGGCTTTGCAATCTCCGCCGCCTCGCTGCGGGTCAGCTCGTACTCATCCCACATCGCGGCGATGATCTTGTCGTAGTCCCCCTGCAAAGAGAGCTGCTTCTCTTCAAGCCTCGCCAGCTCCTTCGAAACACCCTCGCGCTGGGACAGCACGTCCTTCTCCTCCATGCGGAACCCGTTGATCTTCCCCTCGGTCTGCTGATGCTCCGCCGACAGTGTTTGGATGCGCGCGCGCCTTTCCTGGATCTGCGCTTCGATCCGCTTCTTCTGCCGGGCAATCTCCCGAAGCTGTTCCTCGATCTGCAGGTTCAAAGCCTTCTTCTGCCGGACCTGTTCGCCGAGCAGTTCCATCTTCCGCCTTCGGTCGCGGCCCGATTCCTCCAAGGTGCGCAATGACTGTTCGAGCATCTGCAGGTCCTTCTCGGCCGACAGCATCTCGATGCTGACCTTGGACAGGCTCTCGCCCATCTGCTGCTTCCGCTCGCGCAGCGCGCGGCGTTCCTCCTTGAGCGACGCGACCTTCTCATCGAAGGACCGGATGCGTCCGCCAAGCGCCTCTTCCTGCTCCTTCGAGAAGGAACGCTTCTCCCGAAGCTGTTCCAGCTCCTTTTGCAGCCGGGCAAGCTCCCGCTCCTGCGCAAGATAGGCATCCTTGTTCTCCTGCAGCTGGCTGCCGATGCGCTTCTGCTCCGATTCATACTGGATGCGGTCGGCGTTCAGCAGGTTTACCTGCTCGCGCAGGTGATTGTGGGAAACGGTCAGCGCGTCCATCCTGGTCTGCAGCGTTTCGAGCTGCCGGTCAGTCCCCTGTTTTTCAGCAAGCGCGTCCTCATACTGCTTCCCAAGCTTCTCGATCTCGTTTTTGCGGCTGAGCATGCCGCCGGACCGCGCCGCGCTTCCTCCGGTAAACGAACCGCCCAGATTGACAACCTGTCCGTCCAGCGTCGTGATCTTGAACCGGTACTGGAATCTCTTCGCGATGGCCGCGGCGTTCTCAATGTTGTCCACGATGGCCACCCTGCCGAGAATCGAACGGTAGACGCCCTCATACCGCTTGTCATGGCGCACAAGGTCGCTGGCAATGCCGATGAAGCCCTCCTGCGAGCTCAGGTTCTGTTCGAGCCGCTGGCCCCGCACGGAGCTCAGCGGCAGGAAGGTCGCGCGTCCCGCCCTGTTTTCTTTGAGCGTTCGGATACCCGCCTTCGCGGCGTTCTCATCCTCGACGACGATGTTCTGCATCGCGCCGCCGACCGCGGTCTCAATCGCCAGCGTGTAGCGCTCCTCGACCTCCATCAGCTGCGACACGGTGCCGATGATGCCGGGGACCCGGCCATTCCGGGACTGCTTGATGATGTATTTGACACTGTGGGCATAGCCCTCCAGATTCTTTTCCATGTCCTTGAGAAGCTGCGCCTTCTGCTGGAAGCCCTTTGCCTGCAGCAGCAGCTGGCCCGCGCGCAGCTGAAGCTGTTCCTGCTCCTCCTTCGCCTTCTGCCGGTCCTGCTGCACCGCTTCCTTTTCCCGCTGCTTCTCATGAAGCCGCTTCCTGATCTGCTCATCCAGCCCGCGGCAGTCCTCGAATTCCTTCTGGATCTGCGCGATGTTGTCCCTGCGCTGGGTGATGCTTGTTTTCAGCGTCTCGATGCGGTCCTGATACTGCTCGATCGACGCCTGCGACGTGATGGCCTGCACCTTCGCGTTGGAAAGCGTCTCGCCGAGCTGCTCCAGCTGCCCGGACTGCTCGCGGATGCTGTGGTCGTACTGCAGCAGCAGCGCGTCGAGCTTTGCGTCCTCCTCGCGTAGCTTCTCATGCTGCGCCTTTCTTTCCGCCAGCGCCGTGCGCTGTTCCTCAGCCTGCCGCTTTTTTTCATCGATGCGTTCATCGATGCCGGTGTTCGCGTCCTGCGTCTCATCGATCTCCGACGAGATGCGCGCGATGTCCGCGTCATTGTGCTCGATGTCGTTTCTGAGCACCGCGACGTCGCTGTCCTTGACGGCCAGCGTCTCCTCATCCCGGCGAAGCGAGGCGCGGCATTCCTCCATCTCAACGCTGATCTTCTGGATGGATTTGTACACCGTCTGCACCGCGTCCTCGATCTCCTGCAGCTTCTGCTCGATCTCCTCGTGCTGGTTCCGGCAGATCAGGATTTTGTCCTCGTAGGATTTGATGACCTGGCGCGATTCATGCAGTGTATGGATCCACAGGGACACCTGCGCGGTCTTCTTCTGCTCGCTCAGGGAAAGATACCTCTTCGCCTTTTCGGACTGGGTCTTGAGCGGCCCGATGCGATCCTCCAATTCTGTCAGAATATCCTTAAGCCGCAGCAGGTTTTCCTCTGCCAGCAGCAGGCGTTTCTGCGCCTCCTCCTTGCGGTAGCGGAATTTTGATATGCCGGCGGCCTCCTCGAAGATCTCGCGCCGCTGGATCGGCTTGGCGGTGATGATCTCGCTGATCTTGCCCTGTCCGATGATCGAATAGCCGTCGCGGCCAAGACCGGTGTCCATAAACAGCTCGTAGATGTCCTTGAGCCGTACGTTCAGGCTGTTGATCTTGTATTCGCTCTCGCCGCTGCGGTAGAGCTTCCTTGTGACGGTCACCTCATCCTGATCGATGTCCAGCTTGCGCCGGGTGTTGTCCAGTGTGATTGAAACCTGCGCAAAGCCCTGCGGCTTCCGGTTCTGCGTGCCGCCGAAGATGATATCCTCCATGCGCTGTCCCCGCAGCGTCTTGGTCGACTGTTCGCCGAGCACCCACCGCATGGCGTCGCTGATGTTGCTTTTGCCGCTTCCGTTCGGCCCCACGATTGCCGTGAGCCCTTCCCCGAAATACAGCTTGGTTTTGTCCGGGAAGGATTTAAAGCCCTGGATTTCCAGTGATTTCAGATGCAACGTCACACTTCCTTTTCGATATGTATTTGACGGCCTTCCAACGCTTCATCCGGCCTTACGCGGCACACAACGCCCTGCGCCTTCAGCGCATCGAGGTTGCAGCGCTTCTGCCCGGTCAGCTTGGAAAGCTCCCTTGGATTCCCGTATATTGTGATGCGCCCTGTCCGGATGTCCCGCCGCGCAAGCTCCCCTTGTATGCGCCGCAGGTACAGCCGCGATTCGCACAGCTCCCGGAAGGCCGGATGGTAGACCCCCGCGATCATTTGTTCCTCAACGTCGGGCGAGGCGTGCAGCCCCATCCGGATGACCCGGATGCCGCGTTCCTCAAATAATTCGAGCATGCCGGCGCAGGCGTCCACCGTCTCTGTGAGTCCCGGCGGCCGATACGCCCCGCTTTCATACAGCGCTGCAAGCCCGGTGCCCTTGAGCACAACGGTCGGGTAGACGCGCACCGTGTCGGGATGTAGATCCGCTATCTTCCGCGCGGTGCGAAGGCTGCCGTCCAGCGTGTCGCCGTAAAGCCCGACCATCATCTGAAGGCCCAACTCCATGGGGTATTCCCGGATCAGCCGGACGGCTTTCCCGGCATCCGCCGCGGTGTGTCCGCGTCCGTTCAGAGAAAGCACCGCGTCGTCCATCGACTGAACGCCCAGTTCAATCGCGGTGACGTGGTGCTCCCATAAAATGTCCATTATTTCTTTCGTAACAGCGTCCGGCCGCGTGGAAATCCGGATTCCGGAAAAACCGTCCTCCCCCACAAAGCGTCCCGCCGCTTTTAACAAAGAAATCATATCCATTCTGTCAATTGCTGTGAAGCTGCCGCCGAAGAACGCAATCTGCGCCGACGACGCGCGCGCGCCAAGCGCCTTTAAGCTCTGAGAAGCGAGCGCTTCGACCGTTTCGGGCGTGGGCGGCGTCTGTGCGCCCGAGATGACGCGCTGGTTGCAGAAGCTGCACCGATACGCACATCCCGCGTGCGGAACGAAGATCGAAAGATTCGCGTGCTTCATTCGCCCATCAGTTCCAGCGCTTCTTTAGCCGCCATCTGCTCCGCCTGCTTTTTGCTGCGGCCGACGCCCTTGCCGATCACATTGCTGTTGAGATGGACCTCCACCACAAACCGCTTATCATGGTCCGGGCCGCTCTCATCCACCAGACAGTAGCTGAGCGCCTCCTCGCGGTTCTGCTGGATGATCTCCTGCAGGATCGTCTTATAGTCCTTGTAGAGCAGCTCCGGGCTTTCTTCCCCCAGCCGCCGTTCCACAAAGCCGAGCACAAATGTGCGGGCCGCCTCCAGCGTGCCGTCGAGATAAATCGCCGCGATCAGCGCCTCGAACGCATCGGCCAGAATCGACGGGCGCTTCCTGCCGCCGGTCATCTCCTCGCCCTTGCCGAGATGCAGATAATCGCCCAGCGAAATCTCCTGCGCAAATTCGAACAGGGTTTTTTCACAGACCAGCGAGGCGCGGATTTTGGTCAGCTCCCCCTCCGGCAGATGCTTGTAATGCCGGAACAGATAGTCCGACACGATGATCGAAAGCACCGCGTCGCCCAGAAACTCCTGGCGCTCGTTGCATGCGGTCGCCCGTTTCATTTCATTGGCATAGGAGGAATGGCTCAGCGCAATTTCCAGATAGGTCTGGTCCTTGAATGTATAGCCAATCGCCTTTTCAAATTCTTTCATGTTCTGCCTCCACCTTTGTTTGATGTGTGGGACCTCTTCTCTTAACGGTATTGCCTATTGAACACCGAATTATTCCTGTTTCTCTTTTTTCTGGCGCAGATATGCCTCAATGTCCTCGATCAGATGCTCCTCGCTGAACTGCTTGGCCTGACGGATCGCGTTTTTAAACGCGTTGCCGTTGGAGCTTCCGTGCGCCTTGATGACCGGCTTCGCAGTGCCTAAAAGCGGCGCGCCGCCGTATTCCGTATAGTCCATGCTCTTTTTGAAGTCGTTGATGCCCTTTTTAACTGCCAGCGAAGACAGCTTGGTCATCAGGTTTTTGGTGAAGATGCCCTTGACCTGCCTGCCGAGCGCGGAGCCCATGCCTTCGGTCAATTTCAGGATGACGTTGCCGGTGAAGCCGTCGGTTACCACGACATCGGCCGCACCGAACGGAAGGTCGCGCGGCTCCACATTGCCGATGAAGTTGACCGGCGTCTCTTTCAGCTGCCTGTACGCTTCGATCTGCAGCGGCAGTCCCTTCGTCTCCTCCGCACCGACATTGACGCTGCCGACCCGCGGGTTTTTGAGCCCCAGGATCTTTTTCATATAGATGTCGCCCATGACCGCGAACTGGACCAGCATCTCCGGGCGGCAGTCGAGGTTCGCGCCGGCATCCATCAATATGTAGCAGCCCTTCACCGACGGGATAATCGGGGCCAGCGTCGCGCGCTTGATGCCCTTGATGCGCTTGACGATCAGCGACGAGCCCATAACCAGCGCGCCGG
Source organism: Candidatus Soleaferrea massiliensis AP7 (assembly GCF_000820765.1). GTDB lineage: Bacteria > Bacillota > Clostridia > Oscillospirales > Ruminococcaceae > Soleaferrea > Soleaferrea massiliensis. The sequence goes on from NZ_CCYH01000036.1 coordinate 25,544, forward strand.
TGCTGCCCGCCGAGACGAAGGCATCCCCCTGCCCCTGCGCCAGCAGCTTCATGCCCACCGCCATCGAGCAGTCGCCGTGCTCCTTTAAAATCTGGGCGGGCTCGTCCTCCACGGCAATGACGTCCTCGGTATGGCTGATCTCCATATGCTCCAGGGAGATGCCGTTCTCCGCGGCGGTCTTCCGGATAATCTTCTCATTGCCGTTCAGCAGGATTGCAACGCCGTATTCCTTCACCGCCATCTCACAGCCCTGCAGCACCGCCAGCGGGGCGTTGTCCCCGCCAAATGCGTCCACGATAATCCGCATAATATGTTCAACACCTTTTATATTTATTGCGGGCGTTCGGCATCGCCTTTACTCGAAAAAGCAAGGCATCCCCCAACACCCGTTTCTTTCAGTCCACGCATCCAACCAGGATGCATCATGCCCATTTTATCAGGACACCGTATGCCATGTTTTGTTCTTCGGCATCCCTCTGTGCCCCTTGTGCATTTTATCCATTTGCCTGTGCAGGACACATCATCTTCTCAAAGCTGCTGCTTTGAACCTGGCGTTCCTGATTTTCTGTACAGAACGGTGCCTGTCCTACGAACAGCTGTTTTGAATTCAGCGTCTCTTAACCGTCACCGCAGCATTACAGACCCTGTTCCTGCAAATACGCCTTCAAAGAATCCATCGCGCGCTGGGCCAGCATGCCATAGCGTTTCTTTTTATCCCGCACGCGTTCAGAAAGCGGCGGGAGGATGCCCATGTTGCTGCCCATCGGCTGGAAGTCCTTCACGGTTTCATCGGTGATATAGCCGACCAGCGCGCCGGTCATCGTATCGGCGGGCAGGATCAGCGGCGCTTGACCGCGCAGCTTCCTTGCTAAATTGATGCCGGCCAGAATGCCGCCGGCGGCCGATTCCATATACCCTTCCGTGCCGGTGATCTGTCCCGCAAAATAGATGTGCGAATCCTTTTTCAGGCTCATATCCTGCTCAAGCAGCCGCGGGCTGTCCAGGAAGGTGTTGCGGTGCATGACGCCGTACCGCTGGAAATCGGCATGTTCAAGCCCCGGAATCATCGAGAAAACCCGCTTCTGCTCCGGGAATTTCAGGTTGGTCTGGAAGCCGACCAGATTGTAAAGCGTGCCCGCGCGGTTTTCCTTGCGCAGCTGTACCACCGCCCAGGGACGGCGCCCGGTGCGCGGGTCGGTCAGGCCGACCGGCTTGAGCGGCCCGTAACGGATCGCGTCCTGTCCGCGCTTCGCCAGCACTTCGACCGGCATACAGCCCTCGTACACCTTGAGCTGCTGGTCGAATTCGTGCAGCGGCGCGGACTCGGCCGATACGAGCGCTTCGTGAAACGCTTCGTACTCCGCTTTATCCATCGGGCAGTTGATGTAGTCGTCGTCCCCGCGGCCGTAGCGCGCCGCGAAGAATACCCGCTCCCTGTCGATGCTCTCGAACGAGACGATCGGCGCGGCCGCGTCGTAGAAACTCAAGTACTCGCTGGAGCAGAGCTTCTTGATCTGCTGGGCAAAGCTGTCCGAGGTCAGCGGGCCGGTCGCGATGACGACCTCGCCTTCCGGGATTTCGGTGATCTCATCATAGACCACCGTGATCAGCGGATGGCCGAGAATCTCCCGGGTCACGCCGTCCGAAAAGCCTTTGCGGTCGACGGCCAGCGCCCCGCCCGCTTCCACGGCGTTCTCCTTGGCCACCCGCACAAGCAGGGATCCCAAAAGCTCCATCTCATGCTTGAGCAGCCCGGCGGCCGATTCGAGCCGCGAGGCCTTCAGCGAGTTGGAGCAGATCAGCTCGGCAAAGCCCTCGTAGCTGTGCGCCGGGGAATATTTCTTCGGCTTCATCTCGCAGAGCGTGACCGAAACGCCGCGTTCTGCAAGCTGCCAAGCCGCTTCACATCCCGCCAGCCCCGCTCCGATTACCGTTGCTCTCATTCCTCACCCGGTCCTCTCTCATATCCGCAGTTTTCATCGATGCAGTAGATTTTGCCCTTCTTGCCGCCCTTCTTGAACAGGGTCTTCTTGCATTTCGGGCAGGGCTCGCTGAGCGGCAGGTCCCAAGTCATAAAATCGCACTCCGGGTTGTGCTCGCAGCCGTAGTAGGCCTTGCCCTTCTTGCTCTTCTTGGCCAGAATCTTTCCGCCGCATTTCGGACAGATGCCGCCAGTCTCCTTGACGATCTTCTTGGTGTTGCGGCAGTCCGGGAATCCGGGACAGGCCAGAAACTTGCCGAAGCGTCCGGTCTTGACCACCATGTTGCGGCCGCAGAGCTCGCAGATCACGTCGGTTTCCTCTTCGGGAACCTTGATCTTGACGCCCTCCATGTTCTTCTCCGCCTGTTCGAGCGTCTTGGCAAACTCCTTATAGAATTTATCGAGTGTCTTGACCCAGTCGGTCTTTCCGACCTCCACGTTGTCAAGATCCTTTTCCATCTTTGCTGTAAACGCAACATCCACGATGTTCGCAAACTGCTCCTCCATCAGCTTCGTGATGATCTCGCCGAGCTGGGTGGGCTTCAGGGTCTTCGCCTCGCGCTCGACATACCACCTCTGCAGGATCGTCGTGATGATCGGCGCATAGGTGCTCGGGCGTCCGATGCCGTTCTCCTCGAGCGCTTTGATCAGCGACGCCTCGGTGTATCTGGCCGGCGGCTGCGTAAAGTGCTGGTTTGCATCCAGCGCCTTGACCTTGAGCTGGTCGTCCACCTGGATCGGCGGCAGGATGCCCTGGTTCTCCTCATCGGATTCCTTGGACTCCTCATACAGCACCGTGAAGCCGGCGAACTTGACCGAATGGCCGGACGCCTTGAACAGATAGTCCCCTGCCGCGATGTCGGCGGAGACGGTGTTCAGCTGCGCGTTGGCCATCTGGCTGGCGATAAACCGCTCCCAGACGAGCTTATAGAGCTTGAACTGCTCACTCGTCAGGCTTTCCTTGACCTGCTCGGGCGTCAGGTTCGGCATGGTCGGTCGCACCGCCTCATGCGCGTCCTGCGTGTTTCCCTTCTTGGTCTTGTATACCCGGCGGGTGTTCGGCAGGTACTCCTTGCCGTAACGGCCGGTGATGTACTCTTCCGCCGCTGAAGCCGCTTCATCCGAGATGCGCAGCGAGTCGGTTCTCATATAGGTGATCAGACCCACCATGCCGTGGTCCGCGACCTCGACGCCCTCATACAGCTCCTGCGCGACCTTCATGGTCCGCCTGGACTGGAAGCCGAGCCGTTTGGAGGCCTCCTGCTGCAGCGTGGAGGTTGTGAACGGCGGCGCCGGGGATTTCTTCTTGACGCCCTTCTTGATGGCCGTCACGATGAACGGCACGTCCTGCAGCTCCGCTACAATCCTGTTCGCAGTCTCTTCGTCCGCGATTTCGATCTTCTCTCCTTTATAAAGGGAAAGCTTCGCCGAAAACTGCTTGCGGGAACCCTTGGCCGCCAGCTTGGCGTCGATGGTCCAGTACTCCTTTGTGACGAACGCGCGGATTTCGTTTTCGCGGTCGACGATCATCTTGACGGTCACCGACTGCACCCTTCCGGCGGAAAGGCCGCTCTTGACCTTCTTCCAGAGGAACGGGCTCAATTTGTATCCGAGGATCCTGTCCAGAATCCTGCGCGCCTGCTGCGCGTTGACCAGGTCGATGTCGATGTTGCGCGGATGCTCCATGCCGCTCTGCACACCGGATTTGGTGATCTCGTTGAAGGTGACGCGGTTCGGCTCGTCAAGGTTCATCTTCAGAAGATGCGCCAGATGCCAGGAGATCGCCTCGCCCTCGCGGTCCGGGTCGGTCGCCAGATAGATCTTGTCGCTCTTCTTGGCGGAGGATTTGAGCTGCTTGACAATGTCCTCCTTGCCGCGGATCGAGATGTATTTCGGTTTGAAGTCATGCTCGAGGTCGACGCCCATCGTGCTCTTCGGCAGGTCGCGGACATGCCCCATCGAGGCGATGACCTCATAGTTCTTTCCCAGATATTTTTTGATGGTTTTCGCCTTTGCGGGCGACTCCACAATCACTAAATCAGACATCTAATTCCACCTATTCTGTATCGTTGTTCCGGCCGAACTGGTTGCCGGGATAGGACCGCACAAGGCCCTCTATTTCAAGCTCAGTCAGCACTGCCAACATATCGCCCATCATCATATCAACTTTCGCGAAAATTTCATCCGCCGGCATCGGCCGCTCGGACAAAACCTCCCATACCGCCTTTGCTTCGGCGCTCAGCTCGAGCTTTTCCATATCCACCGTATGCGCCGCGGCTTTTTTTGTGACCGGCGCGGACGCGGTCATCCGCTTCGGTTCGGGGTCCTTTTTTATTATAAGCGGCATTTCCGGGGAATTTTTGGATAAATTCTGAACATTGCCCGCAAGATAGCCGCGGTACTGCATCAGAACGTCGGCCGCCGAATCGATCGGGTTCGCCCCCTGCTTCAAAAGCCTTGTGGTTCCGGCGGAAAGACCCGAAAAGATGTTGTTCGGCACCGCGAAGACATCCTTGCCCTGTTCCAGCGCGTATTCCGCCGTGATCAGCGATCCGCTTTTCGACGGCGCTTCCACGACAACGGTCCCCAGCGAAATGCCGGATATAAGCCGGTTCCGAATCGGGAAATTTCTTCCCAATGGCGGCGTGCCGGGCGGATACTCCGTCACAAGCGCGCCGATCGCGGCGATGTCCCGTTTGAGCTGCCGGTTCTCAGCCGGATAATCGACATCCAGCCCGCAGCCCAGAAACGCGATGGTCGGCTTCCCGGCCGCCAGCGCCGCACGGTGGCACAGCGTATCGATGCCGACGGCGCAGCCGCTTGCAATCACGGCGCCCTCCCTCGCGAGATCGTATCCAATCCGCTTGGCGGCGTATTTCCCATAATCGCTGGGCGTGCGCGTCCCCACCATCGCAATGGTTAAAATCTGGTCGATGTCCGCCAGGCTGCCCTGTACATACAGCGCGCCCGGCATACCGTAGATGTTCCGAAGCCGGCTTGGAAATTCCCCGTCGTCGGGCGTCAGGATTCTGCACCCGATGCGGGCACAGTCCTTTATCACCTTCTGCGCTTCGGCAAGCCCCGTCCGTTTCAGCCGTGCAAAATCCGCTGCCGTGAGCGTGCGGACGGCGCGTCTTTCCCGCTCATCCGCCCGATAAAACGCCTCGGGCGTGTCAAACTGCAGCAGGATATCGTCCAGCTTACCGCTTCCCTGTCCCAGGGACAGCTGCAGCCAGATCCAGTATTCTTTCGGTGTCATGCTCATTCATCCTTCTTTTGTCATCCTCCACATCAGGAGCGCGGCGGCAACCGAAGCGTTCAGCGATTCAATTTGTCCCTCCATCGGGATGAACACCGTCTCATCGCACTGCGCGATGACCGCTTCATCGAGGCCGTTCCCCTCGTTGCCGATCAGAACCATCATGCTGCCCGCTGTGTCCAGCTTGTCAAGGGTGACACTTTCCTTCTGCAGGGCCGCGGCGACAACCTTCATAGACGAACCGGGGGCGAACCGGACCGTCCAGTCATCGGATGGGTCGTTCGGATGAGAGGTCTTATGTTTCTGAAAACGGGACAGCAGCTCTTCCGGCGTGGACGCAATATAAATTGGAACGCGGAACGCGCTGCCCATGGTACTGCGCAAAACCTTCGGGCTGTAGAGGTCCGCGCAGGACGCGGTCATAAAGACGCCGTCGATCCCCATCGCCTCGGCGGTGCGGATGATCGTGCCGATATTGCCCGGATCCTGCAGGTCGACAAGCCCCAAAAATTTTTCACTATTCCCTATTGTAACAGCATTACGGCGTTTGTCAAGCATCTTACAGATACAATATACCCCCTGCGGAGACTTTGTATCCGCAATTTTCTGAGAAATCCCATCGGTTATTTCAAAGCTTTGGCCCGCCGCGGCCGACAGTCTGCGGGCTGATTCGGCGTATTTCTCCAAAGCTGTGCGGGTGCAGAAGAGCTTTTCTATCACGATGCCGCTCTCGAGCGCTTCCATGCAGAGCTTGATGCCCTCGGCGGCAAACTGTCTGTTTTCATACCGCGCGCCGCGGCTTTTCAAAAGCTTCTGTACCAGCTTGATGTTTGCGTTGTCCCGGCTTGTAATCTGTTCCACACACATGTCTTCCTTCCATTTATGTGCCGTTTCATACCCGGCCTTCGTTTTTTACAGGTCACACATCTTACGAATCATCCTTTCAGCGGCAGCCGGTCCATTTCCCGGCCGATACCCGCTGAAGCAACCGGCTGTACGCAGCCGATTCTTCCTGCAATTGTATACCAAATCCCGCCGTCCGTCAAGATTGTCTGATTTCTGGCGCAAACACTTCTAAAGGATTTCGGGACAGCATATACATAGCGACAGAACGGAACATTTCTTTCTGAAGAAAAGCATGAACGGATAGAGGGTGTATGCAATTATGTTTGTTATGTCCATGAAGATGAACAAAAAGAAGATTGTCACGGTGATTCTGGTTGCATTGGCTGTGATTGTGCTGCTGTGGTTCTTTGTGCTGAACGGAAACACCTCAAGCCTGCCGACCGCGTCCATTCCGGTCAATCAAAATGTGGATGTGCCGGACAATACCGCGCGCGTCAGCTACCTGAAGCGCTTCGGCTGGGATATCTCCGCCGAACCGACAGAGGTGGTGTCGGCTTTCGTCCCGCAGGAGTTTGACGACGTGTATACGAACTACAACGCCATTCAGCTCAAGCAGGGCTTCGACCTGAGCGGCTACCAAGGCAAAGAGGTCGTCCGCTATACATATGATGTCGCAAATTATCCGGATCATCCCAGCAATGTCAAGGCAAATCTTCTGGTTGCGGGCGGCAAGGTGATCGCAGGCGACATCTGCAGCACCGAGCTGGATGGATTTATGCATGAACTCAACGTCACCAACCAGACCGCTGCCGGCACCGGCAGCGCGGCACAGACCGACGCCGCGGCTTCCGATGCCGCGCAGACCGGCGCTGAGACGCAAACCGGCGATGGTGCACAGGCCAATACCGGCGTGGATTCCCCGCCGGCGGAGGACCTCAACACCATGGGGCCGCTGTCCGCCGGTGAAGAACAGCAGGCCGGCGCGAACGTCACCGTCACGGAAACCTCCGAACCGGTGTCCTGACGAAACAATGCTGTTTCACACTCCAATTCTATATGAATAGAAGGCAGGCATCCTATTGAGGATGCCTGCCTTCGTGCATCCAAAACAGAGCGGTCTGCCAGCAGACCGCTCTGTTTTGGATATCGGGGGTGTATTTAAAGAAACAAGCAAATCTGTCAAAAGGCTGTCTCTTGCTGGCCTTTTTGACAGATTTGTGCGGCTGTTCGTTGCGATACTGCCTGTACAGTTTTGTAATGGACCGAAATTTAAAAATAGAAATGGTGATTATCACCTAAACACCATCATAATCCACAATGTAAGAGCCGGTTTATATCTAACCATTTTGTTTCGATGCTATATATTGAAGCAGCACTTGCGCAGTTTCCTCAACCCCGATAGATGAATCCATCAGCAAATCATAATTGGACCGCTGCCCCCAATGTTTTCCTGATATGCTTTTATAGTATGCGGCTCTTGCTTCATCGGAACGAAGCACGTTATCTTCGGCTTCTTCATGGCTATCTCCGTAAACTTCCATAACTTTTGATATTTTGTACTCTTTGGGCGCGTAAATAAAGATCCGAATCATATTCTTGTGTCCGTTCAATACATAATCAGCAGCTCTTCCAACTATCACACAGCTCCCTTTTTCCGCAATGTTCTTGATAATCCTGTCTTGCGCTGCAATCGCTTGCTGGACAACATCTGTACTCAAGTAAAGCTCGTGTAAATATTTCGGTGAATTTCTGTTGATATCAGAAATAAATTCTTGATCAAGTCCGCTCTCCTGCGCCGCAAGGACGGTCACTTCTTTATAATAAAAAGGAATTTGTAGTTTTTCTGCGATAATCTTGCCGATTTGCTTACCCGAAGAACCATGCTCACGCGCAATTGTAACAATCAATCCTGGTTTTGATTCCCGTATAACACCACTTTCCGCTTTTGCCGGTGCATGCCCTTTCAGAGATCTAAAAAATCTAACGGTTAAAACGGCGGCTACTATCATCGCAATAAAATCCGCAACAGGCGCAGCGTAAAGAATGGCCTCTACCCCTCCAAAAACAGCGGGAAAAACGATGATTAACGGAATAAAACAAACAATGTCACGAATCAAAGACGCGACAATTGCCTGCCCAGATTTTCCAACTGCCTGAAAGAAAATCGAAGTCATCTTAATGATACACGTGAAGATGACCAGACTCAGGAAAATGCGGAAGGTTCTTTCTCCAAACATCCAATAATCTTCCGGGTTGGGAATGTTTGTAGGCGTACCAAAAATGCCGATCACCATACGAGGTGCAAATTCGAACAGGATTGTCGCCGCCAGGCCGATAGCGACTGTACAAAAAAGAATTTTTTTGTACAGTTCTTTCACACGCGCATAGTTCTTCGCCCCCATATTATAACCAATGATCGGCTGACAGCCAAGAACAATGCCGACGACAAGGTTGATTACAACCGTGAACACCTTGCTCTCAATGCCGATGATGGCAATTGGAATATCGATACCATACGACGACATGGCTCCATATTTGGCAAGCATAATATTACATACCAATGAGATGACGACAATTGTCATCTGCGTGATGAACGAAGATGTACCGAGTTTCAGTGCTCCTGAAAAGGCTTTAAAGTCTGGAATTAAACTTCTGAGAGTAAGTTTAAAAGTTTTTGGTTTAAAGAAGTAAACCGCGCTGATTACAAACGATACAAGCTGTCCTATGACAGTCGCAGCCGCTGCACCCGTCATAGCGGTCATACCCGTATTTTCCCAATTGATTCCGTAGATCAATACCGGATCAAGAATGATGTTTGTAACCGCACCCGCAAGCATGGAAATCATGGAGCCAGCCGGTTTACCGTCTGCCCGCACAACGGCGTTCATCATATTGGACAGCATGAAAATCGGGAAGAACAGCAGAATAATATTAAAATATTCCACAGCATATCCAATGCTGTTCTCAGACGCTCCAAACAAGGTTAAAAGCGGCGTCTTCAATGGGAAAAAGATAGCTATTAAGATAATGCTGGAAATAAAAGTCACTGTAAGTCCCGTACCGATCGCCTTGTGGGAAGCTTTGGAATCATTTTTGCCTTGACAGATATTAAGGTATGCGGCACATCCGTCGCCAAAGCACCAGGCGAATGCCTGTGCGATGATAAATATGGGAAATACAACGCCCGTGGCAGCGTTGCCAAGGGCAGAAAGTGAACTGTTCCCAATAAAAATCTGGTCAACAATGTTGTAAAGTGCGCTTACGAGCAGTGATAGCACGCATGGAACAGAGAATTTCAGCATCAGCTTCGAAATTTTCTCGGTGCCTAAAAATCGGCTGTTTTCAGATTGGTTCATAATTTTCCTCCTAAAAATGAAATATTCGGACTCTTTATCGGAGAAAAGGTACCTAAAAACTACATCGAAAACAAAAAAACAGAGCGTAGAATCGTCGTGATTCTACGCTCTGTAAGCTGTTCGACATTGTTTATAATATCATAAACAGCAAAATAATGCAAGGATTAATTTTTGAAACTATCCCGATTGTCTTCTATCTTAAACCGTACTCTAGCGAAATCAAGTGTTCTTTTTAGAATCACTCATTTCTTCTCTTCGGCTCCTATTCTGGATGGATCGTCATTCTCTTTGAAGACGGCGCTCACAGCTGCTACATACCTAACAATATGACCGCAGGCGGACGGAGTGTGACAAAAATGTTCGGGAACTGTTCTCTAAAGCTATGGCTGATTGTCCGTTCCCGTGGTAAACTAGGACCATAGCAAGAAATGAGATTGGAGGAACTTCACATGAGTGAAATTTTACGAGTCGAAGATGTAGAAAAGTATTACGGCAACAAGGGCAATCTGACCAAGGCGCTGAACCACATCAGCTTTACGGTGGACAGCGGCGAATTCGTCGGCGTCATGGGTGCTTCCGGTTCCGGCAAAACCACGCTGCTCAACTGCATCTCCACCATCGACACCGTGACAAATGGACGCATCTTTATCGGCGGCGACAACATCACATCGCTGAAGCCCCGCCAGCTTTCCAAATTTCGAAGAGAACAACTGGGTTTTATCTTTCAGGATTTTAACCTATTGGATACGCTCACCGCATACGAGAACATCGCTCTCGCACTCACCATCCTAAAACGCTCCCCCAAGGAAATCGAGCGCAAGGTCGACGCCGTCGCCAGACAGCTGGACATCACCGGCGTCCTGAAAAAATATCCCTATCAGATGTCCGGCGGCCAGAAGCAACGCGTTGCCAGCGCGCGAGCCATCGTCACCGATCCCGCACTGGTGCTGGCCGACGAGCCGACCGGCGCGCTCGATTCCAAATCCGCACAGATGCTGCTGGAGAGCTTTGAGACGCTGAACAAGACGCTGGGTGCCACGATCATGATGGTCACCCACGACGCGTTCACGGCCAGCTACTGCCACCGCATCCTGTTCATCAAGGACGGCAAGCTGTTCCATGAACTGATCCGCGGAACCGACACGAGAAAACAGTTCTTTGACAAGATCATCGAGGTCGTTTCCCTGCTCGGAGGTGACAACAGAGATGTTATCTAAGCTCTCCTTTCGAAATGTCAAACGCAGCGTCAAGGACTACACGGTTTACTTCATCACGCTGACCTTCGCGGTCGCCATCTTCTTTGTGTTCAACTCCATCGGCTCGCAGGAGATCATGAACATCCTGAACGAATCGCAGCGACCGTACTTGGAGATTCTCGACAACCTGATGTCCTCCATTTCGGTGTTCATCTCGGTGGTGCTCGGTTTTCTGATCATCTTCGCGAACAACTTCCTGATCAAGAAGCGCAAAAAGGAATTGGGCATCTACACCACCCTCGGCATGAGCAAGACCGGCGTCTCGTTCATCCTGTTCATTGAAACGCTGCTTATCGGCGTGCTGTCGCTGGTCGTCGGCCTGCTGGTCGGCATCTTCCTTTCACAGGGCCTTTCGCTTTTGACTGCGAAGCTCTTTGACGTCGCAATGACCGAATTTCACTTCGTGTTCAGTCTGGACGCGATGGTCAAAACCGTCCTTTACTTCGGCGTCATCTTCTTGTGCGTCATCCTGTTCAACATCATCACCGTCTCCCGCTACAAGCTGATCGACCTGATCTACGGCGGACGCAAGAACCAGACGCTCAAAACCCGCAACCTGACCGTATCGGTCATCCTGTTCATCCTGTCGGTGATCAGCCTGGGCGTCGCATATTACCTGATTATCCAGAACAAGCTGATGGCATTTGATTCACAGTTCCTCTGGTCTCTGATCCTGGGTGCGGTCGGCACACTGCTGTTCTTCATGTCGCTGTCAGGCTTTGCCCTGAAGCTGGTCAAGAGCAGCAAGCGGCTGTATTTCCGCAAGCTCAACATGTTCACGATGCGCCAGATCAACAGCAAGGTCAACACCACCTTTATCTCGATGACCATGATCTGCCTGATGCTGTTTCTGACCATCGGCATGCTCTCCACCGGCCTTGGCATCACGACCGCGCTCAAGAACGACGTAAAATTTTTGACGCCGTACGGCGTGACCGCACAGATCAGCTATGACAGCAATGAGATAAAAGACGACCCGGACCTCAAGAGCATGTTTGAAAAGAGCGGCATCGATTTCGACCAATACATCGAGGACTATTACCAGTACAAAATCTATCAGCCCGGCGACACCATGGAGAACATGATGTCCGAAGCCGGTCTCGAGAAGCTGCCCGACGCGCTCCAGCCCTGGGCCACGATGCCGGTGCTTTCCATCGGTGTTTCGGACCTCAACCGCCTGCTGGAAATGCAGGGCAAAGACGGAAATTACCAGCTTGAAGAAAATCAGTGCATTCTGCTGACCGATAAACGGGATCTCGATCCCTATGTGAACGAATACTTCGCTCAGAACCGGACAGTCCCGTACAACGGACAGGAATATGAGATCAAACTGGATAGCATCCAGCCGGAAGTGGTTGTAAACTCGTACCAGAGCATGAACTACCTGATGGTTGTCCTGCCGGACGACAAGCTGGACGCAGGTCCGAACAACGAATTCACTTTGATGCTGAACGCAAACTTCAAGGGCGACGCCGAGAAAGCTGAGAAGGTGTTTGCAGACCTCAATTCGGGACGCAGCGGGCTGATTCTGAAGCCGGAGGGCTATGAAGGCCCCTTCAGCCAGTATGTCATCACCCAGCAGGATGTCATCAACAACACAGCGGGCATCTTGACCATGGCTATCTTCATCGGCATCTACATCGGCTTTGTCTTCCTGATCACGAGCGCGGCGGTGCTGGCACTGCAGCAGCTTTCCGAAGCGGCCGACAACAGACAGCGCTACCTGATCCTGCGCAAGATCGGCGTCGAGGAAAAGATGATCAGCCAGTCGATCTTCATCCAGATCTTCATCTACTTCTGCATCCCGCTGTTCCTGGCAATCATCCATTCGGTGGTGGGCATCTATGTCGCCAACAACGTCGTGGCCATCTTCGGCAAGTCGGACACCTGGATCACCTCCGCATTTACGGGAGGACTCCTGCTGGTCGTTTACGGCCTGTATTTCCTGGCTACCTATACCGGATATAAAAATATTCTAAAAAGCAAGTCGCTTGTATAAGCATTGATATACACATTACCTCAAACACACCCCATACCCTATTCCTAAACGAGGCCGGCTCCCACCGGCCTCCCCAATCCAGCCATCTCCTTCAAAACTTACCCATATATCCCGAAAAAGGCCCTGCGGCGAGAATTTTCTCGCTGCAGGGCCTTTTTCCCGATATCCCACTTCAGAGATAAATATTGGATCACATCAGCGGCGCAAAGAGCTTCAGGATGCTGCGCAGCACCCTTTTCCAGAGCGGCACCTTCCGGCACTCCTCTGCCGTGATGCGCTGGCAGACGTTCAGCGTCTCCAGAAAGTCGCGCTTGACCGACGCCACCGAGCGGGTCTTATACATCCAGACGCCGCACTCATAATGCAGATACAGGCTGCGGAAATCCAGATTCACGGTGCCGACCGTCGCATACAGATCATCGCACACAAAGGTCTTCGCATGGATAAACCCGGGCGTATACTCATAGATCTTGACGCCCGCCTGAATCAGCTGCAGATAATAGGACTGAGTCACCATGAACACAAACCATTTGTCCCCGTGATGCGGCGTGACAATCCGCACATCCACGCCGCTTTTCGCGGCCAGGCTCAGCGCCGTCATCAGCTCGTTGTCGATGATCAGGTACGGCGTGTTGATGTAGATATAATCCTTTGCGCGGCCGATCATATTCAGATAAACCATCTCACCGACATTCTCCCCGTCGGTCGGAGAATCCCCGTACGGCTGTACAAAGCCGTCACTCTCGAACGACTCCGCATGATGGATGCGCGGCCGGTACTGCTCATAGGAATCGATCTCGCCGGTTGCAACGTTCCAGAGCTGGAAGAACATCACGGTCAGATTCCACACACCGTTTCCCTTCAGCATAATCGAGGCGTCCTTCCAGTGCCCATGCTTCGGGTACGCGTTTATGTATTCATCTGCCAGGTTGATGCCCCCGGTAAAGCCGGTATGCCCGTCTATGACCGCAATCTTGCGGTGGTCCCGGTTGTTGAGCTGCGTGGAGAGATACGGGTTGAACGGGTTGAACACCGCCGATTTGATGCCCTTTTTACGCAGGATATTTGCATAATTGTACGGAATCAGACCCATGCAGCCCGCGTCGTCGTACATGACGCGCACCTCCAGGCCTTCCGCTACCTTGCGCTCCAGGATTTCAAGCACCTCGCCCCACATCACGCCCTCATCGATGATGAAGTATTCCAGAAAGATGAAGTGCTGTGCCTTCTCAAGCTCCTCCTTGAGCCGCTTGAACTTGATCTCGCCGAGCGGCAGATACTCCGTCGTTGTATCGCAGTAGGCTGGAAATCCCGCGTATTTGGCGATGTATTCGGACTGGCACCAGGCATTCCGGTCAAGCCCCAAAAGCTTCTGTGTGACGTTTTCATCGGTCTCAAGCATCGATTCCGTGTACTTCACCGCCACATCCATTTTGTGCAGCAGGCTTTTGGAACTCTGCCGCTTGCCGAACATCAGGTACAGCACGCCGCCGAACACCGGAAACAGCAGGATTGGAATGGTCCAGGCCAGCTTATAGGCCGGATTGTCCTTCTTGCTGGACAGGTAGACGATGATGACGACGCTCAGCGCCACCAGAACGCCGTACAGATAGACAAAATAGTCGGTCAGCTTCCACATAAAGAAGATCAGCAGTGAAAACTGGATCAGCAGCATGAGAACCACGACTGCAAGCCGGCTGAAAATCGTCTTGGTTATTTTCTTGATGATATTCATTCTTGTTCCTCACTTCTATGCAAAAACGGGATGGCAGATCCTTTGCAAAATCATTTTGCACCCTGTTCCAGCTTGGCCCGGCGGATGATCGCACCCGGCGAAACCGGCTCGGATACCGGCATACTGAATTTCATCTGCGGATGAGGCGCAGCGTCAATCCGCTCCCCTTCCCCATTGTACAGTGCCTGCACCGTCATGGACATCGGTTTCTTTCCTGGCTGCAGGATTTCCACGGTGTCACCGGCGCAGAACTTGTTGCGCTGCTCGCAGAGAATTCTGCCGTCCCGGCAGCCCTCCACCACGCCGATCACCTCATAGCCGCGCACATAGCCGCCGTTCTCATAGAATTGCCCGTCCTCAGGCCGTCCGAAGTAAAAGCCGGTCGAGTACTGCCGGAAGCTCACCTTCCTTGTCTCCTCCAGAATCCAGTCCTCCAGCTTAAAGTGCGCCGGATCGCGGCCGTACTGGTCGATGGCCTGCCGGTAGGCGTTGGTGATGGTCGCCACATAATAGGAGGACTTTGCCCTTCCTTCAATCTTCATGCTGGTGATGCCCGCTTCACACAGCTTGTCGATGTGTTCGATCATGCACATATCCTTCGCGTTCAGGATATAGCTGCCGCGTTCGTCCTCTTCAATCGGGAAATACATGCCGGGCCGCTTCTCCTCCATCAGGTAGTAGCCCCAGCGGCAGGGCTGCGCGCATTCGCCGCGGTTCGCATCCCGTCCGAGAAAGTAGTTGGACAAAAGGCATCTGCCGGAAAAGGAAACGCACATCGCGCCGTGCACAAACGCCTCTATCTCCAGCTCAGACGGCGTTTTATCCCGGATGACCCTGATATCCGAAAGCGAAAGCTCTCTTGCCAGCACCACGCGGGATGCGCCCATGCGGTGCAGCTCGTTTGCGGTGTGGTAGTTCATGATCCCGGCCTGTGTCGAGATGTGTACATCGATGTCGGGCGCAAAGCGCTTCGCCAGCTCGAGCACGCCGATGTCGGCGACGATCAGCGCATCGATGCCTGCCGCCGCGGATTCTTTGAGGAATTCGGGCAGCCGCCCGACCTCCTCATTGGTCGGAACGGTATTGCAGGTCAGATAGACTAAGACGTTTCGTTCATGGCAGTACCGCACCGCCTCTTTCAGGGCATCCGGGTCAAAATTGCCGGGGGCCGCACGCATGCCGAACTGCTTGCCGGCCAGATAGACCGCATCGGCGCCGAAGCGGACCGCCGCTTCCAAGCGTTCCCGGTCTCCGGCCGGACTCAAAAGCTCCGGTAGTATTCTCTGATTCAATGTTTAATCCTTCCCCTTCTTCCCTTCGTCCGCTGTGCGAAGCGGCGGTTGATTTTTTCCATACGCTTATATGATGGTCGGTTCTCCACTGCAATCTGGCAACTGCCGGTTTTCCCGGCCTACTTGGATCAATGTCATTTTCCGGCTGTATTGCTGCAGCTGCTGATTCTTTCTATCTACTCGAACAACAGCCAATTCTTATACTGGCCGCCGGTTCTCTCAATACACCCGGAGAACAGCCAGTATTCTCGTTGTATCATGGCAACCACTGGTTTTCCCATGCATAGAGATCCTTTATGGAATACCGCCTTTCTCACGGAAAGACGGGCAAGACGCACCCCTTCGCAGTGATCCCGGAAAGGGTGCGCCGTTTCATGCTCACGGTCTTCGGTTATTCTTCCTCCTGCGACGAAGTTCCGGTGCCGTGCACCTCGCCGATCTCCTCAGCGGCCGCGATGTTCGCTTCGTGCTCCTCCAGCGTCTTCGCATAGTAATACTGGCCTTCATCGTCGGTCAGGAAGTAATAGTAATCGGTGTCCTCCGGATACAATGCGCTGCGGATGGCCGCAATCCCCGGATTGCAGACCGGACCCACGCTGAGCCCTTCACAGACATAGGTGTTGTACGCGTCATACATCTCCTGATTCTGGATGTCGATATACGGCTTGATATTTTCCTCCACATAGAAGATCGTGACATCCGACTGCAGATGCGGGAAGGTGACCTTATCGTCCAGGCGGTTGTGGAAGACCGAGGATACCAGCCCCATCTCGTTTTCCTGTCCGGCTTCCTTTTGGATGATCGAAGCGAGCGTGATCGTCTGGTCCAGTGTCAGTCCCAATTCATCCATGCGCTCATAGTAGTTGAGCGTGACCTTGCTGTTGAAGTTGTCCAGGAAGCGGAGGATCACCGAACGGACATCCTCATCGACATAGAATTCATAGGTATCCGGGAAGAGATATCCCTCAAAATGAATCCAGCGGTTCTTGTCATGCGGGATTTCATCCTCGAACGCATAGCCGAACTCGCCTTCGTTGAGCATCTCGATGAACGCTTCGGCGTCACAGACGCTATTTTCCTCCAGACTGTCCGCAATCTGCCGGACCGTATATCCTTCCGGTATCATAACCTGAACCGTATCGAGGCTCCGGGGCGGATTGGTCAGCGTGTAGATCAGCTCGTTATACGGCATGCTCGAATTGAGCAGAAATTCACCGGACTGGTAGGGCTCGTCGTCATCCCGCTTGAGCTGCGCATACAGCCAATAGATGATCGGCTTGTTGATCACGCCGGCTTCCTGCAGCGTCTTTCCAATCTCATAGTCGCTGAGGTTTTCCGCAATCTGCACCTTGACGGCATGATCCGGCTTGGTGATCGCAAATACATCGTCAACCGAGGTTAAAATCTGAAACGCCAGAAACACCGAGATTCCCAGAATCACCACCAGCGAGATGACAACCCTCAGCACCTTCTGCATCTTGCTTTTTTTCTTCTGCTCTTCGGCCTGCCGAGCCTTTAAGGCAGCAGCATCTTCCTTCGGCTCCCCGGGACGCGCTGCATCCTTTTTGGCATCGTCGACATATTCGTATTCCTCAATGTCGGTGATGGGCGCTTCCTTCTCGGGCAGGATATTTTTGTCGACGATCGGCTCCTCATCATGCATCGGGCCGTCTGTCCGGTTGTTTTCGCTCATAAATGCCTCCCTTATCCTCTCTCAGTGTCCTTCTCAATGTTTATATGTGTCACCGTCTTCGAAAACGGCTGTTCTGCAGCTTCACCCGGTGCAGGTACCGGTCCGTCACCAGAATGCCGACCGGCACGTCATAGAAGCCATGCGGCAGCTCCCGTTTCACACAGGACGCATAGCAGATCCCGATCTTGACGCCGGGGTAATTGCACAGAAACCGGTCATAGTAACCCTTTCCGTAACCGAGGCGGTACCCTTCATTGTCAAAAGCAAGGCCGGGCACAATGCAGATGCTGTTCGAAAAATCGGTCATCTTCTCACACCGGCCGATCTTCGGCTCCAGCACGCCGAACGCGCCGGACTCCAGATCCTCGTCAAAGCTGCGCAGATAGTAGAATTCCATCTGCCTGGTCCCCGGGATACAGTACGGAACCGCTACCCGCTTTCCGGCCTTCAGCGCTTCCCGGATCAACTGGCGGGTGTCCACCTCAATGGCCGTGGACACATAGGTAATCAGCTGGGATGCGTGCCGGTACTGATACAGGGACTTCACGCGGTTTTTGATCGCGGTATCGCAGCGCAGCCGTTCCTTCTCATCCATCTTGGCGCGCAGCGCCTTGCACTGCTCCCTGAGCTGTGTTTTATATCGACGGATGTCTAACGCGCACATTGCAACGACGCCCTTATCTTCTCAGATTTGGCCGGAGAGCACAGCACTTCGACCAGCTTGAGTGCAAAATCCACGGCTACGCCCATCCCCTTCGCGGTGATGAACGTTCCGTCCTGGCAGACCGGCTCCTTCACGAGCTTCGCGCCCAGAAGCTGTTCTTCAAATCCAGGAAAGCAGACCGCTTTTCTTCCCTTGAGCAGTCCCCTGTGTCCCAGAATGGATGGGGCCGCGCAGATCGCCGCGATCAGGATTTCCCGTTCCGCGCAGTAGCCCAGCAGCTGCTGCACGGCCCTGCTCTGCTCCAGATGCAGGGTTCCCGGCATGCCGCCCGGCAGCACAATCATCTGCAGGCCGTCCGTGCTGATCTCATCCTCCCCGATATCCGCGGCAACGGTGATGCCGTGGGAACCGGTTATGACCTTGCCGCCCACGCCGACAATCTGTACATCCAGTTCCGCCCGGCGCAGCACATCCACGCAGGCGAGCGCTTCTATCTCTTCCGTACCGTTCGCCATGAAAACATAAATCATACCTGTCAGCTCCTTTATTGATGATTCTCAGGCTGGCCGCGGGCCTGCCTGTTCGCTTCTTGATTGTCATGCATGCCCCGGCTTGGCATGGCGTCATAAAAGGCCGCAACTCTTTGAGGTGCTGCCTTTGAGCCTGGAACACCACTCCGATGACATCCTCACCGGACAAACCCGGCACTCAGTTGAGCATCAGGCCCAGATAGGCCTGCAGCATCTCCTTATGCAGGTCATTGTTCCAGCAAGCCATGCCAAACGGCTTGTCCTCTCCAATGCCCTCCAGCAGTCCGCTGCCCGATGGCAGAAGAAAGGTGTATTTTTCTGCCGGCAGCTCGCTCAGCAGCAGATCGCAGCAGCAGCCGAACATCTCTGCCGTGCTGCCGATCTCCCTGATCAGGACATGCTCCGCGAATGGATGGCATACCATATAGGCTTCCCCGTATTCAAGCTCCAGCTTGAACGCGCGGCCGCCGGTCAGCCCGTTCTCCCCCAGCGCATAACCGAGCGCCGGGATGTCCCAGCTGAGATATGCGGTCCCGTCCAGATACTCCCCGCGCATCCAGTAAAGCTCCTGCGCGGTCAGGACGCCCAGCTGGTAGCCGCCCTGCCTATACGTCTTGAGTTCCTTCGCGGTCAGCGTGACCGACCGGATGGATCCCATTGTCTCATATCCGCGTTCCCGGTAGAAATCGAACAGCCCCTTCTCTGCCGGAACCAGCAGGGAAATCGGGATTTCCTCCCTCTGCAGGATGTTCTGCGCTTCCTTTAGCAGATGGGTGCTGATGCCCCTGCCCCGGTATTCGGGCAACGTGGCGACCGCATAGATGTAGCGGGCTTCGATGCGTTCGCCTTGGTCTATGAGCTCGCACGGCAGCAGGCTGAGCATAGCCGCCGGCTTTTCGTCTTCCAGCCAGACCAGCGTCTGTTCCGGCTTGAAGCGGTTTTCAAAAAAATAATCGATATAATGGCCGGGATCTTTGAAGCATACGCTCCAGATGTGCTTCAGGGTGTCCTTCATTTCATCTTGGGCAAATCTGATCATTTAATCCTCCGCAAGTGTGACGCGGTATTTGGTCAGCAGGAAGGCTGGTTTATACGAAAGCTTTGCTTTGCGCAGGCCCTCGTCTCCGACGTCGTCCTCCCGGTTGACATACCGGTAATCCGAGCCGTTATGCAGGATGAACTGTTTGTTGATCATCGGATAGGCGCCGCGCACCTCCGAAAACGCCTTCTCGATGTGTACGAGCAGGGTGTCGTTTGTGAGCCGTTCGCCCATCGTATAGGCGACCACCTCGCCGCCCGAACGCAGCAGTCCGCCCTTGAGCCCCAGCTCAAAGAAGTGGCGGAAGGCGCTTTTGACCGCGCAGATTTCCTGACGCAGGCTCTCATCCAGCGAACAGGTGTTCTGTTCGCACCATTTCTGGTTCATCTTATAGCATTCATCGATGTTTTCCTCGGTGATGTCCTCATAGCTCCAGTCGTTGTTCTGCATGAAATAGTTGATGTGGTTGCGCTTGGAGGCCAGCTTCTTGCCGGACAGCGTCGCCAGCTTTTCGGCGTCGTAGATGTAGTCGAAGCTGTCCCGCGTCTCCTTGAAATGGAATGTGCCCGGAAACAGGATTTCAAGCTTCGCCTTCGCCTCCTCGGGCACGCTGAACATGCTGAACCGCTGGCCGCGCTCCTTCGCATCCGCCATCATCGCCTCGACCACCGGCGCCACATCCCCGCTGCCTGCCGGAAACAGGTAGCCTGTCTTGCCGTCAACCTGGCTGCAGGACAGGAAAAAGTCGTTCACGCGGGCAATGCGGGTGTTGAAGATCTTCCTCCAGTTGTAAACGGTGCCGAACGAATACTCGCATCCCCGAAAGGACGCCATATCCAGAAGCGGCTGGACCCATTGTTTATCCAATGTCTCTACTTCTTTGAACTCTATCACTCTATCATTTCCTTTATTGTTTCGAATATAACCTGGTGGATCGCTTCTACTGAAAACGGCTCTTTTTCATCGTCGCAGCGGATGACCTTCCATCCCTGCCGCCCGGCTGTGTAGAGCGCCGCCTCTCTGCAGCTCAGCAGATACTGAAAATCCCGCTCGTGCAGATCCTTTTTGCTTTCATCCCCGTTGTAGCGGCCCGCCAGCAGCCTGCGGCTCACATCGGGGTGCATATCGAGATAGATCACCGCCGCCGGTCTTGGCAGCGTGAGCTTTTCATACTCATAATCCTCCATCCAGCTTAAAAAGCCATCCCATTGCGCCTTATGCAGCTTGACCATTTGATGGATCGCATTGGAGGAAACATACCGGTCGGCCAGAATGACCGTCCCGTTCCGGTAATCCTGCTCCCAGAAACGCTTGTAGCTCGCATACCGGTCCACGGCATAGAAGCTCGACGCGGCATACGCGTTGACATCCGATGCATCCGGGCCGAATTCGCCGCCCAGATACATCCGCACCAGCGCGGAGGACGGGTCGCTGTAATCCGGAAAAGACACCGTCCGCACCGATTTTCCGGCGGCTGTCAGAGCATCCTTCAGCAGCGCGGTCTGGGTCGCCTTCCCGCTGCCGTCCAGCCCGTCGATGACGATCAAGGTTCTGTCCACGTTTCTCCCCCTCTAGCCGTCTTTGCGGCCTTTCGCTTCGCTGTGCAGCTTTTCATAATGCGCGCGCATCTCCTGCATCTGTCCGCAGCTCATCTTGCCCTCGGGACACGCGCCGGTGAAGCAGGGCGGGCCGGCCTTTGCAAACAGCACCGGGGCTACCTCGAGTACGGCGCGCAGCATCTGCTCGGCGACGTCGCGGATCTCCCACTGCGCGCGGTTGCAGCAGCGGTGCCGGAAGAAGTTCATCAGGCTTCTGGCGTTCATGGTGACGACCATTTTGGTATCGCAGGCGTTCGGCAGCACGAACCGCGCGTCCTCAATCGCCTTTTTTTCAGCCTTGCGGGCCGCGTCCTTCGGCTGTGCGCCTTCCGCGGTCATCTGCCCGGCATATTTTTCCGCGAGGATGCCGGCAATCTCCCGATACGCTTCGCCGCACTGCTTCATGGCGCGCAGAAACACCTCTTTCGCCTGAGGATCCTGCTCAATGGCCGGCGGCGTGACAAATTCAAACTCGTTCTCCTTCACATACCGCTGGCTCTGCACCGAATAGGACGCGATGCGGTGCCGGGTAATCTGCGCCAGAAACGCGCGCGAGACGCCCTCGATGCCAAAGGTGAAGCTGGCATGTTCAATCGGGCTTTCATGTCCAATTTCAGAAAGCATCTGTACAAAGCTCTCGGCCTTCTCATCGGTCAGCCCTCCAAGCAGCGAATCGATGTCGCTTGAACTGTAGCAGAGCTTTGCCGCTGCGGCAACCGTCGTTTCCGGATTCGGCGTATAGCTGAGTAGTGTAACTTTTGCCATGTTTTACCCCTTTTCTGCGGGCAAACCCTGCTCTTATTCTGCCCAAAAGCACCGGAATGTTTCCCGGCTTATCTGCTAAAAAGCAGATTTGAACATTGTTTTCCGCATGATTAATAGTCATTATACCACATTGCGACAGCAAAGTGTACCCTTTTCATCCGGCAGGATTTTTTTTGAGAAACCTGCACGGATTCATTCCCATGACACACGATTTTTAGTCAGTTTCCATAATTTTTTAGAAGGTGCCGCGCCTCGTCATTCAAACAAAATCATTCGAAGAACAGGCGGTATGCGCCAGCGCGAAAAAGACAGGACACCGCGCACCCTTTAAGACGTACACAACAACAGATCTGTCGATCACATACATCTCTGAACAAATACTTTTGCATGATTTCTCTTCAGCCGGAGCGGACCATTTTATTGGTCCATCGCTTCGTTCCATGCTTGAAGCAAATGCTGACGGGACGCCTTCGCCGACCGAGCCGGCGGTTTTCATCCCAATAAAAAGACCGTCCGGTGAAACCACGGACGGTCTTGTATCGACTTGTATCGATATGATATAGGGTGTTGGAGAACTGCCGATTAATAGTTTTCAGCCTGCAGCATGAAGTATGCTTTCGGATGATCGCAGACCGGGCATTTTTCCGGAGCCGATTCGCCGATGTGGATGTGTCCGCAGTTGCTGCAGACCCAAACCTGCTTGCCGTCCCTGGTGAAGACCTTGTTGTTCTTCAGGTTGTCCAGCAGTTTCAGATAACGCTCCTCATGGGTTTTTTCGATTCTGCCAACCGCCTCAAACAGATAAGCGATCTTCTCAAAGCCCTCTTCCTTTGCTTCCTTCGCAAAGCCTGCGTACATGTCGGTCCATTCGTAGTTTTCGCCTGCCGCCGCATCCTCGAGGTTGATGTCGGTGGTCGGGATTTTGCCGTCATGCAGGAGCTTGAACCAGATTTTAGCATGCTCCTTCTCGTTGCGTGCGGTTTCCTCAAAAAACTCCGCGATCTGATTGAGGCCTTCCTTCTTCGCCTGGCTTGCATAATAGGTGTATTTATTTCTTGCCTGGGATTCGCCGGCAAACGCCGCCATCAAATTTGCTTCTGTTTTGCTTCCTTTTAACTCTTTCATTGTTATGTACTCCTTTCAATTGTAACTGTACTACATAAAGTTGATATATAGATGATATATAGATGATTGCCCAGTGAAAAATCACTCTGACTTTTCCTTACAGGCAGGACACACACCTTGAAACACGATGTCATGCTTTTCGCAGCTGAATCCGGTCGCCTGCTCCACCTTTGCATCGATCTGCGACAGATACGGGGTATCGATATCACAAAACATCCCGCAGCAAACGCACTGGATATGGTAATGCGGTATGGTGTGGTGGTCAAAACGGTCGGCGGAACCCGGCACCGCGATTCTCCGCAGCTCCCCGTTTTCGGAGAGATACCCTAAATTGCGGTATACGGTTCCCTTACTGATGTTCGGGTGGTCCTCATGCAGACAGTTATATACCTCCTCAGCAGTCGGATGGTCGGCCAGCCTGCCGACAGTTTCATGAACCAGCTGCCGCTGAACGGTGTTCCTGCTCTTCATTTGGCTCACCTCTTTATTAGGAATTTATCTTAATTAGTATTATATCTTATTTTTTCGATTTGTCAAGGGCTTTTTGAAAAATTCTTCCGGTTTTTTTGATAAAATCACTCCACTTACCTGATCATTCGCGGTTTTGTTCCCGCCGCCGGGTAAAACCTGCGTAAAGGCCGGGTACATTCTTCTGAAAATGGGTTGTATTATCACAATACTGTGTTACACTCAAAACAGCCAAACCAATCGGACCAATAAAATATCCGGTTATTCCGCAGTAAAACCAAACGAACAAATGCGCCGTCAGGTTCTGACGGCGCATTTGTTCGTTTATGCGGGGTGAGAAATCCCGCCGCTAACAGGCAGGCAGAATTTCACACTCTTTATCTACAGTTCAAAGTGACTACATGATAAACAGGCCGGTACCCACTGGACTCCAGGACGGCCAACGGATCGCAAACCGCCCGCACGAAATCTGTCCATCCCCTTAAAAAGCCAGCCGAAAGGACACGTTTATATCTGCCCAGTTATGCATACGGGATGTAAATGCCCATTCAGCCGGGCAACCGCTGTTCTGCGAACCTGCTCCATTCAGATATTACCTGCCGTTTAAAATATCCCGCAGCGTTTCGGCCACATACCGCGCGTCCTCGTCGCTGAGCAGCGTGTGCAGCGGCAGCGTGATTTCATTCTGAAACTGCCTGTAAGCGTTCGGATAATCGGCAATATCGAAGCCCAGATTTTGATAAGCGGTCATCATCGGCAGCGGCTTGTAATGCACATTGGTGCAGATGCCCCGCTGCGCCATCCGCTCGATGACGCGGTTGCGTCCGCCTGCGTCCACGCCCTCTATCCGCACCAGATACAGATGCCCGCTGGACAAATCGTCTTCGAGATAATGCGGGAGAACTTCGACCGGCGCGTCCTTTAAAATCCTGTCATAGATGCCGACCAGCTCTTTTCTCCTCTGCAGAAGCGCCGGATAACGTTTGAGCTGCGCAAGGCCCAGCGCCGCCATGATGTCGGTCATGTTGCATTTGTACGCCGGATAGACGACGTCATATTCCCACGCGCCGACCTTGGTCTTGGCCAACGCGTCTTTCGACTGGCCGTGCAGGGACAGCAGCATGAATTCCCGGTATAGGTCGTCCGATTCGATGCCTTCAATGCTGTTCCAGACAATCGCGCCGCCCTCGGCGGTGGTCAAATTCTTGACCGCGTGGAATGAAAAGCTTGTGAAATCCGCGACCGATCCGGACTTTCTGCCATGATACTGCGCGCCGAACGAATGTGCGCCGTCCGCCACGACCGCCGCGCGGCCCATGGCCTTCTGCAGATCGTTTTCCGGGTTGAACAGCGCTTTCTTCCGCTCCACAATGTCGAAGATGCGGTCGTAGTCGCACATCACGCCCGCGATGTCGACCGGGATGACCGCCTTGGTCAGCGGTGTAATGGCCGCTTCAAGCCGTTCATAATCCATCTGGTAGCTGCCCGGCGCCGTGTCGACCAGCACCGGCGTCGCGCCGACATGAAGGATAACGCTGGCCGAAGCCGTGTAGGTATAGGCCGAGGTGATGACCTCGTCGCCCTTTCCGATGCCGAGCACCCGCAGCGCCAGCTCCAGCGCCGCCGTGGCGGAATTGAGACAGGCCGCCCTCTCGCAGTCGCAGAAATCGGCGATTTCGCGTTCAAACTGCTTGGTCTTCGGGCCGGTCGTGATCCAGCCGGATTTTAAGGTATCCACCACCTCGTCGATCTCCAGCTGTGTGATGTCTGGCGGTGAAAACGGTATATTGCGGTCCATTGCCGAACACTTCCTATTCTAATATAGTCTTTTATAAGCCGGACGTATCCTCATCCGGCGGTGTATTCCTGATTGGGATGTACGTGCTTCTCCAGATAAACAAAGCGCAGGCCGCCCTGCATGACGCGTTCATCAAACGGCCGGTAGCCGCGTCTTTGATAGAATGTCAGGTTCTTTTCGCTGAGCTCGCTGGTAAACAGCTCATACCGGCAGCTGCTGTACAGCGCTTCGATCGATTCGAGAAGCTTTGAGCCAATGCCGCCGTTTTGTCTGTCGGGGCGCACCATCAGCTTGCCGATGTAGAGCGTGCCGTCCTGCTCATAGCCGCGCACCGATCCGATGATCACGCCGTCGTCATCCTGCGCTTTGAGCACGACGCCGCGGTCAAACTGTGCATGCAGCTCGTCGAGCGTCTCGCGCAGCGGCTGGATGGATGCGCTGCCCACCATGCGCGCTTCGCTTTGATAGGCCAGAACCTGCAGGCGCAGCACCTCTTCCAAATCGCTGCTGTTTGCCTTTTGTATGGTCATAGCATTCCCCTTCACATCCTGAAAAATTGATGATCTTATTCTTTATTATAAAGGGATGAAAGGATTCTTGTCAATCCCCGTGGTTTCAGGATACACAAACTGTACAGAATCCAGTCCTGTGATGCATGTTTCTTGACCTTTTTGACCAGCATTGCCTGTTATCTTTGGTTTTCATCGGACAGATCAAAACCACAAGTTGAACTGGTGGTATACCAAAGCCCTGGAAGGACATCATGCCGGCTCGCCTTTCAGAGGCACTGAAAAACTGCCGTTTGCATCAACACACGGCAGCTGATAAAGCAGTTATTTCCTATAGCTTTCCATTCTGATTGAAATGATTATTGTCATTCGCTGCGCACTTGTTGGATACTAAAGCTCAGACCGTCGACATTTTATGTTTTGATGGCTTTCTGAACGCAAGCATGTTATAATACAGACAATCATTCATCAGATAACGCGCGGTATAGGAAATTAATATCAGATTCGAGGGATATAGTATGTTATCGACTCATATTTACTTTAACGGACAGTGCAGACAAGCGATAGAACTGTATAAGCAGGCGTTTCATGCTACTGTTAAAACATTGATTGAAGATTCCAGTCATCTGCTTGTTGTTCATGCTGAAATCGTTATTCACAATGAACTGCTGATTCTAAACGATTTTGGAAATGAAGACGGTACTTCAAAATCGGGAGGATATCAGCTTTGTGTTCAATTTGATCATGAAGCTGATCTACGAAAAGCATACGATACGATGAAAAACGGCAGTATTACAATTGAGCCAATACAGTCTACCGATTACAGTTCATGTGTTGTCAGATTTATCGACATGTTCGATGTAAGATGGGGATTTTGGGTTTAATCGATATCAGGTTATAAGCACTTTTACATTTGAGCAAAACACAATACACCGTAAATTTTCAGCACATACATCAACAAAAGTATGTGCTGTTTTTATTGGAGCGCTTCAAAAATCAACCAAATACGCTATAGAGGTATGACTAATGTATGATGATGAATAAAAAGACCCAATCGATAAATTTCAAATGGAATGCTGTGTCTTGTGCCTGCATCTTGTCAGAGAATTGGAAAAGCAATCGATTTAAGTTTTTTAGTTGCGGTTCTATCCTGCATCAGGGGTAATTTTTCTGCAATGTCCTTTTTTCCTGAGAGTTCATCAGCCGATGATTATTCTCGCTAAACCTACATACGGAAAAGACCGTGCACTGATGGCACGGTCTTTTTCTCATCATTTCAGCATTCTGGGATGTTCAGGGAAACCGACAACCGGTTTAGAGCCGGTGAATCACAGGTTTTAGATATATCGGGAGCTTTTATTCCTGCATATTGCCCTTTTTCTCACCGCACTGCGTCCTCAAGCGCGCTTCTTTACAACCCGCGCAGGTACCGGCGGACTGCTGAGCCGGCAGGACATCAGCGAGCCGATGTACGCTTCCCGCGTGCCCTTCTGATGCATTTTACCAGCTCATACCACAGCACCGACACGGCGGCCAGCAGCAGGCAGAAGCCAAACTGTCTGAAGGACAGCGGCGAGAGCTTCAGAATCTCTGCAAGCGGCGTGTACAGGATCAGCAGCAGCATCACCAGCACGCCGCCGTTGATCGCCCAGAGCACCTTATCCTTTAAGGACCGCAGGAAGGTCTGGCAGCCGAACTGTGTTTCCGAGCTGTTCACGTAAACTAAGAACAGGTTGGCGAGCATCAGCACCGCAAGCCCCATGCTGCGCGCCGTCTGCGGCATGGCGGGATTCTGCATCAGCATATAAAGGTACGAGCCGAAGGAAGCCGCGAAGACCACCAGGCCCTGAATGACAGATTTGATCACAACGCCTTTGGTGACCAGCGGCTGCGAGGCGCTGCGGGGCGGACGCTCCATGATATCCGGCTCCGCGGGCTGGCGCTCGAACACGATCGAACAGGTCGGGTCGATGACCAGCTCCAAAACCACGACATGCAGCGGCAGCAGCATGATGGCCGCGGCCGGGATGCCGAGCATCGGAGCGAGCAGCGCCGCCAGGGCTATCGGGATGTGGATGACAAACACATAGCCGATTGCCTTGCGGATGTTGTCATAGATGCGCCGTCCGTCCCGGATGGTCTCGACAATCGACGTGAAGTTGTCGTCCATCAGGATCAGGTCGGCGGATTCGCGCGCAACCTCGGTGCCGCGTCCGCCCATCGCAATGCCGATATCGGCATATTTGAGGGCCGGCGCGTCGTTCACGCCGTCTCCGGTCATCGCGACAACCTCGCCCAGCTCGCGCAGGCATTTGACAATCCGCATCTTATGCTCCGGCACCACCCGCGCGAACACGCTGATCCGCGGCAGCTTCTCCTTGAGCTCATCGTCGCTCATCCGCTCCAGCTCTTCGCCGGTGAGGACGCCGCTGTCGGCCGAGAGTCCGATCCGGCGGGCAATCGAGGTTGCGGTGACGCCGTTGTCCCCAGTGATCATGACCACCCGCACGCCCGCTTTTTGGCAGACACGGACGGCGTCCGGCACTGCTTCACGCGGCGGGTCGGCAAGGCCGACAAGGCCTTCCAGGATGAGTTCATTCTCTTCCATACCGGCGGGAATTTCCCGGCCGATCTCAGCCGACGCGACCGCAATGACCCTGAGTCCCTGCGCTGCGAATTCCTTCTGCTTCTCCATGACGGCTGTGCGCTGTTTTTCATCCAGACCGCACAGCGGCAGGATGCTTTCCGGCGAACCCTTCGCACACAGCAGGCGGCTGCCGTCCGGGTTCTGCCAGATGTGCCCCATCCGCTTGGTCTGGGAGGTGAACGGGTATTCGTGAACCAGCTCTCCGCAGAACAGTTCCTCCGATTTTACGCCGTTTTCCCCGCAGTGCCGCAGCATGGCCTGCTCCATCGGGTCGTACGGGTCCACCTCGCAGGCCATTCCCATAACCCGGTCAAACCGCTCCTCGGATGCGCCGAACAGCTGTTCATTTTGGACGGTCATGCGGTTTTCGGTCAGCGTGCCGGTCTTGTCGACGCACAGCACCGTGACCGCGCCGAGCGTCTCAACCGCCGGCATACGGCGCACCAGCGCGTGCTTCCTTGCGAGCCGCCACGCGCCCATCGATAAAAATACGGTCAGGATGACCGGGAATTCTTCCGGAATCATCGCCATCGCCAGGGTGATACCGGACAGGATGCTGTGCACGACGCGGTCCTGCACAGCTTCGCCCGACAGGCTGAAGAAGGTGGCGACGCCCACCAGCACGAACAGGATGCATCCGAAGACCGCGCAGAATTTGACCAGCGAAGAGGTCTGCTTCTGCAGCGGCGTCGGCATATCCGGCGCTTCGGCGATGTGGGTGCCGATTTTTCCGTATTCGGTCAGCGCGCCGGTTCTGTCAACCAGCACCTGGGCGCTTCCCTGGATGACGACGGTGCCGGCATAGCAGCGGTCCCTTTGGAACGCGCCGTCCGAAACTTCATCCAGCGACTTCCAGACCGCCTGCGATTCCCCGGTCATCGACGACTCGTCGACGCACAGGTCGTTCATCGACAGAATGCGTCCGTCCGCCGGAATCTTCTCCCCTTCGGAGACGATCATCACGTCGCCCGGCACAAGCTCCTTCGAATCGATCTGCTTTTGAGCGCCGTCCCGCAGCACAGTGACATGCGGGGAGGACAGGCTCTTCAGCGCGCGCAGCGTCTTGTCGGTCTTCCACTCCTGCACGACGTCGATGCCGATGACAAATACGACGAACACCAGCATGACGGCGCCGTCGCGCGGCTCTCCCAGCAGAAAATAGATGGCCGCGGCCACCAGCAGCAACAGGAACATCGGTTCCTTGAGTACGTCGAGAATCTTCATAAGCAGGCTTTGTTTCTTTTCGGGCACCAGTTCGTTTTTTCCGTATTGGAGGAGTCTTTCCTCTGCTTCTCTGGTGGTAAGCCCTTTGTGTTCCATCATCAAGCAACAACCCTTTCCAGTCAGTCGTTCATTTTGCTGCGGGACGCGTATGCGTTCCCCTCGTGTCCAAAAAAGCCCGCAGGAATCAAAAATGGCAATAAAAAAGCCTGTGGGCATACTTCTTTTTGCGGAAGTAGTCCCACAGGTTCCAAATTCTAAACCTGCTGCCGGCAAACCGGCCCAGCCCCACGCACACCACAAAGGATGTGCATCGCCTGCTCTGCCAACATTATAACCGCCCGATGGATGTTTGTCAAGCGTTTTTTCTGTTGGTTTCCTTCCTGTATCGTATGCAGCGGCCTGCCGCATTGTTCCATCCATCCATGCTTTCAGAAAACCCCTGCAAATTTGGAAAATCACGACTAGTACAACCTCCCGGCGGAATATACTGGTACCGGGACGAATTGCAGCATCGGAAGCCTTCCTGGGCTTCCATCGATAGATTGCGGGAAGGAAGGTACCAATTGTGAACTGCAGAGTAACCGATTTAAGATGCAAAGAGGTGGTCAACATCCGCACAGGCTGCCGTCTTGGCTGTGTGGACGACGTGGAGGTGGACACCCAGACCGCCAAGGTCCTCGGTCTTGTGGTGTTCGGCAGGTTAAAATGCTTCGGCCTGCTCGGCCGCAAAAAGGACTGTTATATCCGCTGGTGCGACATCGAGGTCATCGGCGAGGACACCATTTTGATCTGCCGGCATTTTGAGCGCAAGCACGGCGAAAAATGCGGCTGTCCCGGACGGGGCTTCTTCGGATCAAATTGAAACTGTATGACGTCATATGACTGGGGTCTGCCGCTTTGTATCCCGGACGTCTTTTAAACAATTTTTCTGGAAGGCGATGGATAGAAGCCTGCGCACTGTCAAAACCGGGCATGATAAATTGCGGCATATCTGTATATCGCTTCGGCTTTCATACCCTGTGAGGCCATCCAAAGATTGATCCCCGCCGTTTTATTGAGGTATATGCGGAATTCCACACGCTCACACCTATGTTTTTTACGATTTTATCGGAATTATGTCGTTTCAAGTTGACAAATTAACCGTTTTAATAGTAAAATAGAATCTATATACGCAGGATAAAACCGTCCATATTGCATCCGGACGGATGAAACGATTTTCCGCAAGGAATGAAACGGGTGAAGATATGATAAAAAGCATGACCGGATACGGCCGGGAACAGGTCATGATCGACGGCCGCGACATCACGGTCGAGATCAAGTCCGTCAACCACCGCTTCTTTGAGTTCAGCGGCAGGGTCCCGCGCGCGTATGGCTATCTGGAAGAAAAAATGAAATCCTATATACAGGCGAAGGTATCCCGCGGCAAGGTGGACGCCTTTGTCACGGTCCAGACCATCGAGGGCATCGACGCGAACGTTGAAATCAATCGGGCGCTGACCGGCTCGTATATCGAAGCGCTGCGTTCGCTGACCGATGAATTCGGTCTGGAAGACGACCTCTCTTTAAGCGGCGTCGCACGTCTGCCGGACGTCTTTACCGTGCGCAAGGCGCCGGAGGACGAGGAGGTCATCTGGAACGCGGTCGAACAGGCGGCCGCCGCCGCGCTCGAGAAATTCCTGTCGATGCGCGAAAAGGAAGGCCGCCGGCTCAAAGC
This sequence comes from Candidatus Soleaferrea massiliensis AP7, assembly GCF_000820765.1. Taxonomy (GTDB): domain Bacteria; phylum Bacillota; class Clostridia; order Oscillospirales; family Ruminococcaceae; genus Soleaferrea; species Soleaferrea massiliensis. The sequence continues at coordinate 57,042 of NZ_CCYH01000036.1, forward strand.
GGATATCCTCTCCAGGCTTTCCGCCATCGAGGACGCCGTCGGGCAGGTCGAACAGCTTTCGCCGCAGACCGTGTCCGATTACCAGGCCCGGCTGTACAACAAGATGTGCGAGATCCTCGAGGAGAAACAGATCGATGAACAGCGCATCCTGCTGGAAGCCGCCATCTTTGCGGACAAGGTCGCCGTGGATGAGGAGACCGTCCGGCTCAGAAGCCACATAGGCCAGCTTCGCGGCATTCTGGAGAGCGACGGCCCGGTCGGCCGGAAGCTCGATTTCCTGGTGCAGGAGCTGAACCGCGAGGCCAACACCATCGGTTCCAAGGCGCAGAACGTCGGCGTCGCAAACATCGTGGTCAACATCAAGGCGGAGATCGAAAAGATCCGCGAGCAGATTCAGAATATCGAATAATACCCCATTCAGGAGGTTTCTATGAAGCTGATCAACATAGGTTTTGGAAATATGGTGTCCGCCGACCGCCTGGTTGCCATTGTCAGCCCGGAATCGGCGCCGATCAAGCGCATCATCCAGGATGCGCGCGACAAGGGCACCCTGATCGATGCGACCTACGGCCGCAGAACCCGCGCTGTGCTGATCACCGACAGCGATCACTGTATCCTGTCCGCGGTACAGCCCGAGACGGTCGCGAACCGGCTGGTCGAACATGACGAAACGGAGGAAATACTGGATGAAGAATAACAGAGGACTTTTAATTGTGCTTTCCGGGCCTTCCGGCGTTGGAAAGGATACGATTTTAAACAGCCTGCTTGAGAAATCACAGAACATCAAGCTCTCGGTATCGGCGACCACCCGCTCCCCGCGTGCCGGCGAGGTGGACGGCGACGACTACTTCTTCCTGACTGAGAAGGAGTTTAAAACGCTCGTGAACGACGGCGGCATGCTCGAGTATGCCGAATACAACGGAAACTATTACGGCACGCCCAAAAAAGCGGTGGAGGAGTCGCGCGCGCTCGGCCAGGACGTCATCCTGGAAATCGAGGTCAACGGCGCGATGCAGATCAAGGAGAAGAGCGAGGACGCGCTGTTCATCTTCATCATGCCGCCGTCCCGCCAGGAGCTGATGCGCCGGCTGGTCGACCGCAAGACCGAGGATGAGGCGACCATCAACGCGCGGCTGGAGGTTGCGGAATATGAGATGAGCCGCGCGGGCGAGTACGATTATGTCGTGGTCAACGAAAAGCTCGACAAAGCGGTGGAGGATATCCAGTCCATCATCGACGCTGCGAAATGCAGCGCGAAACGGGCGAAAAAATTTATCGACGAGGTGCTGAACAATGCTTAGACCTTCTCTTACCGAAATCCTGAAGGATGGGGAAAACTACTATTCTCTCGTGGTTGCGATCGCCAAGCGCGCAAGGGAGCTTGCGGGCGACGCGCAGGAAAAGAACATCGAACTGGACGAGAAACCTGTGAAGATGGCTGTCCGGGAATTCGCGGAGGGCGACTGCCGGATGATCGACCGCCACGATCCTGTGGATACCGCCGTGTAAGCTCACCATATCCGTGTGAAGCGGTCTGCCGGACGGCATGAAACATCCCGACATCTCGTTGTCCGCATACCTCTCCGGCTGCGGAAACGGCGGCACAAAGCCGCATGGGCACGCGGCTTCACAGCTTCGGGTACGTAAACCCTTTGCATATAAAAATTGATGGAATAGAAACATGCTTCACGCCTAAAGCTTTACAGCTTTGGGCATGTTTCGAATACAGGGATTTTTGCGGCAGAGTAAAAAGCCGTCATACGGCGCAGCTTTTCCGCTTTTTCAGAAAGGAGCGATCCTGTGCTGACTTCCAAAACCATCCTGGTCGGCGTCACCGGCGGCATCGCCGCCTATAAAACCGCGCAGCTTGTCAGCGACCTCGTCAAGCTGCACGCCGACGTGCACTGCATCATGACCGAAAACGCCACCGAATTCATAGCGCCGCTGACCTTTGAAACGCTGACCGGCAACAAATGCATCGTCGACACCTTTGACCGGAACTTTCAGTGGAATGTCCAGCATGTTTCGCTGGCGCAGAAGGCCGACCTGTTCGTCGTCGCGCCGGCGACCGCCAACATCATGGCAAAGCTCGCGTTCGGGCTGGCGGATGACATGCTGTCCACCACCTTTCTTGCCTGCTCCTGCAGGAAGCTGATCGCGCCCGCGATGAACACCGGCATGTACCTGAACCCGGTGACCCAGCGCAATCTGCAGCTGCTCAGGCAGGCCGGGATGCGCATCATCGAGCCCGCAAGCGGAAGGCTTGCCTGCGGCGACGTCGGCGTCGGGAAGCTCGCCGGCCTTGAGGACATCATGGACGCGGTTCTCTACGAACTGGCCTATGAAAAGGATCTGAAGGGGCTTCACATCCTGGTCACGGCCGGACCGACCTGCGAGGCGGTCGACCCGGTGCGGTATATCACCAACCATTCCAGCGGCAAGATGGGCTACGAGGTTGCCAAAGCCGCCCGGATGCGCGGCGCCGAAGTCGTGCTGGTATCCGGCCCGACCGTGCTTGCCCGGCCGCACGGCGTCGAGATGGTGGACGTCGTCAGCGCGCAGGAGATGTTCGAGGCGGTCACCTCGCGGCTGCAGAGCTGCGACATCGTCGTCAAGGCGGCGGCGGTCGGGGATTTCCGGCCGGTGCATGTGTCCGAAGACAAGATCAAAAAGGCCCAGGGGGCGCGGGTCATCGAGCTTGCCGAGAATCCGGACATCCTTTCATATATCGGGCACTGCAAATCAGACAGCCAGGTGGTCTGCGGCTTCTCGATGGAGACGCGTGACCTGATCGAAAATTCCAGCAGGAAGCTGCGCCAAAAAAACGCCGATATGATTGTGGCGAACAACCTGACGGCCGAAGGCGCCGGATTCAAGGGGGACACCAACCTGGTCACCCTGCTGACCGGCGAGGAAACCGAGGAGCTTGAGCTGATGAGCAAAACCCAGGTGGCGCACCGCATCCTGGACAGGCTTCTGTTCCTGTATCAGAAAAAGAATCAGTAATCCTGCCCGTCCCCGGCCGCCCAGCATCGCCGGGGACGGTTTTGCGGCCATCCTTTCGAATCGATGGCGCTTTTCAAGCAATATACAGGCTGCGCCGGCACCTGAACCGGAAAACGTAAAGCCTGCTTCTTGCAACCATAAAAACAGCGCATCCGTGCCTGCATCTGCCGTGGAGCGTCCTGGGCAGATGCAGACACAGATGTCATCACCGTGAAGGGAGGTGGCCGGTATCGCCGTATGCAGGATCGTACAGGTTGCGGTCGACAAAACCGCATATCATTTTGACAAGCTGTATTCCTACCTGCTTCCGCAGGAATTCGAGGGGCGGGCGCAGCCGGGCTGCCGCGTCGTGGTGCCGTTCGGGAAGGGCAATCAAAAGCGGCAGGGGCTGATTCTGACCCTCGCGGAGATGGAACATCCCCTGAAGCTCAAGCCGATCCTTGAGCTGCTGGATGAAACCCCGCTTGTGACCGGCGAGCTTCTGAAGCTGACCGCATACCTCAAGGACACCTGCTTCTGCACCTATATGCAGGCCTTCCGGCTGATGGTTCCAACCGGCATCAACGTCAAATTCATCACCCGCTACCGGCTCTCCCCCGCCGCAAAGGCCGGCGGCGATGCTCTGGATGAAACCGACCGGCAGGTTCTTGCACTGCTGCGCGCGGCGCGCACGCCCAAGGAGCACGACGCACTGGTCAAATCCCTGAACCTGCCGGGAACGGAACAGTCCATTCTGCGGCTGCTGGATCTCGGTTACATCGAAAAACTGGAGGACCACAGGCAGAAGGTCAGCGACGAGCTGGTCACGATGGTGCGGCCCACCATCGGCGGCGAAGCGTTTGAGGAGCTGACCTGGGCGCGGTTCACCGAAAAGCAGCAGCGCGTGCTGGAGCTCATCGCTTCCAGCGGCTGCGCTTCGCTCAAGGAGGTCGCCTATTACACCGGCGTGACCCGCAGTGTGGTCGACGCGCTGGAGAAAAAGGGCGTTCTCGAATATTTCCAGCAGGAAAACCTGCGCGACCCCTACAAGGATGCCGAAGCGCTTCCGGATGAACCTGCCGTCCTCAATGAAGAGCAGCAGGCCGCCTTCGAAGGCCTGCGCGCGCTGTGCCGTGCCGACGCGGCAGAAACCGCGCTGCTCTACGGCGTGACCGGAAGCGGCAAGACGCAGGTCTTCCTGAAGCTGATCGAAGAGGTGCTGGAAGCTGGACGGCAGGTCATTGTGATGGTGCCGGAAATTTCGCTGACGCCGCAGATGGTCGGCCTGTTCCTGAACCGGTTCGGCAGCGAAGTCGCGCTGATTCACAGCTCCCTGTCGATGGGCGAGCGGCTGGACACCTTCAAGCGCATCAAGGCGGGACAGGTCAGCATTGTGATCGGCACCCGCTCCGCCGTCTTCGCGCCGCTCGAGAACATCGGGCTGATTGTCATGGATGAAGAACAGGAGGGCACCTACCAGTCCGAGATGAATCCGCGGTTCCACGCGCGCGAGGTGGCGCGGTTCCGGTGCGCCTATCACAAGGCGCTGCTGCTGCTCTCCTCCGCCACTCCATCCATCGAAAGCTTCTACCACGCACAGCAGGGACGCTACCATCTTTTCAGGCTCGAGGAGCGGTACAACAACGCCATGCTGCCGCAGGTGCGTCTGGTGGATATGCGGGAAGAGCAAAAAAATGGGAATATAACACAATTCAGTCAGTTATTATTGGACGAAATGAGAATAAATTTAAACAATAAGGAGCAAACTATTTTACTTTTAAACCGCAGAGGTTATAATACCTTTATAACCTGTGCCAGCTGCGGAGATGTGATCACCTGCCCGAACTGCAGCATCGCCATGACCTACCATATGGCGAACAACCAACTGATGTGCCACCTCTGCGGCGCGGTGAGGCCGGTCGTACAGCACTGTGAGAAGTGCGGCAGCCGGTATATCAAATATCAGGGCATCGGCACGCAGAAGGCCGAGGAGCAGCTTCATCAGCTTCTGCCCGACGCGCGGGTCCTGCGCATGGATATGGATACGACAATGTCCCGCTACGCGCATGAGCGGCTGTTTCAGCAGTTTGCCGACGGGGAATACGACATCCTGATCGGCACGCAGATGGTTGCGAAGGGGCTCAACTTCCCGCGCTGTACACTGGTCGGCGTACTGAACGCGGATTCTTCCCTGTATGCAAACGACTTCCGCAGTCTGGAAAAGGCATTTTCGCTGTTCACGCAGGTGGTTGGACGCAGCGGCCGCGCTTCCCTGTCCGGACGCGCGTTCATTCAGACCACGGCGCCGGAAAACCCGATCTTCGAACTGGCGGCCCGGCAGGATTACGAGAGCTTCTACCGCGACGAGATCGGGATGCGCAAGGTCCTGCTCTATCCCCCGTTCTGTGATCTGTGCGTCGTCGGATTTCACGGCGCGTTACAGGAGGAGGTTCGTGAACTCGCCATGACCTTTGCGAGAAGCCTTCTGGATATGGTAAAGACCGCCTATCGAAAACTCCCTTTGCGGCTTTACGGGCCGATTGAATCCTCCGTCCTGCGTGCCAACGGAAAATACCGTTACAAGCTGATTTTGAAGTGCAGGAACTCGGCGCAGTTCCGTTCTCTCTTAAAAGATGTGGTTTCACAGGTATCCGGTACGCGGCTGTATCAGCAGAACACCGTGTGGATCGACACCAACTACAGCGGCAGCTTCTGAGAATCGGGGGCCGGATTTTGTTTCTGAAAACACATACCAGCATTCTGTCGGGAACCATCCTCTCCGCATTGAAAAACCACCGCGGAACGGCGAACCGTTTTATGGATATATCAGCCGGTATGCTTCGATCTCTTTTTCGGGGATACAAACACCGCTTTGAATACGGCCAATCATTCGTATTGCAGCCCGCGCGGATTTGGGTGATGATTCAGATGATCTTCTAAAATATAGGGATTTATTTCGACGTCAGCCGTACTGTTATGACAGAAAAGTACGGGCACGCAAAAAGTTTTCAAAAAAAGTCATAAAAAAGCAAAAACCAAGTTAAACTGATCAAGTATAAATAGATGGAGGAACAACCATGGCAATCAGGAAAATTCGCATCTTCGGCGAGGATGTTTTGAGAAAACAGAGCAAACCGGTCTCCGAGTTCAATGAACGGCTCTGGACACTGCTGGAGGATATGGCCGAAACGATGTACGATGCAAACGGCGTGGGGCTGGCGGCCCCGCAGGTCGGCATCCTGCGGCGGGTGGTCGTCATCGATGTGGGCGACGGGCTCATAGAGCTTATCAACCCGAAGGTTCTCATCGTCGCCGGCAAGCAGAACGGCTCGGAAGGGTGTCTGTCTTTTCCCGGGAAATACGGCATGGTGGAGCGTCCCATGAAGGTGGTCGTGCAGGCACAGGACCGGTTCGGCAACACCTTCACTATCAAGGGCAAGGAGCTTCTGGCCCGCGCGCTGAGCCATGAGATCGACCATCTCAACGGCACGCTGTTTACCGACCTCGCAACAGAGATGCTCGAAGAGGACACGGCTGAGGGTTAAACGGCGCTTTCAGGAATGCAGCTTTTGCGAAGTGAATCCGATACAATTTGTGCTCGGTTTATTCCATTTAACGGCACAGTTGTCAGAGAGACTGCTTGAAGAAGCGGCGCTTCGAAGTAAATCGTCCACGCGAAAATTGCACAGCTCAGTTGGCAAAGAGGATGCATTTCAGAACGCATTTACGTGCATCGTCAACGCTTATCCAACGATTTGCCATTGATATTGAATTGAAGAGAACGGCGGCGCAAAGGAAACGCCGCTTTCCATACATGTTTCGGCAGAATTCGCCGAAGGGATACGGATGTGAGGGAGATATATGAAAATCGTATTTATGGGGACACCTGAATTCGCGGTCCCCTGTCTGCAGATGCTCCTGCAGGAGGACTATGATGTCGCCGCCGTCTTTACGCAGCCCGACAAGCCCAAGGGACGCGGCTACAAGCTGACGCCGCCGCCGGTCAAGGTGGTGGCTGCAGAAAAGGGCGTTCCGGTCTATCAGCCGTCCAGCTTAAAAAACAACCTTGAAATCCGCGATGTTCTGATCGGGATGGAACCCGATGTGATCGTCGTGGTCGCCTATGGAAAGATCCTGCCCAAAGAGATTCTGGAAATCCCGCGGCACGGATGTGTCAACGTACACGCTTCCCTGCTGCCGAAATACCGCGGCGCGGGTCCGATCCAGTGGAGCGTCATCAACGGCGAGCAGGTGAGCGGCGTCACGACCATGTATATGGCCGAGGGGCTGGACACCGGCGACATGATTCTGAGCTGTGAAACGCCGATCGGCCCGGATGAAACCGCCGGCGAGCTGCACGACCGCCTTTCGGTGATCGGCGCGCAGTGCCTGAAGGAGACGCTCTCCCTGATCGGCAGGGGAACCGCCCCGCGTCAGAAGCAGGACGACAGTCTCTCCTCCTACGCCCCGATGCTCAACAAGGAGATGGCGGAGATCGATTTCCACAAGCCCGCAGGGACGGTTCACAACCTGATCCGCGGACTCTCCCCCTGGCCGGTTGCGTATACAAAGCTCGACGGAAAGCTGCTGAAAATCTACCGGTCGCGGATTCTGGAGGACCACAACGGCCTTCCCGGCGAAATCCTTGACGACCGCCGCTTCATCGTCGCCTGCCAGAACGGCGCGATTGAATTCCTTGAAGTGCAGCTCGAAGGCTCCAAACGCATGCGCACCGAAGACTTTCTCAGGGGAAAACAGATACAAAAGGGTGAGATCCTTTAGTATTTCCATGAAAAAAGATTGCATCTGTCAAAAGGTTTTCTCAATAGTGTTATACATACCCGCCGGCCCAAACCGGCTGCCGGGCATTCCCTATAAACATCTATGATAAGAAAGGATTTTGATTGATGAGATTTGGATGGTTCTATCTGGACATCTACTATATTGTTCTGATCATTCCAGCCATGATTCTTGCACTGTACGCACAGTTTCGCGTAAAAAGCACCTTTCACCGCTACCAGACGGTCTACAGCTCCCGCGGTATGACCGGCGCCGACGTCGCGCAGAAGATCCTTGCGGACAACGGTCTGCACCATGTCCGCATCGAGCGGACCGCGGGGAACCTGACCGACCACTACGACCCGCGCCATCAGGTGCTGCGCCTGTCCGAAACGGTATATGACAGCACCTCGGTCGCCGCGGCCGGCGTCGCTGCCCATGAGGTCGGCCACGCGATCCAGCACGCCAACAGCTATCTGCCGCTCAAATTCCGGAATGCGATCATTCCGGTCACCAATATCGGCTCCACCCTGTCGTTTCCGCTGATCATTGCGGGTATCATCTTTTCATACTCGCCGCTGATCTACATTGGCATTGTTCTGTTCGCCCTTGTCGCGCTCTTTCAGCTCATCACGCTGCCCGTTGAATTCAACGCCAGCAGCCGCGCGCTGCGCACATTGGAGATGGATGACATCCTGGCCGGTTCCGAGCTGACCGGCGCCAAAAAGGTTCTGCGGGCAGCCGCGCTGACCTATGTCGCCGCGCTGATCACCAGCCTGGCACAGCTTTTAAGACTGATATTATTGTTTGGAAACAACAGGAATAGGGGTAACTGATGAAGACAAAAAGAACAAGATCGGCACGCCAGACCGTCGTGGACGCTCTGATCAAAGTAAATGAAACCGGCGGATATTCCAACATCGTGATCGACAAGCTGCTGGAGAAAAGCGAGCTGTCCGCACAGGATAAAAGCTTTGCAACCATGCTGTTTTACGGCGTTCTGGAACGCAAGATCACGCTTGACTATATGATTGCAAAAAAATCGAACGTCTCCGCCTCCCAGATATCCAGGGAGGTGCGGGAAATTCTGCGCTCAGGCTGTTACCAGCTCTTCTACATGGATTCGGTGCCGGACAGCGCCGCCGTGAACGAGAGCGTGCAGCTTGCGAAAAATATGGGACGCTCCAAGGCGGCCGGCTTCATCAACGCCGTGATGCGCGCGATGATCCGTGATGAAAAGAAGGTGCAGCTTCCAAGCATCCATGCATCAAAATCCCTGCACTACAGCGTCAAATATTCCTGCCCGCAGTGGCTCATCGAGATGTGGACCGAAGCCTACGGCGAGGAAAAAACCATTCAGGTGCTGGAATCCTCGATCGGCAAGCCGCCGGTCTTCGCACGGGTCAACAGCCTGAAAACTACGGCTGAGGAACTCGTTCAAAAGCTGCAGGACAAAGGCATTGAGGCCAGCGTTTACGAACATCTCCCATACTGCGTCAAACTTGGACGCACCGGCGACATCCTGGCGCTGGAGGAGTTCCAGAACGGGGAGTTCCACATCCAGGATCTCTCCTCCCAATACTGCTGCTGCGCGCTGGATGCGAAACCCGGAGAACGGATTATCGACCTGTGCGCCGCGCCCGGCGGGAAGGCCTTTACCGTCGCGCAGTATATGCAGGACAAGGGCAGTCTGCTTGCCTGCGACATCTACCGCAACAAGCTGAACCTGATCCGCAACGGCGCAGTCCGGCTGGATATCCACTGCATCGACCACATCGTCAACGACGCGTCGGTGCCGAACAACCAGCTGGGCGACTTCGACCGGGTTCTGTGCGACGTCCCCTGCTCCGGGCTGGGCATCATCCGCCGCAAGCCCGAGATCAAATACAAGGACCCGGCGCAGCTGGAAAACCTGCCGGATATCCAGTTTAAGATTCTGCAAAACGCCGCGAAGTATCTGAAGGTCGGCGGCAGGCTGATCTATTCGACCTGCGCGCTGAACCCGAAGGAGAACGACGAGGTCGTGGCAAGATTCCTGGAGAACAACGGAAATTTCAAAGCCGTAGAGCTGCCTGAACAGCTGGACCGCTTTAAAACGAAGCCGGACGGCTATAAGGTGACGCTCTTCCCAGACGAAAACGCTTCGGACGGCTTTTTCATCTGCTGTCTGGAAAAGATGTGGTGAGCAATTGAAGAAGACCGATATCAAATCCCTGACGCTGGGGGAACTGTCTGTGCTGCTGGGGGAGCTGGGACAGCCCGTCTTCCGCGCCAGGCAGATCTATAAATGGCTGCATCAGAAGATGGTGTGCTCCTTCGATGAGATGAGCGATCTGTCGCTGAATCTGCGTGAACAACTGAAGGAACTGTTTTATATCAACGCTGTCTCAATTCAGCGAAAGCTTGTTTCCAAGCTGGACGGCACCACCAAATATCTGATGAAGCTTTCGGACGGCCAGCTGATCGAGGCCGTGCTGATGCGGTACAAATATGGAAACAGCGTATGCATCTCGACCCAGGCGGGCTGCCGGATGGGCTGCAAGTTCTGCGCTTCGACGCTGCGCGGGCGGGAACGCAACCTGCTTCCGAGCGAAATGCTCGACGAGATCATGGCTGTCGCGCGCGACACCGGCGAGCGGGTTTCCCACGCGGTGCTGATGGGCATCGGAGAGCCGCTCGACAATTACGACAACGTGGTGCGGTTCCTTGAGCTGCTGTCCTCCCCTGACGGGATGAATATGAGCCTGCGGCATGTATCCCTTTCAACCTGCGGGCTGGTGGACCGCATCTATGATTTGATGGAACTGAATCTGGGGCTGACCCTTTCCATCTCGCTGCACGCGCCGAACGATGAAATCCGCAGCCGGATCATGCCGGTCAACCGGAAATGGAAGGTCGACGAGCTGCTGGATGCCTGCCGGCGTTACTTTGACAAGACCGGGCGGCGCATCTCCTTCGAATACACCCTGATCGACGGCGTCAACGACAGCGAACGCTGCGCAAGGGAGCTTGCTTCGAAGCTGCGCGGCATGAACTGCCATGTCAACTTGATTCCGGTCAACAATGTCCGGGAAACCGCATTTCGGAAAAGCTCTCAGCTTTCCATCAGGCAGTTCCAGGAGGTCTTGACCAAACAGAAGATCAACGCAACCATCCGCCGGGAGCTTGGGGCCGACATCAACGCAGCCTGCGGACAGCTCCGCTATGAACAGGCCGAAAGCTGAAGGAAGTGGATACTGCTGACATGAGAAACTTCTGCTGCGGTCAGCTTCGCTGTAAACAGGCCGAAACATGACAGAAATGCTTCTGATAATGCCGGAAGCCTCTGCTATGGTCAGCTTTGCTGTGAACGGGCCGAAACATGACAGAAATGCTTCTGATGACACCGAAATATTGCCAGTCTGCTTCCCTGAGACAAGCAGCATCCATGAGGATTTCATTTCCAGTCAACAGAGCATGGACTGACAACTGCCGTACAGATTCCTGATGAAAGGCGTCTGCCGCCGTCTTAAAGATATTGGGTAAAGCGGTGGCTAAACAGGCCCGTGCTGCCAATGAAAAATATTCAGCGGCTGCTTTCCATTTAATGAATGAAAACAAAGCTGCCAATTACATCCGTCTTCTGAAAGCAAAACTGTCATCCGTATCAATCCGCGATACCTTTTATACGGCATAACAGCCGACACACCATAGAACAACGGTGGTTTTACTGACGAAACCATGCAAAATCCAATGACATCCCAGCACCCGTATCGCCCTGGCGGGCGGCGGACACTTTGTACAAAAGGAGGGAACCGAATTGCTTAGAGTGAAAGGAGCAACTGACACAGGAAAAACCAGACCAAACAACGAAGACAGCTTCAATTATGGATATCTATGCGATGACTCCGTTTGGGCAATTGTCTGCGACGGCATGGGGGGCGCAAATGCAGGGCATATCGCCAGCAAAACGACCGTTGATCTGGTCACCGAAAGCATCCAGAGCAATTACAAGCCTCAGATGGATGATAATTCCATCCGCAACCTGATCCTGACAGCCATCAACAAGGCCAACAGCCTGGTCTTTGACATGGCGGCAAAAGATCAGGCGCTTTCCGGCATGGGCACAACCGTGGTGGTGTGCATCGTCCGAAACGGCATGCTACATATCGCGCATGCGGGCGACAGCCGTGCCTACATTCTCGGCGACGTCGCCAACCGGCAGATCACAGAGGACCACACGGTGGTGCAGTATCTGCTCAACCATGGAGAGATCACATCCGAGCAGGCTGAGAACCACCCGCAGAAGCATTACATCACGCGGGCGGTCGGGGTGGAAGCCGAGCTCGACATCGATTATAACGAATTGTCCGTTTCGGAGCACGACATCATCCTGATCTGCACCGACGGACTCAGCAACCACATCAATGACTTTGAAATGTCCCAGATTGTAACCAGGGAAAACTTTGAACACTGTGCGGATGAACTGATTGAAAAGGCAAACGCATCCGGCGGCACGGACAACATTACAGTCGTCGTAATCGCAGAATAATGAAGAGGTGAACGATAGTGGATAAATACATCGGAAGAAAACTGGACGGCCGCTATGAAGTGATGGAGCTCATCGGTGTCGGCGGCATGGCAAACGTCTACAAGGGCTACGACGTCATTGATGAAAAGACCGTCGCCATCAAGATCCTGAAGGATGAATTCGCGGACAACGACGAATTCCTGCGGCGGTTCAAAAACGAATCCAAGGCGATTGCGGTGCTGTCGCACAAAAACATCATCAAGATTTACGACGTGGTGTTTACCGACACGCTGCATGCCATCGTGATGGAATACATCGACGGCATCACGCTCAAGGAATACATGCAGCAAAAGGGACGGCTCACCATCAAGGAGTCTCTTTACTTCACCCTGCAGATCCTGAGGGCGCTGCAGCAGGCGCACGATAACGGCATTGTGCACCGCGACATGAAGCCGCAGAACATCATGGTGCTCAAGGACGGCACGATCAAGGTCATGGACTTCGGCATCGCGCGGTTTGCGCGCAACGAGGTCAAAACGCTCACCGACAAGGCGCTCGGTTCGGTGCATTATATGAGTCCCGAGCAGGCGCAGGGCGGCGTGACCGACGACAAGACCGACATTTACTCGGTCGGCGTCATGCTCTTTGAGATGGTCACCGGTGTGCTGCCGTTTGAGGCGGACAGCCCGGTTTCGGTGGCGATCAAGCAGATCGAGGCGGTCGCGAAGAAGCCGCGCGAGATCAACCCGAACATCCCGGAAGGCCTGGAACAGATCATCGAGAAGGCCATGCAGAAGAACCCGGCCTACCGGTATCAGTCCGCCGTATCCATGCTGATGGATCTGGAGGAATTTAAACAGGACCCGACCGTTACATTCAACTATTCATACTACGTAGATGAGGAGCCGACTATGTATTACGCACCGCAGAATAACGGATTCGACGTGGATCCGCTGGAACCCCAGGACAATGAAAATGAAGAGGAAGAATCCGAAGAAGGGAAGAAGAAAAAAACCGTTCCGATCCTGCTGGGCATCGTGTCGGTCGTCGTCTTCGCCGCGATCCTCTTCATCATCGGCATCTTTGTGTTCGGCAACCCGTTTGCAACCAACGCGGACGTGGAGCTTCCGAACTTTGTCGGCATGAAATACGACGAGGTCGTATCGGATACCGAAAAATACCCGTTCCAGTTCGAGGTCATCGAACACGATTACAATGACAAATATGAAAAGGGCGAAATCTATGAGCAGAAGCCGAAGGCCGGTAAGACTGTCAAGGAGAACTCGACGGTCCAGATCAAGGTCAGCGACGGCAAGAAGCAGGTCAAGATGCCCGACGTCGTGAACAAGAAGAAGGAAGACGCCATCGCGGAACTGAAGAAGGCGGGCCTTGAGGTCAAGGAAGAGCAGGAATACAACGACACCATCACCGAGGGCTTTGTCACCAAGACCACCCCGGAGAAGGATACCGAGATCGATTCCGGCACCCAGGTCACAATCTACATCAGCCTGGGCGCGGAGGAAAAGCTGACGACGGTTCCAAGTCTTACCGGCATCTCGCAGGATGAGGCCCAGCGCCGCATCGAACAGAACAACCTGCGGGTCGGCTCGGTCAAATATAAAGACAGCAGCGAAGCCAAGGACACCGTTCTGGAACAGAGCCCGAGCTACGGCGACACCGTACCGGAGGACACCTACGTCAATCTGGTCCTCAGCTCCGGCAAGCCGGCTGAGAATTCGGTTACCCTCACCATCAACCTCCCGACCCAGCTTGAGGACATTCAGCGGATTGTCGGCCTTGTGGAGGGTTCCGTACAGATTGAGGAACGGGTCGTTCCAAGCATTGCGAAGACCTGGAAGCCGACCTTTACAGGTTCCGGCACCAAGCAGGTTCAGATTCAGATCGGCGGCACGCTGTACCAGCAGTTCAACGTGAACTTCGACAGCGGCACCTACCAGATGACGGTCGACAATTCCGCCGAGTTCAGTAGCACGAAGCCTGTTGAATCGCAATCATAAAGGAATAACTCTATGAACAGTCAAGTGATCAAAAACGGATTGATTATCAAGTCGCTCGGTGGTTTCTACTATGTGGAAACCACCGAAGCCATCTATGAATGCCGCGCGCGCGGCAAATTCCGCAAGGACGAGATAAGCCCGCTGGTCGGCGACCGGGTGGACGTTGAACTGACCGACGGCGGCAAGGGCTATGTCGTTGGGATTCACGAGCGGAAGAACAGCATCATCCGGCCGCCGGTCGCGAACATCGACCAGCTTCTGCTCGTAAGCTCGATTGAAAAGCCGAAGCCGAACCTGCTGGTGCTCGATAAGCTCCTGGCCGTCTGCGTGTATAAAAACATCCGGCCGGTCGTCATCCTGACCAAAGCGGATCTTGGAGACACGTCACAGCTTCGGAAAACCTACGAAGGCGCAGGCTTCCCGGTATTCTGCGTCTCCAGTCTGCAGCAGGAGGGCATCGAGCCGGTAAGGGCGCTTCTGCGCGGCAAAATCAGCGCTTTCAGCGGCAATTCCGGCGTGGGTAAAACAACCCTGCTGAACGCGATAGATCAAAATCTAAGCCTTTCTACGGCCGCTATCAGCGACAAACTCGGCCGCGGCCGGCACACCACCCGCCATGTGGAGCTTTACAAGCTGCCGGGCGGCGGATATATCGCCGACACGCCCGGTTTCTCCTCCGTGGACATCCACAAATTCGAGATCATCCTGAAGGATCAGCTGCAGTACTGTTTCCCGGAGTTTGAGGATTATCTCGACGGCTGCCAGTTCACCGGATGCTCGCACACCTGTGAAAAGGGCTGCCGGGTTCTGGAGGCGCTGCAGGATGGCCGCATCAGCCCGTCGCGGCATGAAAGCTATGTGGCGATGTATGAAGAGGCAAAAAACATAAAGGAATGGGAATTGTGATGACCGAGGAAAAACGCTGTGTGATCTTCTGCGCGGGACCCATCGAGGACGACCGGTTCGTGCTGGAGCAGCTGCAGCCAAATGATATCATCATCTGTGCGGATCAGGGTGTCGCCCATGCCTTGCGGCTGGGGCTGGCACCCGATTTGGTGATTGGGGATTTTGACTCCTACCACGGCCCGCTCGAACATCTGCCGGTTCATCAGTTCCCCTGCGACAAGGACTACACCGACACGCATCTCGCTCTGGAAGAAGGACTCGGGATGGGATGCCGGGAATTTGTGCTGTTCGGGGCGCTGGGCGGCGCAAGGCTGGATCATATGCTTGCCAATATTGAAGAGGCGTTCCGGCTGGCTTCCGATGGTATCGACATCTCGCTGCTGGACAGCGGCAATAGAATTTACTGTGTCGTGGACCGGAAAATCATAATTGAGCGGATGCAGTCATATCATTTATCAGTCATCAGTTTATCCGACCGGTCGTGCGGCGTCACGCTCAAAGGGGTCAAATTTCCGCTGAACAATGTTGTACTGACCAATACCTTCCCGCTCGGTGTCAGCAACCGCATCACCGATGAATTTGCGTCAATTGAGGTAAAGAACGGAAAATTGATGGTATTTCTATCGAAAGATTAACACATCCCGCCCGTTTTGCGTATACTGTACTGTGCCTGATAGATACAAAGCACACGGCGAAACCGGATGGATTTTCACACAGAAAGGCGGTGGGCTGCATGCGCCGTGGCAGATGCAATATCCTGAGCATTCTTGCCTGCGTCGCCATTGGAATCGGCGCGCTGATGCTGATCTGTCTGTTCTGTCCCCTCCAGTTTATCATAACGGTGGTCGCCGCCCTGCTGATCTTTATCGGTATTGTACTCCTATTTTGTTAAGGGTGGATTTGTTATGAAAGTAGTCGTCATCAAAAGTCCCCGGTTTTTATCGGGTATTCTCAGGATGATCTTCGGCATCAGAAAAGAATCGAACGAACTCTGATCCGCAGTGATCCGTAACATGTATTTTCATTCAAGGTTTTTGGAAACGCCTGCACAACCTTATACCATGTGTGTATCCATATGGGCTGCTCCCCCCGGGATATGTACATAACAAAAAAGCTTCCGCGCCGTAAGGCCGGAAGCTTTTTTCTATTGCGTTATGGTTTGCGTTATTATAAGATCATTCGTATTTGTTCTGAAGCTTCCCACCCTGTAAGCTATTCATCCGTCAGGGCATCGAGAAAAGACGCAAACGCATCGTCAATTTGATATCTTGAAAGAAACTTGATATTCGGATAATACCAGACTTCAAAATAAAGTCCGCTCATTGTTACAATGCGGAGCTTGCTTGCATCCGCGAGCTTGTCTCCCGCTGTTCCTTCATAGGCCGGGGTCTGCGCGCCGTCCGGTGTGGATTCCATCTGCGGCGGCGCGGTTCCCTTTTCAGCATTCTCCAGCGGTTCGCTGAGCTTTTCAAAATACGCCTTGCTCGAATCGATGAGCGGTGCAAAGAAATCATGGAATGCCGTGAGTGTCTGCGGATCGGTCACCGTATTTACCAGTTTATCCGTCACTCCATCGGGAAAGCACTCCAGCTTCGCGATATCCTGTGCGGAATGGATGCCGTAAAGCTCCAGATAGGCCGAAGCATCCTCGTCCCGGTTCTGCTCATAGGATGTAAAGCTTTCAAACTGGTAGAGGTCATAACCGTCCCCTGTTTCACTGCGGACCGCAACCACAGCCTGACATCCTGCCGGTTTATAGGCATAGATACCATCATCCGGACCGGAGAAACCGCCTTTGATCTCGCCGATCTTTTCACCGACTGCCTCTTCGTTTACCTGCAATGGCAAAGAAAAACGGTTGTCGTTCCGTTCCACTTTTCTATAAGTTTTATTCTGAAAACTTATGCTCGGATAAACCTCAACCCAATCCACTTCCCCTTGTGTTCCCGGCGGGACAGACGGCAATGTTCCCCAATCGGATACGAGCATTATCCATGGAATACCAACAGCAAGAATCATAGCCGCAGCAACCGGTAATACGATAAAATACACTTTTCTTCCGGTTTTATATGTCCTGGATTTGCTGTCCCCATTTCCACAAAGGATGTTCTCAAGCATCCTTTCCCGTGCATCCTGATCCGGCTTCAGCGAATCGAACGCATCGTTTAAGTCCCGTTTATTCATTCTGATCACCGCCCATCGCAATTTTCAGCAGCTTCCTGCCGGTATGGAGGTAACCGCGGATGGTGGATTCCTTCTTGCCCAGCATCCGCGAAAGCTCCACTGTGTTGTAGCCTTCATAATAATACAGATAGATTGTTGTCCGAACCTTCCGCGGCAGCAGAAAAACCTGCTCCAGGATGGCATTGTCCGCGGACTGCGGCTTTTCATCCGGCAGGGATTCAAGCGGCACATTTTTTCTCCACCAGTGCTTCAAATGATCCCTGCACAGATTGGAAGCCGTCACAATCAGCCAAGCCTTCTCATGCTCTGCGCTGTCAAACCTGCCGTGCCGGATCAGTTTCAAAAAGGTTGCCTGCACCATATCTTCTGCGTCATACCGGTTTTTCAGGAACAGATAGCATATCCGATAGACCATATCGACATGGCGGTCGTACAGCTCGGTCAGCTGTTCCTTCTGATAGAAAGAATCCTCCATCCGAAAACCTCCTTTCATCAGTAATACGATTGAGCGAGGGGAAACGTTGCGTCTATTTTAATATTTTTTTAGATTTACGTATCAGCTGAAGTACCGGGGTACCATGAAAGCGACCTGTAATCATGGGAGCGTCCGCTGCTAGCTATGCCCAACCACCCAGCCAAAAGTAAAACGCCGCCCGCAGGCGGCCGAAGCAGGAAAAGGGATATCAGAGGGGATTTTCAAGGGGGCCATCTGGCCCTAAGCGGCACTGTGTATGGCCCCCTTGAACGGCCTTTCTTGGTTACTTTTTTGGCCGGCAAAGAAGTAACGACCATATTGCCAAGTGTTACTTGGTATACACAGCAAAGCCGCTGTGCTACAGCGGTGCAACGACCACATTACCAAGTATCACTTGGTAAACACAGCAGAGCCGCTGTGCTACAGCGGTGCAACAACCACTCCACCAAGTATCACTTGGTAAACAGCGTAAAGCCGCTGAGACTCAGCGGCTTTACGCCGTCAGATATGCCGACAAACTGAAGCGGCGGTCAGAATAGCTGACCGCCGCTTATGTACCCCGCTTTACTGCGCCCAGTGCCGCACACGGAATTTCGCGCCGATCTCTTCGGCGATTTTTCTGCACTGTTCGATCTCATCGGGTTCGATGAAATCCACCACGGTCATGGTCACGTCGTCGAGCACCTGCAGGCAGTCCCTTGTGAACTGCAGCATCGCTTCATACGAGCATTCCCCATATTCGCTGTGGCAGATCTTCTGATAATTCTGCGCATTCGCCGCATTCAGGCTGATTGACACGGCGTCGACAACGCCCTTCAGTTCCTGCGCCACCTTTCGGCCATGAATCAGGTCGCCCAATCCGTTGGTGTTGATACGGATCGGCAGATCCGTCTTTGTCCGGATATGCTTCGAAAACGCCTTCAGCTCCTCCAAACGGACAATCGGCTCGCCGTAACCGCAGAAGATGATCTCGGTGTAGCCCGAAAGATCGGTGCTGTCAAACGCTTCGATCATCTCCTGGAGCGCCGGTTCCTTTTCAAACCAGAGATTATCCGCCGAACCGACGCTCTCCCCGTTTCCGCGGATGCAAAAATCGCACCGGCACGGGCACTGGTTTGTGATGTTTAGGTAAAGATGATTTCCAATATGATAGACAATATCCACCATGATGGACCGCCTCCTTTGGTTCTATCAAATGATCAACCGATCTCATAGGCCCGGCAGGCGTTGCGGTTTGTGATGTCCGCAACCTCCTGCGGGGATATCCCCTTGATCTCAGCGATTTTTTCAATGGTTTTCTGCAGCATTGCGGAATCACAGCGCTTGCCGCGGAAAGGCTCCGGCGCCATATATGGACAGTCAGTCTCGACAAGCATCCTGTCAAGCGGCACCATCTCAACCACTTCCAGCGTTTTTCGCGCGTTTTTGAAGGTCACAACACCGGTAAAGCCGATGTACATGCCCAGCTTCAAAACCTCTTTGGCGGTTTCGGTGCTGCCCGAGAAGCAGTGTACAATGCCCTTGGGCCGACGCTTTTTCAGCAGCTCCATCGTATCAGCCGCCGCATCGCGGGAATGGATGACAACCGGCAGACCGAGCTTCTTCGCGAGCCGAAGCTGCTGCTCAAACACGATCTTCTGCATCTCGCGCGGTGAGAAATCGTAGTAGTAGTCCAGCCCAATCTCCCCGATCGCCACAACCTTCTGTTCTTTGGCCATCTGTTCGAGCTGTTCGAGATAATCTTCCGGCACATCGATCGCATCGTGCGGATGCACGCCGACCGCCGCATAGATGAAGTCATACCGCCTGCTGAGTTCGACACTGCGCGCGGAGCTTTGCAGGTTGCTGCCGATGTTCGTGAGTAGCCGCACGCCGCTGTCCCTGAGGCTCAGAAGCAGTTCTTCGCGGTCGCCGTCAAACTTCCTGTCATCGTAATGCGCATGGGAATCGAATATATTCTGAATCATAGCGTCGCCTCTTTTAATAGATGTTGGAACACCTGATGACATCGTCGGTCCTGCCGACCTGCCAGTATCATCGCGCCTCTCTTAATGGATATTGGAGCCGTTCGGGATGCTGTCATCCAGGAACAGCACCTTCACATCGTCTTCGGACGCGTCGGCGGCAAGGATCATGCCGTTGCTCATGACGCCGCGCAGTTTAACCGGCTTGAGGTTTGACACCAGCACAATCTTCTTTCCGATCAGATCTTCTGGACGGTACCATTTCGCAATGCCGGAAACCACTTGGCGTATGCCGGTTCCATCGTCCACCTGCAGCTGATACAGCTTGTCAGACTTCGGCACCATGACGCATTCCTTAATCTGCGCCACAATCAGGCTGACCTTCGCGAAGTCGTCGATCGTGATGACGGCGACGCCTTCGGGCTTTTCTTCCTTCTTCGGCTGCTGGGCTTCCTTTTGGGCCGCTGCTTTGTTCTTTTCAAGCTCTTCGAGCTCTTTGGCGACGTCGATGCGCGGGAACAGGCTGTCGCCCTTCTGAACCGTGCAGCTTGGCGGCATCAGGCCCCACTGACCGGCGCTCTCCCAATCGGTGACCGATTCCGGCGCGCCGATCTGTTCGAAGATCTTCGGCGCGGTGGCGGGCATAAACGGCTCGATCAGAATGCCGATGATGCGGATGGCCTCGCACAGGTTGTAGAGCACCGCCGCGAGACGGGCCTTCCTGGTTTCATCCTTGCCGAGAACCCACGGCGCGGTCTCGTCGATGTATTTGTTCGTGCGGGAAACCAGCTTGAAGATTTCGGTCAGCGCGTTCGAGAAGGTCAGGTTGTCGAGATACGACTCGGCCTTCGCCTTGGTCTCCTTCGCAAGGCTGATCAGCGTCTCATCCAGCGCGTCGGCCTCCCGTTCGGACGGCAGCGTTCCGCCGAAATATTTGATAACCATCGAAACGGTGCGGGAAACCAGATTGCCCAGATCGTTCGCGAGGTCGGAATTGATGCGGGTGATCAGCGCCTCATTCGAGAACAGGCCGTCCGAACCGAACGGAATCTCGCGAAGCAGGAAGTAGCGGATCGCATCGACGCCGTAACGGTCGCACAGTACGACCGGGTCGACGACGTTGCCCTTTGATTTGCTCATCTTGCCGCCGTCCAGCAGCAGCCAGCCGTGCCCATAAACCTTCTTCGGCAGCGGCAGGTCCAGCGCCATCAGAAACGCGGGCCAGATGATCGAATGGAAGCGCATGATCTCCTTGCCGACCAGATGCACATCCGCCGGCCAGTACTTCTCAAAATCATCGTACTGTCCGTTTTGATATCCGAGCGCCGTGATATAGTTGTTCAGCGCGTCCATCCAGACATAGACGACATGTCCCGGGTCGAAGTCGACCGGGATGCCCCAGGTAAACGAGGTGCGGGAGACGCACAGATCCTCAAGGCCCGGCTTGATGAAGTTGTTGACCATCTCATTCAGGCGCTTCTGCGGCTCCATGAAGTCCGGGCGCTCCTCGTACAGCTTTAAAAGGCGGTCGGCATACTGGGACAGACGGAAGAAATACGCCTCCTCTTCCGCATCCGCCACATCGCGGCCGCAGTCCGGGCATTTGCCGTCCACAAGCTGGCTTTCGGTCCAGAAGGATTCGCACGGCGTACAGTATTTTCCCTTGTAAACGCCCTTGTAGATGTCCCCTTTGTCATAAAGCGTCTTGAAGATCTTCTGCACCGACTCCTCATGATATGGGTCGGTCGTGCGGATGAACCGGTCGTTCGAGATGTTCAGCAGCTTCCAGAGTTCTTTGATGGAGACCGCCATGTCGTCTACATACTGCTTCGGGGTCACACCCTTCTGCTTTGCTTTCTCCTCAATCTTCTGTCCGTGCTCATCGGTGCCGGTCAGGAACATGACGTCGTATCCCTGCATGCGTTTGTAGCGGGCCATCGTGTCGGCCGCCACCGTCGTATAGCTGTGGCCGATGTGCAGTTTATCGGACGGATAATAGATCGGCGTCGTGATGTAGAACGTTTTTTTACTCATTGAGATCTCCTCCATTTATTCTTTGTCCCTCTGAACGGCCATATGAGGCCGCGGGACTGTTCAGCATAAAATGCCCGGACAGCGGGCTGTATATCATAATAGTATATCATTATTCTGTACAAAAGAAAAGCCGCTTACCAGTTTTTTGTGCATTTTTTTGCAGCTTTCCGCCGGATATTGCCCATTGCAGCCTGATCTGCGTATCTCCTCTGCGCTTGTGCAGGTGCAAAGATCAATTTCTAACAGATGGGAGCATTTCTGATACTGCCTCCTTCCGACATCCTGTCTCTTCATGATTTCTTACCGTCTCCTCCAATTCCATTCCATTTTCTAGCACAAAAGGCCGTGTGTGTGCACAATTACACACTGAGTCAAAATGGATGACATCCTCATCCATTTTCCCATACACTCCTGCGCATCCTCCTGAGAATCATAGTCGAAGCCCTCCATATGCTGCGTGTTTTCTCCACATGATCCAGTGTATCCTTTTTGTATATCAATTCAAAAAATATACTGAATGGAAATATTTTTCTTTTTTATTTTCATATCCATCCTGAAAATATGCAAAAGCGCTTGACAACCAACGATCATCGTGATATGATTTTGATATCACAAAGATATTGGAGGGCTACATATGCAGGAAAAGGTACTCAACAACAAGAAAAATGGCATGGCGTTTATGTTTGTTTTCATCCTCTTATACTTCGCCGCAATCGCGGGCCTTGTCGTGGGCTGCATCTTTGCTCAATCCCCGCTGGCGGTTGCGCTGCTCGTCATCTGCGGCATCTGGCTGCTCGTCGGCTGGATTCCCTTTCTGGGACTCAAGGTGCTGAAGCCGCAGGAAGCGCTGGTCCTCACGCTCTTCGGCAAATATGTCGGAACGATCAAGGACGACGGCTTTTACTTTGTCAACCCGCTTTGCACCAGCGTCAATCCGGCGGCCAAGACCAAGCTGAGCCAAAGCGGGGATGTCGACAGCGGCGCGAATAAATCCATTTTGATTTCATCCAGCCAGACTGCCGTCAACGCGGAGCTGACAAGCAAAAAGATTTCGATGAAGATCATGACCCTGAGCAACAACAAGCAGAAGGTCAACGACTGCCTGGGCAATCCTGTTGAAATCGGCATTGCCGTCATGTGGCGGGTGGTCGATACGGCCAAGGCGGTTTTCAACGTCGACAATTACAAGGAATACCTGTCCCTGCAGTGCGACAGCGCCCTGCGGAACATTGTGCGCATCTATCCGTACGACGTCGCTCCAAACGTCGACACGACCGGCGACGGCGTTGCCGACGAGGGCAGCCTGCGCGGCTCCAGTGAGATTGTCGCGTCACGCATCCGCGATGAGATTCAGGCAAAGGTTTCCGAGGCCGGCCTGGAAATCCTGGAAGCCAGGATCACCTACCTTGCGTACGCTCCCGAAATCGCGGCGGTCATGCTGCAAAGGCAGCAGGCATCCGCAATCATCGACGCCAGAAAGATGATCGTGGACGGCGCGGTCGGCATGGTTGAAATGGCCCTCGACCGCCTGAGCGAGCACAACACGGTCGTACTGGACGATGAAAGAAAAGCGGCCATGGTGTCGAACCTGTTGGTCGTCCTCTGCGGAAACCATGACGCTCAGCCCATCGTCAATTCCGGAAGCCTTTACTGATCATGGCCGATACACCGAAGAAACAAATCCCGCTCCGCCTTTCCGCGAAGCTGTACAATGAAATTTCCGCATGGGCTGAGGACGATTTCCGGTCTGTAAACGGGCAGATCGAATATCTTCTGTCGGAATGTGTACGGCAGCGAAAAAAGAACGGCAGATATGTCTCCGAGGACCTGGATAAGCCACTGGACATCGATATCCAGTAAACAAAGGCTCCCTAAGGTGCGGCAGGCGTCTGCGCGCAGGGGGCGACATCCCGCAAAAGAACAGATAAAATAAGATCCCTGTGGAACATCTGTATGTTCCACAGGGATCTTTCTGCTTATCGACTGATCATATCAAGTATGGCTGTTTCAATTCTCAGGGTTAAAAAAACCGGGATGGTTTTTTTGAATCCTCAGAACGAGATGTGTCGTGCTTGGATGATTCTGTTCCGGAAGAGGAGCCGGACGGCTTGGACGCCTGGGATTCCGACGGCTTGGACGGTGTTTTCGGCGGCTCCGGATCGGGGATGTGCTCGGCGCGGATATACAGGATCACCGTAGCGTCGCTGTCGATCGAGCTTCCCTCGGTGAAATTGGTGCCCGCGATCTTTCCCTTGGTCAGGCTGCGGTCATTGACCTCCTCGACATGGAAATCCAGGCCGGCCGCGATCAGGCGCTGCTTGGCTTCGGATTCTGAAAGGCCAACGACATAGGGCATGGTGGTCTGCTGGCCGCCGGTGCTGACCCAAATGATCAGCGCTTCGCCCTTTTTCACCATCTCGCCGGGCTCCGGATACTGTTTAAAGATGTAACCTTCCGCGTATTCGTTGCTGCTGTCCTTTTCGACCGCCAGGACAAAATTACTGTTATTTTCATATTCCTTTTGGATGTCCTCACCGAACTTGCCGACCAGATTCGGCACCTCGACGCCGCGCTTCACCACCCCGGCGGCCGTCTGAGACGTCACTGCGGAGGTGACCTGATACGGTTCCTGCGGCTGTTTTTTCGGCGGTTCGTTGACAACCGAAAGCAGCTCATAGATGAAGTAGGCGGTCACGCACATGACCAGCAGGCAGATAATCGAAAGGATGACGATCACATATGGGATGTTGCGTTCCTTTTTGGGTTTTTTCGTTTTATTCTTTTTTGGTTTCACCGGTCTCTTAACCGGCTTCGCCTTTTTTACCGGTTTAGGAGGAACCTTTGGCTGCAGCCGTTCCTCTTCCTGCTGCCGCTGCCTCTCCAGAACGGCCGCATCGTACTGGATGGTGTCGTCCGAAATGCTCTGCAGAAGCTGCGCTGTAAAATTCTCGATGGTTCTGGTCCGCTGATCGGTCGACAGCTTCATCGCGTTGTAAAGCGCCACCGACACGTTGGCTGGGACCTTCTCATCCACCTGGTTCGCATAGAACAGCTTGTCGTCCTTTTTGCGGTCTGGTGCGCTCTGCGGCGTCACACCGGTCAGCGTTGTATAGATGACGGCCGCCGCCGCGTAAACATCGGTCCAGGTTCCCTGCCAGGTATTCAGGGAATACTGCTCCGGCGCGGAATAGCCGCTGTACAGCTTGGCGGTCAGTTCGCTTTTATAGGTTCTGGCCGACGGGATACAGAAGTCGGTCAGCCAGAGGATGCCGTCCTCGTCTATCCGGACGGTTTCCATACTGATGCCGCGGTGAATCACGCCCGCTTCATGCAGATGCGCCATGGTATTGCAAAACTGGAGGAAGATTTCCCGCATCACCATCCACTCAAGTTTTCCGCCGGTCCGGTCGATAAAGGTGGTCAGCTTCAGCGTTTTGATCCGCTTGTACACCACATATACCGTGCCGTTCTCCTGAAAGATATTGAGCGTCGGCAGGATGCCGTCCACATTCTTGAGCGCGGAGATCGTCTTCGCCAGATCATAAAAATCTGAAAGAAGCGCCTTGTACTGGGCCAGCGAATTTTCATTCGGGATCAGCGTCATCCCGTCCGCCCCGCGGCGGCAGAGGTTCGGCGGCAGATATTCACGGATGGTTACCGGCGCCTGCAGTACACAGTCATACGCCAGATACCGATAGCTGTCGGGATTTTTATAACGCAGTCTGCCGACGATATACCGGCTCTGCAGTACGGTCTGCGGCGCCAAACGTGAATCGCTCACATCGACCGGCTCCCGGCTGTCGTATCCGCAATGTGGACAGACTGTTTCATCTGTCAATTGTTTCATGCATCCCATACAGATATGCATTTCGTTTTTCGACAGTTCGGCCAAAAAAACCCCTCATTTCTCTGATTGATCTCACCGCATTGCCCCCATAAGTCTGTGCAATCGACAAAAATACCTTTTATATCATAACATATTTTTCTTGTTGTTTCAATGGCTTTTTTTGTTTCTGCCGAAGGTCTGTTCAAATGAATCATAAAAAAAGTTCCCCCTCCGCATATACCGGAGCCGGGAACTTTTTATCCTGTTTTTGAGAAACGGATAAATCCGCCGCTGACGCATCAAGCGCCGCATTTTCAGCCTGACGCCAATAAGCAAAACAGTCCATTTACTATAGAAAGGAGCATAAGCTGTTCTACGCGGATCAGATGGATAAGAAGCTTCCTGCTTCCGCCGGACAGCGCTGGTTCCGTCTCAACGACCTGTCTGCTCGTCCAGCAGGCGGGAAAACGCCGCTTCGTCCAGAATCGTGATGCCCAAGTCCTGCGCCTTCTGCAGCTTGCTGCCGGCATCCTCGCCTGCCACGACGTAGCTGGTTTTCTTGGAGACCGATGAGGAAACCTTGCCGCCGAGCGCCTCGATCCTCTCTTTTGCCTCGCTGCGCGTGAATGCGCTCAGCGTGCCGGTCAGCACAAAGGTCTGCCCTGCCAGCTTATCGGATGCCGGTTTGACCGAACAGGTCATGTTAACCCCCGCATCCTTCAGGCGGTCAACCAGGCTGCGGGTGTTTTCATCCGCAAAGAACGCCACCACGCTTTCGGCTATGATGCCGCCGAAGCCTTCGACCGCGCTCACCTCCTCGGCGCTTACCGAAAACAGCCGCTCCATCTCCCCGAACGCCTGCGCAAGCAGCATGGCCGCCTTCTGGCCGACGTTGCGGATGCCCAGCCCGAACAGCAGCCTGGACAGGTCGTTTTGCTTGGATTTCTCAATCGCCGCCATCAGGTTGTCCGCGGACTTCTCCTTCTTGCGTTCCAGTCCCAGGATATCCTCTTTTTTCAGATAATAAAGGTCCGCCACCGAATGCACCAGCCCCGCTTCCAGCAGCTGGTCCACCATCGCCGGGCCAAGCCCTTCGATATCCATCGCATCGCGGGACGCGAAGTGGATGAAGTGCCTGCGCTGCTGTGCCGGGCACAGCACATTGATGCACCGCCAGACCGCTTCGTCCTCCTCCCGGACGGTTTTGTCGCCGCAGGAGGGACAGAATTCCGGGATTTTGTACACGTCCGTATTGCCGGCGTGCTCAACGACGCTGACAACCTCCGGGATGATGTCGCCGGCCTTGCGCACAACGATGGTATCCCCAATCCGGATCCCCTTCTCATCGATGAAATCCTGGTTGTGCAGCACCGCGCGGCTGACCGTGCTTCCCGCCAGCAGGATCGGTTCAAACACCGCCGTCGGCGTCAGCGCGCCGGTTCGGCCGACGTTGATCTCGATATCCAGCAGCTTCGTCGTCTTCTCCTCAGGCGGATATTTGAAGGCGAGCGCCCAGCGCGGGAACTTGGAGGTCGCGCCCAGCGTCTCGCGCTGTGAAAAATCGTCAACCTTGACGACCGCGCCGTCGATGTCATAGGCAAAGGCGTTCCGGTTCTCCCCGATCCGCTCGATCTCCTCGCACACCCGTTCGATGTCCGTAAACCGCTGATAGCTCGGGATGACCTTGAAGCCGAGCTTCTTTAAATAATCCAGTGACTCCTGGTGGGAGGCAAGCGCCTTTCCCTCAATCTGCTGGATGTTAAACACAAAGATGTCCAGCCTTCTGGTCGCCGTGATCTTCGGGTCCTTCTGGCGCAGCGATCCCGCCGCCGCGTTCCGCGGGTTTTTGAACGGCGTCTCCTCGTTCTCAAGCTGCCGCTGCACCAGTGAGTCGAACACCTTCTTCGGCATATAGACCTCGCCGCGCACCTCCAGATATGCGACCGGCTCGTCCAGCTTCAGCGGGATGGAGCGAATCGTCTTGAGGTTCAGCGTGACGTCCTCGCCGACAAAGCCGTCGCCGCGGGTGGAGCCCCGCACAAACTGCCCGTCCCGGTATTCCAGCGAAACCGAAAGCCCATCGATCTTCGGCTCCACAATGTAGGCCGGCTGTTCGGCCTTCTCGCGCACCCGCCTGTCGAATTCCCCGACGGCGTCGAGGCTGAACACATCCTGAAGGCTGCCCATCTGCACGGTATGCGTCACGCTCGCAAAGGTGTTCTTCGCTTCCCCGCCCACCCGCTGTGTCGGGGAATCCGGAGAAACCAGCTGCGGGAACGCCTCCTCCAGCCTGATCAGCTCCTCGAGCATTTTATCGTAGTCGTAGTCGCTGATGGTCGGCCGGTCCTCCACATAATAGCGGCGGTTGTGCTCATGAAGCTGTTCTGTCAGTTCGGAAACGCGGATTTTTGCCTGTTCGATATCCATTGTTCTGATCAATCCTTTGTATGATAGTCATTCCTGAATGATTTTCCATATTGCAGGATCGCATGACATCGAGTCCACGATATCATGCGATCTGTTTGTTTATTAGTATACCATAAAACAAAGAATATTTTCTGTCTTTTCGTGAAGAATCCTGTAAAACTGTTATTCCAAATACCGGCTCGCGCCGTAGTCGTTGAGCTCGCGTTCCGGATCGTCCGCGCGTTCCACCCTGGTGTACGCTTCCGGGATCTTGCCGACAATGACCGTTTCGGCCAGGCAGAAATCGGTGCTGATCTCGACATTTGCCGAATAGCCCGGTATCAGCGCCATCGCGGTCGTCTTGATGTGCAGCATGACCTGATCCCGCGTCTGGTTGATGCCCGCGGACTCAAAATTATGCGTGATCTGGGTATCGATATAGCCGATTGGAATAAACTTGATGTCGATCATCGGGCCGCGGCCGACCAGGAAGCTGCTGTCCAGCAGGGTGCCGAGCGCAATCTTCAGCTCTCCATCCTCGATATCGGTCAAGCCGTCCATGATGGCGGTTGACAGCGAGGCCTGCAGCTTGTTGATCAGGATGCTGTCGGTCTCCAGCGCCGTGACGTTGCCGTCGGTGTCCCTTGTGATGTGCACAAGGTCGTCGTACTGAATATTCTGCCGCTCAAGCTCCTCGGTGATCGAGCTGTTGATGACCTTCGTCGCA
The DNA here is from genome assembly GCF_000820765.1 of Candidatus Soleaferrea massiliensis AP7. Lineage (GTDB taxonomy): Bacteria > Bacillota > Clostridia > Oscillospirales > Ruminococcaceae > Soleaferrea > Soleaferrea massiliensis. The sequence goes on from NZ_CCYH01000036.1 coordinate 85,856, forward strand.
TGCACCCTCGCCTGATAGGATTCCAGTGAGATGATGATCGGCCGGATCTTCGCATCCAGCAGCATCAGCAGCACCATCAGGACCAGCAGCACGATGCCGATTTTAATCAGTACTTTTGCCCTCGCCCGCTTTTTCGGCTGCACCCGTCTGCGCATCGCGCTCCCCTCCCCGGCTCATTTATTTTCTTTTGACAGTCCAACATCCCATTCTATGTAAAAAAACCTGTTTTCGTTCCAAAACCGGGGAAAAACCCGTCCAAACAGGAAAAAATCTTTTAATTTATGCCGGTTATTGTTTATCCGCACGCATTGCCGCATGGGATTTTATCAAAATTCCTCTTATTGGGACACGAAGCCAGAGAATAGATTTATCAATCCCTCTTATCGGGGCGTGAAAGCCATAAAATGAGATTTTATCCCCCTTGCTAAGATATGAAATCAGAGTATGAGACTTTATCAGTCCCCATGATTGGGGTATGTAAGCCCGAGTATGAGACTTTATCAATCTCTTCTTGTTGGAATATGAAATCAGAGAATGAAATTTTTCCGATCTCCCTGTTGGGATATGAAGCCAGAGATGTGTGTATCAGAACATCATGCCAAAGAACATGCGGACGGTGATCACACTCATCAAAAAACCGACAAAATCCGCTGTTAAAGAACATGGCAGCGTGTAACGGGTTTTTTTGACCCTTGTGCAGCCGAAGTACAGCGCGATGGTATAGAAGGTCGTCTCGCTCGACCCCTCCAAAACGCTTGCAATCCGTCCGATCAGGCTGTCCGCGCCGTGGGTGGACAAAATATCCTCAAAGACCGCAAACGCGCCGCTGCCGGAGATCGGGCGCAGGATTGCCAGCGGCACCACCTCGGACGGCATATGGATTTTTTCGGCGAACGGGCGGATGGCGTTTGTCAGAACATCCAGCGCGCCGGACGTCTTGAACATGCCGATGGCCGTGATCAGGGCAATCAGCGCCGGCAGAATCTTGATGCTGACGGAAATGCCCTCCTTGGCCCCCTTCGTGAAGACGCTGAAGATATCCACCCGCTGGACCAGCGCATAGCCTAAAATGCCCGCGATGATGATTGGAATGATCATGTCGGTCAGTTTCAACGCTATCCCTCCCTGTTGTGTACGTCTATCCTGCCGCCCCATCCGGAGGATGCCTGCCGCCGATCAGCGGTTTCATGACCGCAGACAGGATTTCTCTGCAGCAATGGCCCTTTGGCAGCAAAGCGGCATATATTCCGATGCCTGAGCCGGTATGCCAGAATCTCGGGGTATGAAAAGGGTTCAGACCGCCTTGCGGACCTCATCACAGTACCGGTTTAGGGAATGCCGGATTTCTTTCTGTTTTCGCCTTCTGGTGAGCCATTCAAACAGCTTGACGGCGATCACGCCGCTGGCCACCGACGCGATGGAGGACACCCAGACCGCAGGCAGGATGTCAAACGGGTTGGCCGATCCGTTTTTGAGCCGCAGCGCGGCGACGGTGGTCGGAATCAGCTGTAGGGAGGCGGTGTTCAGCACAACGAACATGATCATGGCGTTGCTGGCGCTTTCACTGGCGCCGCACTCGTTCTCCATCTCCCGCATCGCCGCGATGCCCAGCGGCGTCGCCGCGTTTCCAAGCCCCAGCAGGTTCGCCGACATGTTCATGCAGACCATCTTCATCGCGGCGCCGCCGGACTTCAGGTCCTTGAACAGGCGTTTGGTGACCGGTGAAAACAGCCGGCTGATCTTCTCGGTCAGGCCCGCCTTGTCCGCCACCTTCATCAGCCCGTTCCAGAAGCAGATGGTACCCATCAGCGCGAGGCAGAGCTCCACCGCGCTGGACGCTTCTCCGATGGCCGCCTGGGACACCTGCTCAATCCGTCCGGTAAACAGCGCAAACACCACCGAGATGATAATCATCCCGGCAAAGATCCAGGTCATCACAGTCCATTTCCCCTTTCAAATCCTGCTTATTCGTACGGCAATACAACGAATTTTTCTTTCAATATTCATACATATTCTCTTTTCCCGCGGATTATGAGTGCCAAGAAGGGAATTTTTTCGAATCAAACAAAATTTTTTTGATTTTTTTCGTCATTTTACCCTGTTAGTATTTGACAAATCCCGTTTTATACGTTATAGTATAAGAGTAGAGAAAAATTGTTAGTTATGGCTAGATAATTTTCGTTTTTCTTTATTTTGCCAGCTGGTTTGGAGCACCAGTTTTGGCAGGAAATATATTATCAGTGGAGGGGTTTTTTTATGAAATCGACAGGCATTGTAAGAAAGGTCGATGAGCTCGGACGTATCGTTCTGCCCATCGAGCTGCGCCGTACGCTGGAGATCAACGAGCGCGACGCATTGGAAATTTATGTAGACGGCAATCAGGTCATCCTGAAAAAGTATGAACCTGCGTGTATCTTCTGCAACGAGGTTGGCGATGTTCAGCAGTTCAAGGGCCGTAACATCTGCCGTCATTGTTTGGAAGAACTCAAAAAATAAATACATAAAGCATCTTAAAAACACGCCGCCGGTTTTATTCCGGCGGCGTGTTTTGCTTTACTTGCTGATGCAGGATGAACACCAGCATCATTCAGGCGCCAACCAAACACTCTCACCTTCCAGGAACCTACAGACGACGTCTTTCAGGCTCGTCTCAACGATGAGAGGAAACGGCTATGCCGATAAAGATATTCCCGTCGAGCTGTTGCTTCAAATATGGCGTTAAATGCATAACGATAAAAATAGTTCGCTGCAACTGAAAAGAAATCATCCTGTATCGCTTTCGCAGCAGCATGGCGTGTAACACGACTGATCTTTTGTTCCATACCTCTTAAAAAGGCGCACCGGATCATGCCCTTTTAACACCGGTGTATACCATCCGTTCTTACCGCTCATTCGACTGGTGAGTTCAACCGATGGTTTCAAGTTTGTATGGCAACCGATGTAAAAAAACAGACCAAACAAACATGAAACAATATGCATGGAACCCAAAATCTGATTTTCTTCTTTCATCCAAAGCTTTTCTTTCTGGAAACCGGTCATTTTCAACTTATACGCAAAGTAATCAACTCTTTCCACAGTATTTTCAACGGTACAACCCTTAGTTTTCCGCTGTTTCAACCGTTTTTTCAACATCTTCAACGAAGCGATTGTCTGGAAAACCGACAAGCTCCTCCCTTTTTTCCTCAACCGAACGTATAAAAACCGATGGCGGCAGCGCTTGTGAAATGGGGATCAATGCGTTATAATGATTGTATCTCAAAAACAAAGGCTGTGAATCATATGAAGCTTTTACATACCTCCGACTGGCACATCGGGCGTTACCTGAATGGATATTCGCTGCTGGAGGATCAGCGGTATTTCCTGGACCGGCTCTGCGAGCTGGTCCAGGAAGAGCAGATCGACGCCGTGGTGATCGCCGGCGACCTCTATGACCGGTCCATCCCGCCGGTGGAGGCCATCCGGCTGCTCGACGACATTTTTCTGCGTTTTACCAGTGAAATCGGCATACCGGTGCTGGCCATCGCCGGCAACCACGATTCCGCCTGGCGGCTGCATTTCGGCAGCCGGCTCTACCGGCAAAGCGGGCTTTATCTGGAAAGCGTCTACCAAAAGGACATCGCCTGTGTCACGCTGACAGACGCTTCCGGGCCGGTGCATTTCTATCTGCTCCCGTTCGTGCCGCCGGAGCAGCTCAAAAAGGATTTCGATCTTCCGTCCGGCGCTTCTATGGACGAAGCGTTCGCGGCGCTGATGCAGCACAACCGTTCCCGGCTGGACCTCACACAGCGCAATGTGCTGGTCGCGCACGGTTTTTTCTCGAACATGCAGCAAGTGGAGCCGATGGTCTGCGATTCGGAGCATCAGCTCGGCGGCGTGGATTTGATCAACGCGAAATCCTGCGAACACTTCGACTATGTGGCGCTCGGGCATCTGCACACTCCGCAGAATCTCGGATGCGGCACCATCCGGTACGCGGGATCGATTTTGAAATACTCGGTTTCCGAAGCCAGACAGCACAAATCCGTCAGCATTGTGGAGCTTGGCGAAAAGGGAGAGGTCCAGTGCCGGACCGTCCCCATCAAGCCGCTGCGGGACCTGCGGGTGGTCAGCGGGAAGCTGGAACAGCTGCTGGCTGCCAACGAGGTGTCGGACGACTACATCCATGTCAATTTGACCGACGACGGGCTTGTCCCGGACGCCATGAACCGGCTGCGCGGCGTCTTTCAAAACATCCTCGGGCTGAAGGTTGAAAACCGCGAGCAGGAGTTTCTGGGAGAGCTCGCGCTCACCGGCAAACAGCAGGACCGCAGCCCCGAAAGCCTGTTCTGCCAGTTCTATGAACAGGTCAAGGGGGAAAGCATCCCCCCAGAACGTAAGAAGCTGCTGCAAAGGATCATCCGGGAAGCCGGAGAGGAGGAGACGCGATGAAGCCGCTGGAACTGACCATGCAGGCCTTCGGCCCTTACGCCGGAAAGCAGGTATTGGATTTTAAAAAGCTTGAGGGACAGCCGCTTTTCCTGATCACCGGAGACACCGGCGCCGGCAAGACCACCGTCTTTGACGCGATCATGTTCGCGCTCTACGGCCAGCCAAGCGTGGAAGGCCGCCAACCCGAAAATCTGCGCAGCGATTACGCCAAACCGGAGGACCCGTGCTTCGTCACGCTGCGCTTCCTGGTAAAGGAAAAAACCTATGAAATCTCCCGTCTGCCGACACAGAGCTATATCGGAAGCCGCGGCAGAGAAGTCACCAAAAAGCATCAGGTCAAGCTGACGCTGCCGGATGGGGAGATCCTGACCAACATCAACCAGGCCGGCGACAAGATCGTCGAGATACTCGGCTTCACAAAGGAGCAGTTCCGGCAGATCGTCATGCTTCCGCAGGGGGAATTCAAGCGGCTGCTTGAAGCCAAAAGCGACGAAAAGCAGGTGATCTTCCGCAAAATCTTCGGCACGCAGCTGTACGACCGCATCAAGGACCGGCTGGGCGAGGAAAAACGGAAGCTAGACGACCAGATCAGCGAGATCAACCACTATCTGATCTCCTGTGTGCACAGCATCGATCCCGGCGGAAACGAAGCGCTGCGCGAACAGCTCTCCCAGGATGCGCCCAACTTCCGCACCATCGCACAGCTGACCGATGCGCTGCTCGATTCCGACCGGATGGAACGGGAGCTGCTGTCGGTCCAGATTCGGACGCTGCAGGGATTCAAAACACAGTTTCATCCGGAAAACGCCCGCAGGCTGAACGCGAAGTTTGACCGGCTCGAGGAACTGGACGACGCGCTTCTCCAACTCGCACAGCAGGAAGATGCGCGAAAGGCTCGGGAAAAACGGCTGGGAGCCGCCAAAAAGGCGCAGGAGCTTGCCTTTCTCGACCAAGCCATCGGGGAGCTGCGTGGGCAGATAGCGCAAGCTGAAACGCAGCTTACACAGAAACAGTCGCAGCTGATCGGCACCCAAGACGCCCTGCTCCAATGCAGGCAGCAGCTGGAGCAGCAGAAGGACTCCGACCAAAAGCGCGAGGCGCTGACCCTGCGGAAACTTGAACTGAAGCGCCTTTCTGAGACATTGGAACAGCTCGGCAGCCTGCGCGCTCAGATCGAACAGCACGCGCAGCGGCTTGCCGGGATTACAAAGAATCTCCAGATTTTCGAAAAGCTCGCCGCGCATGCTGAAGCGGTGCAGAAACAAGGTGAACAGACCGCGGTTCTCGATAAGCTGCGGAGGTACCGCTCGACGATGGCGGAATATCAGAGCGCGGAACGGCAGTTTGCCGAATGGGACGCGATCTACCGCCGGCAGTTCGACATCTATCTGGATTCACAGGCGTCGGTGCTGGCAAGACAGCTTCAGCCCGGGCATCCCTGCCCCGTCTGCGGCGCGCTCGAGCATCCGTCGCCGCGTCCGGACAGCGACAGCATACCGGACGAGCAGGCGCTGAACAACGCAAAGCGGACGCGGGAAGGGCATTTCGACGCGCTGAAGGCTGTCAACGACCGGCTTCTGCGTGCGCATCAGGAGCTTGCGGGGCTGGAAATCCTGCCGCAGGACATCGATTTCAGCGAGACCGCGGCGGCTGAGCTTGATAACCTCACGGAGAGCCGGCATCAGAAGCTGGATGCGCTGATGCGGCAGGTCAAAGCCCTGGAAACCGACATCGGCGCGCTTTCAGAAGGCCGCTGCGATCCCAACGATCCGCAGCTGCTCGACACAGCCCATCTCGAGCAGACGCTCCAGCAGCTTCGGCAGAAACAGATCCAAACCCAGACGAATATGCAGGCGCTGGAAGCTTCCTGCAGCGAATTGGCCGGTCAGGTTCCCGCCGGTCAATCCGACCGGCAGGCCATTCTGGCTGAAATGGACCGGCTGCAGGAACAGGCTGAAGCGCTTGTGAAGGCAAAGGAACAGGCAAACGCCGCGTATCTTGCCAGCCAGTCGTCGTTTGACCGGCTTTCCCAGGATATTGTCAATCTCAAGCAGTCGCTGGAACAGCATCGGGAAAATCTTGCCGGCAAGCAGGAGAACTTTTCTCAGCAATTGGACGCCTGCGGCTTCGCGGATACGGCGGCATACCGAAAAAGCGTCCTGCCCGCCGAAGAAATCCGCGCGATGGAACAGAAGCTAGAGGAAGACGCCCGGCGGCAGGCCCTGATGCAGAAGGAACGCGACCTGCTCGAACAGGAGCTTTCCGGGCGTGCCCGCGCCGATCTCGCGCTTCTGCAGCAGCGCACACAGGAGGTGACCGAACGGCTGTCCGCGCTGGAGGAAACGCGCGATATCCTCTCCGCGCGGATCTCCCTGAACGCCACGCAGTTCAGCCAGATCGCTGGATACCAGCGGCAGTATGAGCAGATCTATGGGCAGTATCTCGACGTCTCCGAGCTTTACCGGCTTGCGAGCGGCAGCAACGGGCAGAAGCTTTCGTTCGAGCGGTTTGTGCTGGCCGGATACTTCACCGACATCATTAAGGCTGCAAACCTGCGGCTTTACCATATGACCGACGGACGGTTTACCTTCGTGCATAAAAAGGAGCGCGCCAAATTCGGTGCGTCGGGACTGGATCTCGACATTGTGGACAGCTTTACGGGAAAGGAACGGGACATCTCAACGCTGTCGGGCGGCGAAGCGTTCAAGGCCTCGCTCTCCCTGGCTCTGGGGCTTTCTGACATCGTACAGGCCTATTCCGGTTCGGTCGAGATCGGCACCATGTTCATCGACGAAGGGTTCGGCACACTGGACGCGACCTCCCTGCAGACCGCAATCGACACGTTGTACGCGCTCACCACGCATGGACGGCTGATCGGCATCATCTCCCATGTGGCCGCGCTCAAGGAGGCCATCCCGGCCAGGCTGAACGTACAGTCCGGCCCGATGGGAAGCCATGCGCAGTTCAGCGGGGTCTGATATCGTGATTCGATCAGGCCGCCGGATCGTAAAAAGGCCGTCTTCACCTGCAAACATCAGGGATGACAGCCATAAAATTATCATAACGGAAGGAGAACCACCCATGAACGGTCTTGTATTGGAAGGCGGCGGCATGCGCGGGCTTTACACCGTCGGCGTGCTGGAATTCCTGCTGGACAATCAGCTTGTATTCCCCTATGTCATCGGCGTATCCGCCGGTGCCTGCAACGCGCTGTCCTATCTTTCCGGACAGCATGGCCGGAATCTGCGGATCAACACCGACTATGTCGATGACAAGCGGTATATGGGCTTTCGAAGCCTGCTGAAAACCCGCTCCTTTTTCGGCATGGATATGATCTTTGATGAAATCCCCAACCAGCTGGACCCATTTGATTATGACGCGCTGCAGACCTGCAAATCCCGCCTTGTCATCGGTGTAACCGACTGTGAAACCGGCATGCCGCGTTATTACGAGAAGGAGGAAGCCTTTACCCGAGGCTCCACACAGGTGGTACGGGCGTCGTCGTCCATCCCGGTCTTCTCCCCGATTGTGGAGCACGAGGGCAGAAAGCTGCTGGACGGCGGTGCGTCCGATCCCATCCCGGTCCGCAGAGCGCTTCAGGACGGCTGTGACAAGGTGGTCATCGTGCTGACGCGCAACCGGGACTATATCAAAGAGCCGCAGGGCTTCCGTGCGGTCTATCGCCGCGTCTTCCGGAAGCTGCCCGAAATGACAGCCTGCCTGGACCGCCGCCACACCGTTTACAACGATACGATCCAATTTGTCCGCGAACTCGAACAAGAGGGCCGCGCGCTGGTCATCGCCCCCGAGCAGCCGCTCAAAATCGGACGGTTCGAGCGGGACAGGGCGAAGCTCAAAGCCCTCTACGAAGAGGGATATCGGGAAGCTGAGCGGATGAAGGAACAGATCTTGGCATTCTTCAATGAATAGGAACTCTGTTTACAGAGAGTTACATTCTCTGCGTTCATACGTATGGAGAGAATCGGAAAAGGAAAGCTGAGCGATTGAAGTAACAGACTCTTGTCATTCTTCAATGAACCAGAACCATGTCTACAGGAAGCTGCGTTCACTGCATCCATATGTTCGATTAGAGCAGGAGCAGGGGATTGGATTTTACTCCAATCCCCTGCTCCTGTTTATTTTATAATATAATACAGATCAGTCCCGCGCATCCCTCGTTGATGATGCGCTCGATGGTCTCCTGCATCTTGATCCTTGCGTCACCCGGCATACGGTAGAGCTTGTTGTGCAGGCCCTCGTTGACCAGGTCGTGCAGGGATTTTCCAAAGATGTTGGAATCCCAGATCTTGGTCGGCTTCTCCTCGAATTCCTTGAGCAGGTATTCCACCAGCTCCTCGGACTGCTTTTCGCTGCCGACAATCGGCGCCACCTCGGTCGTGATGTCGGCACGCATCATGTGGATGGACGGCGCGGACGCTTTGAGCCGCACACCGTATTTTCCGCCCTGACGCACAATTTCCGGTTCATCCAGGGAAAGCTGATCCAGCGTCGGCATCACGATGCCGTAGCCGGTCGCCTCAACCTCCTCGAGCGCGCCGCGCACCTTTTCATACTCCCGCTTGATCTGCGCAAGCTCGATCATGCACGGCATCAGGCCGGACTCTCCGTCGATCTCCAGTCCGGTCATCTCGCCTAAGATCTGATAGAACAGTTCATCCTGCACCGAAATGCTGATGTACGCCTGCCCCTTGCCAAGGTCGATGTTGACGACCTGGAAGGACTTGATGTGCTCGCACGAGCTGAGCTTTTCGAGATGCTTCTTGACCTCGCCGATGTGTCGCACCTTGCTGACGCTCTCCTGTATTGTCGTGAAGATGCTCTGCTTGAGCCAATGGTTCTTCTCCAGCGCCACGATCCATTTCGGAATCTCGACCGAAATCTCTTTGATCGGGAAGACATAGAGCACCGACTTCATGATTTCGCGGATCTCTTCCTCGCCCATATCCAGGCAGTTGACCGCCAGGACCGGGACGCCGTATTTGTCCTCAAGCCGCTGGCGCGTCTCGCGGGCCTGCTGGGAATCCGGATACATGCAGTTCAGCAGCACCACAAACGGTTTGTCGATCTCCTTGAGCTCGCTGATAACCCGCTCCTCGGCCTCCTCATACTCGCTTCTCGGGATGTCGGAGATGCTGCCGTCGCTGGTCACGACAAGGCCGATTGTGCTGTGCTCGGTGATGACCTTCTGCGTGCCGATCTCAGCCGCCATATTGAACGGGATTTCCTTGTCAAACCAGGGCGTCATGACCATGCGCGGCTCGTCGTTTTCGATGTAGCCGAGCGAGCTGGGCACGATGTATCCGACGCAGTCGATCATCCGCACCTGGAAGTTCGTGTTGTCCTCCAGCTTGATGGAAATGGCTTCCTCCGGAATGAATTTCGGTTCGGTCGTCATGATGGTTTTGCCGGCCGCGGACTGCGGCAGCTCGTCGATTGCGCGTTCGCGCTGAAAATCACTCTCTATATTCGGCAGGACAAGGTTTTCCATAAAGCGTTTGATAAAGGTCGATTTACCAGTTCTGACCGGGCCAACCACGCCTATATAGATGTCCCCTTGCGTGCGCTGTGCAATATCTTTGTAGATGTTTCGGCTTTCCATGCCTTTTGTGCCCCCTTATGTTCCATATTTTCACTGGCTGTGCCGAAGGCGTTCCTGTACGCCGGACCGCCCCGGGACGGGACTGCCGTCCCCACAAATACTTCAATCGTAGAACGTATATCGTGAATACGATTATGGTACGACCGATGCTCCGCCAAACCTCTTATCATTTGGACAGGAACGCCGGGACCGCTCCTGCGGCCTTCATCGTCTACACTTCGCACAGCTTGCACGGCTGCCCAAATGTTCGTATTCGTCTCTGTATGTTTCGGGTATCGGATTCCTCTGTTTTATGAAACCATCGGAATCAGCAGCATCATCTTGCTCTTGAGCCGCTCGTCGTCCAGCGCATTCTCCTCCATGACGGCGTCCATGCTGGTGTTGTACTGCTTGGCGATATCCCAGACGCTTTCATCCTTGTCGGCATAGTAGATTGTGAGCGCTATGTTCTTATCCCGCTGTTTAACCTGCTCCTCGTCGACCTCGCAGTCGCCGATCACCTTGTCGCTGACCATCACGTACAGGCTTCCCTCGATCTTCATATCGCAGCGGATGTCGATCTTTTCATTGGAAATCATGCTGTAGGTCGTGGACAGGATGTTGATGTCCGGCGTGAACAGGATGTTCTTGCCCGGACACTTGCATTCCAGCTGGGTTTCAAACTCCACGGTCTTTTCGAAATAGGATGCCGTCTGCTCCTTATTGATGCAGAACATGCAGACCTCGAGCTGGATACCGACGGTGATGCCGTCATCCTGCGGCCGCACAAACGCCACCGTTCCGCTGCACCAGAGATCCAGGATCGATTCGACCCCCTCCTGCGGCAGGTCCAGCGTATTCTTGTAAAGGCTGTGCTCCCGCACGATCTCCGCAAGGCGCAGGCAGTTGATCGTCTTATACGATTGACGGCTTAAGTAGCTGGTGGAATACATATCGGCAATCGCGGTGAGCTCATGGTTGCGGTGCGCCCTTGCGTTCGCGCAGACCGTAACCTGCGCGCCCAGAACGCGCAGCTCCCCGTCGCCGTCCTGACGAAGCTGCAGCTCGGTGGAAACGACGCTGAACTTCACGTCGCACATACAGTCCTCATCGATGCCGTTCATATCCAGCAGCTGGCTGATCGGCATGGTGTGTTCCATCATTTCAAGGCGGTCCTCTTCGCCCTCGGGCAGGTACAGCGTGCGGACCACGACTTCGCCCTTTGCGATGATCTTGCCGGAAATCACCTTGAAGTCCGACACGATCGCTTTGGCGCTGTAGGAGATGACCGCGGCTGCCGCGGGCTTGCCGTAGCCGATTTCGAGATCCTCATGCAGCGTAAACTGGCGGCTGAGCTGGCCGACCACGGAGGTGACCGTGTAGGTCTTCTTCTTCAGCTGGACGCCGCCGCCCTCCATGCCGCAGAGAAGCTCCTCCTTCTTCTGGTTTGTGACCTTCAGGGAGATGGACAGCGCGCCCTTGATCTCGATGCGCCGCTGGCTCATCACACGGCAGTTCATGTAGTCGCACTTGATCTGTGTGTCGATGATCGGGTCTTCCGGTCTTTCCTGCAGTTCCACGGTTTTGCTGAAATTGGCCTTCTGCTCGGTGCATCGGATCTGTCCCGTTTCAGATTGGTAGTAGACGCGGATCATATAGAATCCGTCCACGATGACCGCATTCTCCGACACCTGCGTGCCGGTGATCTGCGGGAGAACCTGACATTTGAGTATCCGTGCGATGTCGGGGCAGTAATCCGGAAGGATCAGGTCGCTTTCGACAGGTTGTTCCACTTGATTGTCAAAAATCACTTCATTTATGGTAACAGCCTCTTTGGTCGCATTTAAATTCATAAGGATACGCACTCCTTTTTCCTGTTATGTTTCTACTGCAATCTATATTCAGACGTGTCCTGCAATATGCCGCCCATCCTAAAAATTGTACAGGAAGTTTGAGCTTGTCAAGGTATGTTCAAATCCTGTACCTTGTTTTTTATACCGGGATGCTATACAATGTTAAACGGCACTGAAACAGAAGAAGATGTTATAAAGTTTGGAGATAGATTATGGACGAATTAGTACTCAGCTGCCCCTGCCATTTTGGCCTCGAAAGCGTGCTGGCCGGAGAAATCAAGCGGGCCGGAAAACCGATTCTGCTGGTTTCGGACGGCCGTGTCAGCTTTACCGGAGGCCTTCGGGACATCGCATGGGCAAATATCCACCTGCGCACAGCCGAACGGGTGCAGATCATCCTGAAGGAAGGCAAGGTCTACAGCTTTGAGGATTTGTTCCAGCTGGTATCCTCGATTCCGTTTGAGGACTTCATTGGCAAATCCGATGCATTCCCGGTCAAGGGCTACGCGCTGAAATCACAGCTGCACAGCGTGCCGGACTGTCAGGCCATCATTAAAAAGGCGATTGTATCAAGGCTGCAGGACCATTACCATCTGAACTGGTTTGAGGAAACCGGGCCGGTGCACCAGATTCAGTTCTCGATTTTAAAGGACAAGGCGACCATTATGCTTGACACGACCGGCGCCGGGCTGCACAAGCGCGGCTACCGCAAAAACGCGAACGAAGCGCCGATCAAGGAAACGCTGGCCGCGGGCATCATCGATATTGCGAAGGTAAAGCCGTATACGGTCCTGTACGATCCGTTCTGCGGTTCCGGCACCTTTCTGATTGAAGCCGCCGCCAAGGCGCTGCACATCGCACCCGGCTTCAACCGCCGGTTCGCCTGCGAGCAGTGGGGCCTTTTCAGCGACGGCCTCTTTGCCGAGGAGCGAAAGAACGCCATTGCACAGATTAAACGGGACGCGCCGTTCAAGGCATACGGCTTTGACATCAGCGAGGAATGCCTGGAGCTCAGCCGGGACAACGCCAAGAAGGCCGGCGTTCTGCCCCGCATCCGGTTCCAGCAACAGGATATCAAGGACTTTACCGCGCCGGAAGGCCCCGCTACGGTTATCTGCAATCCGCCGTACGGTGAACGCATGCTGGAAATCAAGGAGGCCGAACGGCTTTACCGGGAGATGGGAAGGGTCTTTGAACGCACACAGGGCGTCAATTATTACATCATCTCGCCGCATGAGGAATTCGAACGGCTGTTCGGCAGGCAGGCCGATAAACGCCGCAAGCTCTATAACGGCATGATCAAGTGTCAGTTGTATATGTATTTTAAATAGAAAAGAAGAGCTGTCTCCTCTGGAGGGGACAGCTCTTTTCAGCTTGTCAACAAAACGAAGCGCCGTCTATTTTTAATTGTCAGGATTTCCGGCGTGGATGGCTGCAACACATCGGCTTTATAGAACCCGCCATGCCACGCATCCTGATGGATACTATACTGCTGCGGCACAGTGATCTTTATATTGTTTTCCAGGAAACTTCTGACATAGCTGTTGTACCACTGTGACGCGGCTCTCCTGCTGTACCAGCCAAGTGCCGCTTGACATTGTACCCGTTGTCCAGCTGCTGCAAAGCAGATTCTCTGTATATACCAAAACATCTTGGCATGATGGCAGCTGCTTCATAATGTTAATTCACATACTAAAATAACATTCTCATAGTTTTTGTAACAAAACGGCATCTCGTTCGTCATATAAACAGAATATGAGAGAGGGTGTTTCTATGGAATTGAATTGTCAAGTGATCAGGGATCTGCTGCCTTTGTATGCCGACGGCGTTTTATCCGATGAAAGTATCCGTCTGGTTGAGGAACATCTGCAGGGGTGTGCTGCATGCCGGGATATCTGTGAAAGCCTGTGCCGGGAGATCATCACGCCAGCCGAAAAGACTGGAAAAAAGAGTCCATCGAATCCGTTTGTCAAGATTAAAAAGAGAAATCGAAAAACCATCATCATCGTAAGCGTTGCAGCGCTGATATGCTCGCTCCTCCTTGTGTTCGGCTCCATTGTGGGAATTGCCTACAATTCAGCGTGCTGGTACGGCGTGGACGATTTGTTTTCCATTGATCAGTTATCGCTGATTGCCACCAAAAAGCAGGACAAGGTGCTTGCTGAAATGATCATGCAGAAAGAAGGCTGTGAACGGGAGGACTTCACCTTCGGGTTATATTCTATAGCGGGATGGTCCCGATCTGGTCAGCATACAGACGGCGAACCGCAATATATCTTTGCACGCAAAATAGACTTTAAGGGTGAAATCGGCGTGATCTGCGTCTTTGCTAAAGAACCGTTCTTTTCAACTCTGGAAATTGTCGACTACGAATTTGCCGAAAAAAGTGGAACAGATATATGGAAATATTGTGAAGGCTCGTTCGATAATTCCGTATTTGACTGGCCGTGGTGAGTTATGGAGTTTGAAACTATCTATCAGGACTATGCGGATACGGTCTACCGGTTTCTGCTGAACCTTACAGGCAATGAACAAACTGCCGAAGAACTGACGCAGGAATGCTTTTACCGCGCCTATAAAAGCATCAGGACATACAGCGGAAAATGCAAGCTGTCCGTTTGGCTGTGTCAAATTGCCAAGAATCTATATTTTGATGAATGCAGAAAGAAAAAATTCCAGCCTTTGAATGACCTGCAGGCAGAAGACAGCTTTTCGTTTGAGATTCTGCTTGAAAACCAAGATAGCGCCAAGCAGATTCATATGATTCTGCACCATCTGGAAGAACCCTACAAGGAAGTATTTACTCTGAAGGTCTTCGGGGAACTGTCCTACAAAGATATCGCCGGACTGTTCGGAAAAACCGAATCCTGGGCGCGTGTCACCTATTACAGGGCAAAGCTGAAGATTGCGGAGTGTTTGTAATAGAGTTGCTAATCATGTAAAAGGAATCTTTTTGCGAACCATATCAGTGAAAAAGGGACTGTATGAAGACAAAGCTTCATACAATCCCTTCTATTTACATCCCTGCTTTTTTATGAAAGTTCTTCTCCTGTCCTCGCGTCAATCAGAAGATACGCGGTCTTCTCCTCAGCATTCTCGGCGTTGATGGCCTGTATCTCCTGGGAAGTTTTGAAAAGCCAGACCGGCACAAGCTCGTATTCATTCTGTTCTTTGTTCACAGCGCGCGGGGCATAGGACATCGAGATTTCGCGAATCGCAATGGGTCTGTCCAGCGTCTGCCGCGCATACTTTTCCTTCACTGCCGCGACCGCATCCTGGATGGAAACCGTTTTTCCGCCGGTTCCCTCCGCCGTGATGGAGTAGTGTCCATCCAGACTGAAATATTCCACCCCATCCGCAGACAGCACAATCTGCGCAGAGACGCCTGTGACGTAGGCGTCCCCGTCCGGGTTTCCGTTCGGCATATCCATCAGATCGATATCATCAATTTTTTCACGCAGAGAGAGGTAATAGCAGTCTTTCCAGCCATCCCCCTGAACATCCTCCGATACAGAATTGTTGCTCTCCTCTGCGCTTCCATCTGCGTTATTTGCCTTCAGAACCAGTCCATCCGCAAGCACATACAGTTTCTGCACCTCCATATTTTCAATGTGCAGGCTTTCGAGAAGCGAGATGGCTTCGGCTCTTGCCTCTTCCTGCGTCATGAAGGGCAGATTCTGATCTGACAGATATTCATCCCCGCTATAGATGTAATCCCCTTCCAAAAACCGCGTCACGGAACTGATACTCTGCGTATAGCTGTCGGTGCAGTACGATAGGAAGCCCTTATCGTTTATGCGCAGCGTGTCCGCGTCCGAGGTGGAGCAGATGTACACATCCGGCATGCTCTGCACAGAGGTGATCTCCTTCCCCTTTAAAAAAATCTTCTTTGCAAGCATAACATCCATTTCCGTAAGACACGCAGGATAACTTCTCAGTTCCCTTTCTTCAAACATCGCAAGGCCGGCTGTCGATGCCTCCATCTTCACATTTTCTGCGCGGCTTTTGGGAGCCGATGCATCCGCCATGCCGGTGTTTGAAACGGTTGGGGGCTGTTCCGACACCGAAATATCGCCTTTATCACATGCACTCAAGGTTAACAGCATAGTCAACGCCATGATTCCAATAACAGCTTTTCTCATCTCAAACCTCCTGTCCTCTCTGCATTTCCTTCCTGTCCGATCATATAACTTCCTGAAATTTATCCAAACATCGGAAATATATCCTCTATTACTCATTATGCATATTTATTTTCTTTTGTCAACCCATAACAGCAGTTTTATGCCGAACATTTCTGTTTTTTGTCGTATAAAGTCGAATGCAGACAGATTCAAAGCCCCGGAGCAATCCATTCAGATTGCTCCGGGGCTTTATCCATCATTCCTTTACCGATGGGGATCCAGTTTGTGGATACAGTCATCATAGATCAATTTGAGGCCTTCAAGCGTCAGCCGCTTGTCAATCGCGTCGAAGATGCCCGTCACGGTGCCGATCATTTTCGACAGGCCGCCTGTGGCGATGACCTTGACCGACTCCGGATGAGCAAACTCGCGGCTGATCATATCGACGATGTTCTTGACCGCGCCGGCGTAGCCGTACAGGATGCCGGACTGCATGCTTTCAATCGTGTTGAGCCCGATCACATGCTCCGGCTTGAGCAGCTCGATGCGCGGCAGCTTGGACGTTTTCTGAAACAGCGCGTCGGCCGAAATCTTGATGCCCGGGTAGATTGAACCTCCAAGGTACGCGCCGGTTTCATCCACCGCATCGAAGGTGGTCGCGGTGCCGAAATCCACGACGATGACCGGCCCGCCGTACTTCTTATAGGCGATGATCGCGTTGACCAGACGGTCCGCGCCGACCTCTTTGGGATTGTCATACTTGTTGACAATGTCCAGTTTGATATTGTCGCCGACAATCAGCGGCTCCTTGTCGAAATATTTGCGCATGGCGTTGGTGATCGAATACATGACCTGCGGCACCACCGAGGTGATGATGATATCCTGCACACTCTTCATATCGATCTGCTGGATTGTAAAAAACTGACTGGTAAACAGACCGACCTCATCCGAGGTGATGTCCCGGTTGGTACCAAGCCGGAAGTTTGTCAGCATCCTGTCGTCCTCAAATACACCGAACTCCATATTGGTATTGCCGATATCGATTGCCAATAACAACATCTGTCACACCGCCTTTTTTGTTCCTTTGTTTGATCATTCCCCATGTGCGCGTTTCGGATGACGTCTTCCTATCCATCAGAATTCTCCGCGCACATCATCAAATTCTATCTTGCTCCAGCTCTATATGCCATTCCAACATAGATTTATGCGTCCAGCACCGCCCGTCTAACCGCCTGCGCGATGAATGCGGTCTCCTCTTCCGTCAGATACGGATGCATCGGCAGCGAGAGCACCGTATCGCTTGCCAGCTCCGAAACCGGGCATTCCCCCGCCTGACAGCCATATGACCGGAACGCGCTCTGCAGGTGCATCGGCTTTGGATAGTACACAAAGCTCGGGATTCCCCGCGCTTTCAGCTCCCGCATCACATGCTCTCTGGTCTGGTGATCTTTCAGACGGATGGTATACTGCGCATAGACGCTTTCACAGCCCTGCGGGACCTTCGGTGTGATAACCACATCCCGAAGCATGCGGGTATACATCTGCGCGATACGATGCCGGGATACGATCTCATCCTCGAAGATGTCCAGCTTGCAGTGCAGCACCGCGGCCTGCACGGTATCGAGCCGGGCGTTCAGCCCGATGCGGACATTGTCATACTTGCCGCTTCCCTTTCCATGCACACGGATGGAGCGCATCGTTTCGGCCAGCGCATCGTCATCGGTGAAGACAGCGCCGCCGTCCCCGTAACATCCCAGCGGCTTGGCCGGAAAGAAGGAGGCCGCCGCACAGGCACCGAAGCTTCCGCCGCGCTTTCCATGGTAAACGCCGCCGAAGCCCTGCGCGGCATCCTCCACAACGAACAGCCCGTATTCCTGCGCGACGGCTTCCACCGCGTCATAATCGGCCGGCAGCCCGAACAGGTCGACCGGTATGACCGCTCTGGGAGTAAGCCCGCCTGCTTGAGTCGCCCGGTCAATTTTTCGGCGGAGGTCGGCGGCATCGATGTTGTAGGTGTCGGGATCGATATCCACAAAGACCGGCGTCGCGCCGCGCAGCGCGGCGACCTCAGCCGTCGCAAAAAAGGTGAATGACGGGACGAACACCGCGTCGCCTTCCCCGATTCCCAGCGCCATCAGCGCAATGCTCAGCGCGTCGGTGCCGTTGGAGCAGCAGATGCAGTGCTTGACGCCGGCAAAATCCGCCAGCCGCCTTTCCAGTGTGAAGACCTCGTCCCCCATGATGTACTGGCCGCTGCGCATCGCGCGGAGCACCCGCTGTTCCACCTGATCCTGAACGCGCCGGTATTGCTGTTTGAGATCGATAAATTCCATATATGTTGTCCTCCTGTATCTTTTGCAGTCTACAGGATCATTCTATGCGTAAGCTTTTCACTTTATCATTTCAGGACATAATAAACCGTGGCGAACATCAGCTTGACGTCCTCCCACAGGCTGAAATTCCGCAGATATTCGAGATTGTAGGTCATCTTGATCGGCAGAATCTCTTCGACATAGGTTTCCTCCGGGTTGTCGCTTGAATCGAGCATATCGCTTTCATCCTTGAATTTGATGCTCGACAGCGCCGTCACGCCCTGCGGCAGCAGCAGCGTTGCGCGCATCTCGGGCGTATAGGCGTCGACATATTTCGGAACCTCCGGACGCGCGCCGACGAACGACATGTCGCCCTTCAGGATGTTGAACAGCTGCGGAAATTCATCCAGCCTGCATTTTCGGATCATATTGCCGACCTTTGTGATGCGGCTGTCGTTCTGTGTGGTCAGCTGCGCGCCCATCTTTTCCGCATTGACCACCATCGTTCGGAACTTCCAGATTTTAAAGGTTTTCCCGTACTGCTTGACACGTACCTGCTTGAACAGGACGGGGCCTTTGGAATCCACCTTGATCATAATTGAAAGGATCAGCAAAACCGGCGAAAGCAGGATGATGCCGATCAACGAAAGCAGAATATCGAATAACCTTTTGAACAGCATGGACAGCCGCCGGTGCTTTAACAGGTCATAATACTGCTTTACCGCATCATGTTGCATGTTTGGCGGCAATTTCTTCCACGCTTTTAGCCACATAGTACACATCATCCTCCGTCATATCTGGATATAAAGGCAGGGAGATCACCTGAGAAAACAGCTTCTCAGCGCCTGGCAGAGAGTCCTTTGCCACCGGAAAATGCATCTGGTAGTACGGGTGGCGGTGAACCGGCAGGAAATGCACGCCGGTTCCTATATTGTATTCGGTCAGCTTGTCAATAAATTCATCCCGGTCAATTCCTAAGATATCCGCATCCACACGGATGACATACAGATACCATGAATGCGTGCTGTACGGCACCTGTTCCAGCGGCGTGATACCGGGAATATTCTGAAACATCCGGTTATAGATGGCCGCGTACGTCTCCCGCTTCTGCTGCATCCCCTCAAGCCGTTCGAGCTGAGAAAGGCCGATGGAGGCGGTCAGGTCGTACATGTTGTATTTGTAGCCGATGTCCACAACCTCATACTTCCATGCGCCGCCGCGGTTATAGCGGTTCCAGGCATTCTTCTCCATGCCGTTCATACTCAGCACCCGCGCGCGCTCGGCAAGCGCGTCGTCGTCGGTCGTCAGCATGCCGCCCTCCCCGACCGCCAGATTTTTGGTGGAATAGAAGCTGAACGACGTCGCGTCCCCGATCGAACCGATCCTGCGGCCCTTATAGGTCGAATAGACGGCGTGCGCCGCATCCTCCGAGACAAACAGCGAATATTTCTGCGCCAGCTGCATGATCGCGTCCATATCGCAGGTCTGGCCGGCAAAATGCACCGGAACGATGGCCTTGGTCCGTTCGGTAATCTTATCCTCGATCTGGCCCGCGTCGATAAGACCGGTGTTCGGGTCCACATCGACAAAGACCGGCGTCGCACCCGTATGTACAATGGTATTGACGGTCGAGACGAAGGTGAACGGGGTCGTGATGACCTCATCCCCCGCCGTGACGCCCTTCGCAAGAAGCGCCAGATGCAGCGCCGCCGTGCCGGAATTCACGGCAACGGCGTGCTTCGCCCCGACATAATGCGCAAACCGCTGTTCGAACTCGATTGTCCGCGGTCCCTTGGACCACCACCGAGATTTCAACGTACCAACAACTGCCTGTACATCGCTTTCGCTCACCGACGGAAGCGCATACGGCAGAAATTCTTCCCGTATTTTCATGTCCAACCTCCAACAACACCCTCAACTGATGGATTCCCTGTATCCCTCTTGTCCATGATCATCCTTCCAGCGCATCGGCGAACCGTTGTGCCAGAACGGCATAGTCATGGTTACACATGACATAATGATACGCATTCTTCCCAAATTGTTCAAGCTCATTTGGTGACATTTTCTTGAACAGTTTGACCGCATCCGCGATGGCCCGCGCATTTTCGGGCTCAATCGTCATACCGCACGCCGCGTCCCCGACGACGTCGTTGGAGGCCTCCACGCCGCAGATAATTGGCTTTGCCGCCAGCATATAGTCGTACAGCTTGTTCATGCCGACGCCGTAGCGGTAGAGCGAACACCGCTTCGCGCCGATGTACAGCACATCCGCAAGCTTGAGCACCGCGTTCACCAGCCGCTTCGGAACCGGGTCGAGGATCAGGAGGTTGCCGCTTCCAAGCTCCTGCGCCCGCTTCCTGAGCGCATCCTTATAAGCGCCGTCGCCGATCATGACAAGGCACACATCCTCACCGACCTGCACCGACGCTTCCACAAATTCCTCGAGCGCATTGGCCTTGGCGAAACCGCCGAGATACATCACGATGAACTTTCCGCGCTCGCGCTGTTCCTGCAGCAGCTGCCGGTAAGGCTCTGCTTCGGCGCAGACGCTCGCGCGCAGCGGCACGCCGTTCGGGATGTAGACAAATTTGGACGGGTCCTTTCCGCGTTCCGCAATGTGCCGGTCGGCATGCGGCAGCACCGAGATGATCTTTTGCGCGTTCTGGAACGCAAAGTCCTCGGCCCGCTGCAGATATTTGATCATCGGGTTGCGCTCCCCAAAGCCGTATAGCTCGATCGGCGACAGCGGCCAGAGATCGTGGATTTCGAAGTAAAGCCTGCCGCCTGCGGCATCGGCAACGCGCTTGGCTCCATAGATGTCGAACGGATAGGTCGAGGAGGCGACCACCGCATCCGGATGGTATTTCCGCGCAAGCTGCCCGGCATGGCGTTTGAGCTTCTGCGCAAAGGTCACCATATTGAGGATGCGGTTCTGGTCGTTTCGCCTGTATGCCGGGGTTTTGACCCAGACATACCGTACGCCGTCCATCATCTGCTCGCTGAAGTCCTCGTCGATCTGCGGGTTTTTCCTGCGCAGATGGGAGAAGGTCGCGGCCACCACCGTCACCTCATGGCCGAGCTTTGCAAGCTCGCGGCCAAGATAGTATGGCCGGAATTCCATGCCGAGCTCCTCCGAGCCCGCATAGTGGTTGATGATTATGATGGACATCCCGGATTTTTGGGATGCTTTTTTATCCTTTTCCGGCATCGTATCGGGTTCGGCCTCCCGCTGCCCGGGTTCATGGCTATGCGCCTTCTGCGCGTGGATATGCGGCGTTTTGATTCTCTGCATCGTCCTTCCTCCCGCTCCTGTTGTCATGGTGTTCTGTTTCCTCGTTCCGGCCGCCGTCCGCTGTTTCGGGCCTGTCTGCACAGAAATATCCTGCGCACGGATATATCGGGTTTTACGCAGCTGTTCATCGGACAAATCGGCAGCGGTATGGTTGAGCTGCTCCTTCTGTCTTTGTATATTTCCCGCACTGGAAGGGGATTCTTTCTGGCTTTGTGTGCTTCCCACATTGGAAATAGACTCTTTTTGTGTTTGTATGTTTCCTGCATTGGAAACGGATTCTTTTTGCGTTTGTATGTTTCCATTACTGGAAATGGATTCTTTCACTGCGCCTCCCTGCTCAGGATGCCTGCTGGAAGCGCCCTTCCGCCGCACCGGCTGCTTGGAAAGCCATTGATAGGCATGCAGCAATTTTTCTGCCTCCTGTTCCCAGTTGTATGTCTGTTCCACCAGCCTTCTGCCGTTCTCTCCCATCTCCCTGGCGCGCTGGGAATCGGCGAACAGCTCGTTAACGGCGGCGGCAATCCCCTTCGGATCCATCGGGTCGACCAGGATACCGCACTGTCCCTTTTCGACGATTTCACGCCAGTATGGGAAATCGGACGCCACAACCGGAAGCCCCGCGGCCATGTATTCGAACATCTTGATCGGCAGGGATACCAGATAATTTGGAATCGGGTGCAGCACCACCAGCCCTGCCGCCGTCTCGGACAGCAGCTCGGACACCTGTTTCCGGTTCAGAAAACCGAGATAGCGGGTTTTTTCATATCCCTTCCTCTGTTCGGTTTCCCGACGCAGTTCGTCGGTTTCAAAGCTGCCGCCCAGCAGCAGCTCCCCATTCAGATATTCCGCGGCGTCCACCATTTCCGCGATTCCGCGCACCTTGGTGATGCCGCCCAGATAGCACACCGTGTCCCGGCGCGGCTGTCCGGCATCTTTGCTGTATGGGAACTCCGCCAGAATCGGGTAGTTGTTGACCGCGATGGTCTGCGGGTTGATCTTTTGAAACCGTTCGGCAATGACGGGCGTGGCGGCCACGATCAGGTCAAACCGCTTTGCGCAGTGGTTTTCCATACGCTCAAACACCGCCGCGGTGCGCTTTCGTACAAACGGGCGCAGCCACGGCTTGTTGAGTATCTGGCGCGGCACATCCTCATGTACATCGTAGACGACCTTTTTCCCGTGCCGTTTCAGGTAAAGGCCGGTGAAGATCAATTCCGGGTCGTGAAAATGATAGATATCCGCGTCCTGTTCGAGCGCCAGCCTGCCAAACGCCTTGGAACAACCCAGCATGCGGTCGGCCCTCGAGCGGAATTCCCGTGCCTTTACAAAACGGATTCCATCTTCGTCGGTTCCCTCCCGGTACGGGGAAACCAGGGTGACCTCATAGCCGGCGCGCCGCAGTGTCAGCGCCTCTTTGTGGTAGATCCGCACATCGCCGGGCTGATGAACGCTTGTCAGGATGCACACGTTACACATCTGTATCTACACCGTCCTTTAACATCATGCTTGTTGATTCTGACAGGCCGACTTTATGCATACAGGCAGCTGTCTTGAAAATAGACCTGTCGTTCTTTCACGGAAAAAACAGCGATTGCGGTCACTGGAAATCTAGATGCGCTTTTTTCTGACGCATGATCATCCGGAGCTTTACAGCGCAACCATGGTCGTCAGCTTCGCCATGAATGCCGGTTTCCAGACGGCATCCGTTCCGTCCCTCCTTCAAGGGGCGGCATCCCGTCAGACACTGCCGTCATCGGGAACCCTGTCGCGCTTCCAGGCCGCGACAGCGCCGATCAGAAGGATGATAAAGAACCAGAATATCTTGTCATAAAACAGCCCGAATTTCCCGGAGATGCCGCTGTTGAAGAAGCAAAGCCCCAGCGGCAGGAAGTACAGAACGCCGTTCGGGTTGATCCGAAACAGCCGGCAGACCGTGAGAAACGCCATCACAAGGATGAACAGCGAAACGGAAAGCTTGAGCAGGCCGCCGGTCAGCAGGTCGGAGAAGAAAAAGCTGTGCGGATTCATCCAGCCGGGCTGTTTTTCCGCGGTTGGATAGGCCTGTTCCAGCGCGGGGTAGCTCTGCCGGTCATACAGGTAGAGGTCGTAGCCGGAGCCCCTTCCGAAGATCCACTGCACCGGGGTCATCTCCCGGATTCCGTCGGCCGCAATGCTCCAGATGATCGTGCGCTTTGCCACCGCCTTTCCGTCCATCATCGTCTCAATGGTGTCTTCCAGCGTACTGCCTTCGGACATCCCGCCCTGCTGGGAGGATCCGCCCTGCGGCCCGCGCGCGCGTTCCCCGGCCTGGCTGGGAAACCAGGAGGCGAACAGGAAGGTGGTCAGGCAGGCAAACAGAAAGCACAGCAGGGACAGCAGCACGCCGCGAAGCATCGCCGGCTTCCTGCGAACCTGGGCCTGCACGGCCGCAAAGACCAGCAAAAACACCAGAACACACGGCGCGATCATCAGCGTCCTTCTCGAGCCGCTGAGCAGAAAGATCGGAAAGCACAGCGCCGCGTACAGGAACAGGACGGCATATCTTCCCCAGACGGCATGGGTTTTCATATAAAACAGCCGGACAAACAGGCAGATAAACGACAGCAGGACGACCAGTGAAAACTGGTTGTAGTCCCGCACGGCGGTCAGCCGCTGCAGATAGACTGGCCGGCTGAAGAAGTAGAGCAGATAGGTTCCAATGGCGCTGACTATGCCGACCAGGATGAAGTTGTCCAGCAGGTGTTTGACCTGCAGGCGATGGTCGATGTAGTAGAGCATCAGCAGCGCCAGAAGGAGCTTCAGCGCAATCTGAACGGTCTTATCCACCGCGACAGACAGGTTCGGCGAATAGAGCAGGCCGATCGTGTCCAACAGGATGTACAGGGCAAGCCCGATGGACAGCAGCTTGCAGCTTCCGATATTCCGATAAATCCGTTCCCAGATGCGTCCGGGATGAAACCCGAAATCCAGCAGCATCTTCGCGGCGCCGAACCCGACGGCGCCCGCCAGCGAAAGCTCATACACAACCGGAACAGCCGGCAGCGTGATGCGAAGGAACCCGAAGAAGAACGCCGCATGCAGGCTGACGGCAAAGCAGGCCGTTACCATCTCGTTTCTTCTGTTTCCAATCATGTTTTTCCCCCTTTCACACCGCCGCCGTTTGCAAGGCGCATGGTATACCGCAGATGCACGCCGTACAGCAGTGTGGTCGCCATGCCGAAGGCAAGCAGCACGACGTAGACGTTCCCGCTCACCAGGTAGCTCAGATACATCGCGCCCGCGCTCAGAATCAGCATGGATATCTGCCAGAGCATCTCGAACCGCTGCCGTTCGGCGACGATGGTCATAAAGGTGAGCGGGCTCACTACAAGCTTGACATAGAAGAATGGCGCCATGATGGACGAAAAGACCGCCGCCATCCCCCACTGGCTGCCGAAGAACCAGGTCAGAAGCGGCTTCGAGAACAGCAGCAGGATTCCAAACGGCAGGATGGCAATCAGCGCGAGCGAGCGCAGCGTTTTAAAGTAGACGTCGCGGCACTGACCGGTGCTCGTGTATTCGCTGCTGGCGCGCTGGCGGAACACATCGCCGATCGACTGGCCCAGCAGCGTGATCGGCAGGGCAAGCACCCGCATCATCATCGAATACTGTCCAACGATGCCGGCATCCCAGAAAAATCCAAGCAGGAAGACCGGGATCTGGTTGGCATAGGTGTTGACGACACCGGACGGCATTGAGAAAAACAGGAAGTGGCGGTACCGCTTCGCCAGCTCCTTCATGCGCGAAAAGCGGATGCTGACCCGCTCCCGCTCCTTACGATACTCGTGCACCGTGTAGAGGATCAGCAGGAGCATCACAAAGCTCTGCGCGATCAGGTAGGCGAGAAACAGCCCATACTGCTTGAACCGGCCGGCAAACAGCACGGCAAATAAAATGGACAGCCCGCCCACGCCGACGGCCTGAATCATCTTGTTGACCGACAGGTTGACATAGCGTTTTTTGCGGTTCAGCAGGTAATTGCACGAATAGTAGACGCCTAAGACCCCGACCGCGGCGGGAAGATACCAGACCCACTGCGCCACCGCGCCGATAAAAACCTGATACACCCCCAGCGCCGCATAACAGAGCGCCGCGAACAGCACGCTGAGCACGGACGACAGCACCGTCAGGTTGAAGGCGTCGTCATCCTCCCGCGGCAGCATGACCGCGAATTCGTACCGCCCGGTCGCGACGATCACCAGGATCGAATACCACGAGGTGAAGGTCTGGAACAGGCCGACGTCCTGATCGGTGTACAGCCGTGAGATGAACGGCGTCGTCAGGAACTGGATGCCGAACGCGATGACGGTGCCGACCAGCACAACCGAGATGTTCCTTGCATATTCACTTTTCCGAAAGCCATCGGCGAGTCTTTTTACCAATACCATCAATCAAAACGACCTTTAAAATCAGTTGTCCCGCAGTCGGCGAGCGGCAGCTTTACCGGCAGGCCCCCGGCTGCGGATTTATATATGGCAAGCACCAGTTCGAGCGCGCGCTTTCCCGCCTGCCCGTCCACATACGGCGCGCGGTTTTCTTCAATGGCCGCAGCCATGTCCGCATACAGCGGCGTGTGGCCGAAGCCGTAGATGTTCGGCGGCGTCTCGTGATACCTGCGCTTGACCTCCTCGGACTGCTCTTCGCCGATTCCCTCAAAGCGGTATTCCTCGATGCGGTTGACCGACCTGCCGCCCACCTTGAGCGTCCCCTTCTCCCCAAACAGGTAGAGGGTTTCCTCCAGATTCTGAGGATAGACGCTGGTGGTGCCTTCTATGACGCCGTATGCGCCGTTTCTGAACTTGACAAGCGCAACGCCCAGGTCCTCCGCTTCGATATAGGGATGGTTGAGATTGTCGGTGTAGGCAAACACCTCGGACACCTCATCCCCCATCATCCAGCGCAGCAGGTCGATGTTGTGGATGCACTGGTTCATCAGCGCGCCGCCGTCCAGCTCCCAAGTGCCGCGCCACGCCGCCTGCCGGTAATAGTCCGGCCCGCGGTTCCATCGGATATGTGCGGCGCCGTGCAGCATCCGGCCGAACCGTCCTTCCTCCAGCGTCTCGCGCATCTTTTGGACCGACCGGTTGAACCGGTTCTGATGGCAGGCACAGAGCTTGACCCCTTTTTCCTGTGCCTTGTCAATCAGCCTGTCTGCATCCCGAATGGAAAGCGCAATCGGCTTTTCAATGATCAGATTGCAGCCGGCTTCCAGGCAGTCCAGCCCGATTTTAGCGTGATAGCCGCTTTCGGTCGCAACCGTGACAAGCTCGGGCTTTACCTTGTGCAGCATGCTCTGGTAGTCTGTATAGACCGGAACCTTGCCCTGCAGGTCAAAGGTCTGTAAAAGGCTCAGCGCCTTCTGCTCGTCGATATCGCAGACCGCCGCAAGGGTGACCTTGTCCGCATTGTTTTTTACCGCCGCGATGTGGTTGGGTGAAATTCTGCCGCATCCGATCAGCGCCATTTTGATGGGTTTCATAACAACACCTCATTTTCATAATCTTTGTCCCACATCATGTATATGTACGCAAAAAAAATAAGATAACAACCTTTCTGCCATACAGAAAAATTGTTACCTTATTTTTCATGCTTTATTCTGCTCGGACAACAATTGTTAGCCGCTGTTCGGATTCGGTGACCGGGCAGATGCTGTTCATTTTGATCATTTCTCAAATGAAAAATGCCATCCCGCGCTTTTTAATAGGATTGGATCACATTTTCAGCTTCGATGAATCAAATGTTTTTCGACCGCCGGATTCTGAAACGTTTAAAACCCGTGGGATATCAACAGAAAAACTGTTATTTAAGACCACATTCTCTTTTCCAACGCGCAGATCCATCTATGCGTCCCGCTTCGGCGGCTTCATCCGCTGACGCTCCAGAAGCTGTTCGCTCGGGACATCCCCGACCACCTTGGCCGGACTGCCCAGCACCACCTTTTCCGGCGGCGCGTCCTTCGTCACAACGCTTCCGGCCGCGGCCAGCGCGTCCGCGCCGATCACCTTCCCGGGCAGGACCACACATCCCGCGCCGATGCGGCCGCCGTTTTCCACCGTGACGCCCTGAAACCGTTCAAACCGCTCTTCGGTGCGGCCCGCGAAGTTGTCGTTGGAGGTGACCACGCCCGGCGCAATGAAGCAGTGTTCACCGATCACCGAATGGGCGGTGATATAGGCGTTGGTCTCGATCTTGGTATCACTGCCGATCTCACAGAAATTCTCCACGGCCGCGCCGCGCCCGATGATCGTCCGCTTTCCAATATGAACATGCTCGCGC
Organism: Candidatus Soleaferrea massiliensis AP7; assembly: GCF_000820765.1. Lineage (GTDB taxonomy): Bacteria > Bacillota > Clostridia > Oscillospirales > Ruminococcaceae > Soleaferrea > Soleaferrea massiliensis. The sequence goes on from NZ_CCYH01000036.1 coordinate 113,776, forward strand.
ACGGAAGCAAGATCCGCAACCAGCGTCTTTTCTTCCACGACGCATCCCCGATAAAGGACGGCATGCGTGCCGATGATACAGCCGTCGCCGATCCTGCAGACCTCCAGCGGCTCCTCTTTGGTTACGGCGCTGCCGGCCGCCTTCATCGGAAGCTTGCCAATATCCGCGAAATCGTCAATCCGCACCCGGTCGCCGACGACGGTTCCGCTGCGGATGACAGCATGATGCCCAATGACACATTCCCTGCCGATAACGGCATCGTCCTCAATGACGGTATAGGCTCCAATCGAGGTTCCTTCCCCGATGCTGGCTTTCTCGCTGATCATAGTCTCACTCCAAACGGCAGTTTATTGTGCGAAACAAGGGAACTATTTTTACTTTAAGCTGTCCGCAGGCGGCCGACCACCTGGCGGTAGAGCAATCGCCTACAGTATTCTGCGGCCGGAGAATCATTCTGACTCAAAGCCGGCCGCAGACGGCCAAAGCAGATAAAAACATATCATAGGGGGATTTTCAAGGGGGGCCATCTTGCTTTAAGCGGCACAGTGCATGGCCCCCCTTGAACGGCCTTTCTTGGTACCTTCTTTGGCCGCGCAAAGAAGGTACTGCCACTCAGCCAAGGTATCTTGGCAAACAAAGTATGGCCGCTGCGCTGCAGCGATATAATACCCATAAAGCCAAGGACTACTTAACAAACAACGTAAACCCGCTGAGATACAGCGGTACAAACACCACATAAAACAATGTGTCCTGCCAGCAAAGACACCGCTTTCCCTGCCTTATTGACAACCTGAGCCGGGTTTACATAAAACCCGGCTCATACATTTTGTCAAACATTCGATGCTAGGAAAGCTGCCCGCCCTCTTTGTTGTGGTGGAAGGTCGGCACAATCTCCCCTACCAACCCAAACATCTCGTCGATTCCGCGCTTCTCATCCATTGCCGAAACCTCCAGATCCTTGACCTGGCGGGAGAACAGATCGAAATCGTTGTCCACCGGCTTATTGATAAAGATCTTGTTGTTGGTGGTCTTGGTCGTCGTCTCCTGGTCGAGACTGATTTCTTCAAACAGCTTTTCGCCCGGCCGCAGGCCCGTAAAGATGATCTTGATGTCGCGGCCCGGCTCCAGGCCGTTCAGACGGATGAGGTCGCAGGCAAGGTCGTAAATCTTGACCGGCTGTCCCATATCCAGCACAAAGATTTCGCCGCCGTGCGCCATCGCGCCCGCCTCCAGCACAAGCTGGCAGGCCTCCGGGATGGTCATGAAGTAGCGCTGCATCTCCGGATGGGTGACGGTGACCGGCCCGCCGGTCTCAATCTGTTTCTGGAAGAACGGCACAACACTGCCGTTGCTGCCCAGCACGTTTCCAAACCGGACCGCGGCGAACTCGGTGTCGGACATCGTGTCCAGCATCTGCACGAGCAGCTCTGTGATGCGTTTCGAAGCGCCCATGATGTTCGTCGGGTTGACCGCCTTGTCGGTCGAAATCAGGATGAACTTATTCACCTTGTGCAGGATCGCCGTCTGTGCGACGTTGAGGGTACCGAACACATTGTTTTTGATGGCCTCCCGCGGATTGATCTCCATCATCGGGACATGCTTGTGCGCCGCGGCATGCACGACAATCTCCGGGGAAAACTCGGTGAAGATCTCCTCCATGCGCTTGCGGTCGCGGATCGAACCGAGACGCAGCTCGTAGCGGTCGGTATCGTAATCCTCCTTGAGCTCGTTGTCGAAATAGAACAAGCCGTTCTCATTGATGTCGAAGATGACCAGCTTCTTCGCGCCGAACTGCAGCACCTGCCGGCAGATCTCCGAACCGATCGAACCGACGCCGCCGGTGACCAGAACGGTCTTGTCCTTGACAAAGTTCTTGACGACATCCATGTTGAGGTCCACGCGGTTGCGCCTGAGCAGGTCTTCCAGGTTGATCTGTTTGATGCGGATCTTGTCCAGGTTGTTCTGGCTGAAATCATCCAGCGTGCCGAACCGCCGGATCGGGCACTTCGCATGCTTGCATTGCTTTAAGATGCTCTTGAGCTTCTCCTTGTCGATGTTCGACACCGCAAGCAGTACCTCGTCGATGTCGTATTCGTCGAGCAGCTTTTCAAGCTGCTTGCCCGGCGCAACAACCTTGATGCCATTGATTTTTTTATTCCAGAGGGAACGGTCGTCATCCACAAACAGCACCGGCAGCAGCCCGTCCTGCGGATGGGTGGCCAGCTTGTGCTGTAGATAAACGCCCAGCTCGCCGGCACCGTAGATCAGCACGCGGCTCATGTTTTCCCCGTTGGTGTATTTGGTGTACTTGTTTCTGAAATACAGGACAATCTTGACCGACAGCCTACCGAGCATAGTAAAGATCATCAGGAAGATGGCGGTCAGAATCATGACCTCAAACGGCATGCCGATGGTGAAGACCCTGTCGAGCACAAACATCGCGACCATGACCAGAAAGACGGCTTCCGCCTGCCGCACAACCTCGGTGAAACCGATGTGCCTGAGAATGTTGTTGTAATTCTTGCAAAGCACATTGAACAGCAGCACCAACGCAAAGATTAAAACGATGTACGTCGCCATATTCGTGATATAAAAAGCCGGAACCTCGCGGACAAACCCAAAGCGCATTTTGAAACCGGCCATGATGGAGATCGCCACTGCCATAAAATCCCAAATAACCAGCACAAAATTCTGCGCTACTCTTTTTTTATTACTCAAAAAACACACTCCTTAGTACCCATACATCCCTGCCCAAAATGATTGAAACGCCGAAACATTCCAAATCCTTGAAATTTTGATTCCGATCATTTCAAATACTCATACAGTGTTCATTATACACATCTGTATTTTGGATGTCAATCTAAACCAAGAAATTCTTGACGCAGCGGCTCGAAATTTATCGAAGCTTCCACCTGATATGCGGCGGCACAACCATATCTTTTCCAATAATTGCTACAGTTATTCCGTTTTGCACAGCGCGTAGATGCAGGAATCGAACATCTTCCCATATTTGCAGACGCTGTTTTTGAGTATGCCTTCCAATATAAATCCGGCATGCTCGAGTACCTTCCTCGATCCGGCGTTGTGCGCATACGGCTCGGCAAAGATGCGCACGATGTCATACTTCCGGAACGCTTCGTCACAGAGCTGCTTCACCGCCGCCGACATGATCCCTTTGTTCCAGTACGGTTCTGCCAGCCAGTATCCCAGCTCCGCCGACCTGCGGTACACATCCTCCTTTAAAAATATCCCGATGCTGCCGACCGCCTTCCCGTCCGCTTCAATTGCGCGACAGCACTGCCGTGTCTCGTCCTCTTCGACACAGGACCGCACATACATCCGCGCGTCCTGTATGGTATAGGGATAAGGGAACGCATCGCGCAGGTTTTCCGCAATTCTGGGATTGTTCGCAAAACGCGCGACGCTCTCAATGTCCTCTTCCTTCCATCTTCTCAGAATAAAATCCATAGAATGTCTTCTCCTCCCGTTTTTTTTCATGTCTCCTATCGTGAAACAGTCCAGCGGATTCCTTCTCCACCGTCTTATAGAGGCCCGCTTTCTCACTGAGCGGCACTTCATATCCCGGTTCACAGCAGGAATCCGCCATGATACAAAGACAGTCAGGGAGAAAGCATTCACCCTGACTGATCTTAAATTGCATGGTGTTTGAACCGTTTTGACGTTCTTTTCTGATACCATCCTGAAGGAACGATCCGTCTTCCCTCGACGACATCTCGAAGGACGATTCGTTTTCCCATGATGCCATCTAGAAGGGTTGTTTTCCCTTCATGCCACCCTAAAGGAGCACATTGTTCTCTGCTCCCGGACGATCCTTTTACTGGCTGTCCTGGTCGCGGATCTGCACGCGGCGGATCTTTCCGCTGATGGTCTTGGGCAGCTCGGCGACAAATTCGACGACGCGCGGATATTTGTACGGCGCGGTCTGCTTCTTGACATAGTTTTGGAGCTCCTTTTTAAGCTCCTCGGACGCCGTGTAACCGCTGGTCAGCACGATGGTTGCCTTGACCACCTGGCCGCGGATCGGGTCCGGAACCGCGGTGATCGCGCATTCCAGCACCGACGGGTGCTCCATCAGCACGCTTTCGATCTCGAACGGGCCGATGCGGTAGCCGGAGGACTTGATGACGTCGTCGGTCCTGCCGACATACCAGAAGTAGCCGTCCTCATCCTTCCAGGCGGTGTCGCCGGTGTGGTACAGGTTGTCGTGCCAGGCTTCGTTCGTCTTTTCCTGATCGCGGTAATAGCCCATGAACAGGCCGACCTGCTTTTTGCCGGGCTCAGTCCGCACACAGATCTCGCCGACCTCTCCGGGATTCACCTCATTGCCGTCCTCATCGACCAGCACAACGTTGTAAAGCGGGGAAGGCTTGCCCATCGAGCCGGGCTTCGGCGTGCTGCCGACCAGGTTTGCAAGCAGCAGCGTGGTTTCGGTCTGTCCGAAGCCCTCCATAAGCTGCAGGCCGGTGAATTCCTTGAAGCGGTTGTAGACCTCGGGGTTCAGCGCCTCGCCGGCGATGGTGGTGTATTTCAGCGTGGACAGGTCATAATCCGCCATGCCTTCCTTGATGAAGAACCGGAAGATGGTCGGCGGCGCGCAGAATGAGGTGATGCCGTGCTGCTCGATGATCCGCAGCAGGTCCGCCGGCTGGAATTTATCGAAGTCATAGACGAAGATGCAGGCACCCGCGGTCCACTGACCGTACAGCTTGCCCCAAGCCGCCTTGCCCCAGCCGGTTTCGGACAGGGTCAGATGCAGGCCGTCCTGCGGGATGTTCTGCCAGAACTTCGCGGTGATGATGTGCGCGATCGCATAGGTGTGGTCGTGCAGCACCATCTTCGGCTGTCCGGTGGTGCCGGAGGTGAAGTAAAGCAGCATGCCGTCGGTCACGTCGGTTTCCTGACGGTCAAGCCGGTCGGAGTAGCTTTCAAGCGCCGCGCCGAAATCGATCCAGCCCTCGTCGCCGCCATGCACCATAAATTTACACACCAGCCCATCGTACTCGGCACAGGCCTGCTCAACATGTTCGGAGACCTCCCCGTCCCTGGTGCACAGGATGCTCTTGACGTCCGCTGCCTTAAAACGATACAGGATATCCTTCTTGGTCAGCAGGTTGGTTGCCGGGATGGCGATTGCGCCGATCTTGTGCAGTGCCAGAATGCTGAACCAGAACTCATAGTGCCTTTTCAGGATCAGCATAACCCGGTCGCCGCGCTGGATGCCGTTTTTTAAAAACATGTTGGCAGCCATATTGCTGTAGCGGCTCATGTCTGCGTAGGTGAAGGTCTTCTCCTCGCCCTGTTCGTTGCACCAGAGCATGGCCGGACGGTCCGGGTCCAGCTCGGCGATTTTATCGATGACGTCGTAGCCGAAGTTGTAATGGTCGTCAAAGACCGGCTCAAAAAAGCTCAGCACGCCGTTTTCATCAAATTCTACTTTGCAGAAATTCTGATAAAAGTTTTGCAGGTCCTTCATGATTATTCCTCCGATTCACTTTGTTTTTTCAGGATGATGGCTAAGAATACGCAGGGCTCGCCGCCCGCCGCAATCATGCCGTGTCCATGGGAGGAGTCATAATAGACCGAATCCCCCGCATGCAGGATCTCCTCATGGCTTTCCATCTGAACCTTCAGGCTGCCGCTGATGATGTAATCGAATTCCTGTCCGTCGTGGTAGGACAGCTCGATCGGCTTGTTCTGTTCCTCTTCACAGTACGGCACGGTGACCAGAAACGGTTCCGCAAGCTTATTCTGGAACAGATGCGCCAGATGCTGGTAGCTGAATCCCGCGCGACGGTTGATCGGAAGGCCCTGTCCCTTGCGGACGATGTTGTAAAAATGCAGTTTCGGCTTGTCGCCGGTCAAAATTTCAATGATATCCACGCCGAACCGTTCCGCACATTTGTACAGGAAGGTAAAGGAGAAATCGCATTCACCGGCCTCGTACCGCTCGTACTGTGCGGCGCTGACCCCTGTCACCTCGGCCATCTCGTCCTGCGAAATATCCAGAATTTCGCGCAGCCCCTTAATTCGCTGGGCCACTTCTTTGATCTTGTAATCCATAACTGCTCCTCCTTTGATTCATATCGGCACTGTCAAATGAACATACGAAAAAGTTCTGAACAGAGCTTGTTTCATAAGCTTTCAGTTTTTGTGGATTTCCTCTCCGCCTGCGGAAAGGAAATCCACAACAGAACTGATGCCAACTTGACCATGCCTTCATATCCATCTTAAACAAATAAAAAAGCCCATCCTCGTGGATGAGGATGAGCGAATACCTGCAACAGAAAGCCAGCTTCCCCGAGAGCGGAGAACAGGCTGTGTATCGTAAGCGAGATTCCAACAAATCCCCGACCTTAACGCAGTCCTACGGGAGGAATTTACTTGCGGCAAACCCGCTTTCAAGCTCCGGCTCAGGAGGGATGGGCACTTGAAACCGCTTGTCTGCCGGCTTACACCAACCGCCGGCTCTCTGAAAGACAGACCGTTTCGCCTTCTCCGTCATTGCTTTGCATCTATTGGTTTTTAGTTTACTGGATAGATTCCGCTTTGTCAAGGCTTATTTTGATAATTTTTCCGATGATGTATAAAACAGCAGATCCCAGGGCCTGTTTTTCAAACCGCTTTCTTCCCATTGAAACGGCGGACGCATCCTCCTGAGCACCTGTTTTTGCCGACATAAACCATGCAAACCCCTATCTGCTTTCCATCCTGTAAACTTACCGCCGGCTTCTGCCATATCGCTCTCTATATTCCGGGCCAGTTTTTTCAATTCCCATCTAAAAACCCGCTTTCTGTCCATTGAAAGGCCGGATCCACCGCTCCTATGTATCTGTTTTTGTCGATACAAACCATGCAAAATCCACCTTGCTATCTATCCTGTAATTTACAGCGTTTTTTTACCATATCGGCTCTTTGTATTCCGCGTTTTAGTAATCTCAGAAGGACATGATATCGACTTGCCTATTAAGGGGCACGGCATCATCCGTATGCTGCAATCACACACGCTGCAACTGCTATCGCGGCGAAGCACCGCAACAGCTTTTCGTTCTGAGAACCGCATCTTTCATCGTTAAACGTCCCGCTCAATGCCTGAAGCCAATGCTGACGGGAGTATCTCCACCGGCATAGCCGGATCTCAACACAAAAACAGCACAGCGGACGGCAGAAGCCACACGCTGTGCTTATCTCATTACGCTCGAATTCAACCTGAAAATCGGTCAGGGATTCAAGGAATCCTTATCGATCAAGTGGACGTCGAACCGGAATTCACTGTCACCATACCAGGAAATCTTCTCAAAATCGTCGACATAGACCAGGTACCGGCCTGTCAGGAAGACCTTCTGCCCGGATGGAACCGAGTCCAGCGACACGATCTTATTCAGCTTCTTATCGTACAGCTTCGGACGCGCCTGTTCGGATTGGTTCCAGACCACGAAACGGTCGTCGTTTGCAACATCATAAATCTGCGCATACTTATCCGCACCCGCAATCGGCACCGTTTCCACCCCGTCAAAATACTTGAGCCCGCAGGATACCGACAGCATCTTCTCATTGGCGTACTGGTTCCTGCTGCCCGCTTCATCCAGGTAATCGGATACCTTGATCATTTCCTTCATGACGACCAGGTTTTCACTGGCGCTGATTTCAAAGCTCATGCCTTCCGCCAGATCCAGCAGGCATTTCTGCTGCCCATCGAGTGATGTGATGTTCGGACAGCTGTACTTTTCATTGTATCCGAGATAAGAGACACCCTGATACGCAACCGGCCGGGCGCCGTTCTCTGAAAGCTTGGTCAGCTGCTTCTTAGCCGGATTATACTGATAGAGCTTTTTTGAGCTGTCCTTGAGCAGCTGTTCATTCGTATCGGAGGTTAAGCTGAAATAAAGCGTCCCGTCCTGTCCCATCAGCGAATAAAGCCCCTCCTCGCTGCTGAAGCTGGGCAGCGTATAGACGACGGTATCCTCCCCGCTCTCCATATCGCAGATGCGCAGATTATCTCCATCCACAACCGGTATATTGTCCTTCGTACCGCACCAATAATAGTATTTGTCCGATGTCTGCAGGATGCGCGCCGCATCCTGGACCGGCTCCAGTTCGACCGGGTATTCCTTGGTAACATATCCCTTTTCCAAATTGTAAACCGTCATCTTCTGATCGTAGCCGAGATAAAGATTCTTTTCGTCGTCCACCTTGACAATCTCCGGTTCCTCGGACTGTGTCAGGCGCCGGCTGCTCACCCGGTAGCTCTCTTCATTCATCTCCGGATACGCTTCGCTTGCGTTGACCACCGTTTTATACGGATAGATACCATCGTACTTGACGATGCCGCTTTCCTGATAATAGATGTCCCGCTTGACGACCGGCAGCTCCTGCTGCGCATACAGACCTTCCGCATCCACGCTTGCCTGCTTCACCTGCTCGGCTGTCACAACAGCTTCATCGGAACTCTCCCTCGACGCCTTTGACACATTCTCCTGCTGAACCGAATCCTGCACGCCGCAGGTACATAGAAATGGCAGCAGGCATCCTGCGACGGCGCAGACAATGCTCTTCTTCAGAGCCATCTCCTCACCCCCCTGATAAAAACGCCCCATAAAACAGGAAAACGCCCCAAGTTTTCCTGCTGTTTCTTATAAACCCCGTTCTATGCGGTCCCCTCACCGCATATTTTGATATTTTAATTATAACATGTTCTACAAAAAAATAAAAGGTTTTTTCTCTTTTTTGACGGAAATTTGACAGAAGTCCTTTTCGCAAAATAGTTGTAAAACTGCACAAAACCAACGCATCTATTTTATTCATCATGACGAAAACAACGAAACATTTGATCCCCCGCAAAATTCATCAAACGCCGCTTGACAAAGCGGTTTCAAAGTTGTATGATTAGCAACACAAATAGTTCGCATTTTGAACTATTTAGTATTCTAAATTATTTCTGGAGTGAATCATGTGGAAAACGCACAGGAGTTTGTAAACCTATTGATGGATAAGGTCAAACAGTTCCCGCATCTGAGGGACCGCAGCGACGAAGTGTCCGGCCTGTTCAAAGGGGAGGCCGGGATTTTGATGTGGCTGTATCACAACATCTACTTCCACGGCGAAGAAGACACCACCCCGTCGTCCCTCAGCAAGATGATCGGGTTTTCAAGGCCCGCCACCACCACGCTGCTCAACTCCCTTGAACGCAAGGAATACATCATCCGGAGGATGAGCCGCCACGACCGACGCCGGCAGCAGGTCTTATTGACCGAAAAGGGCCGGGCGTTCGCCGAAACCAAGCTGGAGCTCATGGGAAAACGGCTGCAGTACCTGTTCCAACAGCTTGGAACCGAGAAAACCGAACAGTTTTTGGACCTTATTCAGGAATCTCTTGAAATCCTGTCCCGTTACGACGGAGATGAAACCGACAGGCATCCTGGCTCCACAGAGAAATCTACGCAGAACCGCTGATCATTGATTTTCAAAACTCGTGACTTCATTCACAGACAGAAAGGATCATTTTTATGAGAAAACTGGCTCGTTACTTAAAGCCCTATATTGGCTTCATCCTGCTGATCTTCGGCCTTTTGTTCGTCCAGGCAATGACAGACCTGTCACTGCCGGACTACATGTCGGACATCGTCAACAACGGCATCGTAAACGGCGACACCGGCTATATCCTGGCCAAGGGCTCCGTCATGCTGCTGTTCGCGCTCATCAGCGCGGCAAGCTCGATCGCGGTCGGCTTCTTCGCGGCCAGAATCGCGGCCGGATTCTCGCGCAATGTGCGCGCGGATCTCTTCACCAAGGTGGAGGGCTTCTCAAACGCCGAGTTTGACAAGTTCTCGACCGCTTCCCTGATCACCCGCACCACCAACGACATCCAGCAGATTCAGATGTTTATCGTCATGATGCTGCGCATCGTGTTCTATGCGCCGATCACCGGCATCGGCGGCATCATCAAGGCGCTTGGAAAAAGCACCTCGATGTCCTGGATCATCGCCGTTGCGGTCATCGTTCTGCTCTCGGTCATCCTGCTGACCTTCTCGATCGTCATGCCGAAGTTCAAGCTGGTACAGAAGCTGATCGATAAATTAAACCTCGTCACCCGTGAAAGCCTGACCGGCATGATGGTCATCCGCGCGTTCAACACCCAGAAGGTCGAGGAGGAGAAATTCGACAAGGCCAATCTGGACCTCACCAAAACCAACCGCTTCGTCAACCGCACGATGTCGCTGCTGATGCCGGTTATGATGCTGATCATGAACGGCATCTCGCTGCTGGTCATCTGGGTCGGCGCGCATATGGTCGGCGAGGGCGCCATTGAAATAGGCAACATGATGGCCTTTATGCAGTATACGATGCAGATCATCATGGCGTTCCTGATGGTCTCGATGGTCTTTGTCCTGATGCCGCGCGCATCGGTATCCGCGCTGCGTATCAGCGAGGTGCTTTCCACCAAGCCGTCGATCAACGACCCGGAAAAGGCCGACGATTTCAAAGGCGACCGCAGAGGCTACGTTGAATTCAAAAACGTCAGCTTCCGTTATCCAAACGCGGAGGAGGACGCGCTGCACGACATCAGCTTTACGGCAAAGCCGGGACAGACGACGGCCTTTATCGGCTCGACAGGCTCCGGCAAAACCACCCTGATCAATCTGATCCCGCGTTTTTACGACGTCACCGAGGGCGAGGTCCTTGTAAACGGCACCGACGTGCGTCAGGTTTCCCAGCATGACCTGCACGACGTCATCGGCTATGTCCCGCAGAAGGGCACGCTCTTCTCCGGCACCATCGGCTCCAATCTGCGTTACGCCAAGGAGGACGCGACCGATGAAGAGCTGCAGAAGGCCGCCTCCATCGCGCAGGCAACCGAGTTCATCGACCAGAAGCCCGACCGGTACGATTCCCCGATCTCACAGGGCGGATCGAACGTTTCCGGCGGCCAGAAGCAGCGCCTTTCGATCGCGCGCGCACTGGTCAAACGGCCGCCGATCTACATCTTTGACGACAGCTTCTCCGCGCTCGACTTCAAGACCGACGCCGCGCTGCGCAAAGCGCTGCAGCAGGAAACCGACAACGCGACCGTCCTGCTGGTCGGCCAGCGCATCAGCAGCATCATGCACGCCGAGCAGATCATCGTGCTGGACGAAGGCCGGATCGTCGGCATCGGCACCCATCAGGAGCTGATGAAAAACTGCGAGGTTTACCGTGAGATCGCGCTGTCGCAGCTGTCGAAGGAGGAATTGGCATGAGTGAGAACAGACGTCCGATGAGAGGTCCGGGCGGCGGCCCGATGCACAGCATGCACGGCGGCGAAAAGGCCAAGGACTTCAGCGGCACCATCCGCAAGCTTTTACGATATATGAAACCCTACCGCATCGCGATCATCGTGGTTTTCATCTTCGCGATCATCAGCACGGTCTTCGCGATTGTCGGCCCGAAAGTCCTCGGTGAAGCGACCAACAAGGTGGCCGAAGGCTACATCAATATGACCGTCTATGACAACGTACACGACAAGCTGCCCGAGGAGCTTCTGGATGTTCTGCCGAAGGACACCACGCTTGGAACGCTTCAGGAAAATATCGAGAACCTGCCGGTCAAAAAGCTGCTCGGGGACTCCCCGGCATCCGCGCAGATTCCGGATACCCTGATTCTGCGGGACCTGATCGACAATCCCGACATCGCGGGCCAGGTGACCGCGATGTCGCCGGACGCGGCAAAGGGGATCGAACAGATCAAGGAAGGCCTCGACAAGGTCAGCGAGATGAACGCCGGTTCCGACGCGCAGCACAGCAACAACGCGACCGAAATCTCCGAACAGGCCAAGAATGTCAGCCTGTTTGAGCGTCCCGGCATCGATTTCGGCGCCATCGGCCAGATTGCGCTGTTCCTGCTGTTCATCTACATCGTCAGCGCCGCCTTTTCCTATCTGCAGGGATTCATCATGGCCGGCGTGTCGACGAACATCACCTACAACCTGCGCAAGGACATCGCGGAAAAGATCAATAAAATGCCGCTGAAATACTTCGACCGCAAGACGCACGGGGAGGTGCTCAGCCGGGTTACAAACGACATCGATACGGTCAACACGACGCTGAACCAGAGCCTGACCCAGATGATCACAGCCATCACGACGCTCATCGGCATCCTGGTCATGATGATCTCCATCAGCGTCCCGATGACGCTGGTCGCGCTGATCATCGTCCCACTGTCGTTCATCCTGATCATGATCGTGGTCAAACGCTCGCAGAAATACTTCCAGCAGCAGCAGGAATACCTCGGCCACGTCAACGGACACATCGAGGAGATGTATGGCGGCCACACCGTCATGAAGGCGTTCAACGGCGAGGAGAAATCGGTCGAGGAGTTCAAGGGCTACAACAATGAGCTTTATTCCTCCGCCTGGAAATCCCAGTTCCTGTCGGGACTCATGCAGCCGATCATGATGTTCATCGGCAACCTCGGCTATGTCGGCGTCTGTATCCTGGGCGGATGGCTCGCGATTCAAGGACAGATCCAGATCGGCGACATCCAGGCGTTTATCCAGTATGTACGCCAGTTCACACAGCCGATCTCACAGACGGCCAACATCGCGAACGTGCTGCAGTCCACCGCGGCAAGCGCGGAGCGTGTGTTTGAGTTCCTTGAGGAGGAAGAGGAACTGACCGAGGCAGAGCATCCGGTCACGCTCAAAGAATCGAACGGCAGCGTGCAGTTCGAGGACGTCCATTTCGGCTACAATCCGAATAAGATCATCATCAACGACTTCAGCGCCGACATCAAGCCGGGCCAGAAGATTGCAATCGTCGGCCCGACCGGCGCCGGCAAGACGACGATGATCAAGCTGCTGATGCGCTTCTACGACGTCAACAGCGGCGCGATTAAGGTAGACGGCGTGGATATCCGGGATATGACCCGGCATGACCTGCGAGAGCTGTTCGGCATGGTGCTGCAGGATACCTGGCTGTTCAGCGGAACCATCATGGAAAATATCCGTTACGGCCGGCTGGACGCGACCGATGAAGAGGTCGTCGCCGCAGCCAAAGCCGCCTATGTGCACAAGTTTGTCAAGACGCTGCCGAACGGCTATCAGATGGAACTCAATGAAGAGGCCTCGAACATTTCGCAGGGCCAGAAGCAGCTCCTGACGATCGCGCGTGCCATCCTGGCTGACAATCCGATTCTGATCCTCGATGAGGCGACCAGCTCGGTCGATACGAGAACCGAGGTCCTGATCCAGAAGGCAATGGATAAGCTGACGCAGAACCGCACCAGCTTCATCATCGCGCACCGGCTGTCGACCATCCGCGACGCGGACCTGATTCTGGTCATGAAGGACGGCGACATCATCGAGCAGGGCAATCACGACGAACTGATTGCTAAAAACGGCTTCTACGCTAACCTTTACAACAGCCAGTTCGAATCGGCCGCCGCATCCTAAAGCCACTCCATTCTTTGTGATTCTATATAAATTGGAACGCCGCCCTATTCATTCCGGATGGGGCGGCGTTCTGTGTATCGAGAAAACGAAAAGGTTTGTTTTTGTCTGTCAGGTGTCAATATGTATCACTGTGACACAGCGGCCTTACGATGTTTGCCAAGTGATACTCGGCGGCGTGGTCGTTGTACTGCTGTAACGCGACAGCCTTACTGTACTTACCAAGTGGCACTTAGTAATCCGGAAATTATCACCACTGTGGTACAGCGGCTTTACTGGACTGCCAACCCTTGGCAAAGTGGCAGTTACTTCTTTGCGCGGCCAAAGAAGTAACCAAGAAAGGCCGTTCAAGGGGGCCATGCACGGTGCCACCCCAAGCCAGATGGCCCCCTTGAAAATCCCCTCTGATATTCCATTGCCTTCTTTGGCCGCCTGCGGGCGGCATTTTGTTTTGGGCTGGGTGGTTGGGCATAGCTAGTAGCGGACACTTATGCTCTCTACAACAGTCTTTGCCAGTACCCCAATTCTTGTAGTCACTGCGTAAATGATTCTTCGGCTAAAAAAGCCGTCGACGATTGTCCCACCGCAGGTGGTTCCCCCCCAATCGCAGAAAGGCACGGCGATCGTTTTTCACTGGTCTTTCGACAGTCTGAACGCCGCTCCATCCATAATGGATGGAGCGGCGTTCTTCCTTTGCGCAGTATTGGATTGGCTTAACACAAGTCAGCATAGCAATCGCACTGAAAATCCTGTCCGGTATTCTGATTTGTCGATCAGGTATTCCGCTTCACGGCAAGGCAGTAATTTGTGTTGTCCTGCGCCGTCATCGGATGCGCGGGATCGGCTTGATTGTGCAGTTCAAAAAAGCGTTCCGTGATTTCCGCAGGGGTGAGATGCTCATAGATATAGAATCCGTGCTTTGCCAGCAGGGCTTCCATCTCCCGGTAGCTGTAACCGGCAAGCATCTGTTCCCCCGCTTCGCCGGCAAGCGCCTGCTGCTTCTTCGCGCGCTCCCCCGCCGCATCGGTCCCGCTGGCACGGTCCGGATAATCCAGCACCAGGCTGCTGCCGAATCCGACCAGCCCCGCAATGCCGGCGATCATTGCATCGAACTGTTCCGGGGACAGATAGTAGCTGATGCCCTGCAGGCTGCAGAAGCTGACGGCATCCGGTTCAAAGGCCCGCTGCTTCCTGAGCTGCTCCGGCCAATCCCCATCTGCAAAATCCACCGCCGCATACCGCAGGTTCCGCGGGATTTCAAGACAAGCCCGCGCCCGCCGCAGCTTATCGCGCTGTGTGGCAGGATGGTCGATCTCGACAATCCGCAGCGATTCCATAAAATCCGGCTGCCGGTAGGCGGTTGTGTCATAACCGGCCGCAAAGATCAGATACTGCTCTGCACCGATGGAAACGGCGTTCTGCAGGCACTGCCCGGCATAAGCCGCGCGGCCCAGCGGCGACGGGGACAGCTGGCTGTCCACAATCCACCGCAGCGCATCCTCCTTTGTTCCTTCAAATCCGGGACAGAAGTACGGGATACCGTCCGTCATGTTTTGGGCGATCCGCTCATACGATTCTCCTAAAATATCCCTGGCAAGCGGATCATCGTATATTTTTACAGTGTGGTGTATGGAATGATAGGCCCTTGCGAATGCGCTGACCAGCGCGGTTATGCTGCTATTCTGCTGCATAGAAACACCTCCTGTATCCTTCATACCATATCCGCGCTAACCTTACAAGACTTGATTTTTTTCCGATTTTGTGGTATAATAGAAGAAAGAGGTTCGATAGAATTTACAGATGCGTCACAATTCGCGGTGCGTCTTTTCTTGTGTCAAAAAGAGGGCCGTCCAGCTATGGAACGGCCCTCTTTTTGTTTAAATATTCGTTTTATCCAGTATATCTTTCAAATTGGCAAGCTCTTCGTCGGAAAGGGTGATGCCCTTCCCCATCCGCGCATGGTCCGGCGACCACTCGCGCAGGTCATATTTTGCTTCCCGTCCGTTCCAGCTGACCAGGTTCAGCTCCTTCGACCAGCCGCGCGCCGAGGTTCCCAGCACACCGATCTCCTTCACAATCTCAAATGTCAGTTCCGCCATATTGCTCCTCCTTTATTCCTGATGCAGCCGCACATGAACCTGTGAGGCCTGCAGCTTCTTGATGCCGCCGTCAGGGCATTGTACAATCAGCCGCGCATGCTCGTCGATGTCCAGCGCCGTGACCGTCTCAACACCCCAGTCGTCCTGAACGTCGACCCGCTGCCCGAGCAGGAACAGCCGTCTTTTGTATTCCGCAAAAAACGTCTTTTCCTCAAAGGCGGCTTCAATCATTTCGAGCTGGTTGAGGATTTCCGCAATCAGCTCGGTGCGAAAGATGTCCTTCCTGCCGGACGCCGCCTGCAGGGATGTCGCCGTACACCGAAGCTCCCGGCCGAACTGCCCGCCGCTCGTGCTCACATTCAGCCCAATGCCGATCACCACATAGTCGAACCGGCCGTCCTCAAAGTTCATCGACGCTTCGGTCATGATGCCGCCGACCTTTTTCTTCCCGACAAACAGATCGTTGATCCACTTGATGCTGCATTCGATGCCATACAGCGAGGCAACCGCGCGCGCGGCCGCAACCGCCGCCGCGCAGGTGAACAGCAGGTATTCCTCCGGCTTTAATTTGGGCCGCAGGATCACGCTCATATAGATGCCGGCCTGCTTGGGGGAGTAAAAGGAATGGCCCATCCTGCCCCGCCCGGCGGTCTGCTCTTCGGCCAGCACCACCGTCCCGTGTTCCGCGCCCTCCTGCGCCAGCCGTTTCGCCTCGATGTTGGTCGAGTCAAGCGTCTTGTACAGGAATATGCTCCTTCCCATCCTCTGGGTTTTCAGCCCTTTTTGAATGGATGGCACCGACAGCACATCGCTGGACGTTTTCAGGCAGTAACCGCGGTTGGTGCCCGCCTCGATCTGATGGCCTTCATCCTGCAGGGCCTTGACCGCCTTCCACACCGCGCTGCGCGTGACGTCCAGCGTATCGGCCATCTGCGCGCCGGAGACGCTTTCGCCGCGTCGCTCCTCCAGCATGCGCAGGATGTCCTGTTTCAATGCCATACCATCACCTGACCTTTCATATAGCAGCAGTCCTCACCCTGCAGTGCCTTGACCGCCTTCCATACCGCACTGCGCGTGACGTCCAGCATATCGGCCATCTGCACATCGGAGACGCCTTTGCCGCGTCGCTCCTCCAGCAGGCGCTGGACATCCCGTTTCAGCGCCATACCATCATCTGGACTTCTGTATAACAGCATCGTTGACGCCGAAGATTTCTTTCCGCCTTCTGCACCAGCTTCGTGCGATATCCAGTGAATCGGCAATCCGCGCGTGTGAGACGCCCTCTCCAATATCAATTCAATACCTGCAAAACATCCTGTTTTAATACCATATCATCGCCTTCCGCATCAAAGCACCGCACTGCAGTGGCGCGTGACATGGCAGCCGATGTTGACGCTGACCGGCAGGCCCGCGATGTGGGTCGCATAGGTCTCGATATTCACCTTCAGCGCCGTGATGTCCCCGCCGAAGCCCTGCGGGCCGATGCCGAGCTGATTGACCCGTTCGAGCAGCTCGTCCTCCATCCGGGCATAGAACGCGTTGTCGTTCTTCGTGTCGCAGCTGCGGCACAGTGCCTTCTTGGCAAGATAAGCGCACCATTCGAAGTCGCCGCCGATGCCGACGCCGACCACCATAGGCGGACAGGGATTGCTCGAAGCGAGCTTCACCGTTTCCAGCACGAAATCTATGACATCCTCCCTGCCCGCAGCCGGTGTAAACATCTTAAGCCTGCTCATATTTTCGCTGCCGAAGCCCTTCGGCGCCACCATGATGCGTACCTGGTCGCCCTCCACCATCCGCAGATGCAGCACCGCCGGCGTGTTGTCGCCGGTGTTGACCCGTTCAAGCGGATCGGATACGATCGAACAGCGCAGCAGCCCGTCCAGATAGCCGCGGCGCACCCCTTCGTTGACTGCGTCCTCCAGCAGGCCGCCGGTCAGATGCACGTCCTGCCCAAGCTCGATAAACACGACGGCCATGCCGGTGTCCTGGCAGACCGGGATGTCCAATTCCTTCGCCACCCTGAAATTCTCAACCAGGTCCTCCATGACCGATTTTCCCAGCGCGTTTTGTTCCAGCTCGCAGCACGCGCACATCTTTTCTTCAATATCGTCAGGAAGCTGTTTGTTCGCTTTGATACACAGCTCCCGGATTGTCTCGGCAATCCGCCTCACATCAAGTTCTCTCATTGCCCTCATCCTTTCCATCGATCCGGCCGCGCACAATTTTGCCATCCACCAGCACCATCCAGGGCTTTGCGTCGATGCCGAACACCGCATTCTCAAAGACCAGCAGGTCCGCATCCTTGCCCGGTGCGATCGAACCGACACGGCCGTCGATGCCGCAGATCTGCGCCGGCAGGATTGTCAGCGCGCGCAGCGCCTCCTCCCCGCTCATTCCTTCCCTGGCGGCGACCATCGCCGAAAGCGGCAGGTAGTGGATCGGCACTTCCGGATGGTCGGTGCAGATCGCCGTGCGCACACCGGCTTCCGTCAGCCTTGCGGCATTCGCCGTCGTCTGGTTTTTCAGCTCCGGCTTGGAACGGTCGGTCAAAATCGGTCCGACAACCACATCCGCCTGCTCGCGCTTTAAGATGTCCGGGATCAGATGCCCCTCGGTGCCGTGTATGATGACATATCCGATTTCAAATTCCTTGGCGAGCCGAATGGCCGTGCAGATGTCGTCCGCCCGATGCGCGTGAAAATGCGCCTTGATCTCCCCGTTGAGCAGCGGGATCAGCGCTTCGCACTTGATATCGTATTCCGGTGGGTCCTCATCCTCGTCGGCCTGCGCCCGCAGCGTAAAATCGAGGTATTTTTCCGCTTTATAGAGCTGCTCCCGGATGATGGCCGCCGTGGCCATCCGGGTCACCGGAGGCATGTTTTTGTGGCTGTAGGTCGATTTCGGGTTTTCCCCCAATGCAAATTTGATCGCGGCCGGCGCTTTCAGGATCATATCGTCGACGCATCTTCCGCAGGTCTTCATGGCGACGATCTCGCCGGCTACCGGATTTGCGCTTCCCGGCCCGGTCAGCACCGCCGTGACGCCCGCGTCCAGCGCATCGGAAAAGCAGCGGTCCAGCGGGTTCACCGCGTCGATTGCCCGCAGATGCGGCGTGGACGGGTCGGTGTCCTCGTTGCCGTCCTCCCCTTCAAAGCCGAGCGCATCCTCCCACATGCCGAGATGGCAGTGCGCGTCGACAAAGCCCGGCACAACGGTTCTTCCTTCAAGATCAAGGATTTCTTCATCGGTATCCGGCACGGCCTCCATCTCGCCGATCTGCGCGATTTTGCCGTCTCTGATGAAAATATATCCGTCCGGGATATCGAGTTCCTCCATGGTCAGAATGTTTGCGTGAATGAAAAGCATGCTGTGTTCTCCTTCTATATTTCACTTATCAACCATTATAGCGCAAAAAGGGGTAAAAAGCCAACTATTTTATGTTCCTTTTTTTGAAAATACCTATTGACAATTAATTACAATTATGGTATTATCATTATAGCAACTCCCCTAAACCCTTTCACTTCCCCAATTCTTTGATGCTGAGAGTTTTTTTCTCAGCATTCTTTTTTTGCCCGGCGTTCAGATGCATGGCTCTTCTTTCAGTAAGAACACCACATCTGCACGCCGGGCCTTTTTCTTTGGAAACCTGTGCCGGCATCACAGGTATCGCCGACGACAGCCTGCGGGTCAGACCGCAAGGTCTGTTTCATCTGAATTTCTCTGGAGATCAACCTGCTCCGCTGTACACCTCTCGATTTTTCCTGCCGATACCCAGTCAAAACACCCTGACCTCCTCGCCCAGCGCGAACGCATACAATACGCCGCCGATACAGGGCTTTTTCAGCGCCTTTTCCAGTGCCCTGCGGTAAAGCACAAGCTGGCGGGCATACCGTTCGGTCAGCTTCGCCGCGTCGGACACCTGATCGGTTTTGTAGTCGACGATGACAAACCCATCTCCTTCTTCAAACACACAGTCGGCGACGCCCTGTACCAGGATGGGACAGCCGGCTTCGGCCGCAATCTCTCCGCTGTCAATCATCTCATAGAACCGCAGCTCACGGTGTACGCGCGGGCTTGCAAAGATCCTTTCCGCAAGGGGGCTTTCGAAGAATTTCCGCAGGGCAGCCACGTCCACCTCCTGTCCCTCCCGTTCGGTCAGGTACTGCCGGGAGATCATCCTGGCAAGCTCGGCGCGGACGTCCGTTCTGGCATCTTCATAGCTGCAGAACTGCATAAAACGGTGCAGGATGGTGCCGCGCTCGGCGGGCGTGAAGGCCGATTTCATGGCAAACTGCGGGCGGCTGCAAAGCCTGTGCCGCCCGGCGGCGGATGATTCCAGAAGCTGGGACACCGACAGCTTGGTCGGCACCAGCGTATCGGATTCATATGGGTACCGGAACGCGGTCTGCCGCTGAATCCGCGCAAGGATGGCTTCGTCCGGCCGGCTTTCATACCGAAAGGAGATCTGTTCGTTTTCCTGCGCCGTCTCCTGTGGTTTTTCAATGCTCATCGTCCAACGGCCGGACGCTTCAAGCACGCAGGCTTCCGGCATACCGGCCAGCGTGCGCAGCGCCTTCGCGTCGGGATGCCGCAGCGCCGCCAGCAGGACCCAGTCCAGATAGCTGGACATCTTGCGGATCACATAGGGGGATATCTTCGTCCCATCCTCCAGCGCGGCGGCCAGCTCTCCCAGTTTCTTCTGCGGCCTGTTGAGCGCCGCCGTGATGATCAGCCGCTGCTTCGACCGTGTGAGCGCGACATACAAAACGCGCAGCTCCTCCGAAAGCATGTCCTTTTCCAGCTCGAGCCGCACGGCCTCCTTCGGCAGCGTCGTGAACTGCTTCATCAGTTCAAGGTCCCGGCGCACCAGCGCGAAGCCGAGACGCGAATGGATCAGCGTGCTGCCGCGCAGGTCCTCCCGGTTGAACCGTTTGGCCGTATCCGACACAAAGCAGACCGGGAATTCGAGACCCTTGGAATGGTGGATGCTCATAATCCGCACGGCCTCCCCCGCGCCGTCGGCAGAGCCGGGCGAAGAGAAATCCGCGTTCAGCTCCAGCATGCGGTTGACAAACCGGATGAAGGAGCCGAGGTCCCCGCGTCCGAACCCGGTGTAGTTCTTCGCGTAATCGCGCAGCAGACGCAGATGCGCCGGCGCGGCTCCGGTCGGGTCCATGACCTGGCTGACCGCTTCAAAGTCGGTCGCATCATAGATCCGCTGGACCAGCTCCCCGACCGGCAGAAGGCTCGACTCCCGGCGCAGCATCGAGAGGGTGTCGAGGAAACCGGCAATCTTAACTGCCGTCTCATCTTCCTCCCGATATCCGGTCATCGCCGTGTAGAGTGAACCGGTGCGCGCGCTCAGCCGGACGCGCGTCAGATCGTCCGGTGTGAAGCCGAACATCGGCGACAGCAGAACGGCCAGCATCGCCACATCCTGAAGGGGATTGTCGATCACCTTGAGCATCGAAATCACGATGCTGATATCATTCCTGTATAAAAACGCCTCCCCGGTATCGGTTTTGACCGGGATGCCGTGCTCCTTGAGCGCGTCGGCATAGATTTTGGCCTTGTTCTTCGGGGAGCGCAGCAGGATACAGACGTCGCCATAGCCCATGCGGCGGTAATCGTTTCCGTCCCGGACCATGTATCCGTCCTCGGCCATCCGCGCGATCTGCTCCGCAACCAGCCGCGCTTCCAGCACGGTTTTATCCGCTTCGGATTCCCCCGCGTCGGCGATCAGAAGCTGCATATCTCGGTCGTCTTCGCTCTCCTGATAATCTGCGCCGCAGATGAGCTTCTCCTCATCGTTGTAGTCAAGCTCCCCGAGCGCTTCGCTCATGATCTGCTCAAAGATGAAGTTGATGCCGTCGGTCACCTGCCGCTTGCTGCGGAAGTTGCGGTTTAAATTGATCTTGGCCGGGAAGCGGCTTCCATCATAGGGATGAAAGCTGTTTTTCCGCGCCAGGAACAGCTCGGGCATGGCCTGCCGGAACCGGTAGATGCTCTGCTTGACATCCCCGACCATGAAAAGGTTTTTTTCATCCCGCGACAGCGCGCGGAAGATGAGATCCTGCACCTCGTTGGTGTCCTGGCATTCATCGACGAGGATTTCCTCATATTCCTGTGAAAGCTGCTTTGCAAGCGCGGTCGGCCGGCAGCCGTCCGCATCCTTTCCGACAAGCAGCCGCAGGGTATACTGCTCAAGGTCGGAAAAGTCGAGCCATTTCTTCTCCCGCTTTTTACTCTCCAGCCTGTCCGCGAAATCCTTGGTCAACCGGAACAGCGTGTCCACCTTGGGGCGCAGGTCGAGGATGTCCTCGGCAAACTCCGCTTCGGTGCAGCAGAACTGCTTTTCCGCCAGCCCCGCGATGATCGACTTGACCTCCTTGCGCAGATTACCGACCGCCGTCTTGCGCTGCACATCCTCATATTTGCGCAGGCTTCCGAGCCGCTCGAACTGGAAGCGGTGCAGCAATTCGTACAGCGCATCCCAATCGCCCTCCTCCGCCAGCGCGGCGAGCCGCTCGATGCCGGCAAGGTCGGACACATACGCGCTTTCATAGGCCTTCCGCATCATCTCGTCGTCGAGGATCAGCTCCAGGCTGTGCGCGGTCAGCCGCTGCGCGTAAGCCAGCGCGTCCTTTGTGTAGGACAGCACAATACCGCCCCAGACGCTTTCCGCCGCCCTCTGCGCTGGATCGTAAAGCGCCGCCTTCTCATCCAGCCAGTCCTCGTAGAACGGATGGGAACGGATGAAGTCGTACAGCGAAACCATCGCCGCCGCGACCTTCTTGTCATCCCGTCCGCTCGAGAGCAGCTCCACAAGGTCGCTGAAATCGCCGCTCTGGTCTTCGGCGTAAAACCGCTCGATGCTCTCTTCGGCCGCCTCCTCGCGAAGCACCTTGAGCTGGCTTTCGTCGGCAATCTTAAAGTCCGGCGAAATGTCCAGCAGGTGAAAGTGGTTTTTGATGGTGTTCAGGCAGAAGGAATGGATGGTTCCGATCTGCATGCCGGACAGCATCATCTTCTGCCGCCGGAGTGCCGCGTCCTGCGGATTTTCCCGGATCAGTTCGTCGAGCCTGCGCGCCACGCGCTCCTTCATCTCGCTGGCCGCGGCATTCGAGAAGGTTGCGACCAGCAGCCGGTCCGCGTCGACCGGGCTTTGCCCGCCGGTCAGCATCCGGATGATCCGCTGGACCAGCACCGCGGTCTTGCCGCTGCCCGCCGCCGCCGATACCAGAATGCTGCCGCCCGAAGCGGTAAACGCGTCCCGCTGTTCCTTTGTCCAGTTCGGCATCACGATTCCTCCTTTTCCAGCATCTGATACAGCGTCTCGCGGTCCATTTTGCAGATTTCACGGAACGCGTCCTCCTCGCCGTGCCGGCAGACGGTCTTATAATCACAGTAGTCGCAGGCCGTCCAGCTTCCCTTGCGGGCAGGACTGGCCTGGATGCCGCCGTTCTGCAGTTCCGATGCCATATCGATTATGAGCTTTTCCACATAGCTTTTGAGTTTTCCCATTTCAGCCAGCGTCGCCACGCTTGAATAGGCGTCCAGCGTGCCGTCGTTCTTGAGCTTTGCCGGGATGAACACGCCGGCGACCTCCCGCTCCATGCCGGTCAGGACGTCCGCGTCGCTGAGCAGCAGGCCGTTCATCTTGAGCTGCTTCTGCTGCTCAAGCCGCACCTCCTTCGCGTCGGCGGTCCGCTCGGCGCTGACCAGCGGATTCCTGGCGGGCATGTAGAGCACGCCCGCCGGGACGCTGTCCGGGACGCTCTCCCAGATCGAGAACAGGTAGATCAGCATCTGCAGGTTGAGCCCATAGTACACGTCGTACAAATCGAAGCTCTTGCCGCCGGATTTGTAGTCAACCACCCGCACATATTTTTTGCCGCCGCGCTTCATGACATCCACCCGGTCCACAATGCCCTCGACCGCGATGCTGCCGCCGTCCGGCGTGAGCAGCTCCATCGATTTGACCTTGGATCGCAGGCTGATCGGCAGCTCGAACGCGACCGGCTCGAATTCACTCTGCGCAAACTCCTTCGCCAGATGCACAAGCAGCTTCTCAACCGTCGTCTGCAGCCTTGTAAACAGGTATTTGAGCCGCGCGCTTCTCTGCTGCGCACTGTCCAGCACATCGTCGAGGTATTCCTGCAGCACTGCGGCGATCTCCTTCTTGAGGGCCGCCCGGTCCACCTCCAGCAGTCCCTTCGCGCCGTGCTTGGACAGGATGACCTGCAGTGCGTAATGGATCAGCGAACCCGCTTCAATCGGTGAAAAATCGGCTTTTCGGCGCGGTCTGGCCTTCATGCCGTTCTGGCAGAAGTATGCAAACCGGCAGCTGTGGTATTTCTCGACCCTGGACGGCGACACAAACATCCGCCTGCCGAACAGTTCACGGGAAAGCGCCCGGTCCTCGATCCGAAACGGCCGCTTCGTCAGGTTCTCCATCAGCTTGTCGGCCCTTGCGGAAAGCTGGGGCTGCTTTTTCAGGTAACAATACATCGACACCGTTTCCGGCGTATCCTGCCGGATGTGCGCGGCATACCACTGGAAAGCCGTCCTTTGGTTCACCACAGCATCCAGCGTGCCGGTATCCGCATTCTCTATCTGCAGCGCGGGAAAGATGCCGCGAAGCTCCCGTACAATGACCGATGGATAGAGCGCGCGGCCCTGCGCATCCGCCCGCGAAAAGCTGACATAAAGCCTTTCTCTCGCGCGGGTCATCGCGTGGTAGGCGTAGAACAGCTCCGCGGACAGCGCCTGCTCCCTCGAATCGAAGAACTGCACGCCGTTTTCGATCAGCGTCCTGCAGTCGCGCTCCGAAAAGATGCCGGTGCGCTTCTGGGAAAGCGGAAAGACCTCCTCATTCGCGCCCAGCAGGAATACGGCGCGTTTGTCGTCCATGCGCACCTTGTCCGCCGCGCCGATGAGGATCTGATCGGCGGTCTGCGGAATCCTGCCGTAATCGGTGTTCAGGACAAGGATCTCGAACAGCTGCGCAAACCGCTTGCAGGGCAGCCGTGTTCCTTTCAGGCTGTCCGCAAACCAGTCCAGCAGCGACATCAATAACTCCCAGACCGCCGTATGTTCTTCGGCTTCCCGTGGATTCCCCTGTTCGATGGACGCGCCGATCTGCGCTTCGATACGCGTGCGCGCACCGATCTCCTCCAAAAAGGCAAATACCGCTTCGGCAAACGCCTGGCCGTCGCAGTCTGCAGTCCGCTCTTTCAGATGTAAGAGCGGCGTGACGGCGCGCAGGCGCAGTTCATTTAACCGGACAAGCTCTTCCCTGTCCGATTCATCCGGCGCGCCCTGTCCGAAGCCTTGCGGGCTGGACTTGAATTCCTCCAGCCACATACGTCCCTTGACATCCCAGATGTAGCAGTAGTTTTCGAGCGCGGCGATCTCCTCGACCGACATGCCGTACAAATCGGATTTCAGCAGCCGGAACAGATCGTCCGGCTGAAACCGGCTTCCGACGCACTGCAGCGCCGCGAGCACCATCCGGATGAGCGGCTTCGCGGATAAATCCTCGCGCTTATCGAAAAAGTAGGACAGCTCATATTTATCAAACACCGTTTCGATGAGGTCGGCATAGTCCTCCAGGCTGCGCACAATCACCGCGATATCCCGAAAGCGGCACCCCTCTTCACGGATCAGCCGGCAGATCTGCGCGGCCGCCTGTTCAACCTCTTCGGACGGACCGGCCGCGCACTGCAGCGTGATGCCGCCGCTGAGCTGTTCATACCGCTGATGCTCCGAACGGAACAGGTTTTGTTCCATGGCCTTCAATGCTTCCTGCTGAAACCTGCGCCCATTTTGGGAGAGCAGCGGCTTTCCCACCGTCACGCCGCACTCCCGCGCGGCGGCAAGGAAACGGCGCACGGTCTTTTTCACATTGGAAAACAGCCCGATGCCGTTCTCGCGATCCTGCAGGCCGTCGCAGGTAAACGCGGCATACACCGCCGGGGAATCGCAGATCATGTGACGGATCAGATCAAACTCCGCGGCGGAGAAGTCGCTGAAGCTGTCGATGTACACCTGATATTCCCGGAAGAAGTGATGCTCGCGCAGCAGCTCTTCCGCCTTCGCCAGATCGTCGTCGCTGTCCCGGTAGCGCAGCTGGATGTATCCGTCGTACACGCTGTAGATGAGCGACAGCTCCCGCATCTTTTCGCGCAGCGCGCCGTCCGGAAGCTCCTCTGCCACCTTCTCAAGCCGCATGGGATCCATGCTGTTCAGCTTGAACTGTCTCGTCAGCTCGATGACCGACTGCTGGAACTCCAGATGAAATGCCTGCTTGCCGAACACCTGCAGCCGGTCGGACAGCTCGTGCATACTGAGGTCCATCAGGATGGTGCGCACGCTGTCGTCGATAAAATTTCCGGCAAGATGGCCGTATTCCCGGAAGATGCGGTCGGCAAGCCGCGTAAAGCTGAGCACCTCGACCTGCATCATCCCATCCGCGCCCAACAGCTCGTACAGCTGTTTCTCCGCCGTAAACGAAAACTGTTCGGGGATCAGCAGGATGACCTTCTTCCCCGCGCGCACATCCTTTTGGATTGCGTGCAGGATATACCGGCTCTTTCCCGAACCGGCCGTGCCCAATAAAAGCTGCAGCATCGTTTCCCCGCCTTTCTATGGTAAAGTCTGTTTCTATTTCATATAAATTTGTTGGTATAGAAGCGCCAGAACAAAGCGGCAATCCTATTGTACCCGCATCTACTGGCAGCAAAGCCGCCGCGTACCGCAAGCTCTTCAGTCATCTGCTTACAGACTTGGTATTCAAGCAGGAACCGACCGGTCTACGCCTGCTTGAACCGCTCTTTTCTATAACGCACCGATTGTAAGCTTTGTTCTTTCATGCAAGTATATCTATAGTAACAACAGCACGGATGCTCCAATTGCAGAACTGCTGTCGTATAAATTCCTTGTTCCATCCCTCCATACAAACAAAAAAGGGCGTTGCAGCTTCATACTGCAATGCCCTTTTATTTTAAACCATATTGGCCCGGTTTGCAAGCGGATACCGCTTAGAGGGGATGCACCTTGTTTTCCATGTCGACATGCTCGCCGTCCACGCCGTACTTCTTGTTGCGGCGGTTTTCGAAGAACTTGATGGCGACCTGGCCGAACTGTGCATAGGAGAGGACGTCCTCTTCCTGCTCGATGAGTTCCGGCGGAATCTCGGAACGCAGCTTACCAAGCTCCGGCTTCAGCTGGTCTGCCGGACGGCAGGTGATCGGCTTTTCGCCGCCCAGAATGCGTTTCTGGAATTCCGGATCGATCTTGACCGGAGTTTTTCCGTATTCGCCCTTGACCAGTCCCTTGAACTCCTTCGTGACCATCTTGTAGCGCTCACCCATGATGACGTTGAACACCGCCTGGGTGCCGACGATCTGGGAGGACGGCGTGACCAGCGGCGGATAACCGGCATCCTTGCGGACATTCGGCACCTCGCGCAGCACTTCGTCGAGCTTGTCTTCCTTGCCGGCCTGTTTGAGCTGGGAAACCAGGTTGGACAGCATGCCGCCCGGAACCTGATACAAGAGGGTGTTCGCGTCGACGCCCAGCAGCTTCGGATTCAGCAGGCCGCTTTCAAGATATTTCTCACGCAGCTTGACACAGTGTTCACGGACAATGTTGAGCTTCTTGAGATCGAGACCGGTGTCGTACTCGGTTCCCTGCAGCGCGGCGACCATCGACTCAGTGGCCGGATGGGAGGTTCCCAGCGCAAGCGGGGACATCGCGGTGTCGATGATGTCGACGCCGGCTTCAATCGCCTTCAGCTCAGCCATCGAAGCGAGTCCGGAGGTGTAATGGGTGTGCAGCTGGATCGGAATCTTGACGGTTTTCTTGAGTTCCTTGACCAGCTCATACGCCACATACGGCGTGATGAGTCCGGCCATATCCTTGACACAAATGGAATCCGCACCGGTGTTCTCAAGCTGTTTTGCATAATTGACAAAATATTTGATGTCGTGCACCGGGCTGGTCGTGTAGGACAGAACCGCCTGCAGGTGCGCGCCTTCTTTTTTGGTCGCCTTGATCGCCGTTTCCAAATTGCGGATATCATTGAGCGCATCGAAGATACGCAGGATATCGATGCCGTTGGAGACCGATTTCTGAACAAAGTACTCGACCACATCGTCGGCATAGTGACGATAGCCCAGCATATTCTGGCCCCTGAACAGCATCTGCAGCTTGGTGTTCGGCATATGCTTGCGGATGATGCGCAGTCTTTCCCACGGGTCCTCATCGAGGAAACGCAGGCAGGCATCGAACGTTGCGCCGCCCCAGACCTCTGCGGAATAGAATCCCACATCGTCGATTGCTTTGAGCATCGGCAGCATGTCGTCCAATGTCATACGGGTTGCAATCAGGGATTGGTGAGCATCACGCAATACGGTTTCCGTTATCTTTACCTGACTCATTATTCTACCACCTTTTCCCTAAAAATTATTTCAAAGAGACAACCACATCGTCGGAGTTGACCGATGCGCCCTTCTGGACATGAACGGCGTCGACGGTGCCGTCCTGCGGCGCCATGATTTCGTTCTCCATCTTCATTGCCTCGAGGATTACCAGAACATCGCCCTTTTTGACCTGCTGGCCTGCGGACACCTTGATATCCAGGATGGTGCCCGGCATCGGCGCTTTCACCTGTACCGCGCCTGCGGATGCCTTCGGTGCAGCCGGAGCTGCGGCAGGTGCCGGTGCTGCCGGGGCCGGAGCCACTGGAGCGGCCGGTGCACAAGCGCCCATCTCTTCTACGCTGACGTCATATGCTTTGCCGTTTACGGTTACATTAAATCTTTTCATATGAACAAATCCTTTCTATCTCAATACACGGTCATTCATTTTTATAGGAGCATCCCTTAGAACGGGATGATGCTGTGCTTCTTCGGCAGCTTGGCGACCCTCTTGGATTCGAGCATCTCAAGCGCGCTCAGGATGACCTTGCGGGTGTCCGCCGGGTCGATGACATCCTCGATGCTTCCGTCGGCCGCGGCCGCGAATGCGTTTGCGGAGGTCTCCATGTATTCCTGCTCGACAGCCGCTCTGCCCTTTTTCGCGGTGATCTTGTCGCCCATCAGGATGGCAACCGCCGTCTGCGGCTCAAGCGCCGAGATCACGGCGTCCGGCCACGCAACAGTCAGGTCTGCGCCGGCGTTTTTGCCGGCCAGCGCGATGAACGCGCTTCCATAGGCCTTGCCGGTCACGACCGATACCTTTGGGCAGGTGGCTTCCGCATAGACATGCGCCAGCTTGGCCGCTTCCCGGATGCTTCCGGCAAGCTCCGCCTCGCTCGACGCGACAAAGCCTTCGGTGTCCACAAAGGTGATGACCGGAAGCTGGAACGCATCGCAGAACGAGACGATCCGCGCAATCTTCGAGCAGTCGTCGGATGTGAGCTTCGCGGAATTCTTCGTCGCAAGCATCGCGCAGGTATATCCGCCCATCGTCGCAAGCGCGGCGTAGACGTTTGTGCCAAATTCTTTATAAAGCTCCATCAGGCTGTCCTGATCAGCTACGGTTCTGAGCGTTGCGGCGATATCGCCTTCCACAACCTGCACCGCATCGGCGCCTGCAAATTCACAGACCGGGGAGGCCGCGAGGTTGTTCATCGGCAGCATGGCCACGAGGTTTCTCGCGCTCTTAACAGCGTCTTCCTTTGTTTTTTCCACGATCTGCGCAACGCCGGACAGCGCCGCGTTTTTAGCGGTTCCCGCGCCTTCGACCTTTTCACCCTTTGCCTTGGCGACAAACGGCGCGGTCATGAAGAACTGCGCATCCTCGCTCATCACGACGAAATCAGCGCTGCAGGCGATCATTGCCGCGGTGCCGGCACAGGTGCCGACCACAACGGAAACCTGCGGCACAACGCCGGAAAGGTTGTTGACATACGAAAGCATTTCGCCATAGGCTGCCAGCGCGTCGTTGCCTTCGGCCAGTCTGGCGCCGTTGGAATCGTAGATGCCGACAACCGGCGCGCCGGTCTTGATGGCCAGATCATAGACCTTTTTGATTTTCGCCGCATGGACTCTGCCCACCGCGCCGCCGAAGACCTTCGGGTCCTGTGCAAACGCATAGCAGGGGGTGCCGAACACCGTGCCGTAGCCGGTGACGACGCCGGCCGGCTTTCCGTCCACCTTTGCAAAAGCATCCAGTTCCACAAAGCTGCCTTCATCGAACAGGATACCGAGCCTCTCACGCGCCGGTGTGGGCTTCATGAAATCCGAACGGGCAGCGTTAAGAAGATTCATACCGCTTTCTGCACTCATGTGAATTATCCTCCATTTCCTAACCAAACAAATTTGAAATTCCCCAAATGGAAATCCTCTATCTGAAAAAAGTTGATTCTGATTCTATTATACAATTTTGTTATTAAAATAACAAGGATTTTTTTTACTTTCTGCAATTTCTGAAGGTTTTGAAAAAATCCTCAATCGAAAACACGATGTTTTTTGTAAAATGTAACGGGAGCAGGATTTGACAAACCTCCTCAGGAATCGCGTCGTCCAGGACAGCTTCCCCAACGCCGCGGGAAAGCGCAAGGTTCAGCACGGCCCGCAGCAATCCGTCATACAGGCTTGTCCCATATTCCGGCTCACAGCGCACGCCTTTGATAACCAGCCTGTCCGCCTCAAATCCGTACACGCAGAACCCAACCGTGTCCTGTCCGTCCACCGCATGAAACGCGCGGCGTCCATCCTCATAGGGAATGCCGAGAAGCCCGCAGTCCCTGCGTATGTCATCCCTACTTGCCGAATCGATGATCTCAAGCATGTCCTATCTTCCTCTCGGCGGGCGCTTGCCCGGCTTTTTGCTCACGCGGGAATCGTCCCACTCGAAGCCGCCGGTGTGGCGTTTGGCCGGAAAGCGCGGTTCCTTGGCCTTCGGCGGTTTCGGGGCATCCTTTTTCAAGGAGCGCGGCCTTTCTTCGTAGATGACCTTTCCTTCCCGCTTTTCGGCGGCGCCCGACGGCTTGCCGGACTGCCTGCGCGAGGCCGTCACCGCCATCTGCCTGAGCGCCTTGACCTCTTCGTTTGTGAGGAACCGCCATTCGCCGGGCTTCAGCATGCCGAGCTTGACGCTGCCCACGGCGGTGCGCCGCAGCCTTGCAACCTCCAGCCCGACCGCCTCGCACATCTTGCGGATCTGCCGGTTGCGGCCCTCGGTGATGGACATCTGCATGACCGCGCGGTCCGGCTCCTTGGTCAGCACCTTGATCTCAGCCGGCAGCGTCATGACGCCGTCGATCTCCACGCCCTGCGCGAGCTTGAGAAGCTGCTCGTCATTCACATCCGGACGCACCGTGACACGGTAGGTCTTCGGGACATGGTAGCGCGGATGCATCATCATGTTCGCGAACTCCCCGTCGTTCGTAAAGATCAAAAGGCCTTCGGTATTGCGGTCCAGCCTGCCGATCGGGTAGACCTTCGCGGGCGCGTTCTCCACCAGCTCGGCCACACACCGCCGGTCCATCTCGTCGCTGAGGGTCGTCACATAGCCGCGCGGCTTGTGCAGGGCCAGATAGTACTTGGTGATCTTTTTCCCCTTTGAGATGTTCTCCCCGTCAACCGCAATGATGTCCTTGCGGGGATTCACCTTCATGCCGATTGCAGCGGGCCGTCCGTTGACGGTGACCCGCCGGTTCAGTATCGCCTCTTCGGCCTTCCTCCTGGACATCACGCCGAGTTCCGATATTACTTTTTGTATACGCACGTTATTATTATCCATTTTGTACTCCCTTTTACCTCAAAGCCGAACTTTGGGCCGGCCTTTTTTACAATTCCTGCGGAACGCTTTTTGACGTTCCAATCTGACGAACCGCTCTCCTGATAGAGTTCCCGGCATTCTTCCGGTCATCCAAACAGCCCCTTGAACCAGTCTATGATGCCGGAAAAGAAGCCGCCCGCTTTGTCGGAAAGGCTTTCTTCTTTTTTATATGTAAACGCCGCGCCGACATCCGATGCGGCAATCAGCGGCACCGACGCCATCAATTCCCCATCCACGCGGTACTGCAGCTGCCCGATGACATCGCCTGCCTTCACCGGCGCGTATAGAAATGGTTCTGTCGTCACAACCGGCTGGACCTTCTGCGCTTCCTCGTCGGTCAGCAGAATCTGCACCGGACCGGAGACCTTCGCCTGCACGGTCGGGGCGGTTCCGCCGGTGACCTTGACCGGATAGCTTTCGGCGGCTTCCATTGTCCGCATCTTCAGCGTGGCAAAGCCCGCGTCGTAATACTTCGCATGGTCCGCCCAGTCGTTCGGGTCGTTAAGTGTCACGCAGATCAGCGTGACGCCGTCCCGTTCGGCGGCGGACACCAGGCAGCGCTTTGCCGCATCCGTGAAGCCGGTCTTGACGCCGATGCAGCCGTCATACATTTCGATGAGCTTGTTGTGATTCTTGAGCCAGCGTTTAAACGGCGGATTGCCGAACTCGACCTGCGCGGCGGATTCCTTGCAGATGCTCTTGAACAGCGGGTTCTGCATCGCGATCCTTGCGAGCTGTGCGAGGTCATAGGCGGTTGTGTAATGCCCGTCTGCATCCAGTCCCGACGGCGTGACAAAATGGGTGTCTTTGAGCCCCAGCTCGGCCGCCTTCGCATTCATCATATCCGCGAATTTTTCCGCGCTGCCGCCGATGCGCATCGCGACGACGTTGGCCGCGTCGTTGCCGGATGGCAGAATCATGCCGTAGCAGAGGGTCAGCAGGTTGACACGGTCCCCCTCGGTCAACCCCATCGAGGAGCCCTCCACCTTGATGGCCTCCGGGTCCACTGTGAAGTAGGAGGTCAGATCCGGCTGTTCCAGCGCAATCAGCGTGGTCATAATTTTGGTGGTGCTGGCCATCGGCAGCTTTGCCTTTTCATTCTGCGCGGACAGCACGCGGCCGGAATCCGCATCGATCAGGATCGAAGCCTTCGCGCTTGTCGCGCATTCGAAGGCCGACACCGGCAGTGCAACACCGAGCAGCAGCGAAAGGGCCAGCAGTATTCCTGTAATCTTTTTGAGCATACACCGTTCCCCCAATTTTCATGGTATCTCGGCGAATGCGCAGGGGTTCTTCATAACCGAAGAAAAGGGCAAACCCGTTTGCCCTTTTTTCATCCTGTTTGATTGACAGCCCATTCACCGGCAGGATTCTGTCCTGCGATACAGTTTATGCAGCGTGGGCTTCAAAAATACGGTTATTCGGTTGGTTCTTTGTGTTTCGGCTTGTCCACATTGATCTTGCCGCCGGCTTTGTCCTGCGCGTCCGCTTTTTCGGCGGACTTCTTGGCCTTTTCGGTCTTGATGATGCCGCTGACCTTGTCGATCAGCTCCGGCACGGCGTCGACAAGACGGTCTGCGGTGCTGCCGCCCGACGCGTCGATCTGCAGCAGCTTGACATTGCCGTTCGTGATCGCGATGAAGGCGATCGGGTTGATCGAAACGCCGCCGCCGCTTCCGCCGCCGAACAGCTCCTTCGGCTTGGAGGTCGGCAGGTCCGAACCGCCGGACGCAAATCCGAACGAAACCTTGGAGACCGGGATGATGATCGTGTCCCCCGCCTCAATCGGCTGGCCGACGATGGTGTTGGCGTCCACCAGCTGACGCAGCTTCTGCATCGCCGTGTCCATAAGCCCCTGTATTGGATGTTCACTCATTGTAATGCACCGCCCTTTACATAATCTTGTTCATTCTGTTTTGTTTTCTGTTTGCCTACCAAGCCCGTCAGCAGACCGAACAGCACCCTGCCGCCCGCTGTCAGCACAGCAAACGGAATCAGCCGAATGGTTGCCAGCATGCGGTATTCGTTCTCTTCCCGATCAAAATCGGGAAGGATGTCTATTTCAATTTTGCCGAATGAAACCCAGTTTTTGAGCAGCGTGACGGCGGAATAGACGCCGGCGCACCATTTTCCATAGTTGACCGCCGTCTGGGCCGCGTCCCCGCTGGCAACCACGATATGCAGGTTCAGCCGCGACACCTTGAGATGCTTTAAAATCATCCGGACGCCATGCCGGGAGGATTTTAAAAATTCCCACAGAAAGCGCAGCCGATCCTTGGCATCCCCTTTTGGGGATTCCTTTGGCGCCGTCTTCTTTCCGCCTGCCTGCTTGATCTCCTTCTTCGCTTCCTTTTTCGCCTTCTTGGGCTTCGAAGTATCCACCGCCACAAAGCGGATGAAATACCGCACCGACACCTTAAACGCACCGTCATATTCAAAGCTGATCCAGACCGGCATGCACAGCAGCAGCAATATGGCAGCCAGCACATAAAGAAACCACATATGCAAACCCACCTCTCACGTTTGTCAGTCCATCGCTTCAGAGTTCCATCTGCCGCACAGCGGTTCTTTGGAGAAAAAGGCGTCAGCCGGATTAGACCAGATCAGCCGGATCAGACCCAGTTAGGATGAAAGTGCGTTCACGCGCTTATATCCGCACAGCAGCCAGGGCCGCTGTGGAATCCATCCATGCACCGGCGCGCCGCCTGAGCGGTTCCCTTATGCTGAACGGCCTTTTCCCGGTTTGGCCTGCATCGGTCCGCCGTTTTAATCGGTCAGGCTCTCCGGATTCCCCGGTTCATCCGTCCCGGCTTCCTGTTCTTTGACCGGTTCCTCAGCCGCTTGGGTCTGTGTCTCCGATTCGTCTTCGGACGGCGTTTCCTCTTCTGAATCCTCCGGAAGCTTGGGAAGGTCATCCAGTCCGGACAGGCCGAAGCACCGCAGGAAATTGGCCGTCGTACGGTAGGAAAGCGGCTTGCCGGGCAATTCCAGGCGTCCGGCCTCCTCGATCAGGCCCTTTTCAATCAGGTTGTTGACGATGCGGGAGCTGT
This sequence comes from Candidatus Soleaferrea massiliensis AP7, assembly GCF_000820765.1. Classification (GTDB taxonomy): domain Bacteria; phylum Bacillota; class Clostridia; order Oscillospirales; family Ruminococcaceae; genus Soleaferrea; species Soleaferrea massiliensis. The sequence continues at coordinate 148,161 of NZ_CCYH01000036.1, forward strand.
CCACGCCGCGAACCTGTTCCACAAACGATTTGGACACCGGCTGGTTGTACGCGATGATCGCGAGCACCTCCATCGCCGCCGGTGACAGCGGGACGTTCCTGCGGATGTCCAGCGCCTGCTTGATGGCGCCTGCATACTCGCTTCTGGTGCAGATCTGCAGTCTGTCGCCAAGCCGAAGCACCTGCAAAGCGCTCTGCATTTCCTCATACCGGTCGTTCAGGATGTCCGCGAGCTTGAATACCGTTGCGTCGTCGGTCAAAAGTATCTCACTGATGCGCTTTATCTGGACCGGTTCCCCGCTTGCGAAGAGAATCGCCTCCATCTCCGCGCGCATCCTGTTGATTTCCAACTGTTCTTCCACCGCCGTTCCCCTTCTGTTATGCATCCATCTCATCGATTTCATCGAGACCGTCCAGCGGCCTCGGTTCCTTCATGTTCAAACGAATCGCGTCGGTTTCACCGCTCATCAGAATCCTGCCGGATTTGATGAGCTCCAGCACGGCTAAAAAGGTCGCCACCAGTTCGGACCGTTCCTGGCTCTGCTCGAACAGGCCGTGATAGGTGAGAAATTCATTGCCGTACAGCCTGCGCAGGATGTAGATGATCCGTGAGCGCACCGAAATGACCCGCCTGCTGACCAGCGGACTGAACACTTTGGGGGACACCGGTAATTTTTGCCGATGTTTGCCCAGTGTATTCAGATATGCCGAAAATATTTCGTTTGGATTGTGCCGCAGCTGATAAATGGTGTCCACCTCGAGCTCGTCCGGCTCCTTGGTGAAGATGTCGTAGCCGACGTTGCGCGCCGCAAGCTCCGCGGCGACCTGCTTGCAGACCTGGTATTCGAGCAGCTGGCCGGTCAATTCCTGCCTGAGCCGCTCTTCCTCCTCGTGCTTCGGCAACAGCGAAACGGTCTTGATATAGACCAGCCGCGCCGCCATCTCTATAAACTCGCTGGCAATCTCGATATCCTGTAGCTGTATCCCATCGAGATACAGCAGGTACTGCTCCAGCAGCTTCGCGATCTCAATGTCGTAGATGTCCAGCTTGTGCTTTGCGATCAGATGCAGCAGAAGGTCCAGCGGGCCCTCAAACTGCTCGAGCTTGAACGATAATTTTTCCATGTCCGGCTAAAAGATCAGCTGTCCGAGCATCGAAATCGGCCGCGTGATGAGCTCCAGCAGATCCAAAACCCATCCGGAAAGCCACGACAGCGGGATGGACAGCGCACCGGTGAACAGCAGCAGGAACAGCGCGATCATGATATAGCGCTCATACTGCATGATCTTGAAATAGGTGCTGGACGGCAGGAACGACAGGAACAGCCTGGAACCATCCAGCGGCGGCACCGGCAGCAGGTTGAAGATGCCCAGCGAGATGCTGATCTGGATAATCAGCAGCAGAATCTGCATAATAATCTGATAGAGGCCGACGCTTGCAATCGCCATGCCGCTGAACCATCCCAGAATGCGGTATACGATCAGCAGCACCAATGCAAGCAGAATATTCGAAATCGGGCCGGCCGCCGCGGAGAGCGCCATGCCCTTTTTAGGATTGCGGAAGTTGTTGGGATTGATCGGCACCGGTTTCGCGAAGCCGAAACCGGTCAGCAGCAGCATCAGGCTGCCGAAGATGTCCAGATGCTTGACCGGGTTGAGCGTCATCCGCCCCTGCCATTTGGCGGTGTCGTCCCCCATTTTATGCGCGGCATAGGCGTGCGCGCATTCATGCACCGGCAGGATCAGGAACAATGCGAGCGCCCTGACAAATATACTGAAAAGGTCAAAATGAAAAAAGCCCAAGTCACCATCTCCTGTTTCAAATCAAAATCGGTATCAACAGCGTCATATTCACAGTATGACCACGGCTCCCGGCACAGAAGCATCCGCGCCGCGGGGCCATCTCTTAAAGTTACATTATAATATCTATTGTGTAAAATTACAAGCACAATCCGGCCGGCGGGTGTGAATTTTCTCATAATTCTTGAAAATTCTTCGGCTTTTGAATCTTTTTTGCTCCAGGCACTTGATTTTTTTCCGTTTATCTGATAGTATATTACTGTTGATTTCCTGTTATGGATGTTAAGGGAGGTGCGGACACATGGCAAAATGCGATATCTGTGGCAAAGGCGTCACTTTCGGTATAAAGGTTTCTCATTCACACAGAAGGTCTAACAGAACCTGGAAACCAAACGTAAAGCGTGTTAAGGCAGTTGTAAACGGAACTCCTTGTCATATCTACGCTTGTACCCGCTGCTTGCGCTCCAACAAGGTGCAGCGCGCGGTCTAAGTGAACCGATGTTTCAAAATCTAATGCCGGTGAGCACAGCTCTGCCGGTATTATTTTTTTGCCAGGATACAAAGCGCCGCGAAACCATGGTTTCGCGGCGCTTTGTATCCTGGCGGCTCCGGCACGGCGGCCCGCTTTGTCTGCATCAGAAAACGCTTTGGACCGGGATATCGAAATATCGCTTCGGTCACACTGAATCTGATGTATTCGAGAAAGGCAGCACAGTATATCAGCGTCCCGTTTATTGGGATAATAGGCCGTCGCGTGCCATTATTAAAACAGAACGACATAAAACGGGCGGCTCTCCGGTGGAAAGCCGCCCGTTCTTATTGTACAAATGCCACACTGTACGATTGATTTAGTTTCCTCTGAGAATCTCCATCTTCAGCATGACCAGATCGAAGATGTTCAGAATGCCGTCCTCATTGACATCGGTTGCAACGAACTGTGCGTCGCTGAAGTCTGCTCTGCCGAGGATGGCAGCTTTCATCTGAAGCAGGTCGCTCACGCCGATGCTGCCGTTGCCGTCCGCATCGCCGTATACAGCCACTTCCTGATACATGCTGTACTCGTCAGAGCCGGTGAATCTGATGCGGATACCGGTGTAAAGCGCCGTGTCATCGGACAACACGTTGCCGTCCTTGTCGACGATCTCCACCGGGTTTTCGCTCGAAAGCGCCGCCTTCAGTTCGCCGACGGTGCCGGATTTCGCCGCGATGACTTCGCCCTTCTGCTCGAAACCGGAATCCGGGCTGACAGCAATTTCATCGGCGGAGAATTTCGCATCCGCCCAAGCGGAATGGTCATTGCCGTTGCCGTTCACCTCATCGGCGACGAAGGTCAATGTCTCATAACCGCCGACCGGAATCCTGACATGCTCCGCGTTCTGTCCGCCTCTGATCACATTGCTGTGCCAGAGCTCCTCGCCATCGCCGTAGATGAAGAACTGCACCTGGCCATTGCTGCCCTGCGAGTTGTCGACGCCGACATATGCTTCGAAGTAACCGTATCCGGTTCCGACGTTGCTGATTTCCACCTTGGAGGTCGCATGTGCAAGGATGCCCTTGTCAAACGTTCTGTTCTGGCCGTCCACCTTCAGGGAAATCTTATTTCCGCTCAGGTTCGTGTCGCGGCGGATGGTATCCCATGCGGTTTCCTCAAAGGTCCATTTGATATCGGAGAGATAATTCACATCATTTGCCATGAACTGAATGGTGTAGGTCTTCTCAACCCCAGCCGCGGACACTGCGGTCACGGTCGCCGTTCCATTGAAGTCCTCCGCCTGCTGGATGTCGATGATGCTCGCTCCTTTATTCAGCACCGCATCGACCTGCGGCACCTTCTTCAGCGCGCCGCTGAGCATCGAATAGCTGTAGGCGTCCTTGTCGGCCTTGAAGTCGCCAATGGATTCGCCGTTGACCTTCAGGTCCGAAATCGGGTTCAGGTTCAGAACCTCGTCGCTCTTGTCCATCGCGGACTGCACGTCGAAATTCTTGACCGGGGTAAGCTTGTAGCTGTAGGAATAGGTCTGGTTCGGACGCAGGATATAATTGGAAACCGGCATTGCGCCCCAAGAGTTGTCGCCGCCCATACCGGTCTGCTTATAGTTGAGCTGCAGCACGACATTGTCGGTTCCAGTCCGCTCATGCAGGTGCGTGCTGCCGGTGCTGTACAGCGCATCCGGCGTATAGTGCAGCGCGCCAATCTCCAGAAGATCGTCGGTGCTGCTTGCGAGCAGGCCGGTGCCGTTGTCATCGGTCAGCGCTACCCAACGGGTGCCCACCTTATTTCCGGTCTCCTGTACCTCCGAATACGGCGTGAACTGATCCGTCACCGTTCCGGAGTAGACATCCACAAAGGATTTTGTATAACGGTCAATGTAGGATTCGGATTTGACGCCCGGCACATCGCTTCCGCGTCCGTACCAGGTGATGTTCTCAAACTGACTCGGAAGCTGCATGATGGTGCCCATCAACGGAAGGATATCGCTTCCGCTGAAGCCGGATGGATTCATGACATGGTCGACGACCACGTCGCCGTTTCCGTAGACGGTGAAGTTCATCGAATAGTCCGCTCTGCCCTTGGTCGGGGCCAGTCTACCCGAAACGCTGAATTTCAGCGCCTTGGTTCCGATCGGCTCGACGCTGGTCACGATGCCGCTGCGCTTCTTGCCCGCGTCCTTCCAGACCGCGATGGAATTCTTGACGCTGTTGCCTCTGTCATTGTCGGTCGGTGCTCTGAAGTAGTGCGGAGCCGGTCCATAGACGTCGTCCTGTGCAAACAGCTCGGTTCCCTGATAAACGAAGGAGCTGATGGTGCCTTGTGTCTTATCGATGGTCAGCTCGAAGCCGGTGCCCTCCACCTTGTAGGCGTTGTCATCCTCGGTGTAGCGAAGATCGTCCATGCCGCTGATGTCCATCGCCGGCTGCTTCGGATTCGAAAGGTCCAGCTGTACCTGCTCGCCGGAAATCTCCCATCCCTTTTCAGCCCATGCCTTATCCTCTTTCAGGACGAAACGCATGGTCAGGAAATATTCCTTGCCATCCTTCGGGGCAACCGGGTCAAAGCTGATTGTGATGTCCTGATTGTCGAGCGGCGCAATTGCTGTATCGATCGTGCCAGTCTGCAGCGTGGTGTCGTCCTCTTTGAGCTCCCAGATGAAGTCGTAGTCGCTGGACGGCGCAAACAGATTTCTGCTGCGGATGTTGACCGTCGCATAATCCTCTGCATATTCGCCGAGCGTCATGACGTAGTCCTGATGAACCCTCTTGAGCTGAACGGCGCTTGGATGTGGAATGCGGTCGGTGCTCACAACGCCGTTTGTACAGAAGTTGTTGTCGTTCGGGCTGTCTCCCCAGTCGCCGCCGAAGCCGAAATACCAATCGGTAACCGGCGGAATTTCGGTGGTCTCCTGGTTGAAGTCGTTCCAGTAGACGACGCCCTCATCCGAAGCGGTCCTGTTTTCATTGGACAGCTCCTCGGCGCTCAGCACACGGTTGTAAACCCGCGCGTTGTCGATGAGTCCGAACCAGTCGCGTCCACTGCCGCTCTGGGTATCGCGTCCCACTGCAAAGTCGTTGCCAGATTTGGAGAAGGTGCCGTTTGCAGCCGCATTGCTCATGACCGCGGTCTTGACCGGCGTGCTCATGTCGTCGAGATAGAGCGTCGCGGTCTTGTTGGCCGGATTGTAGGTGACCGCGATATGATGCCACTGTCCAACCCAAGTACCTGCATCGTATTTATAGTTTAAGGAATTCCAATTGCCGTTGTAATAGGTGTTGAATTCGATGTTGCCGCCGGAGGTCTTCAGCTGGAACTGGTTATCTCCCTTGGACAGGATGTTGCGGTAGCCCGTTCCGCCGTCCGCCGGATTGACCCAGGCTTCCAGTGTCAATTCGCCGTTGATGTTCACAGCCTCCGGGGAGCCCTTCGCAACCGCGACGCCGTCAAGCGATTTGTCGCCCGCTTCACCGCTCACGCCTGCGCCGCCGACATTTTTGGTCAGCGAGCAAACGATCTGGTTCTGATCCTGTGAGGTGATGTCATAGGTCGGCTGCAATCCGGTCTTGACCGTCTGGTCAACCCAGTCCCAGATGAATCCGCCCTGGATGTTGGCCTGAGATTCAAACGCATCCCAGTATTCCTGATAGTTTCCGTTCGAGTTGCCGTGTGCGTGCGCATATTCGCACAGGATATATGGACGGGTGAACGACGAACTCTTGACGCTGGAGGCGGACGGGTACATATGGGACTGTATATCGGTCGCAGACGTGTTGTTGTAGCCCTCATAGTGTACCGGGCGGCGCTGAAGATCGCCCTTCAGCATATCATCCACATAGAAATCCGGGGTTCCGGTGTATTCGCCCTTAAGCCATTTGTTCATCAGCGTGAAGTTATTTCCATTGCCGGCCTCGTTGCCCAGGGAGTGGATGACAACCGACGGGAAATTCTTGGTGCGGTAGAACATGGAAGAGACGCGGTCCATGCAGGCGTTCGTATAGTTCGGATCGCTCTTCGGAATGCTCTGGTCTCCGTGTGTTTCGATGTTGGTCTCGTCGATGATGTATAAGCCATACTCGTCGGCCAGCTCGTAGTACCGCAGGTCATGCGGATAGTGGCTCATCCTGATCGCGTTGAAGTTCAGCTGCTTCATCAGATCCAGGTCCTTGATGATCAGCTCGTTGGTCATATAGCGTCCGGTTTCGAAGTTGTTCTCGTGGACGTTGACGCCTTTGAACAGGAACGGCTGTCCGTTGACCAGCATCTGCGCCTGTCGGGTGCCCTGATCGCGAATTTCGACGACCCGGAAGCCGAAGCGGTATGCTGTGGTTTCAATGATCTCGCCATCCTTGTCCTTCAAGGTGACCAGCGCTTTGTACAGGTTCGGATATTCCGCCGACCACAGCGCGGGGTTGAGCACCGTCGCGGAGAGCTTGACGGTTCCCATATCGCGGCCGAAGGAATCCTGCTGGTCGAAGCCCGCCTCGTTCATGACCTTGCTCAGATCCGCGTTCTCGAGCTGCTGGGCCGGAATCTCATTGCCGTCCAGATCAAACAGCTTCGCGCTGACTGAAAGGCCGTCCAGGTCCTCGGCGGCCGCGCCCAGATCGCGGATGCTCGCATAGATGTCGAGGTTCATATTCTTATAGGAGTCCGCCGAATAGTCGCCGCCGGTCTTGCTCGGGACGATCGTGATGTCGCGAAGCTCCACATCGTCCTTCGCAGTCAGGTATACGCTGCGGAAGATGCCCGCCAGACGGATGAAGTCCTGATCCTCCATCCAGCTGCCGCTCGACCACTTGAAGACCTCGAGCGCGATGGTGTCGGTGCCGTCGTAGTTCAGATATTCATCGATCTTGAACTCCTTGCCGGTGAAGCTGTCCTGGCTGTATCCGACCTTATGCCCGTTGACATAGAGGTAGAAGGAGGACTCAACGCCTTCAAAGTTCAGGAAGATATTTCTGCCCTGCAGCTTCTCATCCACATCCAGCTTGGTGCGGTAAACGCCGACCGGGTTGAAGGTCTGCGGCGCATGCGGCTTGGAGGGCCTGTTCGTCTGGTTGTTCCACGGATAGGTGACGTTGGTGTAATGCGGCGCATTGTAGCGGAAGGTCCTGTCCTCGTTGTAGGTGGCCTCCCAGCTCTTCGGGACCGTGATGTCGTCCCATACGCTGTCGTCATAGTTTGTATCAAAGATGTGCTCGTTGTCCGGCCTTCCGGATCTTTCCGCCGGATTGGAAACATAGTAGAACTTCCAGTCCTGCCCCGCGTCGGTATTCAGGGACTGATAATACGCCTGGGACAGATCCTTGTTCAGCCCCAGTTGCTGGTAACCGAGTGCGGCCGCCTCGTCCGTGAACGGATAGATCGGGCTGCGCGCATCTTCACGGCCGATTTTTAAGCTTTCGACCTTCGAAAATTCCGACGCGCTTGAATTCCACTCATTTCCTGTCCATTCGACATCCGCAAAGGATGTCAGAGACAGGCTTGTAAGCAGCATGGCGCTGGTTACAAGTGTTGCCAATAGCCTTTTCGCCTTCATACTTTGTTTTCCTCGCTTTCATTTCTCTTTTTTTCTTTTCAAGGGTACAAGGTTGTTGATTTGGCTAATCTATGAACTTTTCGTTCAAACAAATTATAGCACCATTCTATTTTCCTGTAAATAGAAATTTTTTAAATCAATAAAAGTTTAAAATGGGAAACGTTTACACGCAATCAAATTGCATATTTTATGAAAAATATATTAACCATCATTGATCATACCGTTACATACTGCAGGCATTCCACCCTCCTATGCTCATCTTCGCATCAAAGCATCTGTAAAAAAATTGCATTCTTTTTGGTCCATTCCGTTCTTTTCAGGGGTGTTTTTCCTTATTATATAGAGGGGAATTAATAATTTGTCTATTGCAAAAACGTTTACAAAACATTACAATAGGGTAAAAAGTCCCGGCGGATGCGGGACCGGTCAAAAGACCATTCAGAATAAATTCTTTTACATAGATACGACCACAGGCGTCCCCTTATTTCGCAGGTGACGCCGCAAAAATCTCATAGGAAACGGGAAGGAAATACACATGAACCACACTGGCAGTTATCTGGTTGGAATCGATATCGGTTCCACAACCGTCAAGGTTGTCGTGCTGGATGAAAACAAACATCTGTTATTTAAACAATATGAACGCCACCACTCCAAGGTGCGCGAAAAGACGCTGGAAATCCTGCGTCAGACCGAAGAGCTGCTTAAAAACCGGCCGTTTCGTGTCTCGATCTCCGGCTCCGCCGGACTCGGCGTTTCACAGAGCGCAAAGATTCAGTTCGTACAGGAGGTCTTTGCGACGAAAATCGCCTGCGACCGGCTGCTTCGGGACATCGACGTCGTGGTGGAACTCGGCGGAGAGGATGCGAAAATCCTGTTCCTGACCGGTGGCAACGAGGAGCGCATGAACGGAAGCTGCGCGGGCGGAACCGGCGCGTTCATCGACCAGATGGCGTCGCTGCTCTCGATGACCGTCGAGGAGCTTGACAACCTGAGCTTCTCACACAAACAGATTTACAACATCGCATCGCGCTGTGGCGTGTTCGCAAAGTCGGACATCCAGCCGCTGCTGAACCAGGGTGCGAACAAGGCGGATATTGCCGCGAGCATCTATCAGGCGATTGTCAACCAAACCATAGCCGGGCTGGCACAGGGACGTGAGATCAAGGGAAAGGTCGCGTTTCTGGGCGGTCCGCTTACCTTTTTGTACGGGCTTCGGCAGCGCTTTGTCGAAGTGCTGCGCCTCGATGAGAAGCATGCCGTCTTCCCGGAAAACGCGCAGTTTTTTGTCGCAATCGGCGCGGCGCTTGACAGCATGCGTGATGAAGCAACCACCTATGAAGACCTGATCGGCAGGCTGCTGCACGCCGAAAGCCACAGCGGTTCGATCTCGACACTTCCGCCGCTGTTTGAAACACAGCAGGACTACGACGACTTTACCGCCCGCCACCATGAAAACCATGTGGAGACGGTGGATATCTCCGCCTATTCCGGCGGCGCGTATCTCGGCATCGACGCCGGCTCTACCACGACCAAGATCGCGCTGATCACCGAGGAAGGCGAGCTGCTGTTCAGCTATTACGCCTCCAACTTCGGCCAGCCGCTCGAGGTCGTCAAGGAGCAGCTTGGAAAGCTGCTGGCGCTGTGCGGGGAACGCATCACGATCAAGGGCAGCGCCGTGACCGGCTACGGCGAGGAGCTGCTCAAAAACGCCTATCATATCGACATCGGCATTGTGGAGACCACGGCGCACTACTACGCCGCGCGGCACTTCAATCCGGACGTCGACTTTATCCTCGACATCGGCGGCCAGGATATGAAATGCTTCAAGCTCAAGAACGGCATCGTCGATTCGATTATGCTCAACGAGGCCTGCTCCTCGGGCTGCGGATCGTTTATCGAGACCTTCGCGGTCGCGCTCGGCTACGGCATTGCGGACTTCGCGAAGCTTGGACTGTTCGCGAAGAACCCGGTCAACCTCGGCTCCCGCTGCACCGTCTTCATGAATTCTTCGGTCAAGCAGGCGCAGAAGGACGGCGCCGGCGTCGACGACATCTCGGCCGGCCTTGCCATCAGCGTCATCAAGAACGCGGTTTACAAGGTCATCCGCGCAAGGAGCATCGAGGAGCTCGGCGAGCACATCGTCGTACAGGGCGGCACCTTCTTAAACGACGCCATCCTGCGCGCGTTCGAACTGGAGATCGGCAAGGACGTCACCCGCCCGACCATCGCGGGACTTATGGGCGCATACGGCGCGGCGCTCTACGCCAGGGAAGCGGGACTCGAGCGGTCCGCGCTGATTTCTGCCGAAGAGCTTGAACGCTTCACGCACACCTCCAAGATGGCGGAGTGCGGGCTCTGCACCAACCACTGCAAGCTGACCATCAACACCTTTAACGGGAAACATAAATTCATCACCGGAAACCGCTGCGAGCGGCCGACCGGCAAGGCCGGCAAGGAACAGCTTCCGAACGCTTATACATACAAGCTGGAAAAGCTTCTCTCCTACCAGCCTGTCAAGGGAAAGCGCGGCCGCATCGGCCTGCCGCTGGGACTCAACATGTACGAGAACCTGCCGTTCTGGTACACACTGTTCACCACCCTCGGCTTCGAGGTGGAGACCTCCGGCATCTCCTCACGGAATATGTATGTCAAGGGACAGCACACCATCCCGTCCGATACGGTCTGCTATCCGGCCAAGATGCTGCACGGGCACATCGAGGAGCTGCTGGAAAAGGGCATTCAGACGATCTTCTATCCCTGTATGCCGTACAACTTCAACGAAGAGACCGGCGACAACCACTACAACTGCCCGGTCGTCGCCTACTATCCGGAGCTGCTGAGCGCCAACATTACCGCGCTCAAGGACGTGAGGTTCTTAAACCCGTACTTTGCGCCGCATGCGCGCAAGGCGTTCACCAAAAAGATCGGCCAGTATCTGCTCGAACAGTTCGGCATCCCGGTCAAGGAAACCCGCGCGGCCGTCGACAACGCCTACGACGCCTTCGTCGCCTACAAGGAGGATATCTTCCGCTTCGGCGATCAGGCGCTTCAGTACGCGAAGGAGCACGGCAAAGAGGTCATCATCCTGGCCGGCAGGCCCTACCATGTCGACCCGGAGATCAACCACGGCATCGACAAGCTGATCACCTCGCTCGGGCTGGTGGTCATCTCGGAAGACTGCATCGACTTTGCGGGGCACCGCAAGAAGGTCGATGTGCTGAACCAGTGGACCTATCATTCAAGGCTCTACAACGCGGCGGAATATGTGACCCAGCATGAGCACATCCATCTCGTGCAGCTCGTCTCGTTCGGCTGCGGCCTGGATGCGATCACGACCGACGAGGTCAAGAACATTCTGGAATCCGGTTCCAGGTTCTACACCCAGATCAAGATTGATGAGATCAACAACCTTGGCGCGACGAAAATCCGTCTGCGCAGCCTGGTTGAGGCGATCCATACGACACAGGAACAAAAGGACCGTGTCTCGGTCCAATAGATAGAAAACCCCGTCATCCGCAACTGACACGGCTAAGCCGCCGCGATCGGTCCTGACATCAGGTCTATTTTGGGAATCCGCGAATAGAGATAGGACAGGATGATTTGAAAAGGTGGTAAAAGAATGGCAAAACTCGAATACGATGAATCCGGCAGACTGCTCTTCACCAAGGAGATGAAGGAGGAGTACACGGTGCTCTTCCCGATGATGCTGCCGATCCATTTCACATTGCTGGAAAAGATTCTTCGGAATCACGGCCTCAAGGCCGAACTGCTCAAGACAACCCATCCGCAGATCGTCAACTACGGGCTGCAGAACGTTCACAACGACACCTGCTATCCGGCGCTGCTGGTCATCGGCCAGTTCATGGACGCGCTGAACAGCGGCAAATACGACCTGCACAAAACCGCGCTGATGATCACCCAGACCGGCGGCGGATGCCGCGCGTCGAACTACATCCATCTGCTGCGCAAGGCGCTCAAAAAGAACAATCTGGACTTTGTGCCGGTCATCTCGTTCAACATCGCCGGCATGGAGAAGAATCCCGGCTTCAAGATGTCGCTGGGACTCATCTCGGAGATGGCCTCGGCCGTCATCTACGGCGATCTGTTGATGCTGCTGTCGAACCAAACCCGTCCCTATGAAATCCATAAGGGTGAATCCGACGCATTGATCGAGGAGTGGGTCGAAAAGCTCACGCACGAAAGCATGAACGCGCTTCGGCTTAAAAAGAACCTTTATAAAATCGCGGAAAGCTTCAGCAAGATCCGCATCAAGAAGGTTGACAAGGTCAAGGTCGGCGTGGTCGGTGAAATCTTCATCAAATACGCGCCGCTTGGCAACAACAATCTCGAGGATTTCCTCCGGAAGGAGGACTGCGAGACGGTCGTGCCGGGGCTGCTCGACTTCGTCATCTTCATGTGCGACCATCACATCGACGACGTGAAATTCTATCACATCCGATTGATGAAGGGCTTTGCATCCAAGCTGATGAAGAAGCTGTTCACCCATCTGCAGAACCAGATGATCAGCGTTCTCAAACAGTTCCCGCAGTTCCGCTGCCCGGCGCCGTTTGACGAGATCAAATCCTATGCGGGCGGTTATGTCAGCTCCGGCAACAAAATGGGCGAGGGCTGGCTGCTCACAGCCGAAATGCTCGAACTGATCCATTCCGGCGTTGAGAACATCGTCTGCACACAGCCGTTCGGCTGCCTGCCGAACCACATCGTCGGCAAAGGGATGATCCGCAAAATCCGCGAACAGCATCCGCAGTCCAACATCGTCGCAATCGATTACGACCCGGGTGCCACCAAGATCAATCAGGAAAACCGCATCAAGCTGATGCTCTCGATGGCCAAGGAAAAGGCGGATTCAGCACTCCGCTTTGAATATGTAGAACCCTATTTCAGCGGAGACACGGACGAAATCCGCGCAGCACAATAAATTCATGAAGGCCGTTCCATGATGGAACGGCCTTCTTCATCTATCCACCATAAATTAACGCACCAGCCAAAGTATCGGGGTACCATGAGCACAGCCTGTAACCGGGGAATCGTCCGCTGCTAGCTATGCCCAACCACCCTGCCAAAAACAAAACGCCGCCCGCAGGCGGCCGAAGCAGAAAGAGGGATACCAGAGGGGATTTTCAAGGGGGCCACCACCTGCGGTGGGGCGCTCGGCTACGCCGCTTTTTTTGCTGCGTTGTTGTGGTGTGTTTGTCATAGGCTCTTTTTTTATTTCAGTGTCGCGTAGCGCGTGCACCAGCGCAGCTGGCCCCCTTGAACGGCCTTTCTTGGTTACTTCTTTGGCCGGCAAAGAAGTAACCACCACCTTGCCAAGGTATCTTGGCAGACAAAGTGATACCGCCGCGTCACAATAATATTGACATATAACTTCACTTACAACAAGAAACCACGCACCGTTATTCTAAATCAGCAGGAGGACTGTTTCATGATGAAACAGTCCTCCTGCTTTTTATCTCTTATGCATATGTTCCATTCAGGATATCCAGCTTGACAAGCAGCATGTCAAAGATATTGATGCGGCCGTCTTTATTGACATCGATGATCTCCATCGTCTCAGGCGTCAGGTTGTAACCCATCAGGATCTTTTCCTTGTAAAGAAGCAGATCCGCAATGCCGAGCTTGCCGTCCTTGTCAAAGTCGCCCGGAACCGGCTTTTTCTCGGCGGTGAACAGCTTCGCATCCGCCCAGAGCACATGCGTGTTGTAGCGCGCCTCCGGATTCTCGGTGTTGCCGCTCCACTGGGCGGTCAGCCGAAGCGTCGCGGCATCCGCTGGAATCTCAAGGTCCACAAAGGCGCAGTTGTCATCCCGCATCAGCACCGGGCTTGTGTAAACTTCCTTGCCGTCGATGTAGAATTTGTAGACCGCCTCTCCCCCGTTTTTACTGGCGCCGCGGTTGATGCCGATGTAGGTCTGCAGCCTTGTGTAGCCCTTGCCCGCGATGTCGTAGACGATTTCGGAATTGGTGTCCGCGCCCAGGCCCTTCTCAAAGGTCAGTACGCCGTTTTCGGAATTGAGCGACATACCGCTTCCGGCATTATACGCGGGTTCATCCTTCTTGACCGATGCGTAGTCGCTGTGTGCGCTGACCCAGTCAAGATCGCTGAGGTAAACAAATTCCGGCTGTGGCTCTTCGGGCGGAACAAAGGTGTAGAACATCAGCTCAGACATGCCGATACGTGGCTGGCCGCTGGAGGACAGCACATCCCTGATGGTGACGCGCACATAGTTGACATCCTCATAGACCTTCGAGAAGGCCTCCGGCTTGAGCGCCTGTCCGCCGACCAGCATGTTGTCAAGCGCTTTGACCCAGGCCTTTCCGTTGGTGGAAACCTCGAGGTCATAGGTGTACCAGCTGCTGTCCTTCTCCCAGTAGATGCGGGAGCCGGTCAGGTTCTGCGCTTCTTTGAACGCCACGGTCACCGACTGCGGGAATTCGGTCGTCGCCGCCAGCCAGCCGGTTCCGATCAGGGTTTCGCCGTCGAACAGCTTGTCCGGTCCGCGGTCCGGCTCGCTCTCGCAGGACGCGAACGCCGACTCGATCATCGCGTTGTCCAGCAGCTTGCCCGGCAGCTGCTCTTCCTCGTCGCCGAGCGGCGCATACACCTTGAATTCCCATAGGCAGGCCCAGAGTCCGCCCGCATAGGAGATGTTTAAACGAATATAGCGTCCCCTGGTGTTCACCAGCTTCGTTTCATTGCCGTTTACCTTGTCGTTTTCGTCCATATCGACGACCTTTTCCCAGTCCGTGCCGTTTTCAGATACCTCGATGTTGTATTTGTAGACAAGGCCGCCGTTCTCCCAGATCATATTGAAGCCCGCGATCTCCTCAACCTTGCCGAGGTCGATCTTCAGCCACTGCGGCAGCTCGCCGCCGGATGCGCACCACTTGGTGCCCTCGTCGTTGTCTACGGCATTGGCGGGATAGTTGCCGCGGTCCTCCTGCGTCGAGGAGGCTGTCGCATCTTTGCCCTGCGCCAGATTCTTATAGTTGAGCTCCGGCTTTTCAAACTTCTCAACGCCGCCGGTCCATGCCGGATGTTCCCCATCCTCGACAAAGATTCCGGTATACGGTACGGTTTCAATCTCTTTGGAAGCCGAACCGACGCCCTCCGCCGTCGCGACAATCCTGATGGTTCCGGCATTGCCGGTTGTGCGGATGAACGCATAGCCGACGCCCGCTTCCGGCGTCTGGTCCTCCACGCCGACACGCGGCATATCCTTGCCGACAAGCTCGCCTTCGCCGAGCACCGCGATCCGGATATTGCCCTTGTAGTCCGGGATGACCGTGCCGTTCTCATCGACCACTTTCAGGTAAACCGGGATCAGGTCCGAGCCGTCGGCCACCGGCGCGATGCCGCGGTCTCCGACTTCGATGGAAACACTCTTTGCCGTTCCCGGCGTTTTGACCGCATGGGTCGCCGCAACCTCTCCGTCAAGGATCGCTTCGGCGGTCAGCTCTCCGGCGACAAACGATGGAAGCTCGAATTTGAAGATCGGGCTGCCGCCCTTTTTAACGATATTAGGAGCCGTCGACGCCAGCTCTTCGCGGGTCAGCTCGTCGACCAGGCTGCCGTTCTGGTAGAGTCTTACGCTGTCGCAGTTGCTGTAGACGTTGATGGTCCTGCTGGAGGACGCCGAATAATCGCTTGCGATGTAGACCATCGGTCCATAGGCCGGGCTGCGCGCCGGCTGCATCGACATCAGCCAATAGGTCAGATATTTCTCGCTGCGGTCCACCTCGACGTTGCCGCTGGGCAGCGTGTTCTTCTGGGAACCGCGTGCATAGTCGTTCCAGCTCCACATGAAATAGCCTGCCATGCGGTCGCAGGCGTCCAGGCCGCCCCAGTCGGGATAGCCGTCGCCGTTTAAGAACCGCTCATGCGTATTGACCTGCTTGAGCATCGCGGCTTCCCCATCCTTGCGCATGACCTGGTCCATGCCGGCCCAGTCTCCCCATTCCCTGGTGAAGATCGTCTTGTTTGGATTGTGATCCACGCCGCCGTCCACGATCTTGTAGTTGACGTCGTAGTACTCGCCCTTGAGTCCATAGTCGGCCGCCGTGAACATCTGGTCGCCCGGAAATTCCTCGTGCGCAATTCTCGTCGCATCTTCTGCCCACTGCGCGCTGTAGCCGGTCTCGTTGAGCGACGTCTCCCACATCAAGACGCTCGCATGGTTGCGGTCTCGCCGGATCATCTCGCGGGTGTCGCGCAGGGTCAAATTGTAGAAGGTATCGGTATTCGTGAAGTTCTGCCAGCCCGGCTGGCATTCCACGACCAGCAGCCCGATCTCGTCGCAGGCGTCCAAAAACGCCGGGGACTGCGGGTAATGGGTCGCGCGCACGCCGTTGAAGCCGTTCTCCTTCATCTGGATGGCGTCGCGCACCTGCATCGAATCGGAGGCCGCGTCTCCGACATAGGCATAGGACTGGTGACGGTTCGCGCCGCGGATGTAGATCTTTTCGCCGTTCAGGTAACAGCCGTCCGGCTTCATCTCGATGCGGCGGATGCCCATGCGGGTCTCGGCCTCATCGACCTTGTTTGCGCCGTTGTAGACTTCGGATACGACCGTATACAGGTTCGGCGTATCCGGATGCCACAGCTTCGGATTCAGCACCGTGAGCTGCTGCTCGAACTGATGCGCGCCGCCCGCCTCGATGCTGCGCGAAGCGTCCTCAGCCGCCGCCACGGTGTTGCCTTCGGCGTCGACCAGGCTCGTCCTGACCACAGCTTCCGCCGCCGCTTCGTTCTCATTGGCGACATGGGTCTTGACGTTGACGACCGCCTGTTCCTTTCCAACCTCGGGATAGGTTACAAAGACGCCGCCGCTTGCCGTCTCATCAGCCTGCAGCGCGTCGGTGATGTGCAGGTTGTCGGTGATGCGCAGCTCCACATCCCGATAGATGCCGCCATAGTAGTGGAAATCCAGCCCGGAAAGCGGTTTTCCCGGCGGGGTGTCGCGGTTGTCAAGGCTCGAAACCCGCACCGCCAGCACATTGGTCTCACCGAATTTGACCCTGTCGGTGATGTCGACCGAAAATCCGATATAGCCGCCGTTGCGGGTGTAAAGCTTCTCCCCGTTCAGATAGATGTCGCTGTCGGTCATGACGCCTTCAAAGTCGATGTTGATCTGTTTGCCCTCATAGGACGCGTCGACCACAAAATATCTTCTATACCATCCAATGCCCTGATAGACGCTGTTTGCGTTTCCCGCGTGCTTCTTTTCCAGGCGCATGGTGTGCGGAACCGTGACGTTTGCAAATTCGCTGTCGTCAAAATCCACGGCCTCGGCGCCGTCAAGGTCGCCCATGTAATAGCCCCAGTTGTTGTTGAAATTCAGAATCGTTCTGGATTCCGAATCCTGTGCCGCCGCAATCTGCCCCTTCGGGACAAAAGCAGCGCCGCCGAGCATGATTGCCGCGCTCAGCAGTACAGATATGACTCTGTTCAGCCGTCGTCTTTTCATTTGTGCATTCCTCTTTTCATTTTATAATGTTGGTTTTTCAAGGGACAACTTCAATATAACACATATGATATAAAAAGCAACAAAATCTTTTAAAATGACGAATTTTTATATATAAAAACAACATGGATCCATATATCATTTTTATTTAAAACATACTATTTTTAATAATTATATTTAATTAACAAATTTAATTAAATGTCGACAGACTCATTCCCGCTTCAGCTTCCAGTCCTTAAAAAAGACGCCTGATTTTCCCTTTATAGAATACTTCGATTCATTTACGCTCTATTCAACTGTTTTTCTGCAATGCAACTTGAAAACAAATTCATTTTAGTGTATAATATGTAGAAACAACGATTCCACTCCCTTTTGACAGGAAACAGTCCGTCCAAATCAAGCGCTATGCGGTTACAAACCGGGGCGCTGCGGGGAATTGCGGGCGGCATCCCATCATTCCGAAATGAGGAAAGCGCGGTTTTTCAGCCGCAGTTTCCACAAAATCGGACATTGTTAAACAAACTACAAACGGACAGAATTGGAAAACCATTTTGCAAGTTTTTCTTTTATAGGTTGCAAAGAGAGTTTTTACGATAGGAGGAAAACCATTGTTTAAAATTGTTGCAAAGAGACAGCTGAATGATGTGGTTACACTGATGGAGGTCGAAGCGCCGCTGATTGCCCGCAAGGCAAGGGCCGGACAGTTCATCATCTTCCGGGTGGATGAGGTCGGCGAACGCGTGCCGCTGACGATCGCGGATTTCGACGCTGAGAAAGGCACCATCACGATCATCTTCCAGGCGGTTGGCCGCTCCACCAAAAAACTGGCGCTGCTTGAGGCCGGGGATTCCATTCAGGATGTCGTCGGACCGCTCGGCATGCCGACGCATCTGGACGGCATCAAAAAGGCCGCTGTCATCGGCGGCGGCGTGGGCTGCGCGATCGCATACCCGTCCGCAAAGGCGCTGCACAGGATGGGCGCGAAGGTGGATATGATTGCGGGCTTCCGCAGCAAGGATATCGTGATTCTTGAGGATGAGATGAGGGCGGTCAGCGACAATCTGTACATCACCACCGACGACGGCTCCTACGGGGAACAGGGCTTTGTAACCGACAAGCTCAAGGCATTGATCGAAGCCGGCAACGACTACGACTGCGTGATTGCCATCGGCCCGGTCATCATGATGAAGTTCGTCTCCCGTCTCACCGAGCCTTACGGCATCCGCACGATCGTCAGTCTGAACCCGATTATGATCGACGGCACCGGCATGTGCGGCGGCTGCCGCGTATCGGTCGGCGGCGAGATCAAGTTTGCCTGTGTCGACGGCCCGGATTTCGACGGACATCAGGTGGATTTCGACGAGCTGATGAAGCGCAATAATTTTTACAGAAGCGAAGAACTCAACGATACCAATCACATATGCCGGTTAGGAGGGGATGTCAATGCCTAATATGTCGCCGAAAAAGGTGGAGATGCCGCAT
Source organism: Candidatus Soleaferrea massiliensis AP7 (assembly GCF_000820765.1). Lineage (GTDB taxonomy): Bacteria > Bacillota > Clostridia > Oscillospirales > Ruminococcaceae > Soleaferrea > Soleaferrea massiliensis. The sequence goes on from NZ_CCYH01000036.1 coordinate 166,959, forward strand.
CAGGACGCGCAGATCCGCAACGCGAACTTTGAAGAGGTGGCGCTCGGCTATACCGAGGAGATGGCCAAAGAGGAAGCCGCCCGCTGTCTCAACTGCAAGCACCGGCCCTGTGTAAACGGATGTCCGGTCAACGTGAACATCCCGGATTTTATCCAGCAGGTTGTGGCGGGCGATTACGAAAAGGCCTATGAGATCATCACCGGCACCAATTCCCTGCCGGCGGTCTGCGGACGGGTCTGTCCACAGGAGAAGCAGTGTGAGCAGCTCTGTGTGCGCGGCATCAAGCACGAGCCGGTCGGCATCGGCCGCCTGGAACGCTTTGTCGCGGACTGGCATATGCAGCACGGCGCGCAGAAGGCTGAGAAGCCAGCGCCAAACGGACACAAAATCGCGGTCATCGGCGCGGGCCCGGCGGGGCTGACCTGTGCGGGAGACCTTGCGCGCAAGGGATATGAAGTCACCATCTTTGAGTCCTTCCATCTGCCGGGCGGCGTGCTGGTCTACGGCATCCCGCAGTTCCGGCTGCCGAAGGAGATTGTCAAGAAAGAAATCCATGCGCTCGAGGAGCTTGGCGTCGAGATCAAAACCGATATGGTCATCGGAAAGATCCTTTCGGTCGACGAGATCTTCGAGATGGGATACGAGGCCGTTTTTATCGGCTCCGGCGCAGGTCTGCCGAGCTTTCTCGGCATGGAGGGCGAAGGCCTGGTCGGCGTCTACTCGGCCAACGAGTTCCTGACCCGCATCAACCTGATGAAGGCCTATGAAGAGGGCTACGACACGCCGATCCACCGTTCCAAATCGGTCGCGGTCATCGGCGGCGGCAACGTTGCGATGGACGCCGCGCGGTGCGCAAAGCGTCTGGGCGCCGAGAAGGTCTACATCGTCTACCGCCGCTCCGAAGCGGAGATCCCGGCGCGCGGCGAGGAGATCGAGCACGCAAAGGAAGAAGGCATCATCTTCAAGCTGCTGACCAACCCAGTCCGCATCCTTGGCGACGAAAACGGACTGGTAAACGGTATGGAATGTGTCAAGATGCAGCTGGGCGAACCGGATGAATCCGGCCGGCGGCGTCCCGAACCGGTTGAGGGTTCTAACTTTGTACTGGATGTGGACAGTGTAATCATGGCGATCGGCACCTCGCCGAACCCGCTGATTCGAACCACCACCGATGGGCTGGAAGCGAACCGCAAGGGCTGCCTTGTCGTAAAGGACGACATGCAGACCACCAAGGAAGGCGTCTATGCCGGCGGCGATGCGGTCACCGGCGCGGCGACTGTTATCCTGGCCATGGGAGCCGGCAAGACCGCGGCGGATTCAATTGACGAATATGTGAAACAGAAACACAACGCGTAGCTGCGTGTAAAAATAAAGGAGCGAAAGATATGTCAAGTGAACAGATTATGGCAATTTCCATGCTGGTCATCGGCGCGGCGCTGGTCATCGGCGGCGTTATCTCCGGCATCATCAAATACCGCAAGCACAAGAAAGAGACCATGTCGGGCGCGTTCTACAACAAGAACATCCCGGTCAGCAAGAAGTTTAAATGATGCGTGATCAGATTCAGGTGCGCTTTATTGAAAACGAATCGGAGCTGAAAAGCTGTCTTGGCATCCGGCAGAAGGTCTTTGTGGAGGAACAGCACACCGATCCCGCTGAGGAATTCGATGAGCTGGATCATCTGCTCCCGCATACGCACATCCTGCTGCTGTATGACGGACAGCCTGCCGGTACCGCGCGGCTGAAGCGGCTGGGCGATGAGCATGTCAAGTATCAGCGCATCGCCATTCTGCAGGAGTTCCGCGGCAAACATCTCGGCGCCGAACTCCTTTGCGGGCTGGACCGGCTCGCAAAGGCGCTTCGCTACCGTCATGTGACAATCGGCGCACAGAAATATGCCGAAGGGTTTTATACCAAATGCGGATTTGTCACCACCGATCCCACCATCTTTTTGGATGCGGGGATCGAGCACATCATGATGGAAAAATCGTTATAAGAAGAGCTGTGGGAAAAGGATTTCCCACAGCTCTTCTTTTGCCAGGATACCTGGGCAGAATTGGTACTGTTCCGCTGTGACGCAGCGGTCTTTCGCTGTTTGCCAAGTTCCACTTGGCCGCGTGGTCGTTGCTTCGCTGCGGCGCAGCGGTATCACTTTGTTTGCCAAGGCACCTTGGCAATCTGGTCGTTACTCCGCTGTTGCGCAGCGGCCTTCTTATGTTTACCAAGTGACACTTGGCAATGTGGTAGTTACTTCTTTGCGCGGCCAAAGAAGTAACCAAGAAAGGCCGTTCAAGGGGGCCATACAGAGTGCCGCTTAGGGCCAGATGGCCCCCTTGAAAATCCCCTCTGATATCCCGCTTTCCGCTTCGGCCGCCTGCGGGCGGCGTTTTGCTTTTGTCAGGGGGGTTGGGCATAGCTAGCAGCGGATGCTTTCCCGGTTATTGGCTTCTCTCATGGTACCCCAATACCTTGGCTGGTTCGTGGACTGACACTGATTCTTGTGGATTTGCATCGATCATGGATATATCACAATTCTTCGATCAAGCATCTTACAGATAATTCTACAGGGATTCAACTCTCTTAGACAGGCTCGTCGGGCAACCACCCTGTTTATTTAGAGCACAAAACAAAACCTTTACCATACAGCATAGAATAGATCACTATGCTGATGGATTCGGAATACGGGGCGAACGGATATACAGACATAACCGCCAGAATAACGGACGTTCGAACCCAGCGAACGCTGTGCTTCCTTGCCCCAAAAAAGATTCGGACGGGCTGAGGGGGTTTCCAAAGGGGGAATGACGTCCATACTAACTGTACCGAAGCGGCATTCCCCCTTTGGCGGCCTTTCTTGGTTACTTCTTTGGCCCGAACAAAGAAGTAACGACCACATTACCAAGTGTTACTTGGTAAACATAAGAAAGCCGCTGCACCGCAGTGAAGCAATAACCTCAAAGAAAAACTACAAGGAAAAATGAGGCCAAACAGCCCTCATGAATCGATCGTACAACGAATTTTTGAAAAGCATGAAAGCATTGGGGAAAAGAATTTCCCCAATGCTTTCATGCCTTTCTGCGGCATACCTCCGCTGATGAAATTCAAGGAACAGCCTCACACCTCCGATTCGGATTTGTGGGGCTGTTCCTCTTCAATTCTGTCCTCTATCTCCCTGACCACTTCGCTCATCTTCACATCCAATGCAGAACAGATGCGGTAAAGCGTCTCCAGTGTCGGCTTCCGTTCGCCGCGCTCAATGGCGCTCAAGTGGGTTCTTCCGATATCCGCAAACCCACTGAGTATCTCCTGGGAAACACCTTTTCTCTTCCTGAAACCGGCGATCACCTCGCCAACTATGACAGAATCCAGATGCGCCTGAAACATGCTCATCACCTCTACTTTATCATATGTTATTTGCAACCCAGTTACGAATACATATGTTGACACTTGAACACTTATGTGTTATAATATTTCTAGTTTCAAGGACCCATCGGCACATATGATCAATACAAGTCAGATGTAAGGGAGGTATGAGCGTTGCGTATCCCGATAAAAGATCATGAAAACGGCAGAGCTGCGCATCAGACAGAATGTATTCATCAGCTGCATACAGAGGAATTTCATCGCGCCCCGCCGGATGACCCCTGTGCAGGCCCATGGATTGCACCGAAATCACGGTACCTGTATCTTATCCGAACCATTCTTGGATGGATGCTGGCTGCGCTCATCCTTCTTTTGGGTATCTGCGCGTATTTGTACCTTTGACAACATCCGCCGTCATAAAAAGCGTCCTGCTCTGTATTCGCAGCCACAAATTTCGTCTTCAAGCCTTCGTATGATGTTTGGCAGCAGACTCAGCGTTAATTGCCAAAGCACAGGTTTGTAACAAAACGTTCCGTGTGCCCTGACGGCCTGCGACGAAAACAGGAAGGAAAAATCCACAGCACAAAATTCCGTACTGCAAAGCCCCTTGCAGACGAAAAAAGGGTCCCTTATTCGAACAGCTGCCGCAGATTTTTTTTCAGCATCCCGCTTGTTCTGATGGGAATTGCAGTCATTCCGGCCGTCGTTCATCTGTCACGGCTTGCGTATCGGACATCCGCCGCCGTTGTCCAGCTGATTGACGAGCTTTCCCTGGCTCGGACAGGGTGGTTCTTTGCCGATCATGCGAGCTTTCTCTCTGTCTTTCAGCAGAACGCGTTGGAACTAGCGCTGAGAACAGCTTATATGGCATCCGTCCTGTTTTTGGGCAACATTCTGCGTCTGCCCGGTGTCATCTGTCCCAACTGCGGAAACTTTTTTGCCATGGGCAAAGAAACCGCCGCAAGCTGCAGGACATGCGTACCGGTAACCAGGCTGATATTTGGGCGGGTTATGCCAAAACCACACAGGATGTTACAGCCGTTGCGGCCGCATCAACCCGTCAGAATCCACCGCAGAACCTGCCGTCCGGCGCCCTTGCTGAAGACGGTGTAGCTTCTGCGGATGTGTTATCCCGCTGGAACAGCATCAGAACCGCCGCAAAACAATCTGAAATGTGCCCGACATCGATGTACCAATTTTTATCAAACAAACGCCAATGAAACTGGATATTCTGTTTGGCATGCTGTCCCCATGTATCAGGCTTGCAGAACAGGTGTCCTGCCGACCGTATAAAAGCGGTTTTTCTGATGCATACCGGACAGAGAAATATCGCAGCTGCGGAGATGGTCCAAAGTGAAATCACCCCTTCACTTTATCATCGGCATCGAACACATCGTCATGAAAAGGACGATGCATAAAAACTATCCTTTTTTTCAAACCCTATTCGACAAATTTTTCACGCATTCTCTCGCCGCTTCGGCATCATGCGGCCAGAAGGCGTTTCAACGGAGCACTGTCCTGCAGTACTGCTGCTTTTCCCTGTTCCAGGACTGACCGAACCGGTGGCGGCATCGTTGACGGCAAAGCGGTAATTCTGCGGTGTTATGAACAATCCCGGCTGTCGTCTGCTGCGATGGATCTGAGTGCTTAAAAGGCGTGAGACTGCCGGATATCTGCAAAGCGGTCAGACAACTGCAAAGAAGGTTTTAGATTTTCTCTCCAAGGGTTCTGAAACTGTAAAGAGGGTATGCATCCGCATACCCTCTTTACCTGTGTGACATCAGTTTTACCTCTTGGAAGCAATGGGATCAGCTTTTGGACTTCGGCTTGAAGATCAGCGCAATGAGCAGTCCAAAGAAGATCGCCGCCGTAATCCCGGCTGATGTCGCTGTGATGCCGCCGGTCATCGCCCCCAGCAGGCCGTACTGCATCACGGCCTTGCGCACGCCTTCCGCCAGCGCGTAGCCGAAGCCGGTCAGCGGCACGGTCGCGCCGGCGCCCGCAAATTCCACAAGCGGTTCATATAACCCGACCGCGGTCAGGACGACGCCGGATACGACAAAGGTAACCAGAATTCTGGCCGGCGTCAGCTTGGTGAAGTCAATCAGCACCTGGCCGATGGCACAGAGCGCGCCGCCGATCAGAAATGCCTTTAAATATTCCATGAACATATCCATCTGATGTTACTCCTTATATATCGATTACTTTTATCCTTCTGCGGGACGCGTCCGGTCCGGCGGAATCAGCCGCACAGGCCCTTAGTCCAGTCAACCCGGCAGACGGACTGTTGCACGCCGTTCTGCATTTCGGCGCGGAGAACCGCCGGACGGATGCCGTCCGTTACCGCGCCGTTATAAGCTCTGGTTCGACAGATAGACCAGATGCGCAATGCCCGGGATGCTCTCCCCCTGCTGCACGCTGGTTGTACTCATCAGCGCGCCGGTTGCGACGAACAGCACATCGTTGATTGCGCCGTTCTGCATGTTGTTCAGGATGTAGGAACACAGCACCGATCCGCTGCATCCGCAGCCCGATCCGCCCGCGTGGACATCCTGCTTCTCCAGATCATAGATCAGCAGCCCGCAGTCCTGATGCTTCTTCGAGATGTCGATGTCATCCTTCAGAAGCAGCTTGACCAGAAGCTCCGAGCCGACCAGGCCGAGATCCCCGGTCAGGATCATATCGAAGTCCTCCGGCTTTTTACCGGTGTCCTCCAAAAAGCACTTGATCGTGTCGGCTGCCGCGGGCGCCATGGCGGCCCCCATATTGTTGAGGTCCTTGATGCCCATATCCTGAATCTTGCCGATCGTCACCATATTGACATACGGCCCGTTGAGATGGCTGCCAACCACGACCGAGCCCGATCCCGTGACCGTCCACTGAGCGGTCGGGGTGCGCACGCCGCCGTATTCGAGCGGGAAGCGGAACTGCCGTTCCGCGCTGCAGAAATGCGAAGAGGTCACGGCCACCGCATTCGTGCAGGCGCCCGCCGCCGTAAAGATCGACGCCATCGACAGCGATTCGGCCATCGTGGAGCAGGCGCCGTACAGCCCGACAAACGGGATCTGCAGATCGCGCAGCCCATAGGCCGAGCTGATGCACTGGTTGAGCAGGTCTCCCGCAAAGATGTATTGGATGTCCCCGGTCGTGAGCCCCGCCTTGCTGAGCGCCTTACCGACCGCATCCTTCTGCATGCGGCTTTCGGCTTTTTCCCAGGTCTCCTCGCCGAAGTGGTCGTCATCCCCGATGATGTCGAAATATTTGCACAGCGGCCCCTCGGATTCCTTCTTCGAAACAACGCTTGCAAAGCCGACAATCGAGGGGGCATTGCCGAGCTGCAGGGTGTATTGTCCAATTCTGCTGATCATAATTTTTCCTCCTATACCAAACCGAATAAAAAGAGGATCAGTCCGTACACCACCGACGCCACGACGCCGTAGACGATGACCGGTCCCGCAATGACAAACATCTTGGCGCCGAGTCCCAGCACATAGCCTTCGCTCTTGAATTCCAGCGCCGGGGAAACCACGGCGTTGGAGAATCCGGTGATCGGTACGAGCGTACCGGCGCCGGCCACCTTGGCGATGTTGTCAAACATATTGAGGCCCGTCAGCAGGGCCGCGATAAAGATGAGTGTCATAGAACCCAGCGTAGATGCGGTCTGCTGATCCACGCCGAGCCAGATATACAGGTTGATGAACGCCTGTCCCAGCACGCAGATCAAACCGCCGATGAGAAACGCCATCGGGATGGTTTTATAGGATTTTGTGCCCGGCGAGGCCTGTTTGGTAAGGGAATCATATTCCTGGTTTGTGATTGACATGGTCTCAAACTCCTTTTGATACGGATGAAACGGCGGGACGAAAAGACGCCATCCTCCGTTTTGTTTGAATATTTTAGAAATAGCGTTCCCACCATTCGAAATATTTATGTATTCTGGAAATGTTTAAAATTATGGATTGCATCCAAAATCAGATTTTGTTATAATATGAGATGTTTGAGCAAACTTTCAGAATTCTTGATAGGAAATGAGGTTTTTTAATTGCCTGCAAAAGTAGTAGTCGGCGTCCAATGGGGCGATGAAGGAAAAGGTAAAATTATCGATATTCTGGCCTCCCGTGCGGATGTTGTCGTCCGTTCCCAGGGCGGAAACAACGCAGGTCACACCGTTGAGAGCGGCGGCGAGGTCTACAAGCTGCATCTGATTCCATCCGGCATCCTGTACGCGGACACGCTCTGCCTGATCGGCTGCGGCGTCGTGGTCGACCCAAAGGTCATCCTGTCCGAAATCGACTCGCTGGCCGCGCGCGGCATCACCTGTGAGAACCTGCGCATCGACCCCCGCGCGCACATCATCCTGCCATGGCACATCGAGCTGGACGGCCTGAGCGAGAAGATGCGCGGCGGCTCTGAAATCGGCACCACCCGCAGAGGCATCGGCCCATGCTATATGGACCGCGCTGAGAGGAGCGGCATCCGGATTTATGATCTGGTGCATCCTGAAATCTTTGCGGAAAAGGCGAAGCATGCGGCAATTTTGAAGAACGCGGTCATCACCAAGGTCTATGGCGGCGAAGCCATTGATGTCGACAAGATGATCGAAGAATATACGCAGTACGGACAGCGGCTGAAACAGTATGTCGCCGATGTCTCGGTACTGACCTACGAGGCGCACAGCGCGGGCAAAAACATCCTGTTTGAAGGCGCGCAGGGCACCCTGCTCGATCTGGATATGGGAACCTATCCGTTCGTCACCTCGTCCCATCCGATATCCGGCGGCGTCTGTGTCGGCACCGGCGTCGGCCCGACCTGCATCGATGAGGTCATCGGCGTGGCGAAAGCCTATACGACCCGCGTCGGCAAAGGCCCGTTCCCGACCGAGCTGTTCGACGAAACCGGAGATCTGATCCGAAACCGCGGCAATGAGTTCGGCACCACCACCGGCCGTCCGAGAAGAACCGGATGGTTCGACGCGGTCATCATGCGCCATGCGGTTCGTGTCAACGGCCTGACCGGACTTGCGATCAACAAGCTCGACACCCTTTCCGATGTCGGCACGCTCAAGGTCTGTGTCGCCTACCGCAAGCAGGATGGTTCCATCCTGCGCGACTTCCCGGCAACGCTCGAGGAGCTCGCAGAGTGCGAACCGGTTTATGAGGAGATCGAAGGCTTTGACGACGATCTGACCGGCTGCAGAAAATTTGATGAGCTGCCGCAGAAATGCAAGGACTACATCGCTAGGCTCGAAGAGCTGTGCGGCTGCCCGATCAAAATGGTCGGCGTCGGCCCTGCCAGGGACCAGAATCTGGAACGTTAAAAATATACACAGAAAAGCTGCCGGAGTCCGGCAGCTTTTTTATGATCACTTTTTGATAACATAAATGCAGAACACCATAAAAAACACATAATCGTTACTATTATAATTCCAAGTAAAATCTAAAATATCTCATTCATAATCATGAAATTTCTTTCCCCTGATTTTTTATATGCTGGCAGATTTTCTTTACTGCTAAAATCTTAAAAAAAACCGAAAACAGGCCATTTTCTGTTGACTTTTATGAGATATTGAAATACAATATAGATAACGTTATTGTTTTATGAAAATATTGATAGAACATTAACCCATTCTCACCAGCAAAGGAATTATCAACCTTAAGGAGGCATCATCATGCAGAAAGAAAGCAGCAACACCAAACGATCATTGATTGCAACCGGATTGTCCTTACTTCTGTGCTTTGCAATGCTGATCGGCACCACGCTCGCTTGGTTCAGCGACACCGTATCCAATAAGGGAAACCGTATCGAAGCAGGTAATCTGAACGTCAGACTGTACAAGTACACAGGCAATGACACACCCACCACATTGGAGGGCAATGGATGGGCTGAGGTTACCAATGCGAGTGATCCAAATACAATCTTTGGAGACAAATTCAAGAATTGGGAACCGGGCAAACAGGAAACCATCTATCTGGCTGTTCAGAATGACGGTTCCCTGGATCTCAAGTACAACATGGATCTCGTCGTCACCAAGGATACGATGTCCGACGCGCTTCTGTTCGGTCTGGCCAGCCAGAAGGCAACCACTCCGGCAAAGGTCGAAGCGAAGGATTCCGTTTCAGCGGCCATTGTCAAGACGGATGAGAGCAAGGTTATCCATGCGGCTCCGAACGGCAAGCTGCTGAAGGGTGAAGTCGAATACATTGCCCTCACCATCAAGATGAATGAAAGCGCCGGCAATACATACCAGAACGGCGAATTCATGATGGATGTCAACCTGGTTGCCACCCAGACGAATGAAAACGCCACCGTCAAACCGGCATATTCCGTCAAGGACATCAAAGACGCAAAAGCAAACGATACCATCGTTCTGATGCAGAACATCTTTGAGCCGTCTGCAAAGGTGGATCTCAAAAATTACAACAACATCGATCTCAACGGCTACACCCTGTACGTTGACAGCTTCGGTATCAGCGCATCGGGTTATGGAACCGCTGATGTCACCGGCGGCCTGCTCCTGGTCGCGAACAATTCTATCCCTGTCAGCACGCCGAACGGCAGCGTCAACTGGTCTGCTCCGGCTGCAAAGGTTAACGGAAATACACTGGCAGCTGCTGAGTTTTCCGTCACCACCGCTTCGAACACCTTCACCTACAGTGCTCCTGCCGACGGCAGCTTCACTCTGCCGACTGGTGTAACCGGCGGCATCCCGGCGCCGAACATCACGGTCAACAAGGGAAATGTCGTCATCCATGAAGGCTCCGCGGTCGGCACCGTCACCTTCTCGAGCGCCAACACTGACGCAAACCCGACTTTAACCAACAATGGAACAGTCGAAAAGCTGGTCAACAGTTCCGCAAATGCAGTTGAGCTGGTCGGCACAGTCGGTTCGTTCGAAGGCAATGTCGAACAGAACGGCTCTCCTCTGTGGGACGGCAAGGCTGTACAGCCGCAGGTAAAAGACAACGCTTATCAGGTCGGCACCGCGCAGGAGCTGGCATGGTTCGCAGCGAATACGGCGGATAAGAACATCGTTCTGACCGCTGACATCAGCCTCGCAGGCAACCAGTGGAAACCTTTGAAAGGTTTTGAAGGCATCTTTGATGGACAGGGACACACCATCTCCGGTATGACCATCAATAACGCTTCCGCTTATCAGGCACTGTTTGGCGAAGCGATCAAGAACTTCACTGTAAAAAATGTTGCATTTACCAATGCGAATGTCACTGCTCTCAACTATGCAGCCGTAGTCGTCGGCAGAGCCGGAAGCGGCGGCAATTGTACTTTTGAAAACATCACCATTACAAATTCCAAGATCAAAGCCAACCAGAAATGGGCTGGCGGCATTGCGGGATATGTGTGGGGCGACGCTAAAAATATCACCGTACAAAATCTGGATGTTTCCAGCAAAGACGGTAAGGTTGGCGCTGTATTTGGACATTGGAATTCCCAGAATGCAGCGGACATGAACACCCCGGTTATCATAGACAACGCCAATGTCTCCAACCTGACCTTTAACGGCAATAAATGCCTGGGCGGATTGGTTGGAACGTTTGACAGCCGTAAAACCGGCGTCATCAAGAACTCTTCCGTAACGAACGCTTCTATTACCGGAACCAGCACTGATATCAATGATGTCTTTGTAGGCGGACTGGTCGGAGAAGTCTATGTCGGATCAACCGGTGCAGGATATCCGGCAACTCCGGTAACTGTCCTGACCGTAGAAAACTGCTCTACCAGCAATGTCAAGATGACTGTCGCTGTCGGAGCTGCCGGCGAACTGGTTGGATCAACAGATTACTGGACCCAAAAATAAGCATCGTTTACTGCGTTAAAAAAAGGTCTTCCCTTGTGGAAGACCTTTTTTATATGTATAATAAAGGCCCTGTAAGTCCACGGATATTCTCCGGACCTACAGGGCCTTTTGCAGTAATGTGCAATTTATCTACGCGATCTGAAACGCTTTTTTCAGCGCGGTTTCCGCTTCATCGACATCGTGCTGCATCAGCAGCAGGGATATCTCGGTTTCGGATGTCGTGATCATCAGGATTTCCGCATCGATGCCGCCGAGCACCGTAAAGACGCTGGATGCGACACCGTACAGCTCCTTCATCTCCTCACCGTACAGCAGGATTTTGCTGTGGCCGCTGCTGACCATCATCTTGATCTGGGGATGCTCCTTCTTCACCTCGCCGGACAGGACCAGGATATCCTGTAAATCCTTGCCCATCGCGGTAAAGGAAAGACTGAAATCCCCGCCCTGCGGCGCCGATTGGGAGATCATATCGATGTTGAGCTTCGCTTTGGCAAACCGGTCAAGCACATGCGCAATCGCCGTGCTGTTTCCGGCCAGATTGTGAAAGGTGATCAGGACAACGTCGTCCGTCACCCGCAGTTCGGTTATACCATTCATGGGAGCACCTCCGTTTTTTTAAGCTGTTCTCGGGGAAACGTTTCAGACCATATCCCCCATATTGTAAACGCGGGGCGGCTTGTTGACAATGAACAGCGCCGCGTTGATCGATCCGTTTGCAAAGATTCCTTTGGATGTCGCGGTATGCGAAATGGTCAGGATCTCATCCTCCCCCGCAAACATCACCTCATGTTCCCCGGCTATGGTTCCGCCGCGCACGGCGTGGATGCCGATTTCATCCCTGTCGCGCTTTTTGCGCTGGCTGTGCCGGTCATAGGTGTACTTCGGCTTGTGGTTCAGGCATTCCGAGATGCTGTCCGCGATCATCAGAGCGGTTCCGCTCGGCGCGTCGACCTTCTGGTTGTGATGCTTTTCAATGATCTCGATATCGAAGCTGCCGCCCAGTACACAGGTCGCCTTTTTGGCCAGTTCGACCAGCAGGTTGACGCCCAGCGACATATTCGCCGTGAAGAACACCGGGATGTGCCGGCCGGCTTCATGGATTTCCGCGACCTGGTCCTTAGTAAGCCCGGTCGTCGCTATCACGGCTGGGAGCTTACGCTGGACAGCGTACTGAAGCAGCCCGGTCAGCACCGATGGATGCGAAAAATCGATGATCACATCCGCCTCTTCCCTGCAGTCGGACGGGCACTTGTAGACCGGAAAGCCGTCGTTAGACGCGGTATTCAAATCGATGCCCGCAACCACCTCGCAGTCGCTGCGTTCGGCGACATGCGCGGCGATCACTCTGCCCATGTGACCGTTACAGCCTGAAAGGATTATTTTTCTCATCTTAAACTTCCCTTCTGATTATGTAAACTAATCCTGCACCGGCAGGCCGTATTTCTTCATAACCTGAATGAGATCCGCCTTTCCGCTTTCGGACATCCCGACCAGCGGCAGACGGCACGGACCGGCTTTGTATCCCATCAGATTGACGGCTTCTTTGACCGGGATCGGGTTGACGTCGCTGAACAGCACGCCGATCAGATCCATCAGCCTGATCTGTAAATCCGCGCTCTCTTTGGTCTTGCCGTCAAAATAGAGCTGGCAGATGTCGCGGGTCTCGCGCGGCATGACATTGGAAAGCACCGAGATGACACCCTTGCCGCCCAGCGAGAGCAGCGGTACGATCTGGTCGTCGTTGCCCGAATAGATGTCGAGCTTGTCGCCGCAGAGGCTGCGGGTTTTCGCGACGCTTGCGATGTTGCCGTTGGCCTCCTTGATCGCAACGATGTTCGGATGCTCGGACAGCGCCAGATAGGTTTCCGGTTTGATGTCCATGCCGGTGCGGCTCGGCACATTGTAAAGCACCACCGGCAGGTCGGTTGCGTCGGCCAGTGTTGTAAAATGCTTGATAAGTCCCGCCTGGGAGGTTTTGTTGTAGTATGGTGTGACCTGCAGAAGCGCGTCGGCCCCAACCTTCTCGGCTTCCTTGGAAAGCCACATCGAATAGGCGGTGTCGTTGCTACCGGTTCCCGCGATGACCGGGACTCTTCCGGCCACACGGTCCACCGTGTATTTGATGACGCCGATATGCTCATCATCGGTCAGCGTGGACGCCTCTCCGGTCGTTCCGCAGCTGATGATCGCATCGGTGCCGTTCTCGATCTGAAAATCGACCAGCCGGCCGAGTTCTTCCCAGTTGACCGACATGTCTTCGTTGAACGGGGTGACAATGGCGACGCCCGCGCCGGTAAAGATGGTTTTCTTCATGAGAAATTCCCCTCGCTATCTCTTATAAATGACAGGCTGGGGAACGGATGGTCCCCCGAAGGCCTGTTTTATTTTCCGGATTCTTCCCAGTACTCGATGAGCTTCTTGGCAATCTGCACGGTGTTGGTTGCGGCGCCCTTGCGGATGTTGTCCGCAACGACCCACAGGTTTACGCCGCGCTCGATGCTCTCGTCGCGGCGGATGCGGCCGACAAACACCTCGTTCTGGCCGGTTGCGTTGCAGGCCATTGGATAGACGTCGTGTGCAACATCGTCCTCAACGACGATGCCCGGCGCGTTTCTGAGAACCTCGACAAGCTCCTTGAGATCGAAATCCTTCTCGAATTCCAGGTTGATCGATTCGCTGTGGCTGTTGAAGACCGGCACGCGGACGGTCGTCGCGGTGACCGGCAGGTCCGGATGGCCCAGAATCTTGCGGGTCTCGTCGACCATCTTCATCTCTTCCTTGGTGTAGCCGTTCTCCATAAACACATCGATATGCGGCAGGCAGTTGCTGAAGATCGGATGCGGGAACTTCTGCGGCTCATAGTCGGTGTGGTTGCTGAACGCCTTCGCGCCGTTTTCAAGATCGTCCCATCCCTTGACGCCCGCGCCGGATACCGCCTGATAGGTCGAATAAACCACGCGTTTGATGGTATATTTTTCATCCAGCGGCTTCAGAGCAACCATTGCCTGGATCGTCGAACAGTTCGGGTTCGCAATGATGCCGTGGTTCCATTTGATATCCTCAGGGTTGACCTCCGGCACCACCAGCGGCACGTCGTCATGCATTCTCCACTGGGAGCTGTTGTCGATGACCACGCATCCTTTGGAAGCGGCGATCGGCGCGAACTTCTCGCTGATCGAACCGCCGGCTGAGAACAGCGCGATGTCGAAGCCGCTGTCAAAGCTTTTTTCATTCAGCTCTTCGATCACGTATTCCTTGCCCATGAATTCCAGGGTTTTGCCGGCAGAGCGGGCAGAAGCCATTAAAACATATTCCGATACCGGAAGCTTATATTCCTCCAACACCCTTAAAAAAGTGCGTCCAACCATGCCGGTTGCGCCTACGACTGCTACACGATATTGTTTCAAGTTTGATCGTCCTTTCTCAGAAAACATAAAATTTCATTGGCAGATAGAAAAAACCGGTTGAAAACCGGCTTATCATGCAATATAATAGAACTATTGACCATGGATTGTCAATAAGACTGCAACATTGCGATAGCCCTTCACCATATCTGCATGATGACAGTTGCACGCCTGTTGAGCGTACCCCCAGGTGGATGGAATGCTGGTTTCCTCCCCTTCGGCATCCTTGCCTTTTACCGGAAACTCCGATGATCCCCAGCGATCTCGTTCCCGGCGACTCTTCAAAGACGCGCCTCTATCGTGGATATTCTATTGATAGATATATATTACCATCCTCCGGGGAATATGTCAAACAATTTCCCGAAAATTCGAGGTTTCTATCCATTTATCCAAATCACATCCGGTTATGGTGAAAAAACAATGGCAATTTGCCGCTTCTTCACAGAAATACATAGAAAAAGGACTGTACAGACAGATGAATACATCGGATTTCAACTACGACCTGCCCGAAGAACTGATTGCGCAGACCCCTATCGAACCGCGCGACCATTCCAGGCTGATGGTGCTGGACAAGCAGACCGGCGCCGTCCGGCACAAGCACTTTTACGACATCGTCGACCATCTGAACGAAGGCGACCTGCTGATCCTCAACGATTCCAGGGTGCTGCCTGCCAGGATTTACGGCAAAAAGCCCGGCGGCACGGCCGACATCGAATTTCTGCTGCTTGAAAACCGCGGAAACGATGTCTGGGAGGTGCTGGTCCGTCCCGGAAAAAAGGTCCGTATCGGCGCGCAGGTCGTCTTTGGCGAGGGCCTGCTTACAGCCCAGGTACTGGATATCATCGAGGGCGGCAACCGGCTGGTCAAATTTCGCTATGACGGTTTTTTCTACAATCTGCTCGACCAGATCGGCCAGATGCCGCTGCCGCCTTACATCACTGAAAAGCTGCAGGACAAGGAGCGGTATCAGACCGTCTATTCCAAAGAGATCGGTTCGGCCGCCGCGCCAACCGCCGGGCTGCACTTCACCGACGAGCTGCTTGAAAGAATCCGCGCAAAGGGCATCCGTACCGGTTTTGTGACGCTGCACGTGGGACTTGGCACCTTCCGGCCGGTCAAGGTGGAGGACGTGACTAAGCATCAGATGCACTCCGAGCACTATTTTATGCCGAAGGAAACCGCTGATATGATCAACGAAACCAAAGAAAAAGGCGGCCGGGTGATCTGTGTCGGTACCACAAGCTGCAGGACCGTAGAGGCGGTCTGGCAGAAAGAGGGCTGCGTGAAGGAGTCCGCCGGTTCCACCGACATCTTTATCTACCCCGGCTACCGGTTCGGTGTGCTGGATGCGCTGATCACCAACTTTCATCTCCCGGAAAGCACGCTGATCATGCTAATTTCCGCGCTGGCGGGCCGTGACCACGTTTTAAAAGCCTATGAGGAGGCGGTTCGTGAAAAATACCGGTTCTTCAGCTTCGGCGATGCCATGTTCATCGAATAAAACGCCTTACCGCAGCGATAAAACAGAAACCTGTTTTACCGCTGCTTTTTGATAGGAAGTATAAATTCTTTCCCCCGCTGTATCATTCGGCGCGATGCATTCGCCGCGGTTCTCTCAGCTTCTTTTTTTAACCGTACTGAAGGCCGTTTGGGGTTCAACCTTTCTTTAAACCTTGTCCGGATTCTCTGCTTCCCTTTCTGATACTCCTGAAGATACTGTGACTACCAATTTTCCGCAGAATTTTCCCCATAAATTGATTGCGGAAAACATCGTCTTGTTTCCACGCTTTTTTGCTGTTTTTATTGCAATTTCCGCTATAAAATGTTATTGTTAAATAAGATATATGAAAAACCTCTGTTTTTCAGCAGATGAAATCAAAAATGGGGAAACAGTCGTACTATGAATCAAAAACGGCCGCGATGTATCGGAACTCCGTGCCCGCCTTTTCGACTGCTTCAAACATACCGGGCTTTTCTCGAACACTTCGGCCCGGCTGCCCGTTCAGATGATACGGCGGTATCCTATTTGAAGATGGGAAGCCGCCTTTTTATTTGTAAAACCGTAACAAAGTCCGCTCTCCTGCTTTTGACTGCCAGGCCATCTGCATCCGGGCCGGACTGCATCACGATAAATTGAATGAGGAAAGACGATGAAAAATAATAAACAAAAGCTGACGGTGTTCTTCTTTCTGCTTGCTTTTATCTCCGTCGTGGCCGTTGGTATCATGGGATTCAGCCATTTTGACAAGGAGCTCAGCCGCAGCATTCAAAAACAGACCGATATTGCAAGAAACCGCCGCCAATGTGAGATGCAGGGACATACGCTCGAGAAGGCGTCAAATTATCTGTCCACTCAGGCTTGGTACTTTGTCGTCACAGGACAGGAGAAATATCTTTTCAACTACTGGGATGAAGTCGAGAACGCTCAGCGGCGTGACAGGGCCATATCCACGTTGTCTTCCCTGTCCGTCACATCAGGGGAGCAGTCCGTTCTGCAGAATGCAAAGGATAAAAGCGATGATCTGATCCGGCGGGAAACCTGGGCCATGCGCCTTGCTGCTGACAGCCTGGGCATGGCTGACGGCTCTCTTCCCGATCCGGTCGCCTCGTTGTCCCTGGATGAGGAAGAATTGGCGCTCTCCCCCGCCGAAAAGCGGGAACGCGCAGTCGCATTTATCTCTGGAGACGCCTACATGGACAGCCGTGAGCTGATTCTGCACGACATTGACAACTTTCGCAGACTGCTGAGGGAGCGCCTTGATATCGAGGAAACCGCTGCCAATTATGAAACACAACAGGTACTGAGCAATTCGCAGCTCTTCAACCAGTGTGTGATAAGCCTGCTGATTCTGCTGACGCTGGCCTTTGCCCTGTACCTGTTCTATATCCTTATCGTCAATCCGTTTCGCCAATACGCCGCCGCGCTCAGCCGGTTTCACGAAGGGAGCTTCACGCCGCTGCAGCCGTCCGGCTCCAAGCGCACGCGCATGTTTGCTAACGCTTTCAACAGCATCTACGAAGAGTGGAAGCGGCAGCGGGAACGCCTGGAAAAGGAGCAGTTCCGTTTCCGCGTCGCCGTCCAAAACACCTCGGTTATCATCTTCGAATATGAACGTGAAACCGACAGCTTCACCTACTTTGGCTCCCTTGACACCGACGAAAAAGGGCACACCGAGCTCGACACGGAACAGACCATTTCATCTTTTATACAGAAAGCCATCTACGAAGTCGTGGAAGAAACGCATGTGGACCGGATGTACCGCCTTCTGACTTCCAATTCTCCGGATGAGTCTGAGATGCTTATACGGTCCCACTTGGGCAGTCCGGTCTATGTTTGGGGCCGGGTCAGGACGACGCCGATCCCCAATGAACATGGCAAGATCGTCCGGGTGATTGGAAAGATCAGCAACATCGAGCTTGAAAAGGCAAAAGAGCTGGAGCTCGAAGACATGAAATCGAAGGACAGCCTCACACAGCTTTACAACAAGGAGGCCGGCATCCAGCTGGTGCGTGAATTCATGGCAAACAAAAGCCCGCAGACCGTCTGCGGCATCATGCTGCTGGATATGGATGACTTCGACCGCGTCAACGAGGAGGAGGGCAGTGTCTTCGCCGACGCCATCCTGCAGGAGGTCGCGGACATCCTGCGCTCCATGACCGGTCCGGACGATATTCAAATCCGTCTGGGCGGAGATGAATTCATGCTGTTCCTCAAAAACTGCACAAAGGCGCGGGCCTCGGTACTTGGTCCGCAGATTGCCGGCACCATCCGGGAATTGTCGGTGCGCGGCGGCGGGGACCTGCATATCTCCGCGAGCATCGGCATGTGCGTCACCGAGGTCGTGGATGAGTATACCGGCCTCTACCGCTGTGCGGAGAGTACGCTCAAATATGTCAAGGAAAACTGCCGCGGCAGAGCCGCATGCTACCTGGACACCTCCAACGAGCTGGGAACCATGCTGACCCAGGTCTACCCCGAGCACCATTTCATCAACGATATTGCGGTCCCCTCCAACTTCAATCGGGAGAACCTGGTCACCTTCGCGCTGGAACTGCTTGGACGTACCAAGAAGCTGGACGACTCCATCTTCCTGCTGCTCACCCGCATCGGAAAGCTCTGCCGGGTGGACCGTGTCTCGATTCTGGAGCTGGACCGTGAATTCCTGAACTTCAAGGTCACCTACCAGTGGTCCGCGGATCCCCAGTACCTCACCATGGGAAAAAACTCCTATATCACGAAAGAGCAATTGAAACTGCTGGACAACGGTTACGATGAAAACGGTATCTCTGAACACTATCTGCTGCGCAAACCCGACCGGCCGTGCAGCTGCCTGCACGCCGCCATCCACAACCGCGGCATGTATGTCGGCGCGCTGCTTCTGGAGGTATGGCAGGAGGGCTATGAATGGCCTAAAGGCCATGCCGAGCTTCTCGTAGAGCTTACCAAGGTCATCTCCTCATTCCTGCTCAAATCCAGAGCCGATGCGGTCAGCGAGGCCAAAAGCGAATTCCTGTCGCTGATGAGCCACGAAATCCGCACACCGATGAACGCCATCACCGGCATGACCGAGATTGCCAAGGCGTCGCTCGACAACCCGAAGAAGGCGCTGGACTGCCTGTGCAAGATCGAATCGGCCAACGCCTATCTGATCGAGCTCATCAACAACATCCTGGACATGTCCAAAATGGACAGCGGCAAGGTGGAATTGAACCTGCAGAGCATCGAGCTTTCCCAAACCATTGCCGGGCTGGAAGGCATGATGCGTCCGCGCGCTGAGGAGAAGGGGCTGCAGCTTGTCATTCAGAACGGCTGCACCTTCCCTACATGGATTCTGGCCGACGATCTGCGTCTGAGTCAGGTGCTGATCAACATCATGGGAAACGCGGTAAAATTCACGCCCGCGGGCGGCCGGGTCCAGGTATCGATAGAACCGATGCCTTCGCCGGATGACCAGCTGTTGCTGCGGTTTTCGGTCCGGGATACCGGCATCGGCATTGCCCCGGACGCCGCCGGCCGCATCTTCAACGCGTTTGAACAGGCGGAAAAAAACATCTCCGCCACCTTTGGCGGGACTGGACTGGGCCTGCCGATTTCCAGCCGCCTTGTACAGCTGATGGGCGGAAAACTGGAGGTTCAGAGCACGCCCGGCGAAGGCGCCGAATTCTTTTTCACGCTGCCGTTTGCGTACGCCTCAGATGAGGACGATAAGCTTTTGGACACTGAGCCGCCCGACGCCCTTCCTGACCTGACCGGAAAAAGGGTGCTTGTCGCGGAGGACAACGACCTGAACCGTGAAATCGCCGAATCCCTTCTGCAGATGAACGGTCTGGTTGTGGAAACGGCCCGCGACGGCAAAGAAGCCGCCGAACGGTTTTCATCCACGCCGCCCGGCTACTTCGACGCGGTCCTCATGGATATCCGTATGCCGCGCATGGACGGGCTGACGGCCGCAAGACTCATCCGCACGATGGAAAAACCCGATTCCCGCACCATTCCGATCATCGCGATGACCGCCAACGCGTTTGACGAGGACACCAGAAAATCTTTGGAAAACGGCATGAACGGGCATCTGTCCAAACCCATCGAGATGGACAAGGTGCTTGAGACGCTCGGCCGCTGCATAAAAAGTTCCGGCGGTTTTAAACTGTAGTCACGCAAAATCCCCAAAAGTATGCTATAATATACTGATATATATCAATCAATACGTCCTGCGGCGTTCCGGATGAACCCATTTTCGCGGAGCTGCGCCGTCATGACACAAGGATAAAGGAGAGCATGCCATGAATGAAAAAATGCTGAACGCCCTGCAGGCTGCCGGCGTGGACACGCCGCGGGCAGTGCAGAGGTTTGCGGGCAACGCAGAGCTGTATGAAAAGTTCCTCGTGAAATTTCTTGACGATCCAAACTTTTCCCTGATCGGACCCGCTTTGGACGAAAAGGATTTCGGCGCCGTGCTGACGGCGGCGCACACCCTGAAGGGCGTCAGCGCCAATCTGGGCATGACGCGGCTGTATCAGAGCTGCTCCGGGATGGTCGCCGCGCTGCGCTGCGAGACGCCGGAGAAAGCGGCGGATCACTATGGAGAGCTGGAAGCCGCTTATCAGGAGATCTGTGAGATCATCGATCAAACAAAACAGGGAGTGTAACCCATGAACAAACGCGACACCATCCTGATTGTCGACGACATGGAGGTCAACCGCATCATCCTGCGCAGCGTCTTTGAACAGGATTACAACCTGCTCGAAGCGGAGAATGGAGAACAGGCGCTCGTCCTGCTGGAGCAGTATCACCACAAGATTGCCGTGGTACTGCTGGACCTCGTCATGCCAATCAAGGATGGATACGAGGTCATGACCCAGCTTCGGGACCGGGGCCTGCTGCCCGAATTTCCGGTCGTTGTGATCACCGCGCAGGACTCGGCGGACAGCGAGGTGAAGGCCTTTGACCTGGGCGCTTCGGACATCATCATGAAACCCTTTGAGCCGCATGTCGTCCGGCGCCGCGTGCAGAACATCGTCGAGCTCAACCTGCGCAGGCTCAACCAGGAGGAGCTGATCGCCGAACAGGCCGCAAAGCTGCGCGAATCCAACGCGGTCATGGTCGACGCGCTCTCCTCGATCATCGAGTACAGGAGCGTCGAAACCGGACAGCATATCCAGCGCATCCGGCTGTTTACCAAGATTCTTCTGGAGGACGCGGCGCGCTGCTATCCGGAATTCGGCCTGACGAGAGAGCATATCGACATCATCGTCAGCGCCTCTTCGATGCATGACATCGGCAAAATCGCGATACCCGACGCGATCCTCAACAAGCCTGGACGGCTGACCGCCGAAGAATTCGAGACCATGAAGGCCCATACGGTCAAGGGCTGCGAGATGCTGGCCACGCTGGACCGCATGAGCGACCGGGAGTACCTGCGGTACGCCTACAACATCTGCCGGTATCACCATGAGCGGTGGGACGGTCGCGGATATCCGGACGGCCTGAAGGGCGACAGCATTCCGATCTGCGCACAGGTTGTGGGCATCGCGGACTGCTATGATGCGCTGACCACCGACCGTGTCTATAAGAAAGCGATTCCTCCTTCACAGGCCTTCAACATGATTCTGAACGGCGAATGCGGCATTTTTTCGCCGCGGCTGCTGGAATGCTTCAAAAATGTGCAGGACGCGTTTGCGGCGCTTTCCCGGGAATACGCCGACGGAAAGGCGGTAGCGCCCATCATGATGCAGCCGGCATCGCCGGTTCTGCAGTACAACGACGGTCTGGACACCCTGCAGATGGGACAGCTGAAATACTTTACGCTGCTGCGGTATACCGCTTCCACCGTGATGGAGGTGGACTTCCGGACCGGGCTTTACCATATGGTATATATGCCGAACACTGACTTTGAGCTGCTCAAATCCGGCGCGCGCTTTGAGGAATCCATGCGCAACTTTGCACAGGGCGCGGTTCATCCCGAAGACCGGGAAACCGTCCTGCAGATATTGGACCAATACGCCAGTTCCTTCTTTGCGGAAGGATTGATGCGCATCAGCCGCAAATACCGCGTCTACAACTGGATATCCCGGATATACTGCTGGTATCAGGCCACGATGCTGCGTATTGATACCGGAGACCCGCACCAGCGCAAGGCGCTGATCGTCTGGGAGCCGCTGAATCCGGATGAAAAAACGTCCCAGTCGGGACAGGACGTCCAGAATCATCTGTATGAAGACGCCACGCTGAGCAATCTGCTCGGCGGCATCCAGACCTGTCTGAACGACGACGGATACACATTGATCGACACAAACGACACCTTCTTAAACCTGCTCGGCTATACGCGGCAGGAGATGGAAGAGCGGTTTCAAAATAAATTTATCCGCATGATTTACGAGCCGGACCGGGAAAGGGTGGTGCGGGAGGTAAACAGGCAGCTGCTGAGCGGAACGCTCCTGGAGCTGGAATACCGGCTGGTCACCAAATCCGGAAAGATCATCTGGGTGCTGGGCAAATGCCAGCTCGTGCTCCGGGACGACGGTCTGGAGTGCCTGGTCGGTATCCTTGTTGACATCACCGCCTCCAAGGAGGCACAGGAGGAGCTGCGTCTCTCTTTGGAACGGCACAAAATCATCATGGAACAGTCCAACGATATTATCTTCGAATGGGATATCCGGAAGGACACGATGGTCTTCTCCAACAACTTTGTCAAGAAGTTTGGATACCATCCGCTTGACCACGATATCCGGGAAAAGATCACGACCATCTCCCACATCCATCCCGGCGACCTGCCGGCGTTTATCAACCTGCTGGACGATCTGGCGCGGGGTGTGAGCTACCAGGAGGTGGAATTCCGGCTGGCGAACAGCGAGGGCCGTTACCGCTGGTGCAAAATCCGGGCCGTCGCCCAGTTCAACGAACACGGAAAGGTCTTCAAGGCGGTCGGCGTCATCGCAGACATCGACGACGAAAAGCGCGCCTCGCAGGCGCTGCAGTTCCAGGCGGAGCGGGACGAGCTGACCCAGCTTTACAACAAGCGCGCCGCCCGCAGGATGATTGAGAGCAGTCTGGACACACGGCTGCCGGAGGAAGCCTTCGCGCTATTGATCATCGACGTGGACAACTTCAAGCAGATCAACGACAGCTTCGGCCACATGTTCGGCGACGTTGTGCTGCGGGAGATCTCCGCGGTCCTGCAGAACCTGTTCCGCAGCGTCGATATCATCTCCAGAATCGGCGGCGATGAGTTTCTGGTGTTCATGCGGAATATAGCCGACATTGAGGTCGTAAAGGAACGTGCCTCCCAGGTAATCGAGGCGCTGCGCAACCTGTTCACCGACAACGTGATCGAGTGCGTTCCATCCTGCAGCATCGGCGTTTCCTTCTGCCCGCAGGACGGCGCCCATTTTGATGTTCTCTTCCAGCACAGCGATCTTGCGCTGTATAAGGCGAAGGCCATGGGCAAGAACCGCTACACGCTGTATGATAAATCGATGGACAGCCTGTTCAGTCTCCCCCATCAGCAGGCGGCCAACACACGGATTGATCCGCACAGCTTTGCCGGCATCGTCGACAACAGTCTGGTGGAGCAGGTGTTCCAGAAGCTGTATGAATCCGTTGACCTGGATCAGGCGATCGACTCCATCCTGGAGATGATCGGCAGGCAGTTCGAGGTCAGCCGCGTTTATATCTTTGAGGATTCCGAAGACGGGGCATCCTACTGCAACACCTACGAGTGGTGCAATGAAGGCATCCAGCCGCAGAAACAGATGCTGCTGCACGGCAGCTATGCCGATTTGGGCGGGCGCGGCAGCTATCAGTCGCTCTTCGGCGAGCAGGGTATCTTCTACTGCACCGACATCGGGCAGCTTCCCGCCGCAGTCAAAGAGCTGCTGGGCATGCAGGGGATCAAGTCGATCCTGCAGTGCGCGATCCGGGATGCACAGGGCTGGTATGGTTTCATCGGCTTCGACGACTGTGTGATCACACGGTACTGGACCAAGGAACAGATCAACGCGCTGGCCTTTACCTCCAAGCTGCTCTCGATCTTTCTGCTGAAAAAACGGGCGCAGGAGCAGGCTCTCAAAAAGGCCGAAGACCTGCGGATGGTACTGGACCATCAGAACGCATGGATCTATGTCGTGGACGCAAACACCCATCAGCTGCGCTACATCAATGCGAAGACCCATGTCATCGCGCCGAACGCCAGAGAGGGAATGCGCTGCTACAACGCATTTTTTGGCCGTTCCTCGCCGTGCAAAACCTGTCCCATGAAGATCAAACAGCCTATTGAAATACACAATCCCCGTCTGAACGTTTGGGTAATGGTCGACGCGGTGCCGATGCGCTGGGAGGATGAGGATTCCTATCTGCTGACCTGCTACGATATCACAGCGTACAAGAAGAATTTAGGTGAGGAGCAGAAGCCATGATGACTGAAGAGATCCGAAACGAAGTGGAAGCATTCGCCAGAAAAATCCTGTACCGTTATTTCTGCGAGTCGGATGTCGACTTCTTAATCTCCACCTTCGCGCCCGACATCGTCTGGCTGGGTGCCGGGAAAGAACAGAAGGCCGAGGGAAAGGACGCCGTTGCGGCGCAGTTCCTGGCCGGCAGATCCGACCTCGCGCCCTGTGACATGTCCGGAGAACGGTATGTATCCCGCGAGCTTGCGGACGGCGTCTACCTCTGTGAAGGCGACAGCTGGCTGCAGCCCAAGCCCGAAACCGGCCTGTATTTCAGGACCCACCAGCGCGTCACCTTCATCTTTAAGCGCACAGAGGACGGATTTCAATGTCTGCACATCCACAATTCGGTGGATTATTCGGACATCCAGGACGGTGAGCTTTTCCCCGCTCAGGCCGCGCAGGAAGCCTACAGGCGGATGCAGGAGACTTTGAACAAGCAGAACCGCCAGATTGAACTGATGCTTTCCCAGCTGCCGGGCGGCATGCTGATCTGCCAGGCGGACGAAGATTTTACCGTCAAATGGATCAGCGAATCCCTGTGCGCCCTGCTGGGCTACGAAAACGCGCAGGAGTACTTATCCTCCGCCTGTGGCAGGAGCAGCGGCTTTATCCTGGAGGAGGACCTGCAGCAGGTGCGGGACTATGTGAACAGAAAGCTGCAGTCCGACGGCACCTATTACTGTGAATACCGCGTCAAATGCAAGGACGGCAGCGTCTGCTGGATTTCGGACCTCGGCAAGCGGGTATCGGACCCGGATGGAGAAGAGGTGATCTACTGCTTCATCTCGGACATCACGATCCGCAAAAGCAGGGAGCTGCAGATTGCCAAGGCAAATGAAGAGGTTCGGCGGCAGGCTGACTTTTTGAACCAGCTTTACACCTCGATTCCCTGCGGCATCCTGCAGTTCACGACCGATCCGGAGCATTTGACCGTCAATATAAACCGCATGGTGTGGGAATTCTACGGTTATGAATCGGAAGAAGCATTCAACAGGGAAATCCGCTCCCCGATTCAGCTGATTCTCGAAAAGGACCGGCCGGGACTGGTGGAGAAGATCGACCAGCTGCGCCCGGGCGAAGGAGCGCTCAACTACACGCGCATGGTGCAGAAAATGGACGGCACCAGCGCCTGGATCAACGTCATCATGGAACGCCTGACCAACGTGGAGGGTTTGGACGTCATCCAGGCCATCTTCACCGACGTCACGCAGGTCAAGCAGTGCCAGCTGGAGCAGGAGCGCGAACGGCTGATCGAAAACCGGTCGCTGCGCGCCGCAACCTGCACGGCCTATCCGCTGATTATGAGCGTCAACCTGACACAGGACACCTACAACTGCTTTATTGAAGAACAGAACTGCCCTCTGGAACACCGGCAGGGCAGCTTTGATGAAATGGTCGCAAGATCCATTCCGGATATCTATCCCTCCTACCGTGAGGATTTTGCAAAAACCTTTGACCGAAAGGAAATCCTGCGGCGGTTTGCAGCGGGAGAACGCGAGATCTACATGGAGCTTCAGCAGATGGGCGCGGATGGAAAATACCACTGGATATCGGTCCATCTGATCTATGTCGACAATCCGATAGGCGGAGACGTGTTGGCTATCGATCTTGTCAAGGTGCTCGATCACCAGCGTCAGGAGCAGGCGCGGCAGGAACAGCTGCTGCGCGACGCGCTGTCCGCCGCGCGGGCTGCCAACAATGCCAAGTCCGACTTCCTCTCGCGGATGTCCCATGATATCCGCACCCCGATGAACGCCATCATCGGCATGAGCGCGATCGGGCAGATGAAGCTGGATGATCCCGCCCGCGTCAGAGACTGCTTCCAGAAAATAGACACATCCTCCCGGTTCCTGCTGTCGCTGATCAACGATATTCTGGACATGTCCAAAATAGAAAACGGAAAGATGAGTCTGACACACGAACAGTTCGATTTTACCGAGCTGTTCGACGAGATCATCTCCATCATCTATCCGCAGACATTGGATTTAAGGCTTACTTTTGAGGTACATCATCAGGAGCCGATTGAGAAATACTATATCGGTGATGCTCTGCGCATCAAGCAGATTCTGATGAACCTGCTCTCCAACACGCTGAAATTCACGCCGCCCGGCGGCCGTATCACGGTGGAAGTCAAAGAACTGCGCCGCACCAACGGCTTTGCCTATCTGTGTTTTCAGGTCAAGGACACCGGCATCGGCATGTCAGAGGACTTCCAGCAGAAGATGTTCACCGCATTTGAGCAGGAATCGCAGGAAAAAGCCCGCGACAAGGTGGGAAGCGGGCTTGGCCTTACGATCGTTCACAACCTGGTCCAGATGATGAACGGCACCATTCAGGTGCAGAGCGGGAAGGGCAAGGGCACCGTTTTTCAGGTCACCCTTCCTCTGGAGCTTGCCGAGGACAACGAAGCGGCGGAACGGCAGCGCAAATCCAAGGAGCTTCTGCGGGACATGCAGGTATTGGTGGTGGACGACGACGCGCTCATCGGCGAGCAGGTCGCCCAGATGATGAGCGACATCGGCGCCGTCTCCAAATGGGTGGATTCCGGCGAGAAGGCGCTCGAGGAGGTTGCGGCCAGCCTCAGGCTCGGACGGACGTACGACGTCGCCATGATCGACTGGAAGCTGCCCGGCATGGACGGCATCGAGACGACCCGCAGAATGCGGGACCTGGTAGGCCCGGATACGACGATCATCATCATTTCGGCGTATGACTGGAGCAGCATCCAGGAGGAAGCAAGAGCGGTCGGCGCCGACTATTTCATGTCAAAGCCGCTGTTCCGCTCCACCATTTATCAGACCTTCAATCAACTGGGGCATGATTCGCCGCTCAGTGGGAAAACCTCCGCGCCCGCACATGTCGGCGACTGTTTCTCCAATCAGCGTGTCCTGCTGGTGGAGGACAACGACCTGAATCTGGAAGTTGCGCAGTCTCTGCTTCAGATGTCCGGCCTGCAGGTCGATACGGCGGAAAACGGAAAAAAAGCTGTTGAACGGTTCGAAGACGCACCCGTCGGGCATTATATGGCAATTCTGATGGACGTGCGCATGCCGGTCATGGACGGTATCGAAGCGACCCGTGTCATCCGCAGCCTGAAGCGCGCGGATGCCCGGACGGTCCCCATTCTGGCCATGACCGCCAACGCCTTCGATGAGGACCGGCAGCTCGCATTCGCGGCCGGCATGTCCGGTTACCTTGTTAAACCGCTGGACATCCATGTCCTGCTGGACGAGCTGAAAAAGCTGCAATAAATCTACGAAGCCCGAATGGGCCTTTTCACACAATTGGGCTGATGTTATATGTCAGGGGAAAGAGGTGCTTTTATGGCTGCCGATCAGGAATCCTTTTTGGACGGCACATTTTTCAAATCGGTGCTGGACAGCATGAACACAAACGTTTACATCACCGATGTAGAAACCGATGAAATCGTCTATATGAACGACGCGATGAAAAAACCTTCCATCTGGAGCATCCGGAAGGCTGTATCTGCTGGAAGGTCCTGCAGAAGGGTATGGCAAAACGGTGCAGTTTCTGCAAAATTGACGAACTCCGGCAGAATGACAAACGGAAAAGCTGTGTGTGGACAGAAACCAACACCGCAACAGGACAGAATTTTAAAAATTATGACAATCTCGTCGAATGGAACGGACGGATGTATCACATTCAGGATTCCGTCGACGTCACCGAATATATCCAGCTCACCGAAAACGCCGCCGTGGATGAGCTGACCGGCATGCTCAGCCGCCGTACAGGAAAAGAAATGCTGGGCGAAGCCATCGAGCAGGCCAGGCGGGAACAGGCCATTTTGACCGTCGCATTGTACGACGTCAACGAACTCAAACAGGTCAACGACAAGTACGGCCATGCCGAGGGAGACCATCTGCTGCGGTATATCGCCACGGTCGTCAGGGAGAACCTGGGGCCGCGCGATATGGCGTTCCGCCTGAGCGGGGACGAATTCGTGCTGGCATTCCATGACGCCGATCTGGCGGACGCGGAGAAACACATGCAGCGGATTTTAAAACAGCTGAAAGCCGAACAGGAGCAGTCCGGCCTTTTCTACAACATGTCCTTCAGCTACGGGCTTTTGGAGGTCTATCCGGGCGACCAGTACGCGGTTTCCGACATCATCTCGCGGGTTGACGAGCAGATGTACGTTCAGAAACGCAACTACCACATCATGCGCGCCAAGCTGGCCTTGGCCCAGTCGGCCGGTCAGACGGGTGAAGTCCGGGATTTCGACTACGACAAGGAGCATCTGTACGATGCGCTGTCGGTCAGTACGGACGACTATATGTTCGTTGGGAACATGCACACCGGCGTGTTCCGCTATCCGCCCGCTATGGTGGACGAATTCGGCCTGCCTGGGGAGGTTGTGGAAAACGCGGCCGCCTTTTGGGGAAAGCTGATCCATCCGCACGACGAAAAAGGGTTTCTCGAAAGCAATCAGGAGATTGCCGACGGACGCACCGATTACCACAACATCGAATACCGGGCGAAAAACGTCAAGGGCGAATGGATCTGGCTGCGCTGCCGTGGTAAGATGATCCGTGACGAGAACGGGGAACCGGGACTGTTTGCCGGCAGCATCACCAACCTCGGCAAGAACAATCAGGTCGACCATATGACCGGCTTATACAACAGGTTCGAATTCGAAGGGGCGGTCAAGAAATACATGGTTGACCGCGCCTCCACCAAAAGCATGGGCATTCTGGTTTTGGATATGGACACCTTCAAAAACATCAACGACCTGTACAACCGGTCATTCGGCGACGAGGTGCTGCGCCTGACCGCCCAGAAGATTTCGGCAATGCTGCCGGCCAACGCAAAGATCTACCGGATGGACGGCGATGAGTTCGGCATCATCCTGCTGAACAGCGATATGAACACCTGTTCCAGCATCTTCAGCCGCATCCAGCACACCTTCCGCAAGCAGCAGGAGCACAGCGGCTGCAAGTACTACTGCACCATTTCGGGCGGCTACGCATCCTA
Organism: Candidatus Soleaferrea massiliensis AP7; assembly: GCF_000820765.1. GTDB lineage: Bacteria > Bacillota > Clostridia > Oscillospirales > Ruminococcaceae > Soleaferrea > Soleaferrea massiliensis. The sequence goes on from NZ_CCYH01000036.1 coordinate 196,479, forward strand.
TCCGCAGGACGCCGACAACTACCAGGACCTTTTGAAATACGCGAACTATTCCCTGGAACAGTCCAAACATTTGGGCAAAAACCGGATGACCGTCTTTTCCGCAGAGATTCTGGAAAAGAAGGAGAGGCGTCTGGAATTGACGCAGCTGTTGCGTGAAAGCATCGAACGGGGATTTGCGGGCTTTTCCATCCGATATCAGCCGCAGGTGGATTCCAGGACTAAGGTGCTCTATGGAGCCGAGGCTCTCGCCCGCTGGCACTGCGGCAAATACGGGGACATCTCCCCCGCGGAATTCATCCCGCTGCTCGAACAGAGCGGCCTGATTATCCAGATGGGGAACTGGATCCTCTACCACGCGATGGCGCAGTGCCGGGAGTGGTGCAAAATGCGCGCCGATTTCCACATGAGCATCAACCTGTCATACCTGCAGCTGCTCGAACCGGACATCGTCAGCTATGTGCAGCAGACCCTCAGCGATTTCAGGCTGCGGCCCTCCAACATCACGCTGGAGCTCACCGAAACCCACCTGATCAAGGAAGATGAGGCGATCCACGGCATCTTGGACGATCTGAGAAAGCTGGGCATCCGCATCGCGATGGACGATTTCGGCGTGGGCTATTCCTCGCTGTTCTCCCTGAAAAATACGCCGGTAGACACTGTCAAGATCGACCGCGGCTTTGTGAAGGGCGTCACCTCCGACCTGTTCAACGCGACCTTTATCCGGGCTATCACAGAACTGTGCCACAACGTCGGCAAGCAGGTCTGCCTGGAGGGCGTCGAGACGCAGGAGGAATACGACGCGGTCAAAAACACCGGCCTGGAGCTGATTCAGGGCTTTTACTTCGGCCAGCCCATCACATCGGAGATGTTTGAGAAGAAGTTCCTGTGACCACCACTTCCCGCAGGCAGATAATATGGCTGTGTCCGTTGTCTGATATGGAATACAGCCAGGTATCAGGCAGTCGTACGGAAGTTATTCCATCCAGACCGAAAAACATACGAACAAACCGCCTTTACAGACATGCGGATACGATGGTTCTTCAACCGCGCGCAGTATGCCACGGCAAAATCAACCGCCTTAACAGGCAAGCAGATATGATGACCCTTCAACTTGCGCGCAGTATGCCACTGCAAAATCAATCGCCTTAGCAGGCGGGCGGATACGATAACAGCCTTTTCGTTCTCCCCTGCAATGACGACGCGGCCATCCTTCAAAGCCAGGCTGTCCCGATGCGGGCATACCGCATCATCTTCCCATCTCAAAACTATGGAGTGTTTCTATCTATGTTTACATTAAAAAAGCAGGAGCTGCGCGCCAGGCGCGCCCAGTTTGAAACGGTTCACGGAACCATACAGACCCCAGCGTTCATGAATGTCGGCACCAGCGCCACCATCAAGGGAGGTATCTCCTCCATCGACCTGGTCGAGCTGAAATGCCAGGTTGAGCTTTGCAACACCTATCACCTGCATATCCGTCCGGGCGACGATGTGATCCGTCAGCTTGGCGGCCTGCACAAGTTCATGAACTGGCAGCGGCCGATCCTGACCGATTCCGGCGGCTTCCAGGTGTTTTCACTGGCGTCGCTTCGCAAGATCAAAGAGGAGGGCGTCTACTTCGCCTCCCATATCGACGGCAAGCGCATCTTTATGGGACCGGAGGAAAGCATGCGCATCCAGTCGAATCTGGGTTCCACGATCGCGATGGCGTTCGACGAGTGCGTCGAAAACCCCGCGACGCTCGCCTACGCGACCAAGAGCTGCGACCGAACCACCCGCTGGCTTTACCGCTGCAAGGAAGAGATGGAACGGCTCAATTCTCTGCCTGATACCATCAACCCCAAACAGCTGCTGTTCGGCATCAATCAGGGCTGTACCTTTGAGAACCTGCGCATCAAGCATATGCAGGAGATTGCGCAGCTTGACTTGGACGGCTACGCAATCGGCGGACTGGCCGTGGGCGAACCGACCGGCGAGATGTACCGCATCATCGAAGAGGTGGAGCCATATATGCCAAAGGAGAAGCCCCGCTATCTGATGGGGGTCGGCACGCCAGTCAACATCATCGAAGCGGTGTGGCGCGGCATCGACCTGTTCGACTGCGTGATGCCCAGCCGCAATGCGCGCCACGGGCACCTGTTCACCTGGAAGGGCCGCATCAACATCCACAACGCGAAGTATCAGCTGGACGACACGCCAATCGATGACAGCTGCGACTGCCCGGCCTGCAAACATCACTCCAAGGCGTACATCCGTCATCTGTTCAAAGCGGGCGAGATGCTCGGCATGCGGCTGTGCGTCCAGCACAACCTCCATTTCTACAATACGCTGATGGAACGCGTCCGGGAAGCGCTGGATGAGGGCCGGTTTGCAGAATTCCGGGAAAAATATAAGAATATTTTAGACAAACGGATATAAACTGACAAAAACAGCTTGCATCCCGCCAAAAATCCATGTATAATAAGATTTGTATCGTTTACGGCGCGGCAGTTTCCGTGCCAGGAATTTGATCATGATGAAGACGTTACAAAAGGATAGAAATCGTACATGGAGGTGCAAACACAATGGACAAGTTTTTATTGGATGCGGCTGCTTCCGGCGCGGATGCTGCTGCCGGCAACAGCACAATGGCTGTGGTTATTCAGTGGGGCTTTTTGATCCTGGTTATTGTCGGTCTTTATTTCCTGTTCATCCGCCCGCAGAAAAAGCGTGAGAAGGAAGCGCAGGATATGCGCAGCAACATCGAGATCGGCGACGAGATCGTCACAGCCGGCGGCCTGATCGGACGGGTTGTCTCGGTACGGGACGACACGCTGGTCATCGAAACTGGAACCGACCGCAACAAGGTCCGCATTGCCCGTTGGGCGATTCAGGCCAACAACTCCTTAGCCGAGGAAAAGGATATCAAGGATACCAAAGAAGTTAAATAGACCAAAAATTTTACACCGGGTATTTTTTGAGACTGTCTTACCGATTTGTTAAGAAACTTTCATTTTTTGTCATATTCATGCAATCTCACCAATATCTTTTTATTATAAAATACAGGCGTATTTCAAGGATAAAAGGTGATAATTGTGCGAGAAAAGACAAAATCGACCAAAGCCAGTCGGCAAAGGCATCTCTACATAAAAGCAACCTGCGTGGGTGTTGGCTCCGGCCTGCTCATCTATTTGATCATCCTGCTGACGTTCTCTATCATCTTTACGCTGCAGGATATGCCTGAAATGGCCACACTGCCGGTCGGCATCGTGGCGCTGGTGGCGGGCAGCTATCTCGCCGGTTACATCACCTGCAAAATGACCCATCGAAAAGGCGCGGTGCTGGGCGCGTTGTGCGGCGGCATCCTGTTCCTGATGGTTTTCATCACAAACCTGATTGTAAACCACAGCCAACCCTTTTCGGGGCTGTTCTTTACCAAGCTTTTGATCGTCCTGCTCTCGGCCATCATCGGCGGAGTGGTGGGCGCCAATTCTAAAAAAAGAAGAGTGTAAGGGAGGTAATGTTATTATGAAACATGTCAAAACAATCAACAACGCAAACTTAAAAGAATCCGCTGTCAAGGGCGGCTGCGGCGAGTGCCAGGCTTCCTGCCAGTCGGCCTGCAAAACATCCTGCACCGTTGCCAATCAGAAATGCGAAAACAAATAAGCATTGTTTTTGCCTGCAATATTGGATCAACATCTCAAAGGGCGGACACGTAAAGGTTCCGCCCTTTTTGTATGCTGGGAACCTTGCTTTGAATGGGAGTTATAGAGAATGATACATAAGTACTTTTTAAACGGCTATTACATCGTGCTGGATGTGAACAGCGGCGCCATCCATGTGGTGGATGAACTGATCTACAACATGCTGGACCTGGTGGAACCCCCGGTCCTGCCAAAATGTCCGCAGAGCGTCCTCAACGCGTTCAAGGGCCGTTATAATTTGGATGAAATCTACGAAGCGTATGATGAGATTTACGGCCTGTATGACATCGGACAGCTTTACAGCGAGGACGACTACGAGCAGTTCGCCGGTATGATGGTGAACTCCCCGATCAAGGCGATGTGCCTGCACATCGCGCACGACTGCAACCTGAGATGTGAATACTGCTTCGCCTCCACCGGCGATTTCGGCGAGGGCCGCAGGCTTATGACCTATGAAACCGGCAAAAAGGCGATTGACTTCTTGATTGAGCATTCGCAGGGACGCCGCAATCTGGAGATGGACTTCTTCGGCGGCGAACCGCTGATGAATTTCGGCGTGGTCAAGCAGCTCGTCGAGTATGCCAGAAGTCTCGAAGAGAAGCATCACAAGAAGTTCCGCTTCACCATCACCACCAACGGCATGCTGCTGACCGACGACAAGATCGACTTCATCAACAAGGAGATGTCCAACGTCGTGCTGTCGATCGACGGCCGCAAAGAGGTCACCGACCGGGTGCGTTCGCGCGTAGACGGCTCCGGCTGCTACGATGTGATCATGCCGAAATTCCAAAAGCTTGTAGAAAAACGGGGGCCGAAGGACTACTATGTCCGCGGAACCTTTACCAAATACAACCTCGACTTCACCAAGGATGTCCTGCACCTCTACGACGCGGGCTTCGACCAGATTTCGGTGGAGCCGGTCGTGTCGGACCCGGCCCTCCCCTATTCGATCACCGAAAACGACCTGCCGGTCATCTTTGACGAGTACGAGACGCTGGCCCAGACCATCCTCGCCTGCCGCAAGGCGGGCAGATACTTCAACTTCTTCCACTTCATGCTGGACCTCGACCAGGGCCCCTGCGCGATCAAGCGGCTGCGCGGCTGCGGCTGCGGCAACGAATACGTCGCGATCACGCCGGATGGGGATATCTATCCCTGTCATCAGTTTGTCGGCCAGGAAGAATGGAAGATGGGCAATCTGGAAGACGGCAGCTTCGACAAGGAGCGCAAGGCGGACTTCGCGACGGCCAACGTCTACACCAAACCGGAATGTAAGGAATGCTGGGCAAAATTCTACTGCAGCGGCGGCTGCAACGCCAACAATCAGAATTATGAAGGCGACATCCGGCACGCGCACAAGCTCTCCTGCGATCTGGAGAAAAAGCGGCTGGAATGCGCCATCATGATCAAGGCGGCAGAGGCACAGGGATGAACCGGCATGAATTCGCCTCGCTCCTCGACCGCGTGATCAAGGAGCGGATGCTCAAGAAAATTACCCTCAGCAAAAGCGCATTGCCGGGCGTCGCCCGCATCCAGATCCGGCCGTTCGAGAAGGGCGGCAGCGCGATGGTGCAGCTCTCCAAATTTCAGGAGGACAACAAGGTCATCCATGAAAACCTGCCGGCGGACGGCGCAGGCGAGGAGATCATTTCGCTGTTTATGGATTTCTTCAAGCAGTGCAACATCGTCACCGCGGCCGGTAACTGTGAAGCGAAGTGCAATAAGAAGGGTTCTCTGTACGTCAAAAATCAAATCGATTTTTCGAGACAGGAAACCGCGGCGGCATCCTCCCATGACAAACAGAAGCGTCATTTTCTGCCGCCGAATCAGCCGGTCGCCTTCTTACAGGAGCTAGGCATCAGCGGGACGGACGGACGGGTTTATGACCGGATGGCGCACAAGCTGGCACAGATCAACCGGTTTTTAGAGCTGATTGACGACGTCAAGGACAGTCTGCCGGAAAACCGGCCGGTGCGCATCTTTGACTTGTGCTGCGGCAAAAGCTACCTGACCTTTGCGGTGCACCATTACTTCACGCAGATTCTGCATCGTCAGGTTGAGATGGTCGGCGTAGATCTCAAGGAGGATGTCATCGAGCACTGCAGCCGGACCGCGGAGAAGCTCGGGCTTGCGGGGCTTACCTTCCAGTGCGGCGACATCCTGCAATTTGAGCCGGACAGCAAGCCGGATATGGTCCTCTCGCTGCACGCCTGCGACACGGCGACCGACATCGTGCTGAACACGGCGGTGCGGCTGGGAACCGGGATCATCCTGTCCTCCCCATGCTGCCATCATGAGCTGGCACAGCAGCTGCAGAGCGAGGAGCTGCATCTGATCACCGATTACGGCATCCTGCAGCAGAAGCTCTGTGAGATTTCAACTGACGCGCTGCGCGCGCAGGCGCTGAAGATCAGCGGATATCAGGTACAGCTGATCGAGTTCATCGATCCGGAAAACACCCCTAAAAATCTGTTAATCCGCGCTGTCAAAAACAGAGGAAAGATGGACGAAGCAAAAAAGAATAAACTGGTAAATGAATATCAATGTTTATGTGAGATGTTAAATGTCAATCCTACGTTAAAGAGATTACTCAATATCTGAAATCCCGCTTTGGGATTTGTAGGAGGGTATTTAACGCCATGGCAGTCTTATGGATGGTCTGCGCCATCTTTTTATGGAGCACCGCGCTGTTGGTGATTGGCAATGTGGTTGCCAATCTTGCAAATATCAGACATCGGATGAAACAATAAAAGAAAGAGGAATGCGGCAGATTTGGTCTGCCGCATCCCTCTTTCTTTTTTGCTTGGGCATGGTGTTTTTTTTCTGCTCAATCTTTGTGATGTGGTGTTCTTTTTTTATTTTTCAGGAATGTCTTGACAGGGTGGTGTTGTATCGCTGTGGCACAGCGGCCCTGCCGTGTTTACCAAGTACCACTTGGCAAGTGGTTGTTACTCTTTTGCGCGGCCAAAAGAGTAACCAGAAAAGGCCGTTCAAGGGGGCCATACACAGTGCCGCTTAGGGCCAGATGGCCCCCTTGAAAATCCTCTCTGATATCCCGCTATCCCCTTCGGCCGCCTGCGGGCGGCGTTTTGCTTTTGGCAGGGTGGTTGGGCATAGCTAGCAGCGGACGCTTCCCCGGTTACAGGTTGCTCTCATAGTACCCCAATACCTAAGCTGGTTCGTAGGCTGATATGAGACTGTGTGGTTTGACATCGATCACTGATAATACCCTGCAATCTTCGAAAAAGCACCTCACGGATAATTCTACAGGGATTCAACTCTCTTAGACAGGCACATCGGGCAACCACCCTGTTTACTTAGAGCACAAAACGAAACCTTTACCACACAGCATAGAATAGACCATTTTGCTAATGGATTCGGAATACAGGGCGAGCAGATATACAGACTTAACCGTCTATGCAACGGACGTTCGAACCCAGCGAACGCTGTGCTTCCTTGCCCCGCTGAGAAGCGGACGGGCAGAGGGGGTTTCCAAAGGGGGAATGACGTCCATTCTTACTGTACCGAAG
>NZ_CCYH01000037.1 GCF_000820765.1 Candidatus Soleaferrea massiliensis AP7
AGCAGATATACAGACTTAACCGTCTATGCAACGGACGTTCGAACCCAGCGAACGCTGTGCTTCCTTGCCCCGCTGAGAAGCGGACGGGCAGAGGGGGTTTCCAAAGGGGGAATGACGTCCATTCTTACTGTACCGAAGCGGCATTCCCCCTTTGGCGGCCTTTCTTGGTTACTTCTTTGGCCCGAACAAAGAAGTAACTGCCACTCTGCCAAGTGGTTCTTGGCAAACAAAAGAAGACCGCTGGTCTGCAGCGAAACAAGAATCCGCCATACCCATTATGACTATTTTATCCTCGGACACTCTGTAAGCGCCAACAAATAATCACAGGAAACATTATAAAACTTGGAAAGTGCCGCAATATGCCGTATTGAAAACTCATGTCTACCATTCTCATATGCAGAATAGGCCTGCTGTGTAATACCAAGCACTCTTGCTATATTGATTTGCTTGAGATCAGAGTCTTCCCTCAGTTCCCTAACCCTCTGATGTGTTGGTTTTGTCATGATTTCAGCTCCCTCACTGATTTATTCTACAGTCTATACTACAACTATTTCATGGTATTTTAAAGATCATATTGTACGGTTTCACACACACGATATTGCTTAAGCTTTCAATCCTAAATATAACAGGCAAAAAAAGAAGGCCCCCAAAGGCCTTCTTTTTTTCCTGTTTATTTTTATTGAATCTCTGGGAGTTCTCCAAGGCTTCTGTCAAGCTCTTCGCCGATGCCCGGAATCTCATCCTCGAGATTGCCGGCCAGATACTGGTCATAAGCATACAGATCGAGATAGCCGTTGCCGGAAAGGTTGAACAGAATGACCTTCTCTTCCCCGCTCTCCTTGCATTTCAGCGCTTCCTTGATCGCCTGGCAGATGGCGTGGGAGGATTCCGGCGCCGGAAGAATCGCTTCATTCTTCGCAAACAGCACCGCCGCGTCGAACACTTCGGTCTGGTTGACCGCCGCCGCCTCGACATAGCCGTCGTGGTACAGCTTCGAGAGCAAGGGGGAATCGCCGTGATACCGCAGTCCGCCCGCATGGATGCCGGACGGCATGAAATCATGGCCCAATGTATACATCATCGTGATCGGCGTCTTCATGGCCGTATCGCCGTAATCATAGGCATATTTGCCCTTGGTCAGCTTCGGGCAGGCCGCCGCCTCCACCGCGATGAACCGGGTCTTGGTTTTGCCCTGCAGTTTATCCATCATGAACGGATACGAAATGCCCGAAAAATTCGAGCCGCCACCGTTGCAGCCGATGATGATGTCCGGATACTCGTCGATCATCTCCATCTGCTTCTTGCATTCCTCGCCGATGATCGTCTGATGCAGCGCGACATGGTTGAGCACGCTGCCCAGCGTGTAGTTCGTATCGTCGTGCAGTACGGCGTCCTCCACCGCTTCGCTGATCGCGATGCCAAGGCTGCCCAGCGAATCCGGATGCTTCGCGAGGATGTCGCGTCCGCACTGGGTCAGGTTGGACGGGCTTGGGATGACCGATGCGCCGTAGGTGTGCATGATCGATTTGCGGTAGGGCTTCTGCTCATAGCTGACCTTAACCATATAGACGGTGCATTCCAGCCCATAGAACTGCGACGCGATTGAAATCGCGGTGCCCCACTGGCCCGCGCCGGTTTCGGTCGAGACACGCTTCTTGCCGTCCAGCATGTTGTAATAGGCCTGCGGGATGGCGGAATTCAGCTTGTGGCTGCCCGACGGGTTCGCGCCCTCATACTTATAATAGATGCGCGCCGGGGTATCCAGCGCCTTTTCCAGATTGTATGCGCGGTGCAGCGAGGTCGGGCGCGCGAGGTGGTATTTTTCCAGGACATCCTTCGGGATCTCGATATAGCGTTCGGTGGAAAGCTCCTGCTCGATCAGCCCGGATGCAAAGATCGGCGCAAGGTCGTCTGCGGTGATCTCCTTCTTGGTCATCGGATTTAAATATGGGGCCGGAAGCTCCTTCATATCGGCCTGGATGTTGTACCAGAATTTCGGCATCTCCGATTCCGGCAGGATCATTTTATACGGGATTTGATTCTTTTTCATACTGCTCGCTCCTTTATCTGATTATAATAGACATAAAAAAACAGCCGTGTCCCTGCATCTGCAAGGACAGGCTGAACATATCAAATACCTGCGGTACCACCTTGATTGACACCGTTCAAAACGAAATACGGCATCCCCTCATTCCAGCTGCCAACACAGCCGACAATCCTGTAACGCGGATGAAACGTTGTGACCTACTTGCCTTCGGCGTTCGACACACCCTCAATGGCCCACGGAATACCAGCCCATCCTGCCGGCTCACACCATCCCGGCTCGCTTGGAAGATTGTTCTCTGGTTTCCTTCCCATATCATCGGTTTTAAGTATGAGAAAAGCATAACACAATTTAGATTGGCTGTCAAGATGTTTGATTCTGAATACAAAAATATTTTTCCACATATCTCCTGTACACCCGACATAAACTGGATAGGATTAGGCTATACTCTATATACTGGGATCCAGTATTCCAGATCTATACAATGGTTCTTGGCCAGATTGAGAAATCCGCGATTTTTGCAGTACTTTCTCGTATTGTAAATGAAATGTAAATAAAATTGGAATTCAAAAGCGGACCGCTTGATTTTTTCAGAGTTTGATGTAAAATAGCATTAGCACTCAAGATAAAAGAGTGCTAAGCCAAATGGATGGCTCCATCTTATCGGATGCCACTTCAAGATAGATAGCAGAAAAAATATTTAGGAGGAATTTATGATGAACATCAAACCACTTGCAGACAGAGTTGTTGTAAAAATGGTTGAAGCCGAAGAGACCACCAAGAGCGGCATTATCCTGGCGGGCACGGCAAAGGAAAAACCACAGGTTGCTGAAATCATCGCAGTCGGACCGGGCGGCGTTGTGGATGGCAAGGAAGTCACCATGTACGTGAGTGTCGGCGATAAAGTTCTCTTAAGCAAATATGCCGGAACCGAAGTCAAGCTGGACGGTGTGGAATACACCATCCTTCGTCAGAACGACATTCTGGCAATCGTAGAATAAATACCGATTGATTTGAGATATAAGGAGGATTCTTACAATGGCAAAAGATATTATATATGGTGAAGAAGCCCGCAAAGCCATGCAGGCAGGTCTTGATAAATTAGCAGATACCGTGAAGATCACACTCGGCCCGAAGGGACGCAACGTGGTTCTAGATAAGAAGTTCGGCGCGCCGCTGATCACCAACGACGGCGTCACAATCGCCAAGGAGATCGAGCTGGAAGACGCGTTCGAGAACATGGGCGCACAGCTGGTCAAAGAGGTTTCGATTAAAACCAACGATGCGGCCGGCGACGGCACGACCACCGCAACGGTCCTGGCACAGGCGCTTGTCCGTGAAGGCATGAAGAATGTCGCGGCCGGCGCAAATCCGATGATCGTGAAAAAGGGCATCGAGAAGGCTGTCAACACCGCTGTTGAGAGCGTCGTTTCGAATTCCAAGGTCGTCAACGGTACTGCTGATATCTCAAGAGTTGCAACGGTTTCTGCCGGCGACGAGGTCATTGGCAATCTGATCGGCGAAGCGATGGAAAAGGTTTCCGCCGACGGCGTCATCACCGTTGAGGAATCCAAGACCGCTGAAACCTACAGCGACGTTGTGGAAGGCATGCAGTTCGACCGCGGCTACGTTTCTCCGTATATGGTCACCGATACCGACAAGATGGAAGCCATCATTGACGATGCGCTCATCCTGATCACCGATAAAAAGATTTCGAACATCCAGGATATTCTGCCGCTGCTCGAGCAGATTGTGCAGGCAGGCAAGAAGCTGGTCATCATCGCCGAGGATATCGAAGGCGAAGCGCTCGCGACGCTGCTTGTCAACAAGCTGCGCGGCACCTTCACCTGTGTGGCTGTCAAAGCGCCGGGCTTCGGCGACAGACGCAAGGAGATGCTGCAGGATATCGCCATCCTGACCGGCGGCCAGGTCATCAGCGAAGAGCTGGGACTGGACCTGAAGGAAGCGACCATGGCTCAGCTCGGCCGCGCGCATCAGGTCAAGGTTCAGAAGGAGAACACCATCATCGTCGACGGCGCCGGCAATTCCGATGAAATCAAAGCCAGAGTACATCAGATTCGCGCTCAGATCGAAAACACCACCTCCGACTTCGACCGTGAGAAGCTGCAGGAACGCCTTGCGAAGCTGGCCGGCGGCGTGGCTGTCATCAAGGTCGGCGCGGCCACCGAAGTCGAGATGAAGGAAAAGAAACTGCGCATTGAAGATGCGCTGTCCGCTACCAAGGCAGCTGTCGAGGAAGGTATCGTCGCGGGCGGCGGTGTGGCGCTCATCAACGCAATGCCGGCCGTTCAGAAGCTGGTCGATGAATCCGAAGGCGATGAAAAGACCGGTGCGAAGATCGTTCTGAGAGCACTGGAAGAGCCGATCCGCCAGATTGCGCTGAACGCAGGTCTGGAAGGCTCGGTCATCATCGACACCATCCAGCGCAGCGGAAAGATCGGCTATGGCTTCGACGCTTACAACGAAACCTATGTCGACATGGTCACGGCGGGCATCGTCGATCCGACCAAGGTCACCCGTTCCGCCCTGCAGAACGCGGCTTCGGTTGCAGCCATGATGCTGACCACCGAATCCCTGGTCGCGGATCAGAAGGAAGAAAACCCGATGCCTGCAACGCCGAACCCGGGCATGGGCGGCATGTATTAATCCATTCAAGCGAACATTCCGAAAAGCTGATTGACCGGCTTTTCATCCATAGATTGACTCTCCCCCTTACAATAACATCTACCAAAACAGTGCGCCGGTGGCTCTACCATCCGGCGCACTGTTTGTTTGGGTTCTAAACTGCTGGAACACCAG
>NZ_CCYH01000038.1 GCF_000820765.1 Candidatus Soleaferrea massiliensis AP7
TGGGTTCTAAACTGCTGGAACACCAGTGGGTTCTAAACTGCTGGAACACCAGTGGGTTCTAAACTGCTGGAACACCAGTGGGTTCTAAACTGCTGGAACACCAGTGGGTTCTAAACTGCTGGAACGCCCCCGTTTTGGACAACGGTCCAAAACGGGGGCGTTCTGTTATCGCTGGTATTCGTTTAGATACCCTTCAAAATATCCAGCTTGAGCTGAACCAGATCAAAGATGTTGATGCTGCCGTCGCCATAGTAATCGGCTGCCTTCTCCTGTGCCGCGGAGTATTCTCCTCTGCCCAGGATCATGCTCTTGATGTTGATCAGATCGGCGACACCTTTGATTCCATTGCCGTCCATATCGCCCAAAACCGCCAGCGCAACTGTTTCAACAGTCTCGCCATCCATGGTCAGTACGATCTGGCAGTCTGTGCCGGCTTTGCCGCCCTCTGCGAGCGGGTTTCCATCCTTGTCAAGGATCGAGAGCGTGCCCTCATTGATGTCAAACCGGCTGAGAATCTCCTGTGCATCCATATCGGCCGGAACCACGGCGATGCCGTCCGCTATTGTATAATCATAGGACATGATCTTGCATGGCTGTTCGGCGACATCCATCAAGAACTTCGCATCGGCCCAGTCCGCGTGGTCGTTGCTGTTGTTCTCCACCTTGTCGGCGACCAGCTTGACCTCTTTGACGTCTGTGATGTCCAGATCCACGAACTTCGCGCCGGTATTGTAACGCATCACACCGCTGTCATAGGACTCTGTGCCGTCCAGGTATACCTTGAACTGCACACTGCCCGCGCGGTTGTTGTACTGCGTGTAGTCCACGCCGATCCAGGACTGGAACCTTGTAAGGCCCATACCCTCGACGTCGTAGATGATTGTGGAATCCGCATGGGTGCCAAGACCCTTTTCATAGGTGACCGGGCCGCCGACGTCGTCATGATAGAGGTTCAGCGGAACGCCTTCAATCTCTTGATCCTTCTGGACCGGATGTCCGGACCATCCGCTGGTCGCGCTGACCCAATCGAGATCGCTCAGGTAAACGGCTCCGTCGTTGCGGATGACAAAGCTGTAGACCTTCTCGCTGCCGTCCGGCGCCGTGACGGTCGCCTGCACCTTGTTCGCGCCCTTGTACAGAGGAATCTCGCCGTCCACGGTGTTGTCCTCCGATATAAATTCGATGCCGTTTGCGCGCACCGTGATCCTTGCGCCGAGATCCTCCGCCATCATGCTGAACACGGTGGACTCGTTGTAGCTGGAACCGGTGTAGCTGAGCTGTCCGGTCTGGAAGACGTCGTTCAGTTTCACGCCGCTGAACGATGCCGCTTCGAGGTTGCTGTTGTCCTCCTTGGCGACCTTCACCTGTACGGTGTAGTACTGGATGGCACCCATCGATTCGGATTTGACCGCCACCGTAAATTTGTTGCTGCCGGGCTGTGCTTCACAGGTAATAGCCGAACCCGCTGTGACCGTATGTCCATTCGATACGATGATTTCGGAGCGCGCGTTCTCCGCGCTCGCCTCCAGTGTGAAGGACATCGGCTCGTCCGAAGCAATCAGATATTCGGTCTTGGCCGGATCAAAGCCCTCGATGGTCTGGCCGTTGATCTTCAGGTCGGACAGGTTCGCGTCACGGTAGCCGTTGCGGACCACGACCACGCGGTACTGTTCCGTGGTTTCGCCGTCCGGCGCGGTGACATCCATGTAGATGTAGTTGAGGCCGGAGAGCAGCGTGATCTCTTCGTCAAACGCGGCGACATCCTGTGCAAGGATCTCATCATTGACCTTAACGGTCATCTTCGCGCCTGCGTTCTGCACGGCGCAGCGCAGCGGAAGACTCTCGACATCCTGGGATACGCCGGTGATATAACGCATTGTGTTGTAAGCAAAGCTTGGGGAAAGCTGCGCTTCACCCATCTCGATGTTCGACAGCCATGCGTTCGGGGAAACCGCAATGCTGTTGCGGATGATCGTCACAACATATTCCTTCACAGTGCCGTCCGCGGCAATTACCTGGACTGTTACGGTATTTTCACCCTCATTGAGCGCGATGGTATCGCTGCTTTCTGCAGGTTTTCCGGGCCACTGCAGCGCTATCTGCGCTTCGCTGTTCTCCGCCTGTGCCGTGAGCCTGACAGCGTCTGCGCTGGTGACCGCCTGATAAGCTGTGGTATTTGCATCAAACGCCGGGGACAGCGCGATCACCGCACCGTTTTCCTTCTCCAGCTTCAGCGCCTTCAGATAGTTGTTGCCCTGCGGATTGCTGCGCGCCTTGATGGCCGCAGTTGCTTCGGTATAGACCGCATCTCCCGGAAGATTCATCACATCCGCCGGAATTACCGCCGCCTTGATGTATTTGCCTTCATAGTCCGCGGTCAGTCTCAGTGTCTTTCCGCTGACGCCGTCGATCTTGGTATATGCGCCGTCCGCGCTGTCCGCCATGAACCATGCGACAGCCGTCGCGCCCTCTTTATCGCCGTTCGGGTCGGAGAAGTCGTAGCTGACCGAAAGGGTATCTCCGACAGCCGCTTCGCTCGCGCCCAGCGTCACATTCTGTGCCGACGGGGCCTCGTTCTCATAGGCGAATACCTGTGGTTCGCCGTTGATGGTCAGATCCTCCCACCGGTATACATTTCCGTTTCCGTTGCCCGAAGCCGCCCACATGGTGAGCCGCAGATCGCTGTTGCCGACCGTGTTGTTGTCCGTCTCGCCGATCTTCGTCCAGTCGGCATCGGTCAGGCGTTTATAATAACCTTCGAAATGGTTGTCCCTCTTGACAATCTTAAAGTAGACCTCATTGTCGGCGATCTTGCCGGTGCGGATCGCTTCGCTGCCCTTCGCGTTGGATTCGGTGACCAGCAGCGTTCCCAGATGGTTTTTCTTCTGCACACCGACAAAGTTGTCATAATCCTTCAGGATGCCGAAGCCGGTTTCTTCATAGGTGGCCTTGGTGTTGCCGACCAGCTTGACGGTCGCCTCATAGTTTGTTCCGTCCGGAATCGGGAAGGAGATCAGCGTCTCCGGCTGGTTGCGCGAATCGAAGAACGCATATTTGTTCGATACGACCTGGCTGATGCTGTTCGCGCTGTTGATCCACCACGCGCCCTCCAGTTCGTGTTCGATGTTCGGCACCACAGTATAGCCCGGTATCGCGACTGAAATCAGCTTCGAGCCGGATACGCCGTTGGCGCTGACCGCTTTGACCTCCACAACACCGTTTTTGACCGCGGTCAGAACGCCGTTCTGATCGATCGTGGCTGCGGCAGACGCCGCGCCGGTCGCCGCATCCAGCGCATACCAGGTCACATTCTGCGACGCTTCGGCCGGGGCGACCTGTGCGTTCATCTGTGCGGTGTCGCCTGCTGCACCCAGAACATCCTTATCGGAACTGACCGCAACCGATTTGGCCGGGAACGCCGATCCTCCGGCGACCACAACCGGGATGTAGTTGCTTTCACAGACAGTGTCGTCCGCTGTGGTGATCACGGCATAGACCTGCGCGGAGCCTGTGCCCACCGCTTCGATGGAATTGCCGCTCTCATCGATCCGGATGACATCCTCATCAGAGCTGACATACTGTACCTTGCAGCCCTCCAGCGGGTTGCTGTCGATGTTGCTCTGATTCAGCTTGAAATCGTCGTCCAGAACGGTCACCTCGCTGGTATCCATGTTGGAGGTGGTTGCGCTCTTGTTGAGTCCCGCGCCGTAGGTATTGCCGGAAAGCTCGACGTTTTTGCAGTAATTGAACTGGAACAGCGTCGCGTTGTGCACGGCGGTATCCATATCGAGACTCAGCTGCGCGGTCTCCCCCGGCGTAAGCTCGGTTTTGGCCGCCGTCAGCGTGCTGTTGACGTCGTCATCCGCGCGCTTGATGATATTGTTGCGTATTTTGACATTTTCCACATTGGTCAATGTTACAGCCGCGGTGTTTTTCAGCAGGAAGGTGTTTTCTTCGATCACCAGATTTTTATGCAGCGGATTGTTGCGGTCCGGATTCTGCACAACAGGGCCGAAGTTGATGACCGCCTGGTTGCACAGCTCGAAGGTGTTGCCGCGGATGATGACGTCGCGGCAGTAACCCGACTCATACCAGCTGTTCGCATCGTCTGAGATAAAGATGCTGTGCATGTTCGTATTTTTAAACACATTGTTTTCAATGACAACTTTTTTACGGGTTGTACACAGAATGCCGCGCACCGGGGACTGGTCAAAGATGCAGTCGGTGATCTCGACCTCCGGCGTGTAGGTGATGTTCTCCACCACATAGCCGCTCGGCGTTCCGTTCAGAATCTCCTCCGGAAGATCGCGGTCGAATGTCAGGGTGATCAGCTTGCGCGCTTCTTTATCGTAGCTCTCCTGAGGCGGATTGACCACCTCGGTGACGACGGCGTTCTTATTCTCATCGGTTCCCACCGCGTTTAAGGTGGAACGCTTGATAAATTCGACCTCATCGCCGACATAGTAGTTCGGGAAGCCGTAGGTCTCAGGCTGCATATAGCGCACACGGATTTTATTCGGCGCAAGGACTTCCTCGATCTGCAGGAAGGTACCGTGGATGTTGATCGGATCGTCATGCGGATTGACAAAGTGGCAGTTCTTCACCGTGATTTTGCCCTTACAGCCGGACATCTGAACCATATCCGCACAGGCCGCGCTGACATTTCCCTTGCGCGGATCGGTGATGGTGTCCACATTGTCCAAGGTCACGTTCTCCGTAAACTGTCCGACAATGCCGAAGGAATACATGAAATAGCTGTGGACGTCCCGGATGGTGACATCCTTGCTCTCCCACAATAAAACGGATGGGTTGTCGCGCACCGTTCCATGCATCTGGGTATTGTATCCGGCCTTGACCGGCGTCGCCGTCGAGTAGTGGAAGCGCACCCGGCGGTTTCCAAGCTCCTCGATGGATGTGCAGTTTGAGAACAGCGCCGGTGAACCGCCGGTACGGTAAAGCTCTCCGGTATTGAGTTCGTTGACCAGCGTATAGTAATAATCCTCGATTGTCCAGTAGCGTTCTCCGGTTTTCGGGCTTTCCTCCCCGTAGAATGCCAGCTTATTGCCTTTGATTTCATATTCATAGCAGTCCGGGATATACACATCGGCTGTGTTGTCCCCAACAGATTCGACGGTGATATCGATGGAGAACGGCCTTGCGAAATCATATGAAAGGTTTTGAATCGTGACGTTTTCGCAGCCGATGACGGCAAAGCTCATCATCTTGCCATGATAGATCAGCTTGGAGCCGTTGCCTTCCAGTGTGACATCCTTCATATCCTCAAGCAGGATGCCAATGGTCCTGATGGCGTTCTCCTCTTCGGGCGTGCTGCTCGGGGTCGTCGCGTTGGAGATGTAGATCCTGCGCACGATCGCGTCATCCGGCCAGAGGTTGTATTCGCCCTTCGGAAAACTGATGGTGACCGGTCCGTCCACCTGTTTGGCGGCTTCGATCGCCTTCTGAATCGGAATGACGCTGTCAGTCCTGCCGCTCGGATCGGCGCCGTAATCGGTGACGTCGATGATCGTGGTATCCGAATCCGCGGCCGACGCGGAGAATGTCAGTCCGGTCAGACAGCTTGTCAAAATCATCGAGAGGATGCATAGCCATGAGATGGTTCTTTTCATTGTTTTCATGCTGAAACTCCTTTTCATTTTGTTTTTAAGCGATTATCTGCAGATCCTTCAGGCTGCCTCCTTCCTTTCATGCTGCAGACTTGGATTGGCCTATGTGGTGTTTTGTTGCCATATATTTTCATACAAACTTCATTATAATTTTACTATATTTCAACAACAGTTTCTACTGGCAGAATCCACGTATTTTCATTATTTTTTTGTATAGACCATACAACTATTTTATTTATTTCTCGTTCAACCTGTAAAAAAAACACAAAAAAGGAATGACGCAAACGTCATTCCTTTTTTATTTCGATATTCAGTAAAATCAGAATCTATTCAGCCAGTTTCTATAGGCTTCGGGCAACATACCAGCTGACTCTGCAAGCGAAAGCTTCGCACTGCTTTTGGAAGCAGCTGGCGTTTCCTCAGAGGCAGCGCTCTGCTCCTCGGACGCGCCCGACAGCACACCGGCAGAGCTTTCTTCCCCGCCGCCCTGCTGCTGTTTGTTCGCAAATTCCTTCTTGGCGATTTCAATGACCTCTAGCGCCTTCTGGAGCTGCGAATCATTCGCCTCCGCAAGCGCCACTTCGCCGCTGAGCACATCCGCCGGCAGCTGCACCTCATAGTCCGGCTTGACGCCGATGCCGTCAAAATTGTCGCTCATCGGCGGATTGTATTTCGCCACGGTCAGATCCAGTGCCGAGCCGTCGGACAGCTGGAACACGGTCTGCATGGAGCCCTTGCCAAAGGTCTTCGCACCGACCGACTTTGCCTTATCGTAATCCTTCAGCGCCTGTGTGAACAGCTCCGCGGCACTTGCGGACTTCTCGTTCGTGATGACAACCATCGGCAGCTCCACCTCGTCCGCATCGGACTCCTTGAGCACCTCGGTCTTGCCGTTTTTATAGGTAGCCGATACAATCGTACCCTCCGGCAGCAGGATGTCCAGAATGTCCGCGACCGAATTGATCGTGCCGCCCGGATTGCCGCGCACATCGAAGATCAGCGACTGCGCGCCCTGGTCCGCCAGTTCATCCAGCGCATCCTGGAACTGCGTCGTGGTGGAATCATTGAATTCGGTGATCTTGATGTAGCCGTTCTGATCGCCGATCATCTTGGATTCGACCGTCCTGATCTCAAACTGCCTGCGGGTGATTTCGGTTGTGATCTCCTGCGTGTCGCGGTGGATCACAATGGTCACCTTGGTGCCGGCCTCCCCGCTGAGCTTGTCGATCGCATCGCTGTAATTGTTGGTTGTGATATCCAAATCGTCCACCTTGACGATCAGGTCCCCTTCTTTAAGACCCGCAGACTCGGCGGGAGACTCATCGTACACCTGTTTGACCTTGATATAACCGCTGGCGTCCTTCTCGGAACCGATGCCGATGCCGACCATCTTGCCGGTGTAGGAGTCCATCAGCTGCTTGTACTGCTTTGCAGTCAGATAGGTTCCGTAGGTGTCCCCGGTTCCCCGGATATAGCCGTCCGCAATTTCATCGTTCAGATATTCCTCGTCGATGGTCCCAATATAGTTCTGACGGACCAGACGGTCGACCTCCGCCACCTTGGTGTACATGTTTTCCCGTTCTTCCAGGCTGAGAACCTTCTCATTGAAGCTCTGCATCGAGAAGACCATGGTGATCGAAAACGTGACGGCAATGGTGATGATGATTGCAGACAATGCCGCGCCAAGTGATATTTTTTTATTCATAACATACTCCTAACATCATGTCCTGTTCAAATATGAAGTCAGCGCAAACCGTATTGCACGCTTATAAAAAGTATGGCAGTATTCCGCCGAGGATAAACCATCTTTTTCATCATTTAAAATGGCTCATCGGGTCGGTGGTCTCATTGTTGACGCGGACCTCAAAATGCAGATGCGGCCCGGTGGACCAGCCGGTGCTGCCGACCTTTCCGACCACCTCGCCTTTGGAAACCTCCTGTCCCGGCTTGACCAGGACCTCGTCACAATGGGCATACAATGTGGAGATACCGCCGCCGTGGTCGATCTGGAAGTAGTTTCCGTATCCGTTCGGCATCCAGCCCACCACAATGACGATGCCGGAATTGGCCGCAACAATGTCCTTGCCGCGCGCGCCCCCGCCGGTGATATCGGTGCCGGTGTGGAAATCCGCTCCGCCGAAGCGGGAGCCATATGGCGAGGAAATCGTGTAATATCCCGGAAGCGGCCAGGCAAGGTCGCCGCCCGCATATTCCTCGCTGAGCTCAAACTGGCCGATGGCCTCGCTGTACTTTTGATTCACCTCGTCCCGGATTGCCTTCATCCGCCGGACGGTCTGTTCCCTGTTGTCAATAAATTGACGTTCCAGTTCCTCTATATTGCTAATCTGGTCGACAATCTCACGTTTCTTCTCGGCCAGCTGAGTTTTCTTCTTTTCAACCTCTTTTTTGTTGGACTCCATGTCTTTCTGATCCTTTTCGAGCCGGGTTTTCTCATTGGTCAGCCCCTCCATTTCGCTGGTCAGGGACTCGATCAGCTCGTTGTCATGCTCTGTGATCCGCTCCACCGTGTCGGTCCGGGTCAGCATATCGGTATAACTCTGAGCGCCCAGAAAAATCTCCAAAAGGGAGGTATCCCCCACCATATACATGGCGCGCAGACGCTTTTTAAACAGCTCGAACTTGTCTTCGACGTCGACCTGCTTCTTTTCAATCGCTTGTTTTTTATCCTCAATCCCCTCACCCAGCAGTTTTCCCTGGGTGTTCAGCACCTTCAGCTGCCGTTCAATCAGGACGATGTCCCGCTGCAGCTTCTGCTTTTCGATCTCTTTTTTCTGTTTGTCGTTTTGTACCTCCGAAGACTTCTGCTTGAGTTCCTCCTGCTGCTGTTCCAGCTGTGCATACTGATCCTTCAAGCCCTGCAATTCATCCGGATTTTCGGACGAAGCCGGCGAACCGGATGTCTGGGAAACAGAGCTTTCGGATGACGTCCCGCTCGTCTGCGCCGCGAAGGGCGTTACCGTCAGACTGGAGAGCAAAACAAGAAATGATAAAATCAATGCGGTTACACTTCGTACATTCCTTTTCAGCATGATCATATGCCTCCTGGTATTTGCTTTCTGAGGTTCCAAAGGAAGGCAGTCCCAGAATGTGGATCTGCCTTCCCTTCCATGTCGTTATGTATTCGCTTAGAGGACGCTTTCCGGATCGATGCGGACGCCGTTCTTGTACACCTCAAAGTGCAGGTGCGGTCCGGTCGTCCAGCCGGTATCTCCGACCTTCGCAATCGTCTGGCCGCGGCTGACAGACTGTCCTTCCGAAACCAATATCGCGCTGGTGTGCGCGTACAGTGTCCGGTAGCCGTTTTCATGATCGATGATCAGGTATTTGCCCCAGCCGTCCGCATCCCAGCCGACGTACGCGACCCTGCCGGAATCCGCCGCCACAATGTCCGCGCCGTAGCAGCCGCTTCCCGTGATGTCGATGCCGCCGTGGTTATCGCCAAACTCCGGACGATAGCCGAAGTGGCAGATGATCCATCCGTAGCCCGGCATCGGCCAGGTGAATTCCCCGGTTCCAACCGACGGGGTGTTCGAAGAGCTCCCGCCGGAAGAACCGCCGGACGAGGATTCGCCGGATGAGCCGTTGCCGGAGGACTGGTTCTGCTGTGCCTCCTGCTGCTTTCTGCGTTCCTCTGCCTCCCGGTCTAGCTGTGCCATGACGTCATCAATCTCACTGTCCATGGCCTTCTGCTTCTCTTCAACCTCTTCAGCACTCTGCTGGTATTTCTCCATTTTGGTTGCGATATCGTTGAACGCCTTCTCGGCTTCGGCCATCTTGCTGTCAAGCTCGGTCTTTTTGGCGGTGGTTTCCTGCCGGCTCGCCTCCAGATCCTGCTTGTCCTGCTCGAGTTCGCTCTTGATCTGTTTAAGCTCTTCTATCTCCTTGAGCAGTGTTTCGATAAGCTCATTGTCATGCTGCGCGATACGGTTGACCGTATCCTTCTTGGTCAGCATGTCGGTATAGCTCTCCGAACCGAGGATGATTTCCAAAAGCGCGGTGTCCCCCGCCATATACATGGCGCGCAGGCGTTTCTTAAACAGTTCGTAGTTTTCATCAATCTGCTTTTCTTTTGCCTGAATGTCCTTTTCCCTCTGTTCAATGTTCTCGTTGAGCTTTGCCATTCGCTCATTCAGAATATCAATCTGCCCCTGGATCAATTCGACTTCCTGTACGAGCCGATCATACTCTGTAGCCGCTTCTTTCTTTTCCTGGTCGGCCTGACTGATCTTGTCCTGCAACTCCTTTTTCTGCTGCTCCAATGCACTGTACTGATTCTTTAAGCTGTCAAGTTCATCCTGTGTCGAAGCAGTGGAGACAAACAGCTGGGAGGTCATTAAAACGGTCAGGGCCAATACGAAGGAAACGGCCCTCTTGAGCTGATTTTTCTGCATGGTGCTTCCTACCCCCTGTTTCTCTTTATACCCTTAAATGCTTTCTAACAAATACGAAGCTGCCCAGAACGCCGATGAGCGAACCGCCCAGCGCAAACCCGCCGAAAAGCGGCCAAGCCATCTGGGTAAACGGCACAAAGGAACCGTACGCGCTCTGCAGCCAGCTCTGCGGATTGGCGATCAACCAGCTCATCAGCCAGTTGTAAGCGCCCCACAGGATAAAGAAGGATACAATCGCTGAGATCAGTCCCAGGATGATACCTTCCGCAATGAACGGCAGGCGTATAAACGAATCGGTCGCGCCGACATACTTCATAATGTTGATCTCTGTGCGTCTGGAAAAAACCGTGAGCTTGATGGTGTTCGCAATGATGATCAGCGTGACCACCGCCAAGATCAGGATGATAAACGATCCCGCAAAGGATACCGCATACCGGATGTTGACCAGCATGTCCGCGACATTGCGCGGCGCCTGCGTGCTCTCCACCCCTTTGAGGTGCTCGATATCCCGCACCGTATCATTGATGTATTCCAGATTTTTGAGCTGAACGACAAATTTATCCGGCAGCGGATTGTCTTTAAACAGGCCGTCAAATAAGGCTGCCGCATCGCCCATGTTTTCCATTTCTTTTAACAATGCCTCTTCCTTGGAAACGAAGGTGATGCCGCTCAGGTTGTCGTTGTCGCCAAGCTGGGCACGCAAATCTTCAATTTCCTGGTCGGTCACATCGTCGTCCAGAAAGACGACGACCTCGTTCTGGCTTTCCACATAGCCGACAAAGCTGTTCACGTTGATCGAAAACAGCATGGCGGCGCCCACAATCAGCAGGCAGGCAACCATAACGCCGACCGACGCAAAGGACATGAGACGGTTGTTCCATATATTTTTTGCGCCTTCCTTGATCAGGTAGGTAAAACTGCTTCCTTTCATTATGGCCTCCAATCTAACTCATCCGAATCAACTTCGCCTTCCTTCAGCACGAGAACGCGCTGGTTAAATTTTGTAACCAGATCGTGCTCATGCGTGACGACGACGACCGTTGTTCCGTATTTGTTGATCTCATTCAGGAGTTCCATAATTTCAAGGGACATTTCCGGGTCGATGTTTCCGGTTGGCTCGTCCGCGATGATCAGAGACGGGTTGTTGACCAGCGCGCGCGCCAGACTGACCCTCTGCTGCTCTCCGCCGGAAAGCTGCGTCGGGTAATTCCTGGCCTTCGATGAAAGTCCCACCAGTCCCAGGACATAAGGCACCCTGCGTCTGATGATTCGATTCGAAACATTTGTCACACGCAGCGCAAATGCGACGTTGTCAAACACCGTCATGGTCGGGATCAGCCGAAAATCCTGAAAAACCACGCCAAGGGTCCGGCGGAACTTCGGAATCTTCCGGCGTTTCAGCCGGTTCAGATTGTACCCGTTGACCTCCACCTCGCCGGATGTGGGCTTTTCCTCCCTTAAAATCAGTTTCATCAGCGTACTTTTTCCCGCTCCCGACGCGCCGACAATAAACACAAACTCTCCGTCTTTTATTTCCAAATTGATGTCCTTGAGCGCCTCGGTACCGTTCGCATAGCATTTGCTGACATCCGTAAATTTTATCACGTTTTATTTCGCCCCTTGGAATAAAGTCACCGTAAAAAGCATATTCCAAATACACACTTTCACTTTTTCAGGCTGAACCGGCATCCGCGCAGATACATCCCTATACCCCATGCTGTTCCGCGCGCCGAGGCCAATCAATATTTGATCGGATTGGCCGTCAGATATTTCTTGACCATCAATGCAACCTTGAAGACGATTGCATGGTCAAACTCCCTTAAATCAAGGCCGGTCAGCTTTTTAATCTTTTCTAGACGGTAAACCAGCGTATTGCGGTGTACAAACAGCTTTCTGGAGGTCTCGGACACGTTCAGGTTGTTCTCAAAGAAACGCTGAATCGTGAACAGCGTCTCATGGTCCAGACTTTCGATCGAACCCTTTTTGAAGACTTCCTGCAAAAACATCTCGCACAGCGTAGTCGGAAGCTGATAGATCAGCCTTGCGATGCCAAGGTTCTCATAGCTGACAATCGATTTCTCGTTGTCGAAAACCTTGCCGACTTCCAGCGCCACCTGCGCCTCCTTGAAGGAACGCGCAAGCTCCTTGATGCCCTGTACCGCCGTGCCGATGCCGACCGAGGTCCGGATGTAGAACTCGCTGCCCAGCGTGTCGACGATGGAACGCGCAAGCTTCTCCAGATCCTTGGTCTCGATGCCCGGTTTGATCTCCTTTACCAGCACGATATCCGATTCGCTGATGTTGAAGACAAAGTCCTTCTGCTTGTCCGGAAACAGGTTCTGGACAACATCCAGCGCCGAAATATCGGTGGAGGAGATGATTCTGATCAGTAGCACCACCCGGCTGACATCCGCGTTGAAATGGAGTTCCCTCGATTTCACATAGATGTCGCCCGGCAGAAAGTTGTCGAGAATCACATTTTTGATAAAATTGCTTCTATCGTATTTCTCATCATAGTACTGTTTTATACTCGAAAGGGAAATGGCCAGAATGTTCGCATACTTCATTGCGACCTCATCCGTTCCCTCGACAAATACCGCGTAGTCCGATTTTAAGCGGGTGCCAAACGGTTTGTAGGTGTATCCGTCCCTGATAAATACCTCAGGCGATTCGCCCAAATCCAAGGACACATACTCGCTTGTCTCGCCAATTTTGGACAGCTCGCTGCATGCGACCACGGTAGCGTTGTCATCGATGATGCCGATCGTCCGTTCAATGACATCCCGCATCTGATGGATCACGCCCTGAAAAAGCCTGTTAGACATATTCTTCCCCCTCTTTTTGTTGTTTGAACGGGATGTTTTGAGTTGCCTAAAAAACATCCCAACAAAGCCATCATATACATTGTACAAAATTTGAGCGCGTTTTGCAACATTTTGAATAATAAAACTTGCAAATATTTATTAATTTTTTATCAGACCCGGCGCAAAATCTCTATTTCATACAATTTTATGGGGGTATCATTGTCTATAACTATTTCAGTTGTAATATACTGGTATGTACAATCCTTTCTCTGCCGCCCGGGCAGAGAAAATAAAAAAACGCGCCCGGTTGAGAAGCGGCCTTCACAAACCGGGCTGGATGTTGTTCTTATATTGTTCTGTCAGACGCCCGGGGACACACCGTGTTACAGCGCAATGTTCTTTCCGCTGGATTTGTTGAAAAGGTACAGTGTCCCAGACTGCGGGTACTGTGCGATCTTTTTGGCCTTGCTTTCCTCGATGCACAGCACGACGTCTTCTTTTAATATGTCCGGCGCGGCTTTTTCCACCAGCTCGTCCGGTACCCTCAGCTTGATGCTGCTGTCGGAATAATAACAGAAATAGGCGCCGTCTTTGGTGTTCTTGATGGAACCGTCATAAAAATGAAACTGTGGACTCCCCAATATCTGTGCGACATGCACGTTTTTGGGCACGGAGAGAACCTCCCGGACCTCCCCGCTCTGCAGCACGACGCCATCCTCGATGATGGTCAGCTTTTCCGCCAGATCGAGAATCCCGTCGTTTTTTACGGTTGTACAGAGTATAACACAATCCAGCGCTTTCTGCACGGTTTTCAGTGCAGATTTAACGCTATTTTTATCTTCTGTTAAAACATCCTGCAGCGCTTCCTCGATCAAAATCGCCTTGGGCTGCTTGATGATCGCCTTGGCGAGCAGCACCATCAGCCGGTTGTACGCGCTGAGCTCGGCGGCCGGTTCGCTGAGGATATCCTCGATTTTCAGAAGCTTCACGGCATAGTTGATCCGGTCCGTGTCGATGGTGCGGTCCACGCCCATCAGGCTCTTGATGTTCTCCAGCACCGTCATATTCGGGTACAGCGTACTCTGCTTGAAGATCACCGCGACGCCGCGGTCCCGCGCATGCTTGGCTGTCACATCGGCCTCGTCGATGTAGATTTTGCCGGACATCACGGTGTCCAGCCCGGAAATCACCTTCAGCAGACAGAACAGGCTTTCCGCATTGGAGGACAGCACCACATGGATGGCGCTGCTCTCAAAGGAGATGCTCGCGTTGTTCAGCACGTCGGTCATTTCATAGCTCTTTTTGGATACAGATTTCAAATTAATACACTTCATCTATACACTTCACCCCACTGTATTCGGCCGACTGATCCGTTATGGCCGGTTCTGGCAACCAGTTTCCGATCTCTATGTTTTCTTATTTTTTCCAAACTTTCAGACTTTTCCACTGATACAATCATAACATATCGCGGCAATCTTTTAAACTAGTCAGATGACCAAAGTTTTTTGACGATTCCTTGTGATATTTACCCATAAATGCCCCCGGTAAAATTTCATTCACAGTCTTTTCATGCAAATTAAACCAACCTCGTTTGGGGTAAGCTCCCGGCATTCCCCGGGCTTCAGCGCATCATCCAGCGCGAGCGCGCCCATGCGCACCCGCTTGAGGGCCAGCACCCTTCTGCCGAAGGCCTCGAACATTCGTTTGATCTGATGGTACATCCCCTCGCAGATCGTGATCTGCACGTACGGATGCTCCGCGTCCCTTAAAATCCGCAGCTCTGCCGGGCGGCACAGCGTATCCCCGCCCAGGCTTACGCCCTGGTGGAACCGCCGGATGAGCTCGTCGTCCACCGGCCCGTCAATCTCGGCCTCATAGGTTTTGGGGATGTGGTTTTTGGGCGACAGGATGCGGTGTGCAAATTCACCGTCGTCGGTGATGAGGACAAATCCTTCAGTATCCCTGTCCAGCCGGCCTGCCGGAAACAGGTTTCTGCGCCGAAGCGCTTCCGGAAGCAGATCCAGCACCGTCTTCATCCTCCGGTCTTCGGTTGCGCTGACGACGCCCTTCGGCTTATTGAGCATGATATAGAGGTGCTTCTTAAACTGCAGCCGCTGAGAACTGATCTGGATCTGGTCCTCGTCGGGGTCCGCCTTGTGGTCCGAAGCCCGGATGCGTTCCCCGTTGACCCTGACCATCCCTTTCCTCACCAGGTCCTTGACCTGGCTGCGGGAATATTTTCCCTGCGACGCAATCAACTTGTCAATCCGTTCCTTTGCCAACTGCCGGCACCCCTTTCCAATGTTTGCATATCCTCAGTATATCACAGATCCCTGCCGGGTTGTTACCGAAATGACGGCCCGGCGTAAACTTTCTGCAACCGGCTCCGGGAACCGCGGCACAGGCATCCTGCCGGCCGCTTAATTGATGGTCTGGGGCTGATAAATTCGCTGGACAGTTCTATAAATGACGATGATTTGCTAAGGACGCCGGTCTGCAAAAACGGATTGCCCGCACATCTCATAAAGCCATAAACGCTGTGAGATGCAGCTCATCCAGTCCGCTGTACAAAACGGCTGATCACCAATCCGGCGGCAGCAAAAAAGCGGGGCCCGCTTCGGGGCCCCGCCTGTTTCATATCTCCTTTTCAATATCCTTTTTCAGCCGCTTGATGATGCGCTTTTCCAGCCTCGATATGTAGGACTGCGAGATGCCGATGATATCCGCTACCTCCTTCTGGGTGTGCTCCACACCGGTATTCAGACCGAAGCGAAGCTGCATAATCGTCCGTTCCCGGTCGCACAGCCGGTCCACCGCCTTGTGCAGGATGCCCTTCTCCACATCGTTTTCGATGTCCCGGTTGACACAGTCGTTGTCGGTGCCCAATACGTCGGAGAGCAGCAGCTCATTGCCGTCCCAGTCGATGTTCAGCGGCTCGTCGATGGAAACCTCGTTTTTCAGCGTTTGGCTTTTGCGCAGATGCATGAGAATTTCATTCTCGATGCAGCGCGACGCATAGGTCGCCAGCTTGATGTTCCGTTCCGGACAGAAGGTGTTGACCGCTTTGATCAGCCCGATGGTGCCGATTGAGATCAAATCCTCCACACAGACGCCGGTCGACTCAAACTTTTTCGCGATGTACACAACCAGACGAAGATTGTGCACGATCAGCGTCTGTCGCGCCTGGTCGGTATGGACCTTCAGATCCTCAAACACCCGCACCTCCTCTTCCCGCGAGAGCGGCGCCGGGAGCGTCTCAGGCCCGTTGATATAATGAACGTCCTTTTTCAGTTTCCACCTCAGAAGCAGCTGTTCCAGCTTCAGCCGCAGTCTGTCCAGCACATGCATTCCAGTCATGCCTCCCTGCAAATGAATTGACGGCCTTTCCGGCCAATCATATAAATCCACATCTTTCGATGCATTTCCAACAAACATCCGACAAATACAACCATACCGCCTGAATCAAAACCGCTTTGATGTACGCTTCATTCCGAAAAAACGAACGATTGAATCGCTTTAAAACCGTTCAATAAGAGCCCATTTCCTATTCATCCGCAAAAATGATTTCCGCCGCATCCGCATGCGGACGACCGGTCGTTTCACCGGCAGGCGAACAAGCCGCGGCATATATTACGTAGTATGTACCATCTGCATCTGCTCCCCAAACAGCGACGGGTTCAGCAGGATGTCGCAGTCCCGGCCCGCAAAGCTGTCCGGCGACACGGCGATCAGTACATCCCCGATGTCGCGTCGTTCCTTGTCGTTCTGCACAAAGAAGCGGTCCGGCCGGAAGGCTGGCAGGACACCGGCGCTTCCAACGCCGGCGTACGGCACCATCCGCAGCTTGCAGTAGAACGCGTCCTGCTTGTGCAGGTTCGCGGAAAAGGACTCCATATCGCGATAGAATTCCCCGAAATCCCGCGGCAGCAGCGTTTTGATCTTCTCATACGGACAGACCACGACCGGCGTATCAGAAAACGCATCGGTCAGCTTGTTTCCGGTGTCCACGAAGCCCTTGAGCAGCACCTCTTTGTGTCCCAGGCGCACCGTCACCATATAGTTCTCATGCGGCACTTTGTCCTTCTTGAGATGGCGGTTGACAAAGTAAAGGACCGCGTAGGCGCCGATGGTTGTAAAGATCAGGATCGGCACCGAAATGTTCACATAAAGCACGCCGTTCTGGTAAAGCATATTGTTGGGGCTGATCAGATACCAGACGCCCAGCGTACAGCCCGCAAACGCAAAGTTGACCGCAAAAAAACAGAGCAGCAGCTTGCAGTAGGCCCTCCAGTTGACGAAGCGGAACGCCGCGATCACAATCGTCGCGGACAGCGCGAGCCGGATGAGAAAGGTCAGCGGCAGCGGCATTTCCGGGAAAAAAATGGCGACAGAATACAACGCCCCGAGCAGCGAGGCCGCCAGAAGCCGGCCGCGCGAGGTGTGGCGGCTGCCGATTTTCATGGTTGCCAGCAGCAGGAAGTAATTGATAAACAGATTGATAAAAAACAGTACGTCCAAATAAACAACAGTTTTTTGCAATTCCTATCACAGCCCAGTCAGGTTTTTGATATTGAAAAAAGCCGCCGGTCTTCAGCCGGCCTGCCAGTACCTATTATATGAGTTTGTCTTCCTGTAATATGTCGAAATAGAAATATATTCCCAATATATTTTTCTTAGAACCCCGCGGCCCCTCCGCACACCCGTAGCCGCGGTGATTTTACATTTTAGCCATTGAAATGGTGTTCTTTTTATTGTAGAATGAAGTTTAAGTATCAACGCTTCGGCGGCTGAAAACGGGGCTTTTCTATCTTTCACAGGGAAACGCACCCGTATTTTTTCTACAATGCAGGGCCATTGGCCTGAAACCATGAAAGGAACATCTACTTGTTTGGATATATCAAACCGCTGAAACCGGAGCTCAAGGTCAAGGAGGCCGCACAGTACGACGGCATGTACTGCGGGCTGTGCAAACAGCTGGGCCTGTCCTTCGGGCCGTTCCTGCGCCTGTCCCTGAGCTACGATTTCACCTTTCTCTCGATGCTGAAGGCATCGCTGGACGACAGCTGCCCTAAATATGAAACCAAACGGTGCATACTGAATCCGCTGCGGAAGAAATCCTGCTGCGCGTCCAGCGAGCCGCTCATCTTCAGCGCCAGCATCGCGATGCTGCTCCTTTACTACAAGGTGAAGGACAATCTCAAGGATTCCGGTTTCTTCGGCAGACTGGGCAGCCTGTGCCTGCTGCCGCTCGTCTCATCCGCCCGCAAAAAGGCGCTGAAGCGCTTCGCCGGACACGACCGGGTCATCGCCGCCTGCATGGAGGATCAGGCCGTACTGGAACAGGACGGCTGCACCGATGTGGACAGGGCCTGCGAGCCCACCGCGAAGATGCTGGAATTCATCTGCGTATCTTTATCGGAAGATCCGACTGAACGGCGCATCCTTTCCAGGACGGGATACCTTCTCGGACGCTGGATCTATATGATGGACGCGCTCGACGACCTCGAGAAGGATATCAAACAGAAAAGCTTCAACCCGTTCCTGCCGGCCGACCGTTCGGATGTGTCCGGACAGGATCTGAAGGAAATCCGGGAAAACGCGGCCGGTTCGATCAACCTGACGATGGCCGAGGTGGTCAGTTCCTATGAACTGCTGCCGGTCCGGCATTTCAAACCGATTTTGGACAACATTGTCTATCTGGGCCTGCGGGAAACCTGCAGCCAACTACTGTTAAAAGGAGAAAAATAAATGGCTAACGACCCGTATCAAGTACTAGGCGTCTCCCCCAACGCGAGCGACGACGAAATCAAATCGGCTTACCGTGAGCTTGCGAAGAAGTACCATCCCGACAACTACGCGAACAATCCGCTTTCCGATCTGGCCGCGCAGAAGATGCAGGAGATCAACGAAGCATACGACACCATCATCAACGCACGCCGTACTTCGAAGAACAACGCAGGCGGCCAGCAGGGCTACAACGCGAACGCAGCCGGTTCCCAGTTCCCGGATGTGCGCAGGTTGATCGGCCAGAACCGGATTGACGATGCGGAGGAGATTCTCAACGGCGTCGCGGAGCTTTCCCGGAATGCCGAATGGTATTATCTGAAAGGCATGATCTTCTACCGCCGCGGCTGGATGGACCAGGCCATGAGCTACTATGCCAGGGCCGTGCAGATGGAACCGGGCAATCGGGAGTACGCCACCGCCTACCAGCAGATGAACTATCAGCGTCAGACCGGCACCAACCCGAATTATCAGGGCGGATACAACACCAGGCCCGCCGGCGGCGGATGTACAATGTGCGACTGCTGTACCGCTTATCTGTGTACCGACTGTCTGTGTGACTGCTGCTGCCGATAGGTTTGATATAGGTTTTGATACGCCGGCATGCAACGATAAACGACGGTACGGATGAAAGCGCTCCGCAGCCCATAGGCCGGACTGCAGCCGGCGCTTTGTCAGAACCCGAACCGGCAGCTGCCGCCAGAGCATGCATATTGCGGCAGCCGATGTGCGGCGGATACATTCTGCCGATGCTGCGTTCTTTCCAGACACCATAAGCTTCATATGATATCCGGCGGATTTATTTCGTCGATACTGCGTTCTTTCCGAATACAATCCGTTTCAATATGATGTGCGGCGGACATATCCTGCCGATGCTGCGTTCTTTCCGAACACAGTCCGTTTCATAATGTTGGGCGGCCGTCTTTTGACACATGGAACCTGCATATACTTTTACACGAGGACGAAGTTTTCGTCCCTGCGTGATTGTCCATTGACATCCACTGAAAAACACATCCTGAAGAGGTGTTTCTATGCCAAAACAAAAGAGCAGCTACCGGATTGCGCTTGGCGGACTGATCACCGCGCTGTCCATCCTGTTTTTGTTCATGACCGGCGTCATCCCGTTCGGCACCTTCGCGCTGCCCACGCTCGCCGGTGCGGTACTGGTCGCCATCGTCATTGAGTTTTCCGGCAAAACGGCGCTGCTTACCTATATCGCCGTGTCCATCCTGGCCGTCTTCATCACGCCGGACCGGGAGGCCGCGCTGCTGTTTGTCTTCTTCTTCGGCTACTACCCCATTTTGAAGGAAAAGCTGGAGATGCTCAAAAGCAAAGTCATTTCCTACCTGATCAAATTCGCTGTGTTCAACGTGAGCATCGCCGCGGCCTATTCGCTGCTGATCTTCCTGTTCCAGCTTCCTGTCTTTGAAGCGTTCGGCGTTTACGGTATATGGGGAATCATTGGGCTGTGGGTTGTCGCAAACCTCGTGTTCATCCTGTACGACGTCGCGCTGACCAGGGTCATCAGTATGTATGTGAACTGGTTCCGACCCAAGTTTCTGCGAAAACTCCATTAAATAAGCTTTACATAAAGATATGATATAAAAGGACGGATCAAACTATGAGAAGTAAAAAGATGCTGACGATTGTTTCGCTTGTACTGGTCGGCTGCATGGTGCTGTCTATTGTGGCAGCCGGAATTGCCGCGCTTTTTTCACTCTAAACTGTGGGAAACTGCATAAAAAAGTACCTGTTGTTTAAACTAACAACAGGTACTTTTTTTATATTGGAGATTGAAATATGACAATTATCTTTATTCGAACCATTCTGCTGTACATACTCATTATTTTCGCACTGCGGATAATGGGTAAACGGCAGCTTGGCCAGCTGCAGCCTTCGGAACTTGTGATTACGATTTTGATTTCCGACATTGCGACGCTCCCGATCGAAGACAGCGAAATTCCGCTGCTTGCCGGCATCATACCGATCCTCGCCCTGGTCTGCTTCGAGGTCATCATGTCCGCATGGACGCTCAAATGCAGCCGCGCGCGAACGATCATATCCGGCAATCCAAAGATCATCATCAAGGACGGCGTGATCAACCAGCAGGTCATGAAGGACCTGCGTTTCTCGATCGACGACCTGATGGAGCAGCTTCGAATTAACAGCATCTTCGACGTGGAAGAGGTGTCCTTTGCCATTGTGGAAACCACCGGATCGATCAGCATTTATCAGAAATCTGAACATAGGCCCGTGACGCCAAGCACACTCAATATTCCGAACGACAACCAGAACTTCCCGCCTGCCGTCATCATCGATGACGGAACCATCAACCATCAGTCGCTGGATCTGTGCGGACTGAATGAGGAGTGGGTGTACAGCACCCTCAAGAAGGAAGGCTACCGGTTAAAGGATATCTTTCTGCTGACATCGGATAACGCTGGGAATTATTATATTGTTCCAAAGGAGAAACTCAAAAAATGAAACGATTTATCATCGCGGTCTGCATCTTTCTCCTGCTGATTGGAACCTGCCTGTTTGGCCTCTACGAGGTTTACAACGTCAAAAACGATATGTCGGCCTCGCTTGAAGAGATTGGTGAACAGGTTCTGAACAACCATTTGGAAAAAGCACAGCAGTCTATTGAGAATCTGAAGAAGGATTGGATCGGCTATGAAAAAAAGCTGGTTCAGTTTGTGGGACATATTCCGCTCAACGAAATTTCCAGCACCTTGGAGGGCCTCACCTACTACATCCAATACGACGACACCGCGACCTTTTTCGCGGAGCTGCACCGCATCAAATCGTTGGTGGACCATGTGTGGTATACGGAAATCCCGACGCTTACCAATATCTTTTAAGCGCCCCTGTCTATTTATCTTTCAGGAGCAGCTTCAGCTCATCCATAAAGGAATTGACATCCGCAAACTGACGGTATACCGATGCAAACCTGACATAAGCGACTTCGTCGATCTGTTTGAGCTTGCTCATGCTCAATTCTCCGATCCGATAGGATGTGACTTCGCGGTCCAATGAATTCAGAAGCTCCGCTTCGATTTCATTGACCGCTTTTTCAAGCATTTCCATGCGGACCGGCCTTTTTTCGCAAGCCTTGATCAAACCGCCCAACAACTTGTTCCGGTCAAACGTCTCGATCGACTTGTCCTTTTTGACCACCATCAGGGGCAGTCTCTCTATAATCTCATAGGTGGTAAATCTTTTCAAGCATTTTAAACACTCACGGCGTCTTCTGATTTTTTCGCCCTCGTCGGTGGGCCTTGAATCAACGACGCGGCTTTCTGTATAGGAGCAGTACGGACATTTCAATCTGAACACCTCAAAACATCTTTTATGATGATTGTATCATATCATGTTTTCGCGGGATTCACAAGAAATTTTTTCTATCTCTCATCCAGCTCCCCAGCCGATTCAGAAGCGCGGTGCCCAACCTGTTATCTTTACAGGCCGTAGACGATGCCGAGGTAATCATCCAGAACATCGTAAACATGATCGATGCTCACCCGGCTGTTCACACAGCGGCGTGCAAACTCCTCAGCAAGATTCTTGTCCGGAGAGATGTCCTTGATATCGACGAACGTATTTTTGTGATTTCCATAATACAGTCTTGCGCCGAATGTGACGAATCCTTTCTCCTCGGTTGTCTGAATGGAACTGATCAACTCATAAGCGTGCACAATCGATGTGCTGGGCCTTGTTAACACTACATTTTCCATTGTTCTTTACCTCCATATAATAAATTTTGTGGTGCACTCCTATTATACCGCTAAATCATCATATGGAAAAGAGCTTTTTATCGCAAAATTAGACAGATAAAACCGTGAAATTCTCCATAGTCGATAAGAAATGCGATTCCAATCTGTATATCTTCGTTGTTTTGGAGTAAAATCCGCAAGCATTGTCGAATTTTATCTAACGATTTTTCGTTAACAAATAGTCATAGGATGCTATTAGATCCTGCAAATTTTGGAAATTATTACGATAAAGTTCTATAATAATACCACCGTGGTATGAATTATCATGCATTTTTGCAAAAAATGACTCAAAATCAAAGGTTCCTTCGCCAGGCGGCAGGCAGTCGGCATTTTCCGTAAAATCACTGATGTGGATATGGGCTATATTTTTCCCCATCGCGTCCAGCAGGTCGTAGAATTTGACGCCGCTGCGGATGGCCTGCTTGCTGTCCAGCACAAACGAAACGTCCTCGCCGAGATACTCCCGCATACCGCGGATATAGGACAGATCATGGCTCTTGCAGCGCGCGACATTCTCCTGCGCGACGGTGACGCCAAACGAAGCGCCGGTGTGGTACAGCGTCCGAAACCGCTCCCAGTTTTCCCGCTGGTCCGCCCCCGGGACATTCTTCTCCCCGTGAAACACCAGCAGATCGCTTCCCAGGATGTTCGCCGCCTCGAAATACCGTTTGTAGATATCCAGCGCATCCCGGAAGCGCCGTTCATAATTGGTGAAGAAGAACAGCGTTTCAATCTCCGACGTAAACGGATGAAGCGATTTGACATGTACTCCGTAAATATCCGCCATGATTTTGAGCTGTTTCAGGTACGGGATATGCAGCTCGGACGGCGCGTTGAAGAAAATCTCAACTGTTTTTACGCCGCTTTTGCAGAGCGTTTCCAAGGCCTGCTCGACCTGCATCGGATACAGGCAGGCCGTCGAGATACCCAGTTCCATGTGTTCCTCCCATCCGCCCTCTAGGGCCGTGACTTCTCATCAATATTATACCAGCAAGTCTTGTCGAAATCATCTCTAAAACGTAACCATCGTATACCGGAGCGGCTGGGATACCTTCGGCACCTGCCGTCCTTGTACATCCTATTGATGTATGGTCCGTTCGGTTCCTCTCTTTCGGAACGGGAATAGCCACAGGGAACGGATGTGCGGTGAAAACCGCACAAAAAAGGATACTCCGCTTTCAGATAAGCGGAGTATCCCCATAAAACATTCTTCTATTTCTTTTTGGATTTCTTATTTTCCAGCTTTGCCTTTTCGACCTTCTTGACCTTGTGCTCCTGCCAGGAAACCCAGAGGGAACCGCAGATACAGAGGCTGGAGAAGGCGCCGTACGCGACACCGATGAGCATCGGGAACGCGAAGGTGACAATTGAGCTGATGTTGAAGATCAGCGAGATGACACAGACGGTTCCGATGGCCAGGGCGGTTGTGACACTGGTGTTGATCGAACGCGCGAAGGACTGCGTAATGCTCTTGTTGACCAGTTCCCTGATCGGGACCTTCGGGCCGAGCAGCCTGCGGTTCTCACGAATACGGTCGTAGATGATGATCGTATCGTTGATCGAGTAACCCAAAATCATCAGTTCCACCGCGATGAAGTTGTCGTTCAGCGGAATACGGAAGATGACGAAGACCGCGAAGACGACCAGCATATCGTTGCAGAGGGTCAGAACGCCCATGACGCCGGCCGACAGGCCGCCGATCTTTCTGAACCGGATCGCAACGTAGATGATGATCAGCACCGCCGCAAGCAGCAGCGCGAACAGGGATTTTGCCAGGAACTCGCCGCCGATGGTCGGGTCAACCGTGTTCATCTGCATGACTTCCAGGCTGTTGTCGGCGAATTTCTCCTGCAGCGCCTTGGTAAGTCCAGCCGTCTCATCGACATTCAGCTTGGACGCGACGGTGATGACGACGTTCTTGTTGCCGCTCGCATCCTGCTGTTCCTGGATGCTGGATTCCTTGCCGACAGCGTCCTTGACAGCCGCCTTGACTTCGTCGGCGCTCAGGTCGCCCGTATACGAATAGGTGGCAATGGTACCACCGCTGAACTGCACATCCATTTTGACGCCGAAAACAAAGCTGCAGATGAGGGCCACACCGATGATGCACAATGCGATTGTGAAAAAGATCTTACGTTTTCCAATGAAATCAATCGTTTTGGTCATTTCGAACCCTCCTATACAGACTTTCTTTTCTAAACGGACCCCATTTAGAAAGGGATTTGAGCATCAGGCGCGAGCAGAGCACGCCGAACACCAGGTTCATGATCACGCCGACGAGCAGCGTGTAGCCGAAGGAGTAGATCGAACCTGCCGTGGACGGTCCAAACATGAAGAAGACCGGTGTCAGGATCTTCGCAAAGATGCTCGAAGGAGGTCCAAACGCACCCATCAGAACGATGGATACCAGAATGACGGTGACGTTTCCGTCCAGGATCGCCGAGAACGCGCGGGAGAAACCGGCATCGATGGCGCCGTCGATCGTTTTGCCCACACGCAGCTCCTCTTTGATGCGCTCCGCCGTGATGATGTTGGCGTCCGCGCCGATGCCGATGGTCAAAACGATACCCGCAATACCCGGAAGTGTGAGCGTAAAGCTCGGGATAAACGGCAGGAAGCCGGAAACCGCGGCCACAGAGCCTGCCAGGATGGCCAGCAGCGAAATGGACGCCACCAGGCCGGGGATTCTATAGAAGACAATCAGGTAAGCCGCGACGAGCAGGAAGGCGATCGCCATTGCCAGGATCATCGCGTCCCTTGCGCCCATGCCGAGCGTCGGGCTGATTGTGCTGAAGCTTTCAACATTCAGGCTGAACGGCAGTGCACCGCCGTTGATCTTGTCCGCCAAAGCTTTTGCCGATTCAACGGTGAAGTTTCCGGTGATCGATGCCTTTCCGTCGGTGATGGCGGTCTGAACGGTCGGGGCGGAGATCATGGTGTTGTCCATCCAGATCGAGATGGTGCCCTTGGAAGAGGCCAGACGGGTGGTCGCTTCCGAGAACTTGTCCTTGCCGCTGTCGTTCAGTTCCAGGCTGACGCCCGGTTCATTGGTCTGGGTGTTGATCTGTACGGTAGCCTCTTTGACATCCGCACCGGTCAGGATGATGGTGCTTTCGGTCGTGCCGGTCGGCGCGCCGGTGGTCTCATCGACCTCCGCACCTTCGCGGAAGGTGAGTTCAGCGGTTGCGCCGAGCTCTTTGACCGCGTCCTCCGCGTGCTGGATCTGTTCCTCGTCCTTCCACGGATAACGGACAATGATTCTCTGGTTGTTGTAGTCGGTGTAGATCTCATGGTCCGTGATGTTCTGTGCGACGAGCCTTTGCTTGATAACAGCTTCCGCTGCGTTCATCTGTTCTTCAGTTGCTTTGGTATCGGCTGGCGGTGTGAAAACCACATCGACGCCACCCCTGATATCGATACCCCAACGGATATCATTGACGCCTTTGACATATACCTGCTTGGTATCTGCCACCTGGGAACTGACGCCAAAGAATGAGAGATAGGAAAATGCCAATATCAGAGCCAAAACAATGAAGAATACTGGTTTGCCAACTCTTTTCATGGATAAATCCTCCAATGCTTTAACATGGCCGGGCAGGCCCGCTTTTTGTTCAGACTGCACAAAGCTGACCGATTGGGTTGATCGTTTCATCTCCGGCAGAAAATCCAATGAAAGCGGTCTGTTCGACACTCATGCCATTTATTATATTGCAAATTTCATAAATTGTCAATAAGATGGCTAAAAAATATGAAGAAAAGCTACGAAACTAAACCGATAATTCTGCACTTTCGCCCAAAATCTGTTGATTTTTCGTCAAGATGGGCTGAACAACCTCAGCGAGGTATTCGTCCACCTGTTCGGGGCTTCTTCCGACGAAATTCTTCGGGTCGAGGATCTTGTCCAGCTCCTCATGGCTGGTCATAAAGCTCTCGTCGGCGCAGATACGGTCGATCAGATCGTTCTCGCCGCCCTCCTCCTTGACGACCTTCGCGGCGGCCAGAGAGTGCTGGCGCAGCTTCTCATGCAGCTGCTGGCGATCTCCGCCCTTCTTGACGGCGTTCATCATGATGTTTTCGGTCGCCATGAACGGCAGCTCCTTCATGACGCGCTGGCGGACGACCTTCGGATAGACGACCAGCCCGTCGCAGACGTTGATCAGGATGTTGAGGATCGAATCGATGGCCAAAAAGCCCTCCGCGACCGAGACGCGCTTGTTCGCCGAGTCGTCGAGCGTCCTTTCAAACCACTGGGTACCGGCTGTGAAGGCCGGGTTCAGCGCGTCGATCATGACATATCTCGCAAGCGAGGTGATGCGTTCGCTGCGCATCGGGTTGCGCTTGTACGGCATGGCCGACGAACCGATCTGGTGGCTTTCAAACGGCTCTTCCATCTCCTTGAAGTTCTGCAGGATCCGCATGTCGTTTGAAAACTTGCTGGCCGACTGCGCGATGCCGCTGAGGGTATTCAGGACATTCGTGTCCATCTTTCTGGAATAGGTCTGTCCGGAAACCGGGACGACCTGGTCCTTCTCGAAGCCCATCGCCTCGGCGATCGACTGCTCCACCTTCTTGATCTTCGCGCTGTCGCCGCCGAACAGCTCGAC
Source organism: Candidatus Soleaferrea massiliensis AP7 (assembly GCF_000820765.1). Classification (GTDB taxonomy): domain Bacteria; phylum Bacillota; class Clostridia; order Oscillospirales; family Ruminococcaceae; genus Soleaferrea; species Soleaferrea massiliensis. The sequence continues at coordinate 27,002 of NZ_CCYH01000038.1, forward strand.
AAAGCTGGCCTGCGTGCCGGTCGTTCCCTTCGAGCCGAGCAGCTTCAGCGTGGTAAGCCTGTGTTCGACCTCCTCGAGATCCATCACAAACTCATTGAGCCACAGCGTCGCGCGCTTGCCGACCGTGGTCAGCTGCGCCGGCTGCAGATGGGTGTAGGCGAGCGCCGGCATATCCTTGTACTGGTCCGCAAATTTCGCCAGCAGCGCAATCACGTTGATCAGCTTGCGGCGGACCGCCTGCAGGGCGTCCCGCATGATGATGACATCGGTGTTGTCGCCGACATAGCAGCTGGTCGCGCCGAGATGGATGATGCCCTTCGCCTTCGGGCACTGCACACCGTAGGCGTAGACATGGCTCATCACGTCGTGGCGGACCTCCTTTTCACGCTGGATGGCCACATCGTAGTTGATGTCGTCCACATGCGCTTCGAGCTCGGCAATCTGTTCGTCGGTGATGGCAAGTCCCTGTTCCTGTTCCGCCTTCGCCAGAGCCACCCAGAGCTTCCTCCAGGTCTTAAACTTCTTGTCGGCGGAGAACAGGTACTGCATCTCCCCGCTCGCATACCGCGTGCTGAATGGGCTTTCATAGCGATCTGTCATGTTGGTTCCTCCCTTTTATATCAACCTTCGTTTGGACAAAAATAAAAAACAGCGCTTGTGACTGCACACATCGCGTCGTTTTTTTGCGTGTTGGATGCTTCCGATGGAAGCATCTCTTATTATACTACAGGATGCGGCGATAGACCAGAGGTATCCGCAAAATCACACAATTTTTTTCAGTTTTCGCAGATACTGCTCCCGACGGCTGTCTGTTTGCGGGATTCGTGAATATCCCCTTCGCGTACATGGCCAAGCTGCGGCCGGTTAAATCGCGGCCATGCCGCCTTAAAACCGCGAAGCGTACGACGGGCATCCTGGACGGCTACATTACAAGCCGGCTGCCTATCAGCCCAGAAAGAAGCCCTATCAAAATGCAGGGGACATCAGGCCAAAGCCCTTCATCCCCTGCCCTGTTTTTTATGAATGATACGGCGCCTTATCTGGAAACCGCCGCGTTTGCTGCCGCTTCACAGACAATTCCGCATGCACGGCTTGCAAGGATTTTCTCAACACTTGCAATTTTGATCGCAATGCAGAGAATTTCCACAGCCTTCGCAAGCTCCGCGCTGCTCGGATAGGTCGGCGCGATGCGGATATTCTGATCCTTCGGGTCATTTCCATACGGATAGGTCGCGCCCGCCGGGGTCATGACGACGCCCGCTTCTTTACAGAGCTGCACCACGCGTTTCGCGCATCCCTCCAGCACATCCAGAGAGATGAAGTATCCGCCGTTCGGATTGGTCCAGGACGCGACGCCCAGCCCATCCAAATGCTTGGACAGACCCTGCAGCACGGCATGGAATTTTGGACGGATGATCGCCGCATGCTTCTTCATATGCGCATGGATGCCGTCGGCATTCTGATAGAACCGGACATGGCGAAGCTGGTTGATCTTATCCGGGCCGATGGTCTGCACCGCAATCTGTCTGCGCAGAAATTCGATGTTGTTTTTGCTGGCCGCAATCATCGAGATGCCGGAACCCGAAAAGCTGATCTTCGAGGTGGAGGCAAACAGGAACACGATGTCCCCGTTGCCGGCCTTCTGCGACTCGGTCAGCAGGTTCAGCAGATGGTCTTTGCGGTCCTCGTACAGGTCGTGGACGCAGTAAGCGTCGTCCCAGAAGATGCGGAAATCCGACGCCTTCGGCTTCAGATTTGCAAAGCGGCGCACCACCTCATCGGAATAGGTGATGCCCTGCGGGTTGGAGTATTTCGGCACGCACCAGATGCCCTTGATCGTCTCATCCTCCAGGACCAGACGCTCAATCATATCCATATCCGGTCCGTCCTCGCGCATGTCGATGTTGACCATCTCGATGCCGAAGAATTCGCAGATGGCGAAATGGCGGTCATAGCCCGGCGCCGGACACAGGAATTTGATCTTATCATATTTGCACCAGGGCTTCTCGCTGCCATACACGCCGTGCGTCATGGCGCGCGCCACGGTGTCGTACATCATGTTGAGGCTGGAGTTTCCGCCGATGATGATCTGATCAGCCGGAATATGCAGGATATCCGCAAACAGCTGTCTTGCCTCGGGAATGCCGTCCAGAAGGCCGTAGTTCCTGCAATCTATGTTATTCTGGGTTTTGACATCGGTAGAGCTGCTCACACAGTCGAGCATATGTACCGCGAGATCCAGCTGTTCGGTGGAAGGCTTGCCTCTGGACATATCCAGCTTCAACCCCTCTGCCTGATAGGCCTGATAGGCTTTTCTGCTCTCTTCCTGCAAACTTTCCAGATCCTGCTTTGACATTTCCAATAATGATGCCATACAAATCCTCCTACCCTGATTTCAATGATTGTATTACAAGCGATCCATCTGTAATACACGAAATACACTCTTATTATCGTACAGACTCTATTGTAATACAAATCCCTTCATTTTGCAAGTTTTATTTTGAAATCTTGCAAAAAGTTCCTGTGAAAATTTTTGAAGCCTGTTGGAGACGTACCATCATCATTATATGTAAAAATCAAAATCCGGTTCAAAAAGTCCTCAATCCTCTGTTTTCTGTGTGCGGTAGCCTTCCAGATCCAGCACAACGCGGTCATAGCCCATGCTCTTAATCTCATGTACCATGTCGTCCGCCTTTTCCAAAAATGCAGGAAAGTTGTATTTGAGTATCTCAATCACCACCATGTTTTCCACAACGCAGACACGGCATTTTTTAAATCCAAGCGTCTGCAGATAGAGCTCAAGCTGTTCAATCATCTTTTACACATCCTTATCATCATGTATCATGCTTCATTCTGTTAAATGTATCCATAATCAGGAATCCTTATTGGATGAAGATGGGCAGAGCCCTGTAAGACAGACCCTGCCCCATCCTATTCAAATCGGTATACGTCACGATTAGAATTCCGCGCTGCCGGTGGTTCTCGGGAACGGCAGGACATCGCGAATGTTCGTCACGCCGGTAACGTACATGACCAGCCGATCAAAGCCGAGCCCATAGCCCGCGTGCTTGGTGCCGCCGTATTTTCTCAAATCCAGATACCAGCTGTAATCCTCCTCCTTGAGGTCCAGCTCCTTCATGCGGCTTAACAGCACATCCAGACGCTCTTCACGCTGGCTGCCGCCGATGATCTCGCCGATGCCCGGAACCAGCAGGTCCATGGCCGCCACGGTTTTGCCGTCGTCGTTCATGCGCATATAGAAGGCCTTGATCTCCTTCGGATAATCGGTGACAAAGACCGGTTTCTTAAAGATCTGTTCGGTCAGATAGCGCTCATGCTCGGTCTGCAGGTCGCATCCCCAGTAGACCGGATATTCAAATTCATCCTTGTGCTGCTCAAGCAGCTCGACCGCTTCGGTATAGGTGACGTGGCCGAAGTCCGAATCCACAATCGTCTGCAGACGCTCGATCAGCCCTTTGTCGTAGAAATTGTTGAAGAACTCCATCTCCTGCGGGCAGTTCTCCAGGATATACTGCAGGACATACTTGATCATGTCGCTGGCAAGCTGCATATCGTCCTCGAGGTCGGCAAACGCGATCTCCGGTTCGATCATCCAGAACTCAGCCGCGTGGCGCGGGGTGTAGGAATTCTCGGCACGGAAGGTCGGGCCGAAGGTGTAGACGTTCGAGAACGCCATCGCCATACATTCCGCGCTCAGCTGTCCGGAAACGGTCAGGCTGGTCATTTTGCCGAAGAAGTCCTGGCTGTAATCCACCTTGCCGTCCTCGGTCAGCGGCGGATTCTGAGCATCCAGCGTGGTCACGCGGAACATCTCGCCGGCGCCCTCACAGTCGCTTCCGGTGATCAGCGGGGTGTGCGCATAGACAAAGCCGCGTTCATTGAAGAACTGATGGATCGCAAACGCCGCCTTCGAACGCACGCGGAACACCGCATTGAAGGTGTTGGTGCGCGGACGCAGATGCGCGATGCTTCTGAGATATTCCAGCGAATGCCGTTTCTTCTGCAGCGGATAATCCGGCGAGGAGGTTCCCTCGATGTCAATGTTATCCGCATGGATTTCAAACGGCTGCTTGGCGCCCGGCGTTTCGACCAGCTTACCGGTCACGACAATTGCGGAGCCGACATTGAGCTTTCCGATCTCCTTGAAATTGTCGATCTTCGCATCCTCGAATACCACCTGCAAATTCTTAAAACAACTGCCGTCGTTGATTTCAATAAATCCCAGACTCTTCGAATTGCGGAGTGTTTTGATCCATCCGCAGACTGTGACGGATGCGCCCAAAAGCCCTGCATCCTGATACAGTGTTTTGATCTCTACTCGCTTCATATGATTTCCTCCAACATTCTGATGGGTTCTGTTTCCCTGCCCATTATGATGTCCGTCTTTTTGTCAAAAATCCGGGTTTGTATGCACAAGGCCCAACAAAACCTCACGTTCTACTCTGCATTTCGCCTAATATTGTTATTATAGTACTTTTTGCCGCTGTCTACAAGTCTTTTCTTGTCGCCTGCCGGCTTATGCATACTGCAGCCTGTCCGGCGTCCAGTTTTCGAGTACCTTTGCCATCCGTGCCCCCATCTTTTTCGCCGAAGCCAGGTCGTGTTCCAAAAAGTTGCCGCATTCCACCACCGTATTGCCGGGTATCTCCCCTTCATACGACGCGATAAACGCCATGGCGTCCTGCACAAGGCGGATGGCATCCGCTTCATCCAGGTCTCGCACAAGCAGGTAGAATCCGGTGCGGCAGCCCATCGGTCCGACATAGATGACCTCATCGGCAAAGGCCGAATTGCGCGCATAGGTTGCAAACAAATGCTCAAAGGTGTGCATGCCCGGGTTGTCCAGATAATCGCCGCCGTTCGGCTTGCACATCCGGATATCGTAGGTCTTGATGTCCCCGTCGATTCTCGACAGATACATCCCCTTTTCAAGCTTCGTATGGTCCACGCAGAAACTGCTGATTTTTTTCATCGTTCTTCCTCCCGTTTCATGATGCGCACTGTTCAGCAACATATGGAAAAGTTCTGAAAAGGCACATATTTCATAAGATTACAGTCTTTTTTGGCTTACCTCACCGCCTGCGGCGGTGAGGTAAGCCGCTTTCATGTTCCCTTAACAAAGCCCATGACATGCCATTCTATCTTATTTTACATCATGAACCGCAAATTGACAAGCATCCCGGGGCGTTGTATAATGAAACAAATGTAAATGGGAGGAATGTTTGATGACATGGGGCATTATAGGCGCGCTGGATACCGAAGTCGCATTGATCAAAAAGAAGATGCAGGTGCGTGAAACCAAAACCATTATGGGCTGTGAATACTATATTGGAACCATCGGCAGCCAGGAGGTCGTGACGGTCTGCTGCAGCATCGGCAAGATCAACGCCGCGATCTGCACCAACACCATCATCCGCGAACTGGGCGCGGATGTGGTGATCAACATCGGTGTCGCCGGCGCGCTGCATCCAAGCTTAAAGATTCTCGACGTCGTGATTTCGGAGAACGTCATCCTGCACGATGCCGACCTGCACATCCTGAAAAACTATTATCCGTTCCGGGAAGATTACAAAGCCGATCCGAAACTGATCGAGCTGTGCAGGAACGCCTGCGAGCGGATTGAAAACCGCAGCTTCCAGGTTCACACCGGCCGGATTGCATCCGGAGACCGGTTCATCGAGGACAAAGCCGTCAAAGCGGATATCATTGAACGCTTCTCCCCCTGGTGCGTCGAGATGGAGGGCGCATCGGTCGGGCAGGTTGCCTATATGAACGACACGCCGTTTCTGATCATCCGGTCCATTTCGGACAACGCGGATGACGGCGCTTACGAGGTCTATGACAATTTTGTAGACCTTGCCGCGCACAACTCCGCCCAGATTGTACTGAACATGATGGCGCTTTATACCGAATAAGGATCAGATGTATACCGTTCCCCTAAGACTGAACGCATCGGTGAACGCATCAAAACGAAACGGAACTGTTGCAAAATAACTCCTCGGAAAAAGATACACAAAAACGCCCTTGAATCTGGCTGTAAGAGGCCATTTTCAAAGGCGTTTTCTTTCGTCGTAAACTGTTTTTCGTGCGATGTGCTGTTACAAATTCATCGCTATCGCTTTTATTGGACCACCGGCACCGTCCGTTCATTGGTCCACAACGAGAACAGCGCCGCAACCAACACGATTGCGGCGCTGTCTTTATTATACTGCCGTTCAATGAATTTCACTCATACATACCCTATATAATACACATTAGGGCTTCAGCACTTTTATGAGATTAAAAAATACTGATTCTGTGATATGACGATCTGTTATCCAAACTCCTGATGCTTTTTCTTTATTTTGATTGTATCGTTCTCATACAACCGGGTTTTTGAAAAGCATCTATCCTTGAGAACACTCCATCGAGAACTCTTGGCCGCTATCTACCTCATAGCAAACCTCATCCCCCACTTTGCCGGATATTTATTTTGATCGCATATCCTGATCATTGACTACTGCATGGGTCTCACCTTTTTACAAGATTCGTTCTTCTGAACAGATGTTTTTTCAATCTGTTCCATCATGACTATTTCATTGGACTCACCATTCCATAGATTATTTTATGAAACTGAACTCCTTTTACTTTATATGAATTTTAAAAAGAACCGAGAATCTATATAAATTTTGCGAGAATGATGAAATTATAGATTGGATGATCAGCTTTCGTGATACACGAAATGTCGTTATTCCTCGATCTCTCGGATAATTCCCATGGGCGTTTGCTCATGACATTGACCTAATGGATTGTCTTTCAGAATGGCTACCAGTCTTTCGATATCATTCTGATCACCGGAATAGCCCAATATATTTCCACCAATATCGTTGATATCGGTGATTGCTACCGGAAACCCAATTTTTTCTGACAGTTCATGTGCAACCTTATCAGGCTGTGCAGGTGTTAAGACTACATACTCATTATATGGAGGTAATGTTCCACTGGTCGGTCCGTCGATTCCACGGGCCTGTTCACCTGCGATCTTGTAGAACCAGCCGCGTCTGCGAAACAATTTGCCAATGGCCGATATAAATGCTGCAAATAATATTCTGATCGTACCGCATTCCCGAAGCGCCATCTCCATGGTTTCCGGCATTGCCAAGCCTATTCCGTAGGGTGTCTTGACAACAAACCTGCTTAAAAACACCGCCAGCCTTCTCGGCTTGATGTCCTTCATGGGAATCGCCCGGTGCTGCGTACATGCTACTATTTTTTCCGTGATAAATAAGATATCGCCATCCTGCAAAAATTCGACCGCGTATTTGTCTACAACTTCGTCGATCTTGTCACTGTCGGTAATGACATGGGTTTTGATGGGTAGCCGCTGATATTTTTTACCATCTACTTCTATAACTTCAACTTTGCCTTCATTGGCCTTTAAAATCTCGCTCACAATTTACCCTCCACACTTCCGTTTTGCTTTTTCTGCACTTGCCATACTACTCAGTATTGCAAACGGAAATTGCCAAACATCGTGCTTTAAGTAAAATTATTTTAAATGTTAGGCCTACAGCGAAATATTATCAAAACAACCGGATTCATATTTCTTCTTTTAACCTGATACGGTGGTCAGCCTTTATCCTTGTATTATGATAATGATTTGCCTTTCAGAGAGCGAAATTCCTCCGGCGTATAATAATGTGACTCGACTGCACTGTCCATTGGACTCGCCTCCTTTCAATGTTCTGTAATGCAGTCATCTCTGACTGTGGCTTTATTATAGCACGCCAATTGGAATATGTCAATAGTTTTATTGAATTTATTTTTCTTTTTCTATATAATATGCAACAATCTTTCGGCTTGAGACAGCCAAAAATAATATATTCAGTAAAATTTATACAAGTGGTTCTCGTCATGTCCTATGGCGCTTTTAAACACATCCGATTCCCTATTTTTATGTCCTCATACCTTCTTATCGCCCTTTACTTCCCTAACTGAGATACGGCATGGAAACGAATGGTTCCCATCTCTCTTACGGGGTACTGCTGTGCATCGCTGCGGTCCTATCCATGCTCCGGTTTGGCGAAACGGTTTTGCATATGAGCAGAATCGCTAAAAAGCAGATGAAATCGACGAAAAAAACCCCGCGAATCTTCCAAAAATTCACTTGACTTCTCGGCAGATTTGTTTTACAATCTTAGATGTTGAACCGTTCGCGGTCTGTTTAAAATGGAAAGGAGCTGAAGTAATTGTCTGAAGAAAAGGAATACAATCCGGAGCTTCTGAACCTTGTGGATGACGAGGGAAATGAACATGAGTTTGAGATCCTGGATGTGCTTGATCTGGATGATAAGCAGTATTTTGCATTGATTCCGGTGTTTGACAAACCCGAAGAGGTTTTGGAGGACGACGCCGAGCTTGTCATCCTCAAAGCCGTGGAGGACGGAGAGGAAAGCTATCTGGAGGTCATCGAGGATGATGACGAATTCAACAAGGTCGCCGCGATTTTTACCGACCGTTTGTCCGAAACTTTTGAAATTGAAGAATAAATTTTAGATATTTTGGATATCGCTCTTGAAAATCCCATCCATCCGTGCTATAATACACTCAAGTAATATAGAACCCTGCCATGTGCGTGAGTGCAGCTTTTATAATCCAACACATTTTTCCAAGGGAATTTGACTCTTGGTGTGAAGTGCAGACCTCCCTATTTATTAGGACGAAGGGAGCGTGCAGCTCCAAGGCATTTACCCACCTGTCGAGAGACGGGTTTTAACTCGCTGTGCAACGGCTTGGCGGGGGTTATATTATAAAAACACCGGGTCTTTGCACTCGGTTTTTTTATGCCCTTTTCTACCGATGTATTGACAACGCCCACCAGGGTATGCTATAGTATGGTCATCATACAGATGTCAGGAGTGAAAGCGTGTATCATTTTTCTTGCTAGATCAAACAAACCGGATATCATCGTTCCAAGGAATCCTTCTTGGGGCTTTATTGGGTATCCGTCTGCAAGAAAAAACGCGCTGCATTCCATGATCTGAAGGATGGGGAGATCTCTTCTCCGTCTGTCATATTTGTCATGTCTGAGCTGCAGGATTTTTCTTGCGGCTCTTATTTTTTGTATGACAGGGGGAAATTCCATTGTCCATGATCAGCGTACAGAACCTCACCTTCCATTACGAAAGCAACTATGAGAACATCTTTGAAAACGTCTCGTTCCAGCTTGACACCGACTGGAAAACCGGCTTTATCTCCCGCAACGGCCGGGGGAAAACCACCTTTTTAAAGCTGCTGATGGGAGAATTCCCGTACAGCGGCCGCATCGAAAGCAGCGTCAGCTTCGATTACTTTCCGTTCCCGGCCGAGGATACAAAACGGCCGGCGATAGAGCTGCTCAAGGAGGTCATCGCCCCTTACAAGGTTTGGGAAGACCGTATGGAACAGCTTTTGGATTCAGATGCACCCGAAGACCAGCTGGCATATTCCACGCTGCTCCAGCGGTATCTGGACCATGACGGTTACACCATCGATGAGCAGATTAAGTGTGAGGCCGGAAAGCTCGGCGTCTCTTCCGACGCTTTGGCCCGCCCGTTTTCCACGCTCAGCTACGGGGAGCGCACCAAGCTTCTGCTCGGCGCGCTGTTCCTGAAAAAGAACAACTTCCTGCTGATCGACGAGCCGACCAACCATCTTGACCTTGCGGGCAAACAGGCGGTCGCCGGTTATCTGGCTTGCAAAAAGGGATTCATCCTGGTATCGCATGACAGGGATTTTCTGGACCGGACGGTGGACCACATCCTTTCGATCAACCGCGCCGGCATCGAAATCCAAAAGGGCAATTTCACCACCTGGAAGCAGAACCGCGACAACATTGACCAATTTGAACGGGATGAGAACGAAAAGCTCAAAAAAGAGATTCGAAAGCTGACCGGCGCGTTCCGGCGCACGGCGGGATGGTCCGATCAGATCGAGAAATCCAAAATCGGGGAGCACTCGGCCGATCGCGGCTTTGTCGGGCATCAGGCCGCGAAGATGATGAAGCGCGCAAAATCCATTGAACAGCGCCGGGAACGCGCGCTCGACGAGAAACAGTCGCTTCTGAAAAACACCGAAATTGTCTCCGCTTTAAAAATTCATCCTCTGACCTTTTCGAAGGAAAAGCTGGTGGAATGCAGCCATCTGACCCTGCGCTATGGGGAGCGGACGGTCGCAGAGGACCTGAATTTCTGCGTACGGCGCGGTGACCGCATTGCACTGCAGGGGCGAAACGGATGCGGTAAATCGAGTGTGCTCAAGCTGATCCTCGGTGAAACGATTGCATACAGCGGCACCCTGCTGGTTTCGAGCGGTCTTGCCATCTCCTATGTACCGCAGGACAGCTCGTTTCTGAAAGGAAGCCTGCGCCAATTCATTGCCGATGAGCGGATCGACGAAAGCCTGTTCAAGGCAATCCTTCGAAAGCTGGATTTCTCCCGCAACCAGTTTGACAAGGATCTGGAAGCATACAGCGAAGGACAGAAGAAAAAGGTCCTGCTTGCCGGCAGCTTGTGCCGGCAGGCGCACCTTTATATCTGGGATGAGCCGCTCAACTACATCGATATCTTTTCTCGCATGCAGATCGAGGAACTGATCACCTCCTACCAGCCCACCATGCTGTTTGTAGACCATGACACGGCGTTTCTGCAGGGAGCGGCAACACAGATCATCACATTGCAGCAAATATAGACTGCGGCCATTTTCAGTTATATCATTTCAATCAAAGAATTCTGTGTTTTTTCATGTAAACGTTCCCGTTTAAACAGCATCGGAACGGATGAAGGCCTTCATCCGTTCCGATTTCTTTTATAGAAAGTATAATTGACCATTTGCATGGAAAAATGTTAGTAGCCCAATTGGAAAAACTGTATCTGGTGGTAATTATGAAAAAGAAACACAATCTGGCTTACGGCCTTATCGGCTTTTTCGGCGGCATTCTGAACGGCCTGTTCGGCGCCGGCGGCGGTATGGTCGTCGTGCCGTTTTTGGAAAAAACCGGCCTTGAGCCGCAGAAATCCCACGCGACCTCCATCTCCATCATCCTGCCGCTCTCCATCTTCAGCGTCGTGCTCTATCTGATGGGCGGCAGATTTTCCATTCAGGACGCACTGATCTTCCTGCCCTCCGGCCTGGTCGGCGCGGCGGTCGGCGCATTTCTGCTGCCGAAGATCCCGAATAAATGGCTGCGCAAAATCTTTGCCGTCCTGATTGTCATCTCATCGATAAGGTTGTTGTTAAAATGATCGGTCTCATTATCGCCGCGTTTTTTGCCGCCATCGCCGGATCGCTCGGTCTGGGCGGCGGCGGCATCCTGCTTTTATATCTGACCGCCTTTGCGGACTATGAACAGCTGAAGGCGCAGGGAATCAATCTGATTTTCTTTATCCCCTGCGCCATCATCGCGCTGATTATCCATGCAAAAAATAAACTGATCGAATGGAAGGCCACATTGGTCTGCGGCATCACCGGGCTTGCCGGCGTCGCGCTCGGCTTTTATCTGGCCGGGCTGTTCGATCCCAAATGGCTGGGCAAGGCCTTCGCCGTATTTCTGCTGTTTCTGGGTCTGAAAGAGCTGTTCCACAGGGAAAAAGATCAAAAGAAACCGTGAAACGTCCGGTGAACAAAAAACCTGCGTTTCATACCGAAAGGCTGCGTCGTTTGTGTCCGCCCGCCTGTCATTTTCATGAAAAAACGGCTGTGTCAGCAGATTACATGCTGACACAGCCGTTTTTGTGAGCGTATTTTCCAATGAGTATATCCGTGCATCCATAGTCTCTCCGATGAGTATCCTTTACTTTTTCGGAGATTATTTTGTGCTCTTGTCAATCAGCTCCTGCAGCTCTTTGCGGTTAAAACGGTATTTCTTGTTGCAAAAATGGCAGTCCACCTCGGTTACCGCCTGCTCCTCCTTCAGCTTGTCAAGCTCCTCTTTTCTAAGGCTCAGGAGAGTTTTTTCCACCCGCTCACGGCTGCAGTCGCATTGATACCGCACCTCGGCCTCATCCAAAATCTCCGGTTCAAAGCCTTCCAGAATTTTCATGCAGATGTCCGCAGGCGTCATGCCGTCGTCGATCATCTGGGACACCGGCTTCAGCGTCTTCATATTTTTTTCCAGCTGATCGATGAGCGAGTCGTCCGCGCCCGGCAGCAGCTGGATCAGGTAGCCGCCGGCCGCTCTCACCGTCAGGTCCGGATTGACCAGCACGCCAAGCCCGCAGGCGGTCGGAATCTGCTCGCTGATCGCATAGTAGCTTGTGATGTCCTCGGCTATCTCGCCCGAAATGATCGGCACCTGTCCGATATACGGGTCCTTGAGACCTAAATCCTTAATGACATACAGGATTCCCTCTTTGCCGACCGCGCCCGCCACATCCAGCTTGCCGTGTTCGTTCAGCGGCAGCTCGACGACCGGGTTCATCACGTAGCCCTTGACATTGCCCAGCCCATCCGACACCACAATCAGCGAGCCGGCCGGGCCGTCGCCTTTCATACGCAGTGTCAGCGAATCATCCTGAGATTTCAGCATTGAGCCCATCAGCGAACCGGCGGTCAGCAGCCTTCCCAGCGCGGCCGTGACGACGGCGGAGGTGCGGTGCAGCCATTCGGCCCGCGACGCGATATCGGTGGAATTGACCGTGGCGGCTGCAATCGAGCCGTCCTTCGAAATGGCCCTTACGATTTTTCCCATAGTGACATCCTTTCTATCATAACGCTGCCGTCCACAATTGTGGACGGCAGTTTTTTCATCCGTTCCAGAAAACGGCCTTTAACAGCCGTTCTGTTTTCTTCCTCTTCATGGCTGCATCCGTCTGTTCCGGCCTTGCAGGATACCTGTAAAGTACGCTGCATGCTATCCCCTGCACAGCATGATGGCATCCATACCGTCATTTCTTTCGCGCCACAAAGATCAGGCGCTCGGAGTCGGGCTTCGGCTCATCCAGGCTGTCCTCATGATGGATGTGCAGCAGCTCAAAGCCTGCCTTCTCCAAAAGCATTTCCAGCTGTTCGGGCTGATAGGCGCGTTCGCAGAAATACTCCGAATAGCGGCGGTAGCACTGCCCGTCCGGCTCAAAGAAATCGAGATCGATCTCGACCACATCATCTTCCTGATGATAGGTATTCTGCCAGGTGCAGAACACCGCATCGGTCTCATAGACAAAGCTGTTGTCCGCCAAAACCTCCCGGTGCTTGTACGGCGTGTTGACGTCAAACACAAACAGCGCGCCCGGATTCGAGAACAGCGACACGCCCTGGAAGGTATCCAGCACATCCTCTTCATCCTCCAGATGGTTGATGCTGTCCAGCGCGCAGACCGCCGCGTCGATGGTGCCGTACAGGTCGATCTCCCGCATATCCTGGCAGAGGTACAGAATCTCGGGCGGGGACTTCTGCATCGCCTTCGAAAGCATCTCCTCTGAAGCGTCGATGCCGATCACATCGTAGCCGCAGGCCGCAAGCTCAACCGACAGGCTGCCGGTGCCGCATCCTAGATCCAAAAGCAGCTTCGCATCCGGCAGATGCTGACGGATGATCCGATTGAAGTAACCCGCGCGGGACTTGTAGTCGACATCCGCCGTCAGCAGGTCGTAATACTCCGCAAATTTATGATATTGACTCATCGTTTGTCTTTTCCTTCTCCTTCAGCCGGTCAAATACAACCGCATATCCGTCGCAGCCATAGGCAAGCGAACGGTTGACACGGCTGATGGTCGCGGTGCTGGCGCCGGTCTGACCGACGATATCGCTGTACACGTTGTGCTCGCTGAGCATCTTCGCCACCTGCAGCCGCTGGGACAGCGCCTTCAATTCCTGCACCGTGCACAGGTCTTCAAAAAAGTTGTAGCATTCCTCTATCGTTCTGAGCTCCAGAATTGCCTGGAACAAAAAATCCACATTGGTATCTTTGAGTTTACTGTTCATAGATCCGCCCTCTTTACCTGTTCGTTAGATTTTTACCGATACTTCATTTTACCACATTAAAAGATAAAAGTAAATGCAGAAACTGCATTTACTTTTATGAATTCACCAGAATATCGGTACGATTCAGCAGATTTATGGGATGATTTCACAATCAATCCAGGTCGTTGCGGACAATATCCGCAAGGGTTTCGCGTTTGACGACAATCCGCTCGGAGCCGCCGTTCACCATGACAACCGCAGGCTTCGGGATGCGGTTGTAATTGGAGGACATCGAATAGTTGTACGCGCCGGTCGAGAGCACCGCCAGCGTATCGCCCGCCCGGACGTCCTGCACCGGCAGGTTTTCACCGATCAGGTCGCCGCTTTCACAGCATTTGCCGGCCACGGTGACCTTGCCGACCCTCGGCTGATCTGCGCGATCCGCAACCAGCACCTCATATTCCGACTGGTACAGCGCATAGCGCGGGTTGTCGGTCATGCCGCCGTCCACAGAGATGTAGGTGCGGATGTTCGGGATATCCTTGAGAGCTCCAACCGTGTACAGCGTGATACCGGCCGTGCCGACGATCGAACGGCCCGGCTCGATGATGATGAACGGGCAGTTGATACCAAGCTCCTCACAGGTCTTTTTGACGGTCTGGGAAACCTTCTCCATGTACTGGTCATACGGAACCGGCTTATCCTGCTCGGTGTATTTGATGCCGAAGCCGCCGCCGAGGTTCAATTCGGACAGCTCGGCCCCGGTTTCCGCTTTGACCTGCGCGATGAAGCGCAGCATGACCTCGCTTGCCAGCTCAAACGGCTGGATGTCGAAGATCTGCGAGCCGATGTGGCAGTGCACGCCCCTGACATGGATGCTCCGCATACCGATGGCCTGTTTCACCACCTGCAGCGCTTCGCCGGTCTCCAGCGCAAGGCCGAACTTCGAATCGATCTGGCCGGTGCGGATGAAGCTGTGGGTGTGCGCATCGATGCCCGGCTTGATCCGGAACAGGATTTCGGCGGTCACATCCATTTCTTCGGCCAGCTTCTGCAGCCGGACAAGCTCGTCCGGATTGTCGACCACAATGCGGCCCACGCCGCATTCCAGTGCGTAGCGCAGCTCGGAGACCGTTTTGTTGTTTCCGTGGAAGACCAGCCGCGACGCCGGGAATCCGCTGGAAACAGCCGTGTAAAGCTCGCCCTCGGAGACGACGTCCAATCCCAGCTTTTCCTCGTTCGCGATCCGGCACATCGCGCGGCAGCAGAACGCCTTGCTGGCGAACGCGACCATGCCTTTGCCGTCGTAGCAGCGGTCGATGGAACGCACATAGGCCCGGCAGTTTTCGCGGATCTGCTGTTCGTCCATGACGTAAAGCGGCGTGCCGTACTGCTTCGCAAGCTCGACGGTGTCCTTCCCGCCGATGGTCAGATGGCCCTTTTCGTTGATATTCAAACAGTCTGAAACAAACATGCGCAACTCTCCTTTAGCTCTCGTCGTTTACAATCTCTTCTATAATCTCTTTGAGCTCCTCGACACCCTCGCCGGTCATCGAGGAGAACGGTATCATCGTGATCTGGTCCGCGTATTCGAGCTCCTGAAGGATCGACTCCATGCGCGCGGCGCGCTGTGTCTTGTTCAGCTTGTCGCTCTTGGTCAGCACCACGACAAACGGAAGCTCCATCTCGATCAGGAATTCGATCATCTGCCTGTCGTCGGCCGTCGGCGGATGCCGCATATCGATGAGCTGGAACACCAGCCCGATGTCCCGACCGCTGTGAAAATATCCCTCAATGAGTCCCGCCCAGCGCTTCTTCTCAACCTTGGAAACCTTCGCGTAGCCGTAGCCCGGCAGGTCGGCAAACCGCACGTCCTCTACCCGAAAAAAGTTGATCGTGCTGGTCTTGCCGGGGCTGGAGCTGACCCTTGCCAGCTGCTTGCGGTTGAAGATCTTGTTGATCAGCGACGACTTACCGACATTTGACCGGCCCGCAAACGCGAATTCGATCTTATCGGACTCCGGCAGCTGCGACGCCAGTCCATATGAGCACTCAAACTCCACCTTGTTAAAATTCATAGAAACTCCTTCGATGTATATCGGATCATTTTGACCCGTTTAATTCCCTATGCGCAGCGCGGCCGGTTCCTTTTCTGTTTCCGGCAGCAGCACCGGCAGCACCGGCTTCGATTCGTCGATGTTTTTATGGATGTTCCTGAGCGCTGTGCCAAGCACCTTATCCATCGTATCGACCGGGATAAACTCAATTTTATCCTTCACGACCTGATCGACCTCAGCCAGATCCGGCTCGTTGTCCATCGGGATCAGCACCGTTTTGATGCCGTAGCGGTAGGCGGCCATCGTCTTCTCCTTGAGCCCGCCGATTGGCAGCACCCGGCCGCGCAGCGTGACCTCGCCGGTCATCGCCACATCGTGCCGCACCGGGATTTCGGTCAGCGCCGAGACAATCGCCGTGCAGATCGTGATGCCCGCGGACGGGCCGTCCTTCGGCACCGCGCCTTCCGGCACATGGATGTGGATATCCTTGTTCTTGTAGAACTCCTTGTCGATCTTAAATAAGTGCGACCGGCTGCGGATGTAGCTGACCGCCGCCTGCGCGGACTCCTTCATGACATCCCCGAGATTGCCGGTCAGCTGCAGCTTGCCGCTGCCCTCGAGTACCGCGACCTCGACCGGCATTGTCTCCCCGCCAACGGAGGTCCAGGCAAGCCCGGTCACCACGCCGACCTCATCGGTCAGCCCCGCCGTTTCGGTCTTATATTTGATCGGACCTAAAAAGTCCGGGAGATTCTTCGGCGTAAAGGAAACCTTTTGATCCTCGCCCGAAACGATGCGCTTGGCAGCCATACGGCAGAGCTTCGCGATCGTGCGCTCCAGACTGCGGACCCCCGCTTCCCTTGTGTAGCTGTCGGCCAGCATGTACAGCGCGTCGTTCGAGATGCGCACCGTCTTTGCGCTCAGTCCGTGCTTTGCGGTCTGCTTGCGCCACAGATGCCGCTTGGCGATCTGGAACTTCTCCTCACGGGTATAGCTGGAAAGATCGATGACATCCATACGGTCATACAGCGGCCCCGGGATCGTCGAAGCGTCGTTCGCCGTCGTGATGAACAGCACGTCGCTCAGATCGAACGGCAGCTCGATGTAGTGGTCGCGGAACGCCACGTTCTGCTCCGAATCGAGTACCTCGAGCAGCGCCGACGCGGGGTCCCCGCGGAAGTCGTTGCCGACCTTGTCGATCTCGTCGAGCAGGATGACCGGATTCTTTGTCCCAGCCAGCTTCATCGCGTTGATGATGCGGCCCGGCATCGCGCCGATATAGGTTTTGCGGTGTCCGCGGATTTCGGATTCGTCCTTGATGCCGCCCAGCGAGATGCGCACATATTTGCGTCCCAGGCTCTTCGCAACCGATTTTGCGATCGAGGTCTTACCGACGCCCGGCGGACCGACAAGGCAGAGGATCTGCCCACGGATATCCGGGTTCAGCCGCCGCACCGCGATGACCTCCAGGATGCGTTCCTTGACCTTCTGAAGCCCGTAGTGGTCGCGGTCCAGAATCTTCTGCGCTTTCAGGATATCGGGCTTCTGTTTGCTGTATGTATTCCAGGGCAGCTCCAGGCAGGTGTCCAGATAGTTCCGGATCACATTGGCCTCCGGCGAACTCGACGGCATCTTGCTCAGCCGATCCAATTCCTTGGCAAGCTTGTCATGCGCCTCTTCGGACAGCCCCAGCTTCTCTATTTTATTGTAGTATTCGTTGAACTCGGCGTCCTCGCCGTCCTCCTCGCCAAGCTCCTGCGAGATGACCCGCATCTGCTCGCGCAGGAAGTATTCGCGCTGGCCCTTGTCGATCTGTTCCTTGACCTTGTCGTAGATCTCGTTCTCCAGCACCAGGATGCTGTTCTCCTGTTCGAACAGCTCGGCGGCCATCTCCAGACGCTTGACCGGGTCGGACTGCTCGAGCATCGCCTGCTTGGTATCCGCGTCGAACGGCAGGTTGCCGACGATGCGTTCGATCAGCGCGTGCGGGTCGTGCTCGGTGATGACCTGCGTGATGATCTCCTGCGGGATCTTCGGCGAGAGCATACAGTATTCCTCAAACTGCTCCTTGACCGTGCGCACCCATGCTTCGATCAGCTCGGCGTCCTTCGCGCGGGGCTGCCGCACATCAAAGCGCTCCACCTCGGTCAGCCAGAACGGATTGGATGCCAGCACATCGCCCATCTTCGCGCGGTAAAGGCCCTCCACCAGCACGCGCAGATGGTTGCCCGGCATCCGCAGGATCTGCGTGATCCTAGCCACCACGCCGACCTTGAAGAGCTGATTCGCGTCCGGGTCGTCGTCCCGCAGGTCCTTCTGCGCCACCAGAAAGATCTGCTGGTTGTAGCTTTTCATCGCCGTTTCCAGCGCTTTGATCGATTTTTCCCGCGCCACTTCGAAGTGCAGGATCATATTCGGATATAGAACCAAACCGCGCAGCGCCAGCATCGGGCAGATTTGCAGCTCGGATTCATGATTCATATTCATAGATTTCCTTTCGTTTCTTCGTATCTTTCCTATCGTTGAGCATCGTCCATGCGAACGATACAGCTACTATCATATGAGAAAGATGTGAATTTTTCAAGATGCATTTTGCAACCTTTTATAGCCGGAATTCGGCTTCACCGCCGGGTTTCCGGGCATTTGACACAAAAAGCCCCCGAGGGCCGGACCGGCCCTTCAGGAGCTCCATTGCTCTTTACATATACAAATCGTTCTTGCCCGAGCCAATGGCCTGAACCGCAAATTTCAGGGTTTTAGGAACCTTGTTCGGGTTGTGCGTGATCTTCGGCGGCTCGTGATCCGCGACGCATTCCTTCGTGATGGTGATCGTCTCGATCATCGGATCGCTCGGCGCGTCGTACATGATCTTTGAGAGGATTTCCTCCATGATGGAGCGGAGTCCGCGCGCGCCGGTCTTACGCTCGATCGCCTTCTTGGCGACCTCGGTCAGCGCGTCCTGCTCAAATTCGAGCTGGATGTCGTCGAGCTCCAGCAGCCGCTTGTACTGTTTGACCAGCGAGTTCTTCGGCTCGACCAGAATCCGCACCAGCGCGTCGGGATCGAGATCCCTGAGCGTGGTCAGCACCGGCAGTCTTCCGACCAGCTCCGGGATGATGCCGTACTTGACCAGGTCGTGCGGGATGATGTACTGAACCAGGTTCTCGCGCGTCGCCTCGGCTTTGGAACGGATGTTCGCGCCGAAGCCCATCACGGTCTTGTTGACCCGGCTCTCCACGATCTTTTCAATGCCCTCGAACGCACCGCCGCAGATAAACAGGATGTTCGCGGTGTTGATCTGGATGAACTCCTGCTGCGGATGCTTCCTGCCGCCCTGCGGCGGCACGTTGGACACGGTGCCCTCGATGATCTTTAAGAGCGCCTGCTGCACGCCCTCTCCGCTGACGTCGCGGGTCAGCGACGTGTTTTCGGATTTGCGCCCGATCTTGTCGATCTCATCGATGTAGATGATGCCGTACTCGGCGCGCTTGACATCGAAGTCCGCATTCTGGATCAGTCTGAGCAGGATGTTCTCGACGTCCTCGCCGACATATCCGGCTTCGGTCAGCGTCGTCGCGTCGGCAATCGCAAACGGGACGTTGAGCATCTTGGCCAGCGTCTGCGCGAGCAGCGTCTTGCCAACGCCGGTCGGGCCGAGCAGCAGCACGTTGCTCTTCTGCAGCTCCACGTCGTCCTGACGGTTGTAGCAGATGCGCTTGTAGTGGTTGTAAACGGCGACCGCCAGCACCATCTTTGCGTCGTCCTGGCCGATCACATACTGGTCGAGGTGCTCCTTGATCTCGGCCGGCTTCGGAATCACGATTTCCGGCGGCTCATTCGACGCTGCCCTGGTTCTGGGCGGGTTGGTATTCTCTTTTTTACCGCGCGGCATCTTTGCCTTCTCATAAAAATGATCCAGGCAGAGTTCGATGCACTCGTCACAGATGCATGCGCCGGTGTAACCGGTGATCATACCGGCCACTTCATTTTCAAATTTTCCGCAAAACGAACACTGTGCGGGTCTTTCATTTTTTGGCATGGACATCACTATCCCTTATAAATCACTTTGTCGACCAGACCGTACTCGGCCGCCTCGGCCGCGGTCATAAAATTGTCACGCTCGGTATCGCGCTCGATGGTTTCCAGCGGTTTTCCGGTGTTCTGAGCGAGCAGCTCGTTGAGGTGCTTCTTCAGACGAAGCATGCGCTCGGCCTGGATGCCGATATCGGTTGTCTGTCCCTGCGCGCCGCCGGACGGCTGATGGATCATGATCTCGCTGTTCGGCAATGCGAAGCGTTTTCCCTTCTGGCCCGCCGCAAGCAGGAAGGCGCCCATCGACGCCGCCATTCCGACGCAGATCGTCGAGACGTCCGCCTTGATGTACTGCATGGTATCATAGATCGCCATGCCGGCGGTGACCGATCCGCCCGGGCTGTTGATGTACAGGTTGATATCCTTATCGGGGTCCTGTGCTTCCAGATACAGAAGCTGTGCGACTACCAAGCTGGCGGACGCGTCGTTGACCTCGTCGCACAGCATGATGATTCTGTCATTGAGCAGCCTTGAGAAGATGTCGTAGGAACGTTCACCGCGGTTGGTCTGTTCCACTACCATTGGCACTAAGCTCATGTAAAACACTCCTTTTCTTCATCTCAAACCGGAAAATCCAAATCGATTGCCGGTCTGATCATGGTATTTCAAATCGTATACGGGAATGCCGGACATCCCTGTCCGGGCGGTTTATGGCTTTGCTCGTCTTCGATATGACTTGCTGAAGGGAACGCCAATCTGCTCGGCAGCCACCGGATGCACTGCGGCTTGATATAAACTGAGGAATAAACCAAATCGCTGCATCCCGGCCAAAAGATACCGCATGGCCCCTTCTTTGAGCCAGGTCACAAAAAACCCGGCCGCGCCACTTTTACAGCGGTTTCCAGATGTATTCCACCCTGATACGAATTACGGAATGAATCAGGCGGCTGCATCCTGACTGAACAATGCCAGAAGCATTTCTCCTGAAGCGGAATAAAAAGATTTGGTATCCCCTGCCGGCAAACGCCGAACCTCACCGCCTTCGACACACATCGACGAAAGGTATCGGCGGCCGTCAGGATGCGCGTATCGTTTCAGGCGAAGCAAAAAACCGCAGTTTTTAAGGCAACAGCCAGCCGACGGATGCGGCTGGCCAATGTTGAGCTTGTAAATTATTGAATTTCTTCCTGTTTGACCTCTTCGGTGATCTTAGCGCTCTCCTTGATGAGGTCGACCGCCTTGTTCATCTTGATATCGTTGACGATATCCTTCACATTGAGCGCCTGCTTGACGTTCTCAACCGGGACGCCGTACTGGGCAGCCAGCTTCTCGCACTCGGCGGCGATATCCTCTTCGGTCGGCTCGATGTTTTCGAGCTGCGCGACCTTTTCGAGGGTCAGACGGGTTTTGACCTGACGTTCGGCCTGCTCGCGGAAGGTTTTGCGGATGGTCTCCTCGTCCTGGTTGGTGATCTGCAGGTAGGTCTTCATATCCATGCCCTGCGACTGCAGTCTGTACTGAAAGTCGCGCAGGTATTCATTGACCGAATTTTCATACATGACTTCCGGAATCTCCGCTTTGAGCGTCGAAACGACCTGTTCGATCAGGCTGTTCTCAACGGCCTGGGTCGCGGTCTTTTCACGCGCTTCCTCTAGTTTGGTCCTAAAATCGGCCTTTAATTCATCCATCGTGTCAAACTCGCTGACATCTTTCGCAAACTCGTCGTCCACATCCGGCAGCTCCATCGTGCGGATCTCGTGCAGCTTGGTCTGGAATACGGCAAGCTTGGAGGCCAGCTCCTTGGAGAAGTACTCATCCGGGAACTTCACGGTGACTTCAAACTCGTCGCCCGGCTTGTGGCCGATGATCTGATCCTCGAAGCCCGGGATAAACTGTCCGGAGCCGAGTTCGAGCTGATAGCCGTCGCCCTTGCCGCCTTCGAACGGCACGCCGTCCACAAAGCCCTCAAAGTCGATGACGACCGTGTCGCCGTTTTGGGAATCGCGGTCCTCCACAGTGACCATGCGGCCGTTCTGCTTGCGGAGCTTGTCGATCTCCTCTTCAATATCCTTGCCGGCGACCGGCTGGATGGTCTTGGTGGCCTCAAGGCCTTTATATTCACCGATTTCAACCTCCGGCTTGACATGGAAGGTTGCCTTGAAGCTGAAACCGTCCTTACTGACTTCCATAACCTCAACGTCGGCCTGCTCGACCGGCTCAAGTCCGCTCTCCGTCATGGCCTCCTCAAAGGCGCCCGGCAGCACATTGTTGACAGCGTCTTCATAAAACACGCCCTCGCCGTACATCTTCTCGATGATGCCGCGCGGCGCTTTGCCCTTTCTGAATCCCGGAACATTGATCTTGGATACGCTCTTGCGGTATGCCTGATCAACCGCTTTGCCAAAGGTTTCGCCGTCCACCGCGATCTCCAAACAGTACTGATTGGTATTTATCTTCTCTGCCTTGGTAAGACTCATCTTAAACTGCCTCCTAAATTTTATGAAAAACAAAATTATCTAATTGATTATAGCATAATGATGCCTAAAAAGCCACTGTCTTGATAAATTTTTTACACCTGTATCTTTAAAGGTTTAAATTTGAGAAAATCCCCTGAAATCAGCTCAAACTGGATGCCCGCAAACTGCCCGCGCAGCGCGTAATCGCAGCTCTGCCCGTGCAGATGCCCGTAGTAGCAGCGCTGTATGTTGTGCTTCACCAGCACGTCGACGATCTTCGCTGAAAGCTGGTTGCCATAGACCGGCGGGTAATGCAGAAACGCGATGATCTCCCCGCCGTACTGCATGGCGTGCCGGATGGACATATCCAGACGGCCGGCTTCCCGGTTCAGGATCTTCTGGTCGTGCGGTTCCCCGGCCTCAAACAGCCATCCGCGGGTGCCGCAGACGACCGCGTTCCCGACCTTGAAGCTGTTGTTGTGCAGAATCTGGATGGTCTCCAGCCCGTTTTCCTCAAAAAAGCCGTCCATTTTGCTTTTGGTCGACCACCAGTAGTCGTGGTTGCCCTTCATCACAATCTTTTTTCCGGGCAGTTTATCGATAAAGCGGAAATCGGTCAGCGACTCCTGCAGCGACATGCCCCATGAGCTGTCGCCCGCAAGCACCACGGTGTCTTCGGCGCCGACCTCTTTCAGCCAGTTTTCCTGTAACCGATCCACATAATTGTCCCAGCCGCTGAAGATATCCATCGGCTTGTCGCTGCCAAGGGACAGATGCAGATCTCCTATTGCAAATAAAGCCATCCTTGTCCTCTCTTGTGTATATCCGTTTGGTTCCTCGTTATACTAACATTGTATCCGTTTACACATTCAAATTATTCCATTTTCTGGGGAGGTCCTTTTCATGAAATCCATCATCGATGAAGAAGAAAACAGCCGCGATTATCTGAACGGCGTACAGTGCCACGTTGACAACTGCATCTACAACGAACAGGGCTGCCGGTGCACTGCCGACCGCATCCTGATCGACCCGCATCACGCGATCACGAGCCAGGATACCATCTGCGCGACCTTCCAGGCGCAGTAAAGCTTCAAAAAGCATACCGGACAGCAGATTGCCGGCCGGTATGCTACATATAATCGATTGGATCGCTACGCTTCGATTCCCAGCATGTCGAACACGACCTGCTTCATATTCTGGCGTTCACAGGCGCTTTCAAAGCGCACCTGTTTTTCACCCAGCGATGCCAGCGGTGCCGGAATCTGTGTGCCGGTTTTCGCGGACAGGGTCTTCACCGCTTCGAATTCGTCGGTCTTCACTTCCCCGCCGTTCAATGCGCTCAGCACGCTGACCGGGAATTTATATGGGCTTGCCGTCGACGCGATGACCGTCTTGGTCTTGTCGCCGGTCTGCTCGATATACTGCCAATAGGCGTTGACCGCCACAGCGGTATGGGTGTCGATCAGGTAACCGTACTGCTCAAACACCTGTTTGATGGTCTGCTTCGTGATGTGGTCGTCACAGCAGGCGGCAAAGAAATCCTTCTGCAGCTTGCCTTTCATCTCGTCGTTGATGGTGTACTGGTTCTCCTTCTGCAACGCGTCCATCAGAGAGACCACCATCCGGTCGTCGTTGCCGCTCAGGTGGTACAGCAGCCGTTCGAGGTTGCTGGAGATCAGGATATCCATCGACGGGGAGATCGTCGTCACAAACCGGCGGTTTTTATCATAGGTGCCGGTGCGGATGAAATCGGTCAGGATGTTGTTCTCATTCGACGCGCAGACCAGCTTCGCGATCGGAAGGCCCATCTCCTTGGCATAGTAGGCCGCGAGGATGTTGCCGAAGTTTCCGGTCGGAACCACGACGTTCATGCTGTCTCCCGGCTGCAGCTCGCCCTTTGCGAGCAGGTCGCAGTAGGCCGAGAAATAGTAGACGATCTGCGGCACCAGGCGGCCCCAGTTGATCGAATTCGCGCTGGAGAAGAGCATACCGTGTGCTTTCAGCTTCTCTTCGATTTCACGGTCGGTGAAGATGGCCTTGACGCCGCTCTGCGCATCGTCGAAGTTGCCTTCGATCGCGCAGACCGATACGTTTTCGCCCTCCTGCGTCGTCATCTGCAGCTTCTGCATGACGCTGACGCCGTCGCGCGGATAGAACACCAGAATCTGTGTGCCGCCGACATCCTTAAAGCCTTCGAGCGCGGCTTTTCCGGTATCGCCGCTGGTGGCGACCAGGATGACGATCTTCTTATCCTTTACGGTCTTTCCGGCCGATACGGTCAGCAGGTACGGAAGAAGCTGCAACGCCATATCCTTGAACGCACAGGTCGGGCCGTGCCAAAGCTCCAGCACAAACGCGCTGTCGTCGAGCTTTCTGAGCGGCGCTTTCTTCGGGTCGGCAAATTTTCCCCCGCCATACGCGCCTTCCACACAGGATGCGATTTCCTGTTCCGTAAAATCGGTCAGATAGCGCGACAGGATGCGTTTCGCCCGGTCGGTGTATCCTTCCCCCGCCATCGCTGCAATTTCATCCATCGAGATGCGCGGGAACGATTCCGGCACAAACAGGCCGGCGTCGCGGGAGATTCCCTGTGTGATCGCCGCGGCGGCTTCCACCTTTGCGGCGCTGTTTCTGGTACTCTGATAAAGCATCTGTTCTTCTCCTTTACCCTGATCTGCCGAATATCGTCGGCGGGTGATGTCCGCACAGCTGTTCTGTGCGGGGTGATCTATATTTTCGTCTGTTATGTTCTGTTTGACTTTTTTCACTGCTTTGGTTTTTTTTAGCTTTGAGGATTGCCGCATGGGCTGATCTGCGCCGATACGCGGCAGTTTTCCTTTGGTTTGCCAAATTCCCCTTGGCAAGGTGGTCGTTACTCTTTTGCGTGGCCAAAAGAGTAACCAGAAAAGGCCATTCAAGGGGTCTACCGCCCCCTTAAAAATCCCCCAATCACGCAGCATTCATCAAATTGGGCAGTTTCTGCTTCTAGATGACGGCTGGGATACCCGCAATGGCTTGGTTCAGAGGCGATGCGATGCGCGGTGTTCTTTACAGCCATTGTGCTGTCGCTGTAAGCGACCCGTCTCATCTTCGTCCTCACGTCGTCCAGCCTCATAGACTTCCGCCCGCTAGGGATGGAATCCTCGCTTTCCGACGTATGGGAGGTAATTTCATGCTTCGTTCTGTAACGGCCATCCAAATAGTTCTTAACTGTTTGACTCCATCAGATGCATCTGCGTTCATCTTTCGCCTGCGTCAAATGTGTTCTCCAGATGTGTGATGGAGATCGGTTCGAAGCTGTCCTTGCTTTGAATCATCACTTCGATGATATCGAACCGGTACTGCGTGTCGGATGGAAACTGTGACGAATACTGCATGGCCGTTTGGATGATCTTCCGCTGCTTTCGGGGATCTACGAATTCCCGCGGCAGCGCGAATGCATCACTGCTGCGGGTTTTGACCTCGACAAACGCCGTGATGCCGCCCTTTTGCGCGATGATATCGATCTCTCCATACCGGCTGCGGTAATTGCGCGTCACAATCTTGTAGCCGTTTTGTATGAGATAACCGGCGGCGCAGTCTTCGCCAAGGCTGCCGGTTTTATGCTTCATGCTTAAAAAGGGTCTTTAAAAACGTGGTTCTATGTATGGCACAGGGTCCATGCTCCAGGATCATGGCATAATGTTCCTTCGTCGGATATCCCTTGTGTTTTTCAAAATGATACTGCGGATACTGCTCAGCCATCTGTTTCATGAAGCGGTCGCGGCTGACCTTCGCGAGGATCGACGCCGCCGCGATGCTGGCGCTCTTGGCGTCTCCCTTGACGATGCAGACCGATTCGATTGGAAGGCCCGGGTCGCGGTTGCCGTCCACCAATGCCAGATCCGGACGTTCCTCCAGTCCGGCTACGGCGCGTTTCATGGCCAAAAAGGTGGCGTTCAGGATGTTGTGCTGATCGATTTCCTTCTCGGTCGCAAACGCGATTTCATAATCCAGCGCCGCGGCGATGATCTGGTCAAACAGCGCTTCGCGCTTCTTTTCACTGAGCTTCTTGGAATCGTCGAGGCCCTCGATCACCGCGTCCGGCGGCAGGATAACCGCCGCGGCGAATACCGGTCCCGCAAGCGGGCCGCGGCCCGCTTCATCGATGCCGCAGACCCGTTCAAATCCATTTTGATAGGCTTCGTGTTCAAACTGCCACAAATCATTCATTGGCATCTGCTTCAAACCTTTCTATGTCGTCCGGCGTTTCCAGCGTGACGCGCCCGATCTTGCTGGCGCGGAATTCATCCAGCACAATGATCGCCGCGCGCTCGGTATCCACCTCGCCGCCTGGAACCAGCATGCCGCGCCGTTTGCCGATCCTTTGGAGCAGCTCATAGGCGTCGTCCGTATCGAGATCCTCCTCGGTCAGCTTATAGCGGTCGGCCAGCAGCTGCCCGTAACGCTCCTTGAGCTGCAGCACCAGACGCATGGCCAGAAGCTCCGTATCCAGGATGTCGTCGCGCACCGCGCCCGTGAACGCCAGATGCTCGCCGACGGTTTTGTTTTCGAATTTCGGCCACAGCACACCCGGCATATCCAGCAGCTCCAGGCCCTTGTCAAGGGTCACCCACTGCTTGCCGCGCGTGACGCCCGGCCGGTCCGCCACCTTCGTACGCTTGGACTTCGCCATGCGGTTGATAAAGGAGGACTTGCCGACATTCGGGATGCCGACGATCATCATGCGGATCGGCTGTCCCTCCATGCCCTTCAGTTTGCGGCGCTTGATCTCATCCTTCAGGGTGCGTCTCAGAAGCGACAGGAAGCCGCCAAGCCCCTTTCCGCTGCGGCAGTCCGCCGCAAGGACCGGGATGCCCTTTTCCTGAAAGTAGCCGCACCACTGCTTGGTGATGCGGTCGTCCGCCGCGTCGCTCTTGTTGAGCAGAACGATTCTCGGCTTTCTGCCGATCATCCTGTCTATTTCAGGGTTCCGGCTGCTGATCGGGATGCGCGCGTCGATGAGTTCCACAACGACGTCGACAAACCGCATGCTGTCCCGCATAATGCGCCGGGTTTTGGCCATATGTCCCGGAAACCACTGAATGGACGGTGTCTCTATCATTAACTTACAACTCCCATACGATTAATCGGAAGGATTCTAAAAATAGCTTTTCCCAGAATATAGCGGTTATCCACCATACCGACCTGTTCAAACCGGCTGTCCAGAGAATGGTTGCGGTTGTCGCCCAGGACAAACACACAGCCTTCCTTCACCTTCACCGGGAAGGTGACATTTCCCTTGGTGTAGGTCGGTTCATTGATATACGGTTCGTCCAGCACCTTGCCGTCCACCGTGACCGCTCCGGAATCGAAATCGATGTCCACCGTCTGTCCTTCGGTAGCAATGACCCGCTTGATAATCGGCACATTCTCCACATTGGTGCCCGGCTTGGTGACGACCACAATGTCGCCCGGCTGCGGTGTGTAGAACATATGGGTCAGTATGACGCGGTCGCCCATGCCGCCGTTATCCCCGCCGTCCAGCGTCGGCTGCATCGAGACGCCTTCCACGCCGACGATGCGGAACACAAAGGTAAACAGGATGATCACCGCCACCACCGATGTGACAATGGCTTCAATCCATTCCATAAATTCCGCTTTCGCGCCGACCGTCCGTTCAGATTCCGGGATTTCTGCATCCTCTAAAAATACGTCTTCTTCCGCGAATTCCTCGGTATCCTGTACGGAATCCGAAAATTCTGCTGGCTGTTCTTTTTCAAATTTGTTTTCATCAAACGGTTCGTTGGACATCAGGACCACATCTCCTTTTGTATGTATTGCAATGGACAAACCGGACTTTTCTCTATTCTATCAAAAAATAAGCGGATATCCAATCTTTATTTTTTACGAGTTGTTGAATTTTAGTCAGCCAGGCGGCTCATAACGGGAATTTTCATGCTTCCATGCATCCCTGCACATCTCTTTGCATGCACACATGCATCTATTCATATTATGATAGCCCCAAGCGCGGACTCCGCGGGGCACCTCAGAGACGACACGGCAACAGCGTCAATGCATTCCGGTATCCCGATAAAAGTATAACAAAAAAGGGACGGAATCGTCCCTTTTTCTGAATCCGTTTTAAATTCAGCGGATTGCTTCTTTAACTTTCGCAGCTTTACCGACTCTGTCACGCAGATAGTACAGCTTGCCTCTGCGGACCTTACCGTGTCTGATAATCTCGACCTTTGCGACATTCGGGCTGTGGATCGGGAATACCCTTTCAATACCGCAGCCATGCGCTACACGGCGAACGGTAAAGGTTTCCGCGATACCGCCATGTTTCTTCGCGATAACGGTGCCTTCAAATGCCTGCAGTCTCTCCCTGTTTCCCTCCTTGATCTTAACAAAGACCCGGATGGTGTCACCGATATCAAACTGCGGCAACTCAGCCTTCAAGCTCTCCTGAGCAATGTGCTTTAAAGCATCCATCGATACTTCCTCCTTAATTTTAGGACATTCATAACCAGCACCTGGAAAGAGGACTGTCCGATTAAATGTCTCGCCGCGAAAAGCGGCGGGCATTAACCACCACCGAACATGCCATCCGGCGTACTTAAATGCTTTGATATTATACCATATTCTGTTCCTGTTTGCAAGTAAAAGGTCAAAAAACTTTTCCGTCCGGCTTGATTTACAAAAACCGTCCATCACGCAGGAATGGAGATGCAGAAACGAGGGATATGCATGCAAATATTATCTTATATGGATCTTCTATCATGCGGCTAACCGTGATTTGTGCATAGGTTGCGCGAAGATTTTCAGTTTTCCTTTTCTGCTTCATATAGACAACACCGAGCATCTTGGGCGGAAGCTGTCGTTTTCAAGATCAGCATCCTATTGAGGCTCCCGCCATATCATGACGCACTGTTTTGGATCATGCTGCTCCATATCCATGATACGAATCCGTCTTAAAAATCAAATCCGTGTTTTCCTGTCACGCGGGAATCAAGTGCGCAGATAAAAAAGGGGCCCGAAGGCCCCTTTAATCCTGAATGTTTTTTTCAAACTCCTCACGCCGCTGCTGTTCCATGTACCCATTTACCTGTTCCTGCAGCGCGGCCACGCCCTGTTCAATCAGGCGAACCGGCGCAGGCGTCAGGGTAAAATAGGATTTCCGAACCCGGTTGGCTGTTTTGAGCGGCTGGAAAGAGAACTCATAGGTCTCGCCAAAAACGGTAAATCTCCAGGCGTCTTCATCGGCCTGCTGCAGCTGCAGCACCTCCTGCGTGGCGTCCCCTGTCAGGCTCCTCGCCTGCGCGGCAATTTGAAAAAACGCCGCCGCAAAGATAATCAGGATCAGCGTGATTGCGATGGATGTAAAATAATATTTTAAACTTTCTTTCATATGTTAAAACGTCCTTTTGGGTGATCTTTATTTCGTGATGGAGGTCAAAAGCTCCGCCAGCGCCTTGCCGACCATCTCGCCGGAATACTGCGCTTCCTTCAGCGAATTGGCGTGGCCTCCCATTTCTATCAGCAGCGAACCGGCCGTGAGGTCCTGGTTGTATTTGCGGTAACAGAAGAAGATCGGGCGGGTCAGCGTCGGGAACATCGACTCGCACTTATCCTGCAGCGCCACGGCAAATCTCAGATTTTTATCCCAGTTCGGCATATCCATCGTGCCATCGTCGCATCCGGCGATGATCATGATCTGCGCCGCCTTCTTGCCGTCAATTTCGGTCACGGGCTTGACACGTACGCCCCCGTCCCGCTCGATGGCGTCACGGTGGATATCCAGCACCACCTGAATCGTCGGGTACTCCTTCAGATACTTTTTAACGGTCTCCGCACTGCGCTCATATCCGCCGTTGTAGGATGGGTAGTCGTGCTTGGTTGTATCGTGCAGCACGCCGATGCCGGCTTTCTTCAGCTGCTCCTCAATCTTGTTGCCGACACTGACCATATTCTGTTCATCGTTGGTGCTTCTGGCGTTGTAGGTTGGATCGTAAAACAGCTGGCTGTGCAGCTGGTAGGATTCCGTCGTATGGGTGTGCATAATCAAAACCTGCGGCTTGTCGGTCTTCTCAAGCTTCATCTCGAGCGGCTTGTCGATGACCTCCTTCACCTGCGCGTTGGACAGCTCGGTTGTATTTTTAAGGAATCCGCTGCCGTATTTGAGCATGGAGGAGCTGCTTTGGATGTTGAAGTCCTCCGCCACGATGTCCTTGGCATTCTCCGGACGCTCCACGGGTTCTTCGGGCTCCTCTTCGCTTGCTGTCTGGGAATCGGCCTTGGAATCATCCGCCGGCTGTGAACCGGATTTGGAATTGTCATTGCTTTTCTGCGAGGAAGCATCATCTGAAACGATGGCATCCTTAAAACGTTTTTCAATAAGGCTCAATCCGCCTTCCGGCATGGCAATGCCGGCGGAAACCATTGCCGCCTGCGCCGTCACCATCTCCAGCGACGGCAGCATCGCACCGGCAAGGCGCAGCACCACCGGCGCGCCCAATGCAATGGCTGTAATGGTCAAAATAATACGTCTTGTATGATTTTTCGCGCGTTTCAATCTATCGCCCATCCCCTTTACGGTAAATTCCTCCCTGTGCAGGCTTAGACAGAAGAAATCAGAACCTCTTCAACGGAAAGCCCGTCCACAGCGGCTTACGCCCTGGGTCTGACCTGGCAGAAATTCTATACTTCCATACATATGCGGCACAGCGGCCGGTTATGTCTTGGGGACGCGTTCAAGAATACGGTCGATCGGCACCGTTCTCTTAAAACGGATACCATACACATCGTTTCTGCGCTTTTTTAAACATCCACCGGGCAGGCTTCATTTATCAATACTTTGAAAGTAAAACACCATCACCGGACAGACCGTCCAGTGGGGTATTGTCCCTTAGCCTATTGCCAGTATAATAAAGAAGGAATACCATCACGGCGGAAAAGATAAGCGCATCACAGATACGGAACCAGATCATAAAACAAAAAGGATCTGACTGTATGATCGACAAAGCGCTTTTCAGGTCAGGCGGTCAGATAGATCAGGTCCTCGTTGGAAACGCCCGGCTGCAGCGCCTTATTGATCGAAAAGGACAGCACCTTCGCGGCCCGTTCCACCAGAAGATCGATTTCCCGCGGCGTGATCATCATCTTCTCGCCGCGTGGTTCCACGTTCCTTTTGATCTCCTCGATGTTGTCCTTCATGCTGCCGCTGAGCAGCTCGCAGACCAGCGTCGTCGCGTCGACCACGGTCGGGATGCCCAGAGACAGCACCGGAACGCCCAAGGTCTCCCGGCTCAGCTCTTTGCGCTTGTTGAAGACGCCCGATCCCGGGGAAATGCCGGTGTTCGAAATCTGGATGGTACATCCGAGCCTGCTCAGCGACATCGATGCCAGCGAGTCGATGATGATGACCGCGGCGGGCTTGATATCCCGGACGATCGACGCTGTGATCTCCGCAACCTCGATACCGGTCTGGCCCAGCACGCCCGGGCTGATAGCGGCTACCGGGCGCAGAAATCCAAAATTCGCGCCGGCGTTGATGTCCTCGGTCACATGACGCGTGGCCAGAATCTGCGAGATGGTTTTCGGGCCGAGCGCATCCGGCGTGATGTTGTAGTTGCCCAGTCCCACCACCAGTACCAGCCCTTTTTCGGGAAGCAGGTTCTGGATTTCCTGCGCCACCACCTCCATTTCGCTGTCGGAGCTCTGCGTTGTGGTGGAAAACGGCGGGACCGTCACCGTCACATAATGCCCGATGGGCTTTTCCATGACCTTGGCGGCTTCCTGATTGGTGATTTCAATCCTCGATATCGTCACATGCTCTTTCTGATATTCTTCAAATTTTACGCCGTCCGGCAGGTTCGGCGCTATGTTCTCCTTGATCTCTATGGCAAGGTCGGTTCTGAAATTCATAGCATTCCCTCGATTCTTCTGGATGTTCCAGGCACAATTTCGTGTCACGGGTCCTGAATTCGCATGTCATTCATTATTGTTCACCGTTCATAGGACTCCATGCATCTGTTTTGCGGCGCATTCTAAAATTTTTTTGCGTATAACGGTTGCAATTTTTCTGAAAAAATGTTATGATGAATTGTAATGTGTAGGAATGCAAAGGAGGTGTCACTATGCCAAACATTAAGTCCGCAAAGAAGAGAGTAAAGGTCATCCAGACCAAGACGATGCAGAACAAGGCTGTCAACTCCAACCTGAAGACCGTTTTGAAGAAAGCTGACGCAGCGATCACAAACGGCAGTGAGGATAAGAACGAAGCCGTAAAGCTCGCGGTCAAAAAGATTGACCAGGCTGTTGCGAAGGGCATCCTTCATAAGAACTGCGCCGCAAGAAAAAAATCCAAGCTGACGGTCAGGCTGAACCAGGCCGGCTAAGGCTTCGCAATTGCAGCATAAACAAAAGGAAGCAGAATCACCGTGTACTTTGTCGTAACGGGTCTGCTTTTTTTGTTGCCTTTTTTGCCCTCTCAGGCAGTCCCATTTTCTGTATTGACTTTCCCGGTTAAATCGGGTATGATAGAAGCATCATAAAACGTGGAGGTGGCAGTACATGAAGCTGATCAAGTTCATCAAAGAGAATAAGGTATTCGTCTCCATCATCTTTTCCGTCCTCTCGCTGGTGATGTCTGCCGGATATATTGTGTACAAGCTGGCAAATGAACGTGCATACCGTGAAAAGTGGAAGGATTATAATGACTGCGGCTTATCCTGACATATATTCTTACTGATAGAAACAAAAAACCGGTCCAGCAATGCTGGGACCGGTTTTTTTTGCCTCTGGACGAAAACACCGAAGGCAGTTTACGATACTTTGTCCATACATTTGAGCGGGTCGACATACTTGCCGTTTTCCTTCATCGCAAAATGCAGATGCGGCTGCAGCGCCACCTCCGCAAGCGCGGTGTTGCCGATGGAACCGATGATGGTGCCGAGTTCCACCTTGTCGCCCTTCTTGACATTGACCGCTTTGTTGAGGTTGCAGTAGATGCTCTGCATGTTGCCGCCGTGGTCGATGACGACCATCATGCCCCACATGGCGTCCTCGGTAACTTCGGAAACCGTTCCGTTGGCCGCGGCTTTCACCTGCGTGCCCTCTTTGCCCTTGATGTCAACGCCGTCGTGGGTGCGCCAGTCGCCCAATGTCTCGGATTTGACAAGCTCGTTGTTGCTGTACTCTTTAATGACGTCCCCCGTGACGGGCAGCATAAACAAGGGCTTCTCCCCCGTCGACGAGCCGGTATCCTTTTTGGACGTTTCGGACTGTTTTGATGAGTCTGACTGCTGCGCCTGCGAGGAGGACTGATTTGAGGAGGAGGAAGCCGACTGAGAAGACTCGTTCTTCTCTACGCTGCTGACGATTTCGCCGGCCTCCTCCAAATCGGGGAAAAGGGAAGACGTGGTGCTGTTCGTGTTCTGATCGCTCAGATAGTTCTGATTTTCTTGTGTGATATTGCCGAGCGTTTTATCCACTGCGACCCATGCAGCAGCACCCGCGCCGACAACACATACTGCCAGGGCTACATAAAATCCTTTGCCTGAAATAAATTTGGAAAATTTTGATTTGCCGAAATGTAGGTTGCTCATATTTCTTTGCACCTCCAATTGTATTTTTGACAGCCGATCAGGCTTTTATGCTCACGCATTCGAGAAAGCGCCAAAATACCGGACTCTTTTCAACGTTATGTAAACGTTGCTGTCTATTGATGATATCCGTCTCACAGGATCTCAAATACTCTGGCAATTTCTTTGGGCGGATATTCTGATGAAAGCCTTTCTTTCATCTGCAGAGCGGATGAAGGCCGGCATATGCCATCCTTTTAAACGCATTCCCGGTAAGCGGCAGCCGCCTGCTGAGGATGCCGGATACTTTAAAATTCCACAGCACCCGCAATGATCACTGAACCTGCGGCGGATACTTCTGTTTCACCTGATCGATCTGGGGCTGCTGAGCTGCCTGCACCGGATACCAGCCGCGTTTGCTCATCTCGGTGAAAAGCTCCATCTGAATCTGATGCTCCTCGTTCAGGATGTTCATCAGTTCGCTTTTGATCTGCTGGGTAGCGCATTCGTTGGCCCAGATGTTGTAATTGTCGGTGATGAATTTCTGTGCCGACAGCGCGTCGGTCATCATCTCTTTGTCGCCAAACATGTTGGTGTTGATTTCCATAACGGTTCCCTCCAAATTAGTTCAATGTGTTCAGCAGCCGGCTGTAATGGTTTTGATGCTTGTTTGCAATCTCCTCGCATTTTGCTTTGATCTGCGGATCCGTGCAGGCCTGCGCATACACCCTGTACTTTTTGATGAGAAGCTGTTCCTGACTC
Organism: Candidatus Soleaferrea massiliensis AP7; assembly: GCF_000820765.1. GTDB lineage: Bacteria > Bacillota > Clostridia > Oscillospirales > Ruminococcaceae > Soleaferrea > Soleaferrea massiliensis. The sequence continues at coordinate 61,811 of NZ_CCYH01000038.1, forward strand.
AGCTGATCTTCAATGGCAGTCAGTTCCTTGCTTGTTAAATTCGGCATTTGAATCTCTCCTTTATGGTTGCTTGCATATGAATGCATTCCTAGTTTTTCCTCCTTTTTCATGTTCTATTCCATCTCTTTGTGAATTCTCTGAACCTGCATAAAAAAAGCAGCGAAAATTTTTCGATAATTGAAAAATTTTCGCTGCGGCCTATCAAAAAGGAACATGTATTCTGTCTTTGTTTGTGAAGGTATGCTTTTTGCTATGTTGAGGTGATAACACTGTAACACAGCGGTTTTATTGTGTTTGCCAAGATATCTTGGCAATGTGGTCGTTACTTCTTTGCCGGCCAAAGAAGGTACCAAGAAAGGCCGTTCAAGGGGGCCAGCTGCGCTGGCGCACGCGCTACGCGTCACTGAGATAAGAAAAGAGCCTATGACAAACACACCACAACTATGCGGCAGAAAAGACGGCATAGCCGAGTGCACCACCGCAGGTGGTTACCCTCCTTGAAAATCCCCCTCTGATATCCCTCTTTCTGCTTCGGCCGTCTGCGGACGGCGTTTGGCTTTGGTCAGGGCGGCTGAATGGCTGGCAGCGGACGCTTACGTTCTCTAAGTCGATCTTTGCAGGTACCCCCATTTCCGCAGCTGCTTTGTAAATGACTCTTTAACCGATATTTGTAGACAAGCTGCGCGTATTCCATACAAGCCTTTTCGAAATCATGTTTCATCTGCATTCATCCCTTTATACCATAAATACCGCACAATGTCTGTTTCGTTACAATGTTTCTGCTTATTCTATAAAAAAGAGCCTGCTGTGTCAACAGCAGGTCCCTGTCTCTGTCTGCGTCCATATCCTGATGCCGCCGTCTGCGTCCGGCTTATCCCAACTGGATAACCGAACGATGCCGCGGCAGCCATGCAAAGCATCTTGCCAGACTTGTCGTCCGGATCAGTCTGTGTCCGGCGCGTAGCGGCGCATCAGCGCCTGCGCTACGCGCAGCCCGTCCACGCCGGCGCTGACGATGCCGCCGGCATAACCGGCTCCTTCTCCGCAGGGAAAAAGCCCTTCGGCGCCAGCCGATTGCAGCGTTTCACCGCGCAGGATGCGGATGGGCGACGAGGTGCGCGTTTCCACGCCGGTCAGCACCGCATCGTCACAGGCATACCCTTTGATCCTTCGGTCAAAACGGTACAAGCCTTTTTTCAACATCTGAGAGATAAACGGTGGAAAGAATGCGCCAAAATCGCAGGCTTCCACGCCAAGGCTGTAGCTCGGCTGTATCCTTCCAAGCGTCAGCCCCTTCTTTCCCGCCAGAAAGTTTCCGACGGTCTGCGCGGGCGCGCGGTAGGTGCCGTTCCCGGCCCGGAAGGCCTTCTGTTCCAGCTCCCGCTGGAAATGCATCCCCGCAAACACATCGGAACCGAAATCCGACGCGCCCACCGATACCACAAGCGCCGCGTTCGCATTCTCCCGGTCGCGCGCATACTCGCTCATGCCGTTGGTCACCACGCCTCCGGCCTCGGAGGAGGACGGCACCACCAGCCCGCCCGGGCACATGCAGAAGGTATAGACCGCACGGTCCCCTTCCCGCAGGCTGAGCTGGTATTCCCCATGCCTGAGCGCCGGATGGGACGCGAACTTCCCATACAGTGCGGTGTCGATTTCACGCTGCAGATGCTCAATCCGCACGCCGACCGAGAATGCCTTTGGTTCCATCGGGACTTCCCTATTCCCCAGCATCTCAAAGGTATCCCGTGCGCTGTGCCCGATGGCCAGCACCAGCGCTTCGGTCTCCAGTTTCCCCTCATCCAGCTCAATCGAGCAGAGCCTGCCATTCCGCACCGAGATATCGCGCAGAGCGGCATGGAAGCGGATCTCCCCGCCGAGCGAAAGGATCTCCTCCCGGATGGACCGGACCACCTCGCGCAGCCGGTCGGTCCCGATATGCGGCTTGGCCCTTGTCAGGATCTCCCGGGGCGCGCCGTGCTGCGCAAAGGTCTCCAAGATATAGCCGCATCGATCATCGTGGATGCGGGTCGTGAGCTTGCCGTCCGAAAAGGTGCCGGCGCCGCCTTCGCCGAACTGCACGTTGTTGTTTTCGTCGAGCGTCCCTTCCTTCCAGAAGCGCTCCACCGCCTGTATCCGCTCTTCAACCGGCGCACCGCGCTCCAAAACCAGCGGCCGGTAGCCGTTTCTCGCAAGCGCCAGCGCGGCAAACATGCCGGCCGGACCAAAACCCGCCACAACCGGCCTCGACTTCAGCCGCCGCGTGCCGACCTCAAAGGAAAGCGCGCCGCGCCGCCTGACCGAGATATCCCGGTCCTTTCGGCTCGATGCAGCCCGGTCCTCATCGATGTTCAGATCAAACCCCACCGTATAGCACAGCCGGACGGCATCCTTTCTTCTGGCGTCCACCGATTCCTTCACGATGTACGCCCGCTCAATCTGCGCGGCTTTCAGCCCCGCCTTTCTTGCCGCTCTCTCTACAACGGCGTCCTTGCCTTCCGTCAGTGCCGCATGCACATTGCTCACAATCAGCGCCATATGCCACATCCTGTTCTTTATGATGATAAAAGCAGGAAATGTCCGCTGCAGGAGAAACCGAATTGCATCCAATTTATCCTGCAGGCCGTTTCCTGCTTTTTTGTTATGAACTTTTTTCTTCCACTGTGATCTGGGCGACATAATCGCCATATGCCCAGATCGTCCCCTTCGCCGGAATCGAGATATTGGCCTTCACTTCGGACTGTCCCGTCTTCAGGTTGATCTGTGAGAAATCGATCTCAGCCACCACATCGGCCGCTGTGATGCTGTCCAGATCGGCCGTGGGGCCAATCAGCGTCACGCCGCTGATCCTTGGGCTTACCAGCGAGATATCGTAGTTCGACGGCTTGTTGATCATGTTGATGGTGCTGACCGTGAAAACCTGGGAGGTCATGCCGGTCATGTCGAACTCCACTTCGATCTTCTCATATTTGGAGACATTGAGTACGCCGCTCGGCAGAACCACCTCAAAGGTCAGCGTTTTATCCAGTCCGATCTCCGGCGGGCTGATATACCCGAGCTGAAGCTCCTCCAATTTATCGACGACATGCTTCTTGGCCGCCACCTGAATGGTCTCGACCGGCTGCCCGTCATGCATCAGACGATACTTGATGGAATCCTTCTTAAAACCTTTCGGCAGGTTGTTAAACGCGACGGTCATCGGGATTTCCTTGGTCTTCAGCACCGGGATTGTAACGGTGACCGTTTTGTAATCGGGCGTCAGGTTCTTGTTCTCAATTTCATTTCCGCTTTCATCCAGCAGGGTAACCTCACAGGATTCGTATACATCCTCAGTCAGCACGCCAGTCACCGTCGGCTTAACACGTGCCGTTTTGACAATCGAGATCTCGTCCTTCGGCCCGCTGACGGTGATTTCGGTCGGCGCGGTATAGGCCGCCTGCACCGTATAGCCCTCCTGTGCGGACACGTTGTCCAGCTCGATCTCAATCGGCACCTTGACGCTTTCCAGCTTGTTGAAGTTGAGCTCCACCGTCTTCGGGCTGATCGACACGATCTCAAACATCAGGTTGGAAGCCCGCTCCGACTTCTCGGCCTTCAGCTGCACCTTGTTGACGCCCGGCGAAGTGATGCCCTTGATGTCCGGCGTCACCTTGATGTCGCTCGCTTTGAGCCCGCCGACGACTGTGCGTTCGCCGCTGACCCGGACGTTCACCTTGACCTGCTCGTCGGAGATGATATTCAGCCCCATCTCCTGCATGATATCCGACTGCCCGCTCAAATCGACCACCACGCCCGGAATGGTCTGTTCGGTCGTCTGACTGAAGGTCATGGCGATGATAAACCAGAGGATCACCGAAAGGAAGATGGACAGTACCACCGCATACCGTTTGTTCTCTATGACTTTATGCAAATTTAAGGTTCTCATTTTTTTCTCACCTTCCAGAATGCTTTCTTTTCAGCCGTCTCACTCTGCTTCCGGCTTGGAAACAGTTCCTCCTCGAGCGAAAAACGAAGCGTCTCCGGCGTGATGTTCCTGGTAAGCACCCCGTCATGCGCGATCGAGATGTATCCGGTCTCCTCCGAAACGATGATCACCATCGCGTCGGAATTCTCGCTCATGCCGAGCGCAGCACGGTGGCGGGTTCCCAGCTCGCGGCTGATCGACTGGTTGGTGGACAGCGGCAGAAAGCAGCCGGCTGCGAAAAGCTTGCCGTAGCGCACCACCATCGCGCCGTCATGCAGCGGGGAATTCACGAAAAAGATGTTTCCGATCAGTTCCTTGCTGGGTTCCGCGTCGATGACCGTTCCGGTCTTGATGTATTCGCCCAGCTTGGTTTCCTCCTCCACCACGATCAGCGCGCCGGTCTTGCTCTTCGAAAAGGAGGTACAGGCGTCCACAATCGCGTCGATGGCGATGCGCCACCGCTCCTCGGTCTCCTCGGATATTTGCTGGTTGGAGCCGAACAGCTTGAAGCGCGAGATCCTCGAACGGCCCATCTGCTCCAAAGCGCGCCGCAGCTCCGGCTGAAACACAATCAGGAGCGTGATGACGCCGAACTGGAACAGGTTCTGGAAGATAAAGCTCATCATCTTCAGCTCAAACTGGGTCGCGATGAAGAACGGAATGATCAGAAATAAAAGGCCCTTGACCAGCTGCTCGGCGCGCGTCTCCCGCACCAGCTTGATGCCCTGATAGATCAGGAACGCGACGCAGATCACATCCACGGCGTCAATCAGCTGAAAGGTCTTGAGTACGTTAACAAATGAGCTCCAAATATCCATACCTGCCTCCCAATTTCTACAACATCCGGACCCCTGTATGTCCTTTATGTACAGTCAAGCAGCTTAAAGAAACTTTAAGCCGCTTAAACAAAATTACACATATCCAGTATTATTCTATCACACATTCCCGCGAATTCAATGGATATTGTTTTTTTTAATAATTTCTTTATATCCATACAGAAACGCTTCGCCTGCTCTATGGTGTTGAACGCGCCGATGCTCAGCCGCGCCGCGCCGATCTCCAGCGTGCCCATATACTCATGCGCGAGGGGCGCGCAGTGGTAGCCGCCGCGCAGCGCGTAACCCATCTGGTTGAGCTGCTCGGTGGTCTCCTCGCTGTCCAGGCCCCGGATGTTGAACGCGATGACCGGCAGGTTCCTGCCCATCTTCAGCGGCCCGGTATACAGCAGGACGCCCGGCATCCGGCTCAGCTGGGTATAGATATAGCTGGCAATCTGCATCTCGTGCTTGTAGATGACCGGCAGAGATTTCTGACGGACATAGCGAAGGCCTTCCTTGAGCCCGATGATGCCGAAGACGTTGACCGTGCCGCTTTCCAGCTTGTCGGGCATGAATTCCGGCTGGGTATATTCGGTCGAGCTGCTGCCGGTTCCGCCTTCCATGATGGTGTCCAGCGTCTCGCCGTGATCGGTGATCAGCACGCCGGTGCCGGACGGGCCGTACAGGCTTTTATGTCCGGGCATGCACAGAAAATCGATATTCATCCTCTGCATGTCGATCGGCAGGACGCCCGCGGACTGCGCGGCATCCACCAGAAACAGGATGCCGTGACTGTGCGCCAGCTCTCCGATCTTCTGGATCGGCAGCACCAGGCCGCACACATTTGAGCCATGGGTCGCGATAATCAGCTTCGTATTCGACCGGATGAGCGATTCGTAGCTGCGCAGCGTGCGCTCATCGTCGTTTTCAAACACCTTGGCGATGCTGTAGGTGATCTTTCCCTCCAGGGAAAGCTTGTGCACCGGCCGCAGCACCGAGTTGTGCTCCAGACAGGAGATGATCACATGGTCCCCCTGCCTGAGCACACCCTTGATGCTCTCGTTCAGCGCCTGCGTGCAGTTCTGTGTAAACACCACGTTGCTGACATCCTTCGCATGGAAGAAATCCGCCAGCATCTCGCGGCATTCGAATACCTGTTTGGCTGTTTTGATGGCCATGTCATGGCCGCTCCTTCCCGGATTTGCACCGTAGACATGGAATCCCCGCTCCATGCCCCTCAGCACGCTCTCGGGCTTCGGCGTTGTTGTCGCCGCGTTGTCAAAGTATATCATCCCGATCACGCCCCTTCTCGTGGCCTGAGTATCCTTATATCGTAGGACATCAGCAGCTGCACAGCCTCCTCATACCGGGCCGTATCCCGGATGATCAGGCTGTAGCCGCAGCTGCGTCCGGAAAGTTCCTTCGGCGTCTTCTCCACATAGGAAAAAATACCGCGCTTCTGCAGCAGTTCCTGTGATTTTAACGCATAGGTTATGGAACTGACCATAATCACCTGCTCTTGCATATCTCGTTCACCTCTATACCATGTTTTTATGCCTGACATACAATCTTGTTCTGAAACTGCTCTTTGTAAGTCCGCAAAAAAAGAAAGACTCCACCCCGCCGCTTTGTCATTGGCCGGATGTCGTTTTCTCAGGCAGTCCTTCCCCTCATACCCCGGCAGCGCCGGTTTTAAGCCGTGCCGCCGCTTGCTCCTGGCAGAAGAGGATAAACAGTTTCCTTTTTTATTGTATGTATCCGCCGCTGGTAAGGTGAACGATCTATACCGGATCAGTCTTCCATCAGTAAAACGACGGCATGCGCGCTGATGCCCTCTCCCGCACCCGTAAAGCCCAAATTTTCCTCGGTTGTCGCCTTGATATTAATTCTTTCGGGTTCGCAGTGCAGTACCGCGGAAAGATTTTTTTTCATCTCATCCAGATACGGTGCGAGCTTCGGCCGCTGCGCGATCACCGTGCAGTCCGCGTTGCCGAGCTTACAGCCGCGGCGTTCCATCGTCTCTGCGACCGACTCCAGCAGCTTCATGCTGTCGGCGCCGCGAAAGCTTTCGTCGGTGTCCGGGAACCATTTTCCAATGTCTCCAAGTCCCATCGCGCCGATGACGGCGTCCATCAGCGCATGGGTCAGCACATCCGCATCCGAATGGCCAAGCAGCCCATATTCATATGCGACCTCGACGCCGCCCAGAATCAGCTTCCGGTCCTCTGCCAGCCGGTGCACGTCGTAACCATGTCCAATCCTCATCGAATTACCATCCTTTCTTTTCCCCGAACGTCTCAGCAAACCGTTCGGATATCACAGCCTGCGCCAGGTAGATATCGTCCGGCGTGGTCAGCTTGATGTTTGTGTAGTCCCCCGGCGCGATGTACACCTTTTCCCCGATCTGTTCGACCATCTGCGCGTCGTCGGTAAAATCAAGACCGTTCTCTTCGGCATTCTGCACGGCATGTTCGTAAATATCAAATCGGAAGATCTGCGGCGTCTGGATTGCGTAAAGGCTGTTGCGGTCCGGCGTCGAGACGATCTGCCCGTCATGTGAAACAACCTTGATGGTATCCTTGACACGGACGCCGGCGGCCACGCAGTTCTTCTCATACGCCATGCGGATGCATGCGTCGATCCTGTCCGGTGTGACAAGCGGCCGCGCGCCGTCGTGCACCGCGATAAAGTCGGTGTCGCGCCTGACCGAATGCATGCCGGCAATGACCGACTGCTGCCGGGTCTTTCCTCCACAGACGATGTTGGTCACCTTTGTGATGCCGTACTGCCTGATCAGCTGGGCGATGTGTAAAATCTCCTGACGCCGGGTTACCACCACGATTTCATCCACCAACAGAGACGCTTCAAAGGCCTGGATGCTTTTGATCAGAACCGGAACGCCTTCAATGGTGATCATCTGTTTATCGAGACCGCCCATCCTCGACGCGCTGCCTGCCGCGCAGATCACAGCGCTCAGTGTCGGGCGGGAAGCTTGTGTCCTTTTCATATTGTCCTCCCAGTATGTTGATTGTCCCTCTATTATACTACGGTACACCGTATAGGTAAATCACCTGTGCAAAATTCTTACAAATTTTCTGCGCCGCCGGGCTTCTGCGCACAGTCCCTGCTCTCTATAATCTCCCGGCAGGCCATCTGCGCTGCGATCGTACCCATATTCTGGCCGATCGATTCAAAGATACTGCCAATATATGCGATCTCCACGGCACTGCGTCCTTTGGACAGCGCGGCCGCGATCGCCGATGCGGACAGCATACCGCTCATATCGCCGCATTCCGAACAGCTTCCCATCTCCACTCCACTCCCCGTCAACAAGTGCTTTCTTTATTGTATTGTCCCGCCGCGTCGGATGTGACTGCCAGTATCTTGCTGTTGATTTCAATCAGGTCAAAAATGTTTGCCCTGTCGTTCTTCCTGACAGAAAAACCGGCCCACAAATGCGCTTTGCGGGCCGGTTGTTTTGTTTTACTGTTTTAAAGCGCTGTTATCCCCTGAAAACAACATACAGCTTGACTTCTTCGAGATCAAGATGTTGGCCCAGCCGTCCTGCCCAACAAAACAAACCGGCCCGCGAATATGCTTCGCGGGCCGGTTTGTTTGATTCACTGTGTCAAGGAATTGTTATCCTCTCAAAATATACAGCTTGATCGCAACCAGGTCAAAGATGTTGACCTTGCCATCCTTATTGAAGTCTGCCTGATAGGCCTCTCTCGCCGAGAAATCTGTACGGCCCAGGATGTAGGACTTGATGCTCAGCAGATCGGCCACGCCGATTGCGCCATTGCCGTCCACATCGCCCATCACCGCGCTGGCAACCTCTACCGGGATGTCGATGGAAACCAGCTCGCCGCCGTTCTTCACATCGTAATAGTCCCCGTCGCTGCTGAGCCGCTGGTAGGTCAGTGTCAGCGTGGTCACGCCTTCCTGCTTGCCGGTGACGGTAATGCTGCCGTTCTGCACCGTGACATCTGCGATGTCGCCGTCGGCAATCTTCGCGTCTACACGGTTGAGCACGTTTGCGAGCGGCAGCTTTGCACCGGCCGCGGTCTTCACGTCCACATTGAGGTTCTTCACACCGTCTTCCGCCAGATCGACAAAGAGATCATCCTTGTCGGACTGGATGCTGTACGGAGCGGTTCCGGACGGCACCGGACGGTCGCTTGTGCTCTGGTCCACCCAGATTACCGGCAGTCCGTTTTCATCCAGCTTCGTCTCGTCGATGTACATCCGGTCGGTGTAAAGCCTTCTTCCTCCCGTCGTCGATGAACGGCCATGATATACATAATAGCTTTCCGTTCCATCCGGCGTCGTGATGAAGCTTCCGTGTCCCGTCGAATACATGCCCAGCTCTTCATTCTGAGAGATGACCGGGTTCAGTTCGTATTTGTCCCACGGACCGAGTGGGTTGTCCGCTACGGCATAGCCCACACCGTAATTCTCGTTTTCATAGTTGTTGCAGGAGTACAGGATGTAGTAGATCGGCTCCTTCTCGCCGTCTCCATCCTTATCGTAGTAGTACTTCAGCGTTGTAGAGCCTTCCGCCCATCTGCGGTCCTTCTTCTTGCCGTTGTACTTCTCGTAATCGTTTACATGCGCGTTCTCCCACGCCTGCTTTTCGCTTCCATAGTTGATGATCGGCACAAAGCCGTCCTTGCGGACGTTTTCCGCGTCGTTCTCATCCTTAGTCGCGTTCACATACTCATCCTTAATCGTCGGCTGTGTGCTGCCGGTCGGGTCGTTCCACCACTCGGTGTTCAGTTCCACCGCGTAGATGTTCGACTCCTCGATGTACTTGCCCAGATCGTCGTCCCATACCCAGTTCCGGTATGCGTTTCTTGAATAGTACAGATACATCTTTCCGTTGTCGTCAAAGAAGACGTTCGCGTCGATGGTCGGGATGTAGGTACCCTTCGGCGCCGTCATACCCTCTTCCTGCGTAGCCGGCGGCTTCATCTGCGCAGAATCCATGATCTGGTTTACATCATAGTAATCCGGGTCATACGGGGAATAGTCGATCGGCATATCTCCGATGATGCTGAACGGGCCTTCCGGCTTGTCCGATACCGCCACGCCGATCTTGCACGCTTCGCCGAAATCGGCAAAGCCGAACGCCTCTTCTCTCAGCTCCGGCTTCATCATCGCTGAATAGAAGATGTAGTAGAGCCCGGTGTCCTCATTGTGATACACCTCCGGCGCCCAGAACCAGGTGGAACCCCACTGATTCGGGTCGTTGGACGCGATTGCTCCGCTGGATGCCTTCTCCCAGGTCACAAGGTCCGGCGAACGGTACACGCCGAAGTAATAGCCCCTGTTGGCACCGTCGGTGCTGTAGGCGTAGTAGTAGCCGCTGTCCTTGTCATACAAAACATAGGGATCCGCCGCCGCCATGGTTGCGTTGTTGTAGTAGGTCGCATTGGTTTCCGCAACCAGAACCGGAATGCTGACCGAAACCAATTCGTCGCCATTGGTGACGTCGTAGTAGTTTCCATTACTGCTGAGCCGCTGGTAGGTCAGCGTCAGCGTGGTTTCACCCTTCTGCTTGCCGGTGACGGTCACATTGCCGTTCTTCACAGTGACATCCGCGATGTCTCCGTTGGCAACCTTCGCGTCCACACGGTTCAGAACATTGCTGAGCGGCAGCTTTGCGCCGGCCGCGGTCTTCACATCCACATTGATGTTTGCTGTCATATCTTCGTTGGTCTGATCGATGTACAGCTTATCGGTATCCGCCTGGATGCTGTACGGAGCTGTTCCGGACGGCACCGGACGGTCGCTTGTGCTCTGGTCTACCCAGATCACCGGCAGTCCGTTTTCATCCAGCTTCGTCTCGTCGATGTACATCCGGTCGGTGTAAAGCCTTCTTCCTCCCGTCGTCGATGAACGGCCATGATATACATAATAGCTTTCCGTTCCATCCGGCGTCGTGATGAAGCTTCCGTGTCCCGTCGAATACATGCCCAGCTCTTCATTCTGTGAGATGACCGGGTTCAGTTCGTATTTGTCCCACGGACCGAGTGGGTTGTCCGCTACGGCATAGCCCACACCGTAATTCTCGTTTTCATAGTTGTTGCAGGAGTACAGGATGTAGTAGATCGGCTCTTTCTCACCGTCTCCATCCTTATCATAGTAGTACTTCAGCGTTGTCGAGCCTTCCGCCCATCTGCGGTCCTTCTTCTTGCCGTTGTACTTCTCGTAATCGTTTACATGCGCGTTCTCCCACGCCTGCTTTTCGCTTCCATAGTTGATGATCGGCACAAAGCCGTCCTTGCGGACGTTTTCCGCGTCGTTCTCATCCTTGGTCGCGTTCACATACTCTTCTTTGATCGTCGGCTGTGTGCTGCCGGTCGGGTCGTTCCACCACTCGGTGTTCAGTTCCACCGCGTAGATGTTCGATTCCTCGATGTACTTGCCCAGATCATCGTCCCATACCCAGTTCCGGTATGCGTTTCTTGAATAGTACAGATAGATTCTGCCGTCGTCGTCAAAGAAGACGTTCGCGTCGATGGTCGGGATGTAGGTGCCCTTCGGCGCCGTCATGCCCTCTTCCTGCGTGGCCGGCGGCTTCATCTGCGCAGAATCCATGATCTGGTTGACATCGTAGTAATCCGGGTCATATGGGGAATAGTCGATCGGCATATCCCCGACGATGCTGAACGGGCCTTCCGGCTTGTCCGATACCGCCACGCCGATCTTGCACGCTTCGCCGAAATCGGCAAAGCCGAACGCCTCTTCTCTCAGCTCCGGCTTCATCATCGCCGAGTAGAAGATGTAGTAGAGCCCGGTGTCCTCATTGTGATATACCTCCGGCGCCCAGAACCAGTCGGAACCCCACTGATTCGGGTCGTTGGACGCGATCGCGCCGCTGGATGCCTTCTCCCAGGTCACAAGGTCCGGCGAACGGTACACACCGAAGTAATAGCCCTTGCTGGCTCCTGCTGTACTGTAGGCGTAGTAGTAGCCGCTGTCCTCATCATAGAGCACATGCGGATCTGCCGCATTGATGGTAGCATTGTTGTAATAGGTTGCGTTGGTCTGTGTCTCTGTCTCAGACGGCTGTATTGCCGACATCGCCGGAATCACCGCAGTCGATACCATGGTAACTGCCAGCAAGGTGCTGAGACAACGTGTCAATTTTTTCATTTTGGTCTCCTTTCAAATTTTCCTGTCTCTTGTAGCATTGCGGCTTTCGCTGCGCGGATGGTTCAATCCCTCCTTCAAAGACTAATGTAATATGAGACTGTATGGAAGGTCAATAGGATATATTCCATACAATTTTCAGCTGTATTTGTATGATTATTACAAAATTTCAATCTAAAATATATTCATAATTGTCCAATCATATCAATTGTTATTATAATATATCCGTATCTTTTTTACAAGACTATTTCGTGATCTTTTTCAAAGAAAAAAATGTATGTTCCATTGCTGTTCTGTCCGAATGCCCTTATATTGTCTGATTGAACCTGGATACGTATCCTGCAACCATTATATCTTGTGCTATCACAGCAAATTATCTGAAACTGGTTAAGCCAACAGGCCATCAGTAGAATTTTCTACTGATACTCATTATAAAAATAGGAGCCACGGGTTGAACCCGTAACTCCTATTTTTATAATATGAAATCAACTCAGTGAAAACTGTGCCAGCAAATCCGGATCGACATCACCTGCTTGTTGGATATCGGATTTTATTGCCATGAGGTCGGCAACATCGACGACACCGTCATGATTATAATCAGCAGCAGCCCAGTAGCAGCCAGTAAACGACTCGTCACAGCTTAAAATATAATATTTAATGAGCTCCAAATCCTCTATATCTACAACACCGTTTCCGTCTGCATCACCCATCATCACGACAGTTTTAACCGCTTTATCCATAGAAGTCCGTTCGCTTCCGTCAATGATCATCGTGCCGGTACCGACCACTGCTGCCGGGTCGGTAATCGATGTGCCGTTTTCAATGTCTCGGAAACTGTAGGCTGAATTTAGCGCGAGCCAATCACCGATTGTTTTGCATGTCATCGTGGTTTCTAAAAAATGCTGTGCGGTTGTATCAAATGCATCCTCTCCAGCTGGAGGGGTGTTCTGTAGCTTTTGATTTTTTGCCAATACCAAATCCAGAACATTGATAATATTATTCCCATCCATATCAGCAGCCTTTAAATAGCATCCCGTCAATCCTTCTTCGCTTAAAATATAAAGCCGCATGGTTTCCAGATCATCATCCGAAATAATGCCATCTCCGTTCACATCGCCACGAACATAAAGAGTTGCCACATTTTCGGCTGGATTCTGAAGACCGTCCTGCTTGTAGACCACCATGCCGGTTTTCAGAACCGTTTGCGTATAGTTTTGACCGGTCACGAGATCTCTCGCCTGGTATCCGGCTTCATTGAGCTGTGACACGGTTGTGACATAATCGACGCCATAGAAATATGCAGTCGGCTGCGTGTCGTCGGCAAATACCATCAAAGAACCTCCCGTGATTAACAGCGAACCGGCCAGTGCAGAGCATATCAGTTTTTTCATCATGACACCTTCCTTTTCATAATACTTGATTTTTATTCTAATCGGTTTTGAATATTAGAAGCTGATTCCGGAAGACTTGGAACGCATTGAAATATTCTGCCTGCATCTCAACGTCCAAGCATACATCTCCGTTGACAGGATATTAAGCGGCAATGTCATTTTACCGAAACCATACTTCGAATATTTCTTTCCGTTTAGCACCTGCTGCATTCCATAAAATTCTTGGGGAACCATTACCGTACCTTCCAACAAACCAGATGATCATATTTCTTACTGCAGAGATCCGTGTTCAATATTATATCAAATTCAAAAATTTATCTGTATGACATAATTATAGTTGATATTAGATATATGTCAATATATTCGACAAAAACAGTCTTTTTTCTCTATATTATTGTCAAAATCACCTCATGAAAAGCCTACTGGCCCTTCTTTCCCGGATATCAAAAAACCGGTTCATCCTCCTCAAGAGGACAAACCGGCAACTCATTTCCTGCTACTGATTCTCAGATACACAATAATAAACACCTTTATAATCCAGATAGCTGTGCTTTAAATCGCAGAACACGATATCATGGTGGATGACCTGCTTTTCCTTTGGCGGCGGCTGCATATAGTCACCGAAAGCCATCGTCAGATAGGCGTCGTATCCCACCGGGATCGGGAACTTCTCCCCTTCAAATTCCTTCCAGACAGCGGAAGCAAAGGCTTCCCTCGGATATTCATTCTTCATATAGCCGGGGCCGGAACAAAGTTCGGTGATCTTCTCACACTGCGAAATCGGATACCTGGTCATCTTTCTCTCCGCAAAATTCCGGATCCTGTTGCGCAGCTTTCTGCCCCTCAATAACGCCAAAACGGCTTTGCCGACAAACTCGACCTTCTTACCATGATTGGTCGGCGCCTGCTGGATGCAGAACAGCGAATAGGTCAGCGCCCAGATCTTCTGCATCCGGCGCTGCCATTTTCCGTTAGGGCAGCCGTCCAAGGGAAGGACATCCAGCACCAATCCGTGATTAATGTCCAGGTCCGCCTGATAGGTCTTGATAAACGCCGTATGGTTGTCATTGATCGTGGAGAATAGATTCTTGGTGTAATGGGTGTCGTCGGTGATCTGATAGCTGTAGCGTTCGGTATCCGCATACCGATTCCAGAGCTTTTTCAGCTTCTCATAATCTTCCCGGGGCATGAATACATCCACATCATCGTCCCAGGGGATAAAGCCCTGATGACGCAGGGTCCCAATGCAGCATCCCCCGCAGAAAAAGAAGGTCAGCCCGTGTTCTTCACAGAAATCCCGGAAATAAACGGCCATTTCCAGACCTTTCATCTGCAATTCGCGCAGCTGCTGCGGTGTGAATACATGGTTGTGCTTGTCCATTATGATGACGCCTCCTCTTTGCGGCGGCGGTTGTCGATCAGACACCGGCGCACCTCTTCCATTGCCGTACAGCTGCGATTTTCCTTCCGCAAACGCCAGAATGGCAGCTTAATGATGCCAAACAGCGTTCCGACGCCGTAGCCTGCATGCAGCAGGAAAAACATAAACGGAAGCAGCAGCGCGCGGGCTCCCAGCTTCTTACCCCGGCTGGAAAGGATCGTGAGGATCACATCCATCACGCCATAGAGGACACCCAGCCCGGCCAATGGCTGCCAGATGCCGCATATGGCAAGAATCAGTGCCGCAAGGACCGCCAGCACAAAGCAAAGCGGCATGAAATGATACAGGGAAAAGCAGTTCGGGGAAACGCCAAGCGTCAGGCCGATCCAATTGCCATTCTGATATTTCTGCTTGAGCATCTTCGAAAAGCGGTTCCGCGGATGGTGGTAGGACCGGACCTTGGAATCGAAAAACAGGCGGTACCCAGCTTTCCGCATCCGATAGTGCATCTCGTTGTCCTCTGTCCGGGCCAGACGCTCGTCATAGCCGCCGACCGTTTCAAATACCTCCCGGGCATAGGCCCCATGCGCGAGGGTGCTGACATATTTCGTCTCCTCGCTGTGGCGGTATGCCGCAATGCCGCTGCCGAACAGCGACTCCTCCGCCGTCAGCAGCGTGCGCTGCCAGGGGTCCTCTTCATTGACCACGCTTTTCCTGGGGCCGCCGATAATCTTTTCTCCCCGCTCAAAGCCGGCCACATCGTTTGCTATGAAGTCCGGGTCCAGCGTACAATGCGCATCCACCCGTACGATCAAATCTCCCTTCGCCTGGCGCAGCGCGACATTCCAGCCGCATGGCAGAATCATGCCTGGATTATCCAGCACCAGAATCCCGGCAAATTCATCCTGGCAGGATGCCCCGAAATTCTCCATAATCCGGCGGGTGCCATCCTCCGAGGCGCTGTCCACCAGAATGCACTGGATCAGATGATGCGGATAGGTCTGTGCTTTCAGACTGTCCAGCAGTGCGGGAAGCAGTGATTCTGCGTTCTTTGCGATTACCAGAAACGATACAACCGTATTTTCCTGACCCATAAAACAACCCCTCTTTTTATCTCTCCGGGGCATTCCGACGAAAATCAATCTGATATACGGACTCTGATATCACCGGAAATTCCCATCATCAAACAGCCGGCATCGCCGTGCTTTGCTGTCGCTGAATCCATTTTTTAATCTGCCGGTCTGCTGTTTTCTTCAATTCCATTTCCATAATGTACTGTCATACTCTCTGACGTACCGGCTGTCCATGAACCGATATGAAAAGAACCGATTGTCTCAGACAATCGGTTCTTTTCTATTTGGAGGTGCCACCCAGATTTGAACTGGGGAATGAAGGTTTTGCAGACCTTGGCCTTACCACTTGGCGATGGCACCGGATAAAAAAGACGCTATATTGGCAGCGTCAAAAGAAAAATTGGAGCGGGTTACGAGGCTCGAACTCGCTACCTCCACCTTGGCAAGGTGGCGCTCTACCAGATGAGCTAAACCCGCATACAGTATATGTTGAGCGGATAGAGTGCAGAAGAAACTTCTCACTCTATCGACTCAGGTGTGGTGCCTCCGGTCGGAATCGAACCAACGACACGAGGATTTTCAGTCCTCTGCTCTACCGACTGAGCTACAGAGGCATGTTGGCGACCTGGAAGGGACTCGAACCCTCGACCTCTAGCGTGACAGGCTAGCGTTCTAACCAACTGAACTACCAGGCCAACTACTGGTGGGAACAACAGGGCTCGAACCTGTGACCCCCTGCTTGTAAGGCAGGTGCTCTCCCAGCTGAGCTATGCTCCCGTGTGCCTTAGCCGCTTTATCTCAGCGACGTATTATATTATACTAGATGGTTTCTGAAAAGTCAAGGCCTTTTTTCACAAAAAACAAATTTTTTTGCCTTTATTCGCCTTTCGCTTCCAGAAGCATCGGTACAATCGGCACAGGGGCCCATTTTCCCAGCTTTGTTCAGATGGTTTTCGTTCCGGCCATGCGCAGCACAGCCGGATGAAACCGGTTTTCTCATCTACACTGGTATTATATGCGCCCCTGTTACAAAGTATTCCTGTAAATTATCTGGCCGCCGCCGCGATGGTGTTTTTCAGCAGCATCAGGCGGGTCATCGGGCCTACGCCGCCCGGCACCGGCGTGATGTGGCCGGCAACCTCCTTGACCGCTTCAAAGTCCACATCGCCGCAGAGTTTGCCGTCCTCAAGGCGGTTCATGCCGACGTCAATGACGACCGCGCCTTCCTTGACCATATCGGCCGTGACAAAGTTCGCCCTGCCGATGGCGACCACCAGGATGTCCGCGCGCCTGCAGACTTCCTTTAAATCTTTGGTGCGGGAATGGCAGATTGTAACGGTGCCGTTGCTATGTAACAGCAGCATGGCCATCGGTTTGCCGACGATGTTGCTGCGGCCGATGACGACGCATTCCTTGCCGCAGACATCGATGCCGCATTCCCTGATCAGCTCCATGACACCGGCCGGCGTACACGGCAGGAACTTGTAGTCGCCGATCATGATTTTGCCGACATTCTGCGCATGGAACGCATCCACGTCCTTGTCCGGTGAAATCCGCTCGATGACGGCCTTCTCGTCGAGATGCTTCGGCAGCGGGAGCTGAACGAGGATGCCGTCGATATCGGTTTTGCTGTTGAGCTTGTCGATCAGTGCGATCAGCTCTTCCTGCGTTGTCTCGGCCGGCAGCGCATATTCCTCGGAATAGATGCCCACCTCGGCGCAGTCTTTCTTCTTGTTGTTGACATAGACTCTGGATGCCGGATCGTCGCCCACAATGACAACGGCAAGGCCCGGCGTCGTACCCTGCTCCTCCTCGAGCTTTCTGACCTCTTCGGCCAGCTGTGCGCGGACCTTTGCGGATATCTCTTTACCATTGATGATCTTCGCTGACATTATTGTTCCTCCTCCTGCTCATTCGGGTTCTTCACGCTTTTGGACATCTCGTCAAGCTTCTGTTTGATGAGATCAATATCGCCTTCATCCTCCTCCGACGTTTCATCGGTGGTTTCGGCGGGATTGTTTTCCGGGAAGCTGTCCGCCGGATTCTCCCGTGCCGCTTCTTCCGGCAAAGGTTCACTCGGCGTCATGCTGTCATTGCTTCCATCCGATCCTTGGACTGACGGCTCATCCGCTTCCCCAATCGGTTCTTCCGTTACCGCCGCATCCTGGATCTTTGCATCCTCCTGTTCAGGCGAAAGCGGTTCTTCCTGTTGTTCGCCTATCTCACGCGAATCCGCATGCTGGGAAGCGGCCGCAGAACGGGCTTTTTTCTTCCTGCCCGCTTTGTCTGCGGCGCGGCGCTCGATGGACGCTTCGGTGTTGACATACAATTTAAGGTATTCCGGATCGTTCTTTTTCTTGATTTTGACACGGATGACAATCCAGATCACAATGGCCGTCAGCGCGAACACCGCCGCCAGAATCTGCGAGATGCGCACCGAACCGAGCATCAGGCTGTCGGTGCGCATGCCCTCAATCAGGCAGCGTCCCAAGCCGTACCATGCCGAATAGATCAGAAGCAGCTCGCCGTCAAACCGGCGGTGCTTCAGATAGAAGAACAGGATCAGAAAGCCGATCACGCAGACCAGTGATTCATATAAGAAGGTCGGATGCACCGGCTCCATCGGATGGATGTCCATGCCGTTTCGGGTCAGTTCTTCCAGATGGGAACTCAGATAGGTCTGGATGCGCGCGCTGGTCATGCCCCAGGGCAGATCGGTGTTGGTGCCGAAGGCCTCCATGTTGACAAAGTTGCCCCATCTGCCGATGGCCTGTCCGATAAACAGTCCGCCGACGGCGAGGTCCGCAAACGGCAGGAACTTGATCTTTTTGATCTTGCACATGAGAAGCGCCACCAGGAAGCCGCCGATGATGCCGCCGTAGATGGCAAGCCCGCCTCCCCTGATGTTAAAGATGGCCCCGAGATTCTGGCTGTAGTAATCCCAGCTGAAGATGACGTAGTAAAGCCGCGCGCCGACCACGCCGCCGACCACCGCGCCGATTAGGACGTCCAGAAAGTCGTTCTGGGCAAGGCCGAATTTGTCAATGCGGCGGTAGGTGTAGATGAACGCAAGCAGAAAGCCGACCGCGATAATCGCACCGTACCACTTGATCTCCAGCGGGCCGATATGTAGCATCGTTTCATTGAGCTTAAAAGACAGATCTAAATTTGGAAAATAAAGTGTACCCATTTAAAACCTAGTCCTTTCTGTTGATGTGTTGATATCCATGACGGGTTCTGTCCATGCGGCCCGCCAAAGGGCAGGCCGGCAGGACAGCATCCGTCCGATGGGCAAATGGTTATTCTTCTGCCGCCTCGACAATCGAAAGGGCGCATTTCTGAGGATCCAGAGAGCTTCTGAGCAGCTCGTTCATCTGCTCGAGCGTGCAGTCCGCGATGAAGTCCAGCACATCGTAGCTCTGAATGCCCGAAAAGTGCGACAGAAGCATCAGCGACGCGACCGACTCGACGTTGTTGAGACTGCGCACCTGCCGGCCGTAAGCCGCCTTTTTGCAGCGCCCGAAGGCCGCCGGGTCAATGCCGTCCCGTTTGAGCTGCGCAATGTAGCCCAAAAGCTGTTCCTTGACGGCGTGCGGGTCGCGGGATTCCCCCGCGAAGAAGTTCACGATGTAGTCGCGGCCGCCCATGACCTCGCTGGCAAACACCGCGTTGATGAGTCCCTCGTCGTACAGCTTGCGGTAGATCGGCGAGGTCTCCCCTGCCACGATCTCCAAAAGCAGCTCGTAGAGCACCTGCGCTTTGGTGTTGTAGACGACGTCGCCCGCCTTCTCCTTAAATCCGAGATAGAACAGCGGCGCGGCGACCGGCAAATTCTGTACAACCTCCGACTTGACGATGCTGTCCGGCTCCTTCACTTCGCCGCGGTCAATCGTGATCGGTTCGGCGGGCTTTAGGATTTTATCGGCGAGCTCCAGCACCGTATCCACCTCGAAGTTTCCGGCGATGGACAGCACCATATTGTTCAAGTTGTAGAAGGTATTGTAGCAGCGGTACAGAAGCTTCGCGTCGATCTTGGCGATCGACGCCTTGGTGCCGGCGATGTCCACCCGCACCGGATGGTTGTGGTACAGCGCGCCGAGCAGGTTGAAATACACCCGCCACTGCGGATCGTCGTCATACATGCTGATCTCCTGCCCGATGATGCCCTGTTCCTTCTGCACGGTCTCCTCGGTGAAATACGGGGAGGTCACGAAATTCAGCAGGATTTCCAGCGACGCCTCGAAGTTCTCAGCGGCCGAGAACAGGTAGCAGGTCTTATCGAACGAGGTGTAGGCGTTTGCGCTCGCGCCGGTCTTCGCATACTTCGAAAACGCGTCGCCGTCCTCGCTTTCAAACAATTTATGTTCCAAAAAGTGCGCGATGCCCTCCGGCACCGTTACGAAAGCTTCCTCTTTATCGGTTTTAAAGCAACAGTCCACCGAGCCGTAATTTGTGCCGAACAGCGCGTAGGCGCTGTTGTAGCCCTTCATCGGGCAAAGCAGGATGGTAAGCCCGGTCGGATGCTTGATTTCCAGATACTCGTCCCCGATTCGCGCGCTTTTGATGATCTTCTTCTCCATGATTACGCCTCCTCCTTTGCAGTCAGGAAATAGACCGTGTCGAGCAGCATATGGTTCGCGGCGTCGATCACATCCTGCCGCGTGACCTTGCTGACGCGCTCGATCTGCTCGGCTGGGGAACAGGATGTGCCCAGCATGATCTGGGTCAAATACCAGTTCTCCAGTCCGCCGAGGGAATCCTCCACGGTCCTGAGCGCATTGATCAGGCTTAAGAAGGTGTTCTGCAGTTCCTCTTCGGTAAAGTCCCCGCGCTTCATGACCTCAAACTGCTCGAGGATGGCTTCTCTGGCCTTTTGTTCGTTTTCAATCTCGACGCCGCTGTCCACCAGCATCAGGCTGTTGACCTTGTCATAGCGGGCGGCGCAGTAGTAGCAGAGGCTCAGCTTCTCGCGCACGTTCAGGAACAGCCGCGAGAACGGCGTTCCGCCGTACAGCGCGCACATGACCTGCGCGGCGTTCTGCTTCTCCTGGGAATCCATCTCCTGTCCCTTGAAGCCGAGCACCAGCTTGCCCTGCGTGACCTCCATCGGCTCGGTCACCTGTTTGAGGTTTTTCACCGAGGTGTCCGGCTTCTGCACCTCGAATGGACGGTCCTCTCGCTGCACATCCGCAAAGGCGCTTCGGAAAACCTCCATGACCGCGCCGCTGTCGCCTGAACCGATGAACAGGATTTCTATCCGCGCGGTTTTGATGACCTGACGGTACGCGTCGGTGCACATCTGCGCGGTCAGCGCCTGCGCGCCCTCGACCGTGCCGTACTTGCCGATGCCGAACGGCTGTCCCTCGCACAAAATCGACGTGCAGCGGTTCAGCGCATAGATGCGTTTTTCGTTGATTTCGGCTTCAATTGTGTCAATCAGGAACTGCTTTTCCAGTTCCAGGTCCTTCTGCGGAAACTGTCCGTTTTCAAAGTGCGGCTCCAGCGTCAGATCGCAGAGCAGCTTCGCGCATTCGGACGCGACGGCTTCCCCGCCGATTGAAAAGCGGTCGTCCAGGCTCTGGATGCTCAGGTTCAAAATCTGGCAGCTGCCGGATTTCTTGACGTCCGCGTCCAGCGAAGCGCCGTAGAGCTCCGCAAGCCTCTGGTTGAGCAGTGTGAAGTCGGGCAGCTTCTTCGAGCCCTTGCGCATCAGGAACGGCAGGATGGCCTGGCTGGAAACCGTATCCTCCCGTAAAGGCATCATCAGGTTGACCGAAATCCGGTTGGACTTGAACTTCGGGTCGGTGATGCCGCTGAAATAAATATTTTCATAGAGTTTTTGTCTGATCAATGATTTCTATCTCCTTTTCAATTTATGTAAATGAAGAGACGATGCAGTTCTTGCTTTCCTGTGTCTGCAGACGGCGCCGCCGTTATCAACGGCAGACAGCTATTTCCGCATACGGGAAATTTCTATAAAAGGATTTTTGGTATCATTAGACTGGTCATTCCGCTGCGGTTCAGCGGCCTTATTGTGTTTGCCAAGTGTAATACTTGAAGGCGTGATCATTGTGCCACTACAGTACAGCAGCTTTGGCGTGCTTACCAAGAAATCTTGGCCTAGCGACGGTTGTTCCGCTGTGGCTCAGCGTTTCTACTATGTTTGCCAATTGACCTTGGCATTGTGGTCGTTACTTCTTTGCCGGCCAAAGAAGTAACCAAGAAAGGCCGTTCAAGGGGGCCATGCAGTGTGCCGCTCCTAGCCAGATGGCCCCCTTGAAAATCCCCTCTGATATCCCTTTTTCCGCTTCGGCCATCTGCGGACGGCGTTTTGCTTTGGTCAAGGTGGCTGAATGGCTGGCAGCGGACGCTAACGTTCCCTGTGACAGTCTTTCCCGGTACCCCGATTCCCGCAGCTGCTGCGTTAATAATTCCTAGGCCAGAAAACGCCGCAGGCGATTGCTCCACCACAGGCGGCAGACACTAACGCTCCCTACGACAGTCTATCCCAGTACCCTAATTTCTGCAGCTACTGCGTTAATAACTCCTAGACTGGAGAACGCTGTAAGCGATTGCTTCACCGCAGGCGGCAGACACTAACGCTCCCTACGATAGTCTATCCCAGCACCCTAATTTCTGCAGCTACTGCGTTAATAATTTCTAGGCCGAAGAACGCCGTAGTCGATTACCCCACCGCAGGTGGTTCCTCAACCGTAGAACGGCGCAACTGTCGTTATGCAGCGGTTTTCCGGCAACCTGCCGCTGGCTTTTGAAACAAAAGCCAGCGGACTTTTTCTTCTGACTTCCACCCTCTACGGATGCTGAACGGCCGGTTTGGTCAGGAACAGCGGCTGATCTCTGCAAATATTCTTGCCGCGAATGATCGTTTTAATTATAGCAATGTTTGGTGAAAAATGCTATTGGTTTCGCAAAAATTTTATAAATTTACGCGATCTGCAGTTCCACTGTATGCTTTCCTCCATCCAGATGAACGGTTGAAACCTCTTTGCCGTCCACTTCCAGCCTGTATGCGCCGCCTCTGCGGACTGAAACATCCAGCTGGGTGCCGTCCAGCGTCAGCTGCATGCGAAAACCGTCCCAGCTGCTTGGGATGCGCGGCGAAAGCTCGAGTACATCGCCTTTTTTATATACACCCAGCAGCGATTCCACGGCGGTCCGGTAGTACCAGCCAGCCGAACCGGTGTAGATGCTCCATCCGCCGCGGCCATAGTAATCCCTGCCGGTGTAGATATCCGCCGCGATGTAGTACGGCTCCAGCTTATACCGCTCAGCAAGCTCCTGATTGCTGCAGCGATAGGCCGGATTCAGGATCTGCAACAGCTGATAGCCCTTGTCGCAGTCCCCGTTTTCCAGCAGCGCCATCGCGAACCAGATCGCGCCGTGGGTATACTGCCCGCCGTTTTCGCGCACGCCCTTCGGATAGGCTTTGACATATCCGGGATCCTTATCGCTCTTATCAAACGCTTCTGTGAACAGCTTGACAACCCGGCCCTTCTCATCGACCAGATACCGCCAGGCATTCGACAGCGCCGTGTTCACCCGCTCCCTGTCCGGCATACCGCACAGCACCGCAAAGCTCTGCGGCAGCGAATCGATCTTGCATTCGGTGTCCTCATGCGTGCCCATCTTGGACAGGTCGTCGTAGAAGGCCCGCAGATACCAGTCGCCGTCCCAGGCGTTTTCATCGATGTTACGGCGCAGCTTTTCAGCATCCTCGCGGAGTTTTTCCGCCCTTTCACTGTCCGAACGCCGCTCGCACAGCGCGCTGAAACGCTCCAGCACAATCACTAAGAACATCGCCAGCCAGACGCTTTGGCCGCGTCCTCCCGCGCCGACCGTGTTGTAGCCGTCGTTCCAGTCGCCGCTTCCCATCAGCGGAAGGCCGTATTCGCCCAGCCGCATCGCGTGATCGATGGCGCGCAGGCAATGCTCGTAGACGCTGCCCTTCCTCGGCGCAATGCCCGGCTCCAGATAGAGCTCATGCTCGTGCTCTTTTAGCACCGGCGCGCTCAGGTAGCGCGTCTCGATATCCAGGATGCCGCTGTCCCCGGTCTTCTCGACATACTCGCAGACCGCGTACGGCAGCCACAGCAGATCGTCGCTGTACCGCGTGCGCACGCCCTTCAGCCCGCCCGCGTTTTTCGGCAGGATGTGCCACCAGTGCATCACATCCCCTTCCTCGAACTGCACGGCCGCACAGCGCAGAATCTGCCGCTTCGCCCACTTTGGATCGATTAAGAGATAGCTTGTGACATCCTGCAGCTGGTCGCGGAAGCCGTACGCGCCGCCGGCCTGGTAGAAGCCGATGCGCGCCATCACACGCGCGCCCAGCGTCTGCCATGGAAGCCAGGTGTTGACCAGATGGTCGAGGTACGCGTCCGGCGTCTGAATCCGGATGCGGTTCTTGTCCGCTTCGGGCTTTGGAAGCGGAAGTTCTGCCAACTGCGCGGCCGACCGCTCGGTCATACCGTAGGACAGGACGAACCGTACCTTCTCCTTGCGCCTCGGCGGCAGCTCGATGCCGGTCACCAGCGCGCCGCAGAGATCCGCGCAGGGCGCCGCCGCGCTTTTCTCCCAATCTCCGTTCAGGAAGCCCACCCGGTCGCAGATGGCGCGGACCTCCTGCCGGTCGCAGGAAAGCGCCATATGGCTCTTGACCGCCGTATTGAACGGATTGTGGAACAGCAGCTTCCCATCGCGGAACTGCGGGCTGATCAAGCGGGAATTCCGGCGGTTGACGCCCAGCACCGGTTCGGTGTAGTAGGCGCAGTCAAGCCGTATCTCCCGGTCGGTCGTGTTTTCAAACAGCACATCCACCTGCTTTGCACATCCTTTCCCCGGCACCGTGACCTTGACAGCGCAGCGCACGCCGCGCGCTTCCCCGGCGTAGAACGCGAAGTTCGGCTCAAACACCGCCGAGCTGCCGCTGATGAGATCGAAGGTCTCGTTTTTGATCTTCATGAGCAGCATCTCGCCTTTATTGTCACTGATGACGTCGTTGTTCCAGGGCGTCAGCTTGTTTTCCCGGGAGTTGATCGCCCAGCTGCATCCCAGCGCCCTGTCCGATACCAGCGCGCCGAAGGTCGGGTTCGCCAGGATGTTGCAGAACGGCAGCACGGTCTTGCGGTCGGCATAGAACCGCTCATCTGCGAAGGTGCCGCCGTACACCGTCAGCCCCTCCTCTTCCCGCAGCAGCGGCTTGCTGTCAAGAACCTGCGCCGGATGGAACGGCACCGCCTCGGACGGCTCCTCCGGCTTTGCAGATACAATCATCACCGACTTTGCCAGCAGCAGGTTGTCAAGCGTTTCATCCATCTCCTGCCGGTAGATAAAAAAGATGCCGCCGCGGTGGTTCAGAATCTCCTTACAGCCGAACTGCTCGATCTTCTTCTGGAGCAGCGGGCCGATCTGCTCTTCCCAGTATGGGATGACCAGATCGAATTCCACCTTGTAAAGCCGCAGCCTTTTGAGCGCGAGCAGATAGCCCTCGAGCCGGTCGACATCCTCCTTCGAGCCGATCGGGGCCAGCACGATCGGCAGGTCGCCCGAAATGCCGTACGGCCACAGCGCGTGGTTGCTGAGCTGATTTTTGCCGATCGCCTTCAAAATCTTCTCATCGTCGCAGTATGGATACAACAGCTTCGGCAGCAGCTTCACCGCCGTCCTGCCCTCCAGGCTGTCGGTGAAGATCGGGGACGGCGCATTGCGCTTCTCCTGCACGCTGCCCTGCTCGCGCAGCTTCAGGATTCTCGATATGGCCTCATCCCTCGTCTCGCCGCAGGCACTCAGGAAGGTCACTTCCTTCTGCGCCCCCGCGTTGATGGAAAGCTCCACCCGCAGCGCGCCGATGCAGTCCGGCGTACCAGTTCCGCCCTCGAAATCGAGGTCCGCAAAGTCCAGGATGCTTTGATAGCCGTTTTTCATCAGCTTATCGCGGCTGGTCTCGTAGTCGAAATCGATCTCCTCCAAGAATCCGACCGCCAGATACTTCGCGTGCTTGCCGGACCGCATCTTTCTGGAAAACACCAGCGTCCTGGTCGAGCGGTCGTACCGCGCCTGCACAAACAGCTGTGAGAAGACCGGATGCGCGGCGTCGTCCTCGAACCGGATCAGGCTCGGCTCCAGATAGATCAGCAGCGCGGCGCGCTCCCGCTTCTGCTGCTTGTTGTGCACGACGATCTGCCGCTGCTCGGTCGCATACAGCGAGTGGACCGTACACTTCATCCCCGCTTCGAAATCCCGCGCGTTTGCCAGATATTCGACGCTGTCCTCGCTGAAGGTCGCCGAATAAACGATGTCCTTGCGGTAGAACGGCGCACTGGTCACCGAGAATTTTTCCTTTTCGCTTGCCACAAACGCATAGATGCCCTTCGGCAGGCGTAGCGTGTCGGTCGTCGCCTTGGTCAGGTTGTCCTCGCCGACCGCCAGATAGGAGATGCCCGCGTCGGTGTAGAACGCGCTGAGCTGCCCGTTGGACAGGATGGTCGCGTGCCCGTTTACCGGCGACACCTCGTCATAGGTTTCGGACAATCCCGCCACACGGGCGTTCTTGTCCACGACATCCTTGCGCTTGATCTCCTCAAACACAACGGTGTCCTTCGCAATCTTCTCCTCCAGCAGTTCCTTGGATGCCTGCATATCGTGATCTCTCATAAATCTCTCCTGCATGCGGTTGTGGAACAGGCAGTTGTCGATGCCCAGCAGGCTCATCCCGATGTGATGCGCCATATAGCTGCGGACAACCGATCCGTTTTTGCCCTGCCTGCGTCCGGTGGTGTAATCGACGGCCTCATAGAACCCATACGGCCCGACCGCGCCGCGTTCCTCCAGCAGCATCAGGTTTTTGTAGGAGGTCTGCGGGTTGAACGGCAGCGTCAGAAAGGTGGAATAGGGGCTTACCACCAGCTCCTTGTCCAAATCCTGCTTGATGCCGAGCTTCTGCACGCCGTGCGCCTTGTACTGGTAGTTCATCGTCGCGTCGAAGGTGAAAAACGCGCTCTCGCTGATGCCCCACGGGATGCCCGTCCCCTTGACGCGCCGCTGCTGGCAGTAAATGCAGTAGCGCAGGGCTTCGTCCAGCAGGGATCCGCCGTAGGCCGGCAGCAGCAGATGCGGCATGAAATATTCGAACATCGTGCCGGTCCAGGAGACCGGGCCCGCGAACGAGCCGTCCTTGCTCATGACCCGGCTGAGCGTGCCCCAGTGCTTCTTCGAGGCCATCCGCTTGGCAACCGCAAAGTAGCTGGTCATGCGGGCCTCGCTCATCAGGAAATCGTAGTAGGACTTGCTGTATTCGTTCTTCTCCGTATCGAAGCCGATTGAAATCAGCTTGCGCTGCTTGTTGTAAAACCGCGACAGGTCGGTCTCATCGGCGATCTTACCGATGCGCTTCGCAAGCTCCCCGATCCGCATATCCTCGCCCGCGTAGTCCCGGATGCCCTCTTTGAGCGCCACCATGCAGCAGGCGAAGTTGCCGGAATCGACCGCCGAGACGAACGACGGCTGCAGCAGCGCGAGGGTCTTCGTATCGTACCAGTTGTAGAGGTTCCCATGCCATTTTTCCAGCCTGTCAATCGTGTCAAGGGTGTGGGAAAGCCTCGTGCACATCGAGGCGGTGTCGATGAAATCGAGATCGCGCGCGGCCAGGACGCTGAGCATGTACATGCCGATGTTGGTCGGCGAGGTGCGGTGCGCAATTTTGCGCACCGGGGTTTCCTGCATGTTGTCGGGCGGCAGGTAGTTGTCCCCCGCCGTGCAGTGGTCGCAGTAGAATTCCCACATCAGCGCGGCATAGGCGGTGATCTTCTCCTTCTGCTCGCTGTCCAGCTCGCTGACCTTGTTCCTCAGCTGATACGAGGAGATCATCACAAACGGCATCAGCAGCAGAAACAGCACGCCGAACAGGTTGACAAAGCCGTAGGGACTCACCAGCAGGATGAAAACGCCGGACAGCTCGCCGAGCAGATAGTGCCGAAACAGCGCGCCGATGCTTCCCTTGCGCTTCTCCCCCTCGCTGGCGGTCATCCACTCGAGCAGCCGCTTCTTCGAAACGCACATCCGGTACAGGCTGCGGACGACCGCGTCGAGGTTCTTGATGGCGTGTGCCGGCAGCATGATGATGTTGAAGAGGGCCTGCAGCAGGTTTTCGACCGACAGCGGCAGAATGGCCGCATAGTATTTGCGTGAGAGCGAAAACATACCGCCGCTGGCCACTGCGCGCACAGCGGATAAAAGCTGCGCGAAGGTGACCGACAAAAACGCCGTGATGGTCAGCGCGGCCGCCGCATACTTGCCGGTAAACGGCGAGACGAGGATGGCCAAAAAGGCCAGAACCGGCACGACGCTGCGCCGCAGGTTGTCAAAGATTTTGTACCGGCTCAGCGGTGAAAAGCGGTTCGGCTCCCCGTCAACCCTGGAACCGAGATAGCGGATATTCTGCCAGTCGCCGCGAATCCAGCGGTGGAGCCGGGAAAGCCAGGAGGTCAGGTTGGACGGGAAGGAATCCACCAGCTCTACGTCCGATAAAAACGCCGTGCGCAGGTAGCAGCCCTCCAGGATATCATGGCTGAGCACCCGGTTTTCCGGGAACCGCCGGTCGAGCAGCTCATAGAAGACATCCGCGTCGATCAGGCCCTTGCCGGAGAAGATGCTCTCCCCGAACAGGTCCTGATAGAATTCGCGGCTCTTGGTGTCGTAGGCCGTCGCGCCGCCGGTGCCCGCCATGACGATGGAGAACACCGTCTTCTTCGCGGAATCCAGGCTGGTCGCAATCTTCGGCACAAAGATGCCGTAGCCGCTTTTGACGACGCCGGCTTCATGGTCCACAATCGCCTTGTTGAGCGGGTGCAGCGCGGCCGCCACCATCTTGGAGGCGGTGTCCATCAAAAGCTCGGTGTCGCTGTCCAGCGCCAGCAGGTATTTGACCTCGTTTAACTTGGACAGGTCGCCTGCCGAGCCGAACAGCTCGACCTCCTCGCCGTGCATCATGCGCACAAGCTCGGTGATCGCGCCGCGCTTGCGTTCCCAGCCGCTGTACCGCCCGCTCATCCGGTTGTAGGTGCGGTTTCGGATCAGCAGCATGAAGCGGTTCCCGTACTGCTTGTTGAGCCGCTCGATCTCCTTGATGGCCGCCGCGGCCTGCGAATGGTCGAACGGGTTCTGCTGGTAGGAGGCCTCCCCAAAATCGGCCAGCACGCAGAAGTCGATGTTGCCCATTCCGTTGCTGTAAAGGAGCTTCTCGAGCCGTTTTCCAAGCTTCGCCGCTTCACTGGCCTTCGGCAGCAGCACCGAGATGACCACCAGCGTCTTTGCGTATTTCGGGATGCAGCTGCCGATATCCATGCGCGGTATAAATCCGATATCGGAGAAGCGCAGGCCGACCGTTTCGAGAATCACCTTGGTCACTTCGGTCAGCGGGATGTATAGGAGCACCGCTGTCAGGATACTTCTGCACAGCCAGCCGAGCAGTACGCTGACGGCAAGCGCAAGGATGTAGGTTCCCCAGAGGATCAGCCTGCCGATGGTGCGGTTCTTATGGTGCAGCTTCGGATGATGCAGCAGGTAGTAGCCGACATGCTTTTTTTCATCCTCCTGAGCGGATTTGGCGCGGTCGAGTACCGCTTCGGCAAGCTCCTGCTCCGACTTCCCCTCCACCTGGGAAAGCTCGTACAGCAGATGCCGGTAATAGTTTTTCGTTTCGGTATCCATCCTGCTGTAGACCCCGGCCGGGTCCTCGGCCAGGATTTTTTCGACGACGCTGTACCTGTCGATCAGCTCCGCAAAGCCGATGCTGATCATGTCCTTGAGGTTGACCACCGCGCGCATCATGAGCTGCGGGGCCTGCTCTTCGTCCTGTATCTCAAACAGCGCATAATAGGCCAGCTGCAGCATCGTGATCTTGATCGCCACCGGCAGGAACGCGAACTCGCCGGAATCGAGACTGCGCTGCTCCTGCATGATTTCAATCAACGTGCTGATGGCGTTGTAGTTGACGTCATGGCCTTCCTTTAAAAAGTATTCGCGGGCATAGAGATAGGTAAGCGGCAGACGCGTCTTTGTGTCGCAGGGCAACGCGTCCATCTGTTTCAGTTCCAGCAGCACCGCCTTGCTCTCGCTCTCGATGACATAGTAATTGTCGGTCAGCCACTGCTGGACGCCGCTCTTATCGGGGCGGTCCAGCACCGCGACATATTCCTCCCGGATGCGCCTGAGATTCTGCTGCACGACGCGGCGCAGCGTCTTCGGCTTCATCGGCGAAGCTTTTTTGATATCGATGTCTTTTAAGTATAAGGTTTTCATTCCGGTCTATTCCCCCAAAATATGACACTGTCTTTCGGCGGTATGGCCGCCGGACAGTCAGTTATCCTTATTGTTGCCGGACGAAGGGAAAAACATGCAAACGCATCAAAACCGGATGAAAACGGATTTTTTTGCGTAAAAAATCCCGGCGCCGGTACAGAAGTGTTTCTGTACCGGCGCCGGGCTGTTATCATTTCAAATCGCGGACGATCAGACGGGCATCCAGAGGTTTCTCAGCATCCAGACGGCGTCCCGCATACCGCGGCGGTAGAGCACCTCCATCTGGCGCTCGTAGCTTGCACTGATCTCAAACAGGATTTCATCGACGAATTCCCGCTCCTCCAGTCTCAGATTGGTGGTCAGCATCTCATCCAGATGCCTGCTCCGCTGCCTGTAATACTGGTATTCCACCGTCTCCTTGTGCTCTTGGAGCGCGTGCTCCATCAAATTTTCCACAATTTCATTCCATGCTTCGCTGTTCGTCATAGGATATCTTCCTTTCAAATGTCTTGCAACCCCCTTGAAAGAAATCACAGCGCATGATATAATATTTACGCTGTGACATCTTTTTAGATGGTTGCGGTGTTGGGAAGTGGCTGCTACTTTGCTGGAGAAGAGCCGCTTCCTTTTTTATTTGAGGTCTGGCTTCAAACGTTTAATCCCGCGGCGCGTAGCTTCCATAATGGATACTGCTTCCTGTTCGCAATAGGCATCTAAGATATCTTTTGCTTCCTGATCAAGCTTTACGCCAATTTTATACGGCTTGGGATTGTCCGTTTTGGGACCTCTTTTTTTCCCCGTAGCCAATATGACACCTCCTTCAAATGGGACCATCTTAATTATATAATAAGACCATCCTATTTGTCAACAGATGGTGATGAAAAAGGAAGAAATTTGATAAAATTTATTTTGTTTTGTCGAAAAACAGGTAATGTTCTCATCCATCTATGTTGATTGTCCTCATTCTTCCGCATTATTTTCTTGCCTATCCAGTATTTGTTGTATTCTCAAATACCCGATCAGCAAAAATATGGTTCTACCCCTTGATTTTCATAGAGGTTCATGCTATAATAATTGAACATAAAAGATCGAGTTGAATGGTTCGACCGGTCTCCCTTATCATATCCGGGTGTGGCACAGTTTGGTAGCGCGCTTGAATGGGGTTCAAGAGGCCGCAGGTTCGACTCCTGTCACTCGGACCATTAAAAAGACCGTCGACTTTTGTCGGCGGTCTTTTTTTATTATTGTCTCTCCATACCTGTGCGGATATATACAAAATTCTACATTATATACTTGATAGTAAAATGGAGGTGAATTTATGAATAAAACTCTGTCTTTTTGTGTTAAAAATCAGGACGGTCTAGTCTCTCTGATTAGATTTTTAACAATAAAGCCAGATGGATCCTGCTATATTAACTATAATAGTAAAAAAAGCCTTTATCACTTTTCTCTTCATCCACCAAGTATAAAGTACGTCAATGGTCAAATGCATATCAAAACAAAAAGGAAAATAATTTTCAAACGTACAATTCCTAAATTTTCTGATTTTAATTTTCACAGATGTTTTGAAAGCGTCTTGATACTTGAACCTGAATTAAGACACTCACCAAGAAAAATATTAGATTGCGTTAAAATACTGGAATTACCTAAGAATCATATGGTTCATTTCATGCTTATAAGAAGCGATAAGGCCTGGGGACATATAGAAGAAGCCTTTATAAGTGATAAACCTACCAGCCAACCTAATGAAAGTATTATATCTTACCCTGTATTTTGTGGTATTGAGGATCTGCCTAATGCTAATTACTACCTTACATACAATATTGAACCAATTGACAAAACCGTTATAGATTATGTTTCAAGTATAAAAATGCAAAATATTAAATCAGGGCTTATTAAAAGGAACGTCAACCATATTCTTCATATAAGACATCCTTTTCTTTTTACTGATATAGAAATATGTATAACAGGCGAAGACTTCGCAAAATATGAAGTGAACACAAAAACTCTTAATGATGTAAATACAGTTTTCGACTTGCCTATAAACCACTAATATAACTGGGTTTTTCCAAGCCACATTATTCTACTTCGACTAACTAAAAGAAAGACTTTCGATTACAATCGAAAGTCTTTCTTATTTTTTACACAGATATACGAAAATCCGATCGTTCAAACAGCAGATATTTCACGAAACCTTTTTCAACCCACCATCCACATCCAGCAAAGGCTTCTTTTGTCCACCCATAATTTCCATCGGCTTTTTCTTTGGATATGCAGCTGAATCTTCCCTACGATATTCTGTCCTGCCCATCTGCGTGCTTTCTTTTCCTGACCACAGCCAATACGACGCCCAAACCGGCCAGAAGGACGAAACCGCCGATTGAACCGAAGAACAGCGCCTTGTTGTTGAAGTAACGCACCCAAAGATTCGTCGTCACATAGAAATTCCAGATTTCGGCCACCGTCTCGTTTCCGGCGGCATCCATACTCACAACTCGGACCGCATGGGCCTTTGTGGAATTTCCGGGAATCTCAAAGATAAAGTCCTCCTTTTGAGCCTCCATCGTCTCGATGTCCCCGGATGACCAGGTCCTGTTCTCCTCCCCATCCAGGTAGACCGCTACGGAATCCAGCTTCAGGTTATCCTGCGCAGACAGCAGAACCGAGAGGCTCTCCACCGGATAGGTGACGCCATCCTCCAGATTTGCCACAACCAGGTTGGGCGGAGTCTTGTCGATTCCGAAGCTGATTTCTTTATCCTTGGTTTCCAGTGTGTTTTCGGCGACGTTTCCAGCCGCGTCCTCTGAGTGGATTGAAAGCCGGTAAACGCCGTCATCCTCAAAATTGCTCTTGAAGATGGTGTAGGTATATTTGTACCAGCTGTCATTTCCGCCTTCCACGTCAATCCTGTACTGTTCACCCTCCCGCAAAACCAGGGTTTTGTCATTCTTAAACAGTGTAATCCGGATGTTGACCAGTTCATTCGGGTTTGTTTCCGTGACGACCACATCAACCGGCGCGCGCGTAAACGAGCCGTTGAGCTTCTCCGTCATCAGCGCATAGGTCGAGCCAAACCGGTTGACCGAAAAGACGACCTGTTTTGTCGTGGTGTTGCCCGCCCTGTCGGTCAGGGACGCCTCCAGCGTATAGATGTCGTCCACGTACTTCTCCTTAACAAAGTTTCGAAACGTGAAGGTCTGTCCATTCTGAACCGCCGCATAGCTGCCGTCAAGCTCCACCTCACCTCTGCCCGCGCCCTTCAACGTGATGCGCACCTCATTCACATCGAAGTTCGTATCGGTATAGGAAACGACGGGGATGACATCCCCCTTGTTGGCTGAGCGGTCTTCCACGCCGGATATGCTCAGCTCCGGGGCTGTTCGGTCGACATAGAAGCTCTGCCGCTCAAAATCCGCCGCCCGGTTTCCGGCCTTGTCTGTGTATGAAATATCAAACGTGTAGAGCGCGTCGCCTGCGTAGGTGATGGTCGCAATATGATCGTCCCCGCTTTCCCGCCATCCGCTTACTGATGGGCGGGCGGCGTCCGCGCCGTCATTGACGGCGGTCAGCTCGATGTTGATCCGGCTTTCATCGAAATTGTGCTCCCGGATGGTGACGGTGGCCGTACGCGCCGCGTTGTAATAGCTGCCGTTCTGGACGGCATTGTTGTCATAGGCAACGCGGATCGTCGGGACTGTCTTATCAATCGTAAAGTCGGTCGGCGCCGCTGTGCCGTTCCTATACCGCTCGCCGCTGCATACATTCCCGGCCTGGTCGGCATACGAAATGGCAAACCGGTAGTCCCCATCCGCCGCATAGGTGATGGTAGCCGTCCACTTCGTATTGTCAAGATTCCCGGTACCGGCCGTCCTGCTCCAGGATGAGATGGCCGGCACCGGACCGTCCGTGTTTGTGATGGTCAGCCTGACATCCTTGGGATTAAAGTTGCGTTCGGTCACCACAATGGTTGCCGTTCGGTTTTCCTTAAAGTATTTGCCGCTGTCCGCGTTGTTGTTGTCATATGAAATGTCGATCTGGGGCGCCGTCGTATCGATCTTGATGGTTGTCTGCTCCTGCGATGCGTTTCCGGCATTGTCTTCGGCAAAGACCCGGATGACGACGTCGTTGCTGTTGTTGCGCGTTTTGTCCACCGTGATGCTCCCCGTCCAGGACTCGCGCAGCTGGTCTCTGCCGGGCGCGGGATTGTCAAAGACAAACAGGTTTCCGCTCTGGGTGGTTTTCCCCATATTCAGCACCTCGTACCGGACACGCTTGAGTCCTGAACAGGTGTTCCCGGCGACAGGATCCGTCACCTTGATGTCCACCTTGACATCGCGGCTGTAGATGCCGTTCACAGGCTGCGGCGGCCGGATGGTAACTTCCGGGGCGATGGTTTCCTCCCGCGGCTTTGTGTTGTCGACAATCATACCGTCGGTGCTGATGTAGGTGACGTTGCCGGCGTAGTCCACCAGCTTCAGATAGACGGAAAACTGTTCGTTCGGCTTGATGTTCAGGCTGGAGAAATCGCGCCACTCCTTCACCGCGTCCAGCTCCGAAGTCTTCTTCGCGGCTGTATCGGCTGTCTTATAGTACTGGATGGTCTCAAGCGGCGAGGTCAGGTCATTCGCGTCTCCGGTAATCGTGATGCCCCGATTTGAGAAGAGACCGAAGAGCAGCGGTTCCGTCAGGGATTCCCATCTCCTTTCCCAGCCCTCCTGCGCTTTGGCCTTGATATGGCCCGTCGGGCGGTTCTGGTCCACCGTAAACGCAGTCGGCGCGGCGGAATTCCCATAGCTGACGCCGTCGTTTTGATTGCCTGCCAGATCGGCATAGGAGATATCGAACCGGTAGTTGGCGTCCGCCTCATAGCGGATCACAGCCGTATGCTTCGCTTCGTCCGGGCTGCCGCCTTCGGCCGTCTTCCATTCGCTGATTACGGCATCCCGGTCGATCTCAATCTGCGCGCCATTGCCATCGGCCGCCGCAATTCGGATGCCCCCCGCCGCATCCTCAGGACTGAAATGATGGCTGCGCTCGGTGATCACAACCGTGGCGGTTCTCTGCCTGTCAAAGTAGCCGCGGTCCCCCACGATCTTATGTGCGTCGTTATTGTCATAGGAGACGGTGATCTCAGGCGGCGTGATGTCGATGTCCAGTTCTTCCTCGCTGTACGATTCATTTCCGGCATTGTCGGTACTTCTGACATGCAGCACCACCTCACAGCTGTTGTTGAGATCCGCCTTGACCGTGATATCCCGGCTGAAATCCTGCTGAAGCTGCGCCTGAGCGGGATTTTCAATATCAAAGTCAAACAGCAGCTCCCGCTGTGTTTCCTCTCCATCGCATTCGACCCAGTACTCGACCTGTTTGATACCGGAATAAGGGGCTTCCTCATGGACCGAAACGCCGACTGTGACATCGCCGCTGTAAACGCCGTTCTCATTCGGTTCGCCGGGATGAAGGGTGATGATACTCGGCTGCTTGTCCACAATATAGCCGTTCGAGCTGACATAGGTGTAGTTGCCCGCGTAGTCGGTGATCTTCAGATAGACGACAAACTGTTCGTCCTGTTCCACCCGGAACGGTTCAAACGGCTCAAATTCCACTTCATCCAGCTGCTGTGCGGTCATGGCAAGCGGATTGTCCGTCTTGTAGTATTCCAGTATAACCGGGCTTGTTTCATCCTCCCCTGCCGCATAGGATACATCGTATCCGTCACTGCTGTACAAGCCGAAGGTCAGCACCTCAAGCAGCTGGTCCCAGATCCTTTCGCTGATTTCAATCACACCGCCGGACGGCGCCGTCCGGTCAACAGCGAAGTAAAAGGGCGTGTCGCCGCTGTCCGCCTGAATCTTGGCGGGTGAATGGCCGGCTTTATCGGTATAGGAAATGGACCAGGTGTAATTGGCGTCCTGAAGAAAGCGCACCTGCACAGTGTGAATATCGCCTTCGGTTGTCCAGTCGCCGATCATGGCATCCAGATCCAGCGCAACCGGCGCGCCCTCGGCATCCACCGCCGTGATGTCGATTCCCTGCGTCGCCTTCTGCGCATCAAAGACCGATTCCCGGTTCGTCACGGTGACGACTGCGGTTCTTTCCAGCGCATAGTAACCCTTATCGCCAACCACAGTGACGGCTTCATCCTCAAAATCCACCGACACCGATGGTGGTACGGCGCTGATGGAGAGGACCGCCGATTCTTCGGATACATTGCCCGCATTGTCGGTAGCCGTCACTGTGACACAGACCTGATCGCCGTCGTTTTCCTCAGAATCGACGGTGACCGCACCGCTCCAAACATGTTCGAGCTCTTGGAAGGTGGGATTCTTTTTATCAAAGGTATAGAGGGTCTCTGTACTGGTAACACGGCCGTCACAGGTAATCTGGCAGTCAATCCGGCGGATACCGGAATACGGCTGCGCATCATTCACCTCGATTTCCATGTTGACGTCGTCGCCGTAGAAGCCGTGTTCGTTCGGTTCATCGTACCTCAAATCGATCTTGCTCGCCGTCATATCCACAATCACGCCGTCCGTACTCACATACCGCGTGTTGCCGGCGTTGTCGCTCACCCTGGCATAGATGACAAACAGCTCGTCCGTATCCATCGTATACGGCTGGGTTTGAAACCGCCCCTCCTGATACAGCTCTTCAAGCCGTTCCCAGGTGAGAACCGCCGTTTCATTCGATTTGCAGTACGCCACCTCGTTGACGCCGCTGAGGGTGTCGTCCGCCTTTGCCGTCACAGTGACCGGATGGTTTTTCCAGATGCCGAAGGTGAGCGTTTCTATCACCTGATCCCAGAAATCGGCCTCCAGCGAAAGGCTCGCCGTCGGCTCGGTCCGATCTATGCAGAACGCGAACGCATCGTCGCCGGACACATCCGGCTCAGGATTGGACAGGCCGGCCTTATTCTCATAGGCGACTGACCAATCATAATACGCCTCGGCATAGAAGCGGACAACCGCCCGGTGCTCATCGCCGTCAGAAGTCCATTTCCCAATCATCGACGCGAGGTTCAGTTCGACCGGCCGCCCCTTCTGATCCCGCGCGGCAATGCGGACGCTTCCTGTCGCGGCGGCTTCATCGAAGGTCGACGCGCGGTCCCTGATGGTGACGACAGCCTCTCTCGGCACACCGTAGCAGCCGTCTGCATATGCCTGCCGTTCCTGCGTGATGCTGACGCTCACCTGCGGCTTTGACGAATTGATCTTCAGTGTGAGCGGGTCCGTTTCGTTGCTGACCACATTTCCGGCGAAATCCTTTGCTTCAACATACACCGTGACATGATCGCTGTTGTTTTTGTCCTTGTCTACAACGATCTCTCTGCCAACAGCCTGTTCCTTCCCGCCGGACTCTGAGCTGTAAAGCTTTCCCTCCTGTGTGATCTCACCATCCTCGCCGCTGGTTACGCGGTATTGGATGGATTTGATGCCGGAATACGGCGCCTGATCCTCCGCGCGCACCGAAACTGTGACATTTCCGTTATAATAGCCATGCTGATTGGCCTTCGGCGCATCGACGGCCAGCTTTGGCGCTTGGGTGTCGACGGCCAGCTTGAGCTTCACATCGATCCGGGTCGGATCACGATAACCCATAAGCCCTTTGCTGAGCGTGATGCTGTCGATTTCCGTTGTAGCGTCCCTTACAATGAGCTTTTTCTGAACATCCATGCCGTTCAGCTTGATGAAGGCGTACGCCCCGCTTGGCGCAATGGTGATCTGCGTTCCGGCGGGAAGGACAACCACATGCGTGTCTCCTTCGGTATATCTGCGAAGGATTTCCTTGTCAAACGAAATGGTATACTTGTCACTTGTCAGCGGATCTGAACCCGGATCCGAAACCGGGATCTTCTTAAAAACGGCATGAACCTTTGTATCCGAAGTGACTTTGGGAAGCTTGTATGTATAGGTGTTGTTCCGGCTGGCATCCTCCGCCGCGTCTTCTATGACGTTGTTTCCGTCCAGAAGCAGGGATTCCAGATAAAAGCCGTCCTTCTGTGCAATTTCGAGGACCGGCTCGGACCCATATTCAGCCAGGAATGTCCCGGCATCCTGCCCGCCGGGATACGCTATACCGCCTTCCCCCTCCTGAGATACCGCAACCTGATAACGGTTGAGGGCAAAGGTGACGACGAATTCATAGGGCTGGCCGATTTTGAACTCTTTTTCATAGATATAGTCATTTTCCTCAAAACCGGTAGGTTTCCCATTTATCCGCACCTCTGATACACGGTAATTGGAATTGGGAACGGCCTTGATATGAAACATCGTCTGATCCTTCAACAGGACGCTGCCCGCTTCACAGGCGGGATCGGTGTGCACCTCGCCGTTCTTTCCAACCGTCACGGTAACCTTGTACACCCTGATAAATTCCACCATCACCGTGGTATCCGTTTCCGCACGGAAACTGCCGGCAAAGATACCGGGCACATCGATAGGCTGTGTCACGCCCCCGATAGAAACGGTCTTGATCTGGTATCCTTCCTCTGCCCGGACTTCAAGCTTTACGGTCTCATGTTTGTCTATTTTGAGCACATCGGTCTGCGTGTCGTTCATCAAGACCGTTCCGCCTGCATTTTTCTGAAGCGTCACCGCGGCTTCCTCTTGAAACGCCACCACAACCTCCATATCATCGTCCACCGTATATGTATGTTCATAGGACTCGTATTTTTTGACGGCGGCCGTCTTGCCGTCGATGGAGAGGGTTTTGATATAACTTCCCGCTTTTGGTGTGATCGAGACTGTCGTTCGGCTCCCCTGACGGATCTGAATTTCGCCGCCGTTTTCGTAAAGCTCCCCGTCGATCCGAACCTCTCCTCTGCCAGTCTGGGATATCGTCACCTTCTTCTGGACAACCGCGGTCACGGGTACAGTGACGTTGCCGTCGAATGCGGTGATCTTCTCCTTTGACAGTTCCGCGGTATGGTAGCCGTCCTTCTCAGCAGAACAGGATATCGACACCTCTGACAAAGGCTCAAAAGCAAATCCGGTCATCTCCTCCACCACCGCTATGCCCTGTGCGTTGGTGACGGCGCTGCCGGTTGCATCCGCCCGTCCTGTACAGGATATCGTATACCGCACCCGCGCTTGTTCGACGGCCTGACCGGTCGCCTGATCAGTCACAGTGATCGTAAACGCGCGCTGATCCTGTGTATCCTGCGCGAACGCCGTTGCCGGCAGCATACCGAAAAGCATGACTATAGACAGCAGCACTGCCAGAACCCTCTTTCCAGTTCGTACCCTCAACATTCTCCCCATCATTACACACCTCCTATGTTTTTTCTTGATCCGTTTCATCTTCATCTCTGTCAAAAATCAAATGCTCCGCCCTCAGCGAACGGTAATATCCGCCGTCCAGTATACAATGCCACTGCACTGACAGATACAGCAGGGTCAATGCGGTCATGACCAGAATCCTCGAGCCGGGAAAACAGGCCGCAAACAGAACCAACAGGCACGCCGAAACGATCATGACGGTATCCGTGGCCGCGGCCTCAGGATTCGAAAAGAAAGAGCGCCATCCAATTACTTGATGACAGGCCTTCTCTCCATCGGGCTGTGAGAC
Organism: Candidatus Soleaferrea massiliensis AP7; assembly: GCF_000820765.1. Lineage (GTDB taxonomy): Bacteria > Bacillota > Clostridia > Oscillospirales > Ruminococcaceae > Soleaferrea > Soleaferrea massiliensis. The sequence goes on from NZ_CCYH01000038.1 coordinate 101,479, forward strand.
CCTTTTTCCGCGGCGAACGCCGTGCCAGAAAAGTGCCTGACTGCTCAGCAAGCTGATCCAGAACAGCGCCGCTGTCAGATAAGCCGCCGCTTTCTCCGCGCTTCCCCCGCGGATATTCGTCCACGGGATCAAAAAAAGCAGCACAGCGGATATCAAAGACAGGAGCAGAGTGCCGCAGAGTGGACGCAGCTGCTGAAACGGCCGTTCTTCCGTTCCCGTTTTTTCACGATGTGTTTTAATTATTTTGGCGCGCCGCATCGCATCACTTCCTATTCAATGATTTCGTCGCTCTCGTAATACGTGATCTCCGTCTCCACACGCCAATCCGCTCCAGCTTCCTCTGCGGCAAGAACCGTGGTTTGGGATGCCTGTGCCGGCTCGGTATCCAAGGGCTGATTGGGCCGGCGGGGCACTTCACAGCCGTCCGCACGCAGGGCCGGCCCAAGCCGGGCGGTCGGTGCGCCTCCCACCGCCGAAGGCCGGTCTTTGGCAATGCGCCCGGACGGCGTAATCCTGTCGGTCAGCTTGCCGCGCGCGATGTTGACTTCGCTCGGCTTGTACGTTTTGTCCCCCGTCTGCGCATTCTGCCGGCGGATACGTGCAATCGCCCTTTTTGCATTGGCCCCGCTGATATCCCCTATCAGCTTTGGCACATCGAAAAGGAAAAACAGTGCGGCCGCACAGAGAAAGCAGATCCCGCACAGGATCCATGCGGCGACGGACAGGTTCTGCAGCAGCTCCACCGTCATATCAGCCAACCTCCTTATCCGTACTGTAAACCGTGTCGATGGCGTCCCTCGTATCATCCAGCAGTGACAGGATGCTCCGCTTCTTTTCCTCCGTCTTGTCGGTGGTGGTTTCGATTGTCCGGATGACCTTGGACACCTGCCGGTACATGGCGTCCATCTCCTCCCTGGAAACGCCGTCAATCTTCAGCTTTGCGGCGTACTGCTGCAGGGAGCTGCGCGCGAGCTCCAACAGCTCCAGCCGAACAATTTCGCTCTCGTCCTCCCGTTGGGCAACCGCATCCATCAGTTCCGCCAGATTGTCAAAAAAAGGCCTGTACTGGCCTTTATCGCTCGCTTCGACCGTGTTGATGGAGATATCCCGGTAAAAGGCGCCGACATTCGCATATACCCTCGCCATATTCAGGTTTTCGTCGCCGGCCGGTGCATGCGCGATCGTATCCTCAAACCACTCCACTGCACTTTTCATCCTGGTGATCTGGTTGTCGTTGGCATCGCCGTATTCGTAGTAGTACCAGAACAGCTTGCCGGTTTCAAAACAAACCTTCGCATATCCCGCAGGATCTGCCAGGAGCTGTGCCTTGTGGTTCTTAATCTGCTTGACCAGGATTTTAGCCTCCTCCACCGATAAAGCTGAATCGTCCTCCTTAAAAAGCTGGATCAGACCCAGATAGGCATCCGTCTCCGAAGCTTTGTCTGGAATGGCAATGCACTCCTGATAGATCCGGCTTTTGTCATCGTAGTCCACTGTCTTCGCCGCTTCGTCAAGCTTATCCTGATAGATGTCGGTCGCCATCTGAGCGGCTGAAACCTGCAGCACTGCGCCGCCGGCGGCAAACAGAACCGAGCAGGCGGCCGCCGTGAAGAATATGCCAAGCTTCTTTTTCTGTTTTCTTCTGTACCGGTCGTCGATCTCCTCGTAATGCTCCAGCGCATACATAAGCTCCGCGCAGGACTGGTACCGGTCGTCCGGATTTCTCTGCGTGCATCTTTCTATGATCCTTTCCAGTCCGGTGGAAAGCCCCGGATTGATCTGCCGGATCGGCTTGATCTCATAGGGCGGCTCGCTGGGATTACATCCCGTCACCAGATGGTAGAGGGTGGCGCCCAGGCAGTAGATATCCGTCCGCGCGTCGGTCTGTCCCATGCCGCCGAACTGCTCGGGCGCGGCATAGCCGACCGTTCCCAGGCAGATCGTATCGGCCAGGTTTTTTTCCTTAAACTCGCGGGCGGTTCCAAAGTCGATCAAGGTCAGATTGCCGTCCGGCTTGAGCATCACATTGGCGGGCTTCATATCCCGGTAGATGATGGCCGGTGTCCGCGTATGCAGATAGGCCAGAACATCACAGAGCTGCTTTGCCCACCCGATGACAAGCTCCTGCGGCTGGGCGCCATACTCCGCAAGGGTCTTGGACAACGGATTGCCTTCTATATAATCCATCACAATCAGCAGGGTCGATTCGTCCTCTATGACATCGATGATGCTGGGCAGGTTGGGATGCTTGAGCCTGATGAGCATCTCCGTCTCGACAATCAGCCCTTCCCGGACAGCTTCAAAATTCAGCACGCCGTCTTTGCGCACCTCCTTGATCGCCCACGTTTTATTCGCTTTTTCGTTGATGGCCATATACACCACGCTCATGCCGCCGCGCCCCACCTCGCTCAAAACGCGGTATTTGCCGTCAACCAAGGTTCCTATTTTGAGCATAATGTCCTCCCCTCAATATGTCCTGATTGTGACGACCGAAATATTGTCCCGCTCCTGCCGCTGTTTGTTCAATTCGATCAGCGACCGCTCCTTCTCCCGCATCGTCTGCGTGTCGGTCATGTTTTCGGGGCTGAACGCGGCGTGGATCTCCTGCGCGGATATTTTGTGGCGGAAGCCGTCGCTGCAGAGCATGTACACAGCATCCCCGCAGCTGCCGCCCGAAAACCAATCAGGGAATACCGCATCGGAAGCACCGACACACTGCAGCAGGACATTTCTGCGCGCGTCGGTTTCGGCCTGCTCCTCGGTCAGAGTCCCGCAGGCAACCTCATGCGCGACAACCGTCTGATCCCTTGTCAGCAGGCGTATGGACTCTTTGATCTCATACGCTCTGGTATCGCCGACATGGATGATGCGGCAGCGGTCCGGCGAAAGCAGCATCGCTGTCACAGTTGTGCCCAGACGGATGCCCGACCTGATTCCATATGCTCTGATCTTTTCGCTGCATTCCCGGATGATGGATTCCCAATCGGCCCGAACATCCTCATCGGTCAGCCCGGCCCGGCAAAGCTCCTGCAGCCTCGGGCCGGACCACTTCATAAAGGCATGGACGACGCTTGAGCTTGCCACCTCTCCCTTTTGCAGGCCGCCCATGCCGTCGCAGAGAACCGCAAAAGCGAGCTTCCCTGCGTTTGTCGAGATCACTTTAGCACTCAGGCTGTCCTGGTTGCTGCTTTTTACAATACCGATGTCGGTGCTGGCCGAAATGAGATAGTTCAATGCTGCTTCCTCACTTTCGATTTTGCTGCAGGGCCGGACGCGGCCGCTGTCAATACTCGTGAAATTCGAAGTCCTCATTGGCAAAACGGATTCTCATGCCGTGGCGGATTTCTTTTTCCATATTGCTCGGTATCATCTCGCCGTTCACATAGGTGTGATTGGTGGAATTGGTATCCACAATGTAAAACCTGCCCTCCCGTGTGACGATGTTTGCATGGCTGCGGCTGATGGCCGTATTGTTGCTGATGAAATAGTCCACATAGCTTCTCTCCTTGCCGATACGGAATACAGGTTTATTCAAAGGAATGCGTTCACTGTTTTTTAAGCAGATCAGATAAGGCGTCCTGTTCTCGTCAGGCTGCTGGTATGACAACAGCACCGTTGTTTCACCCGTATTGCCGCCAAGCACCACCGTTTCACCGAAATCGGCCGCAGACTGCGCGGCCGCCCAGTTCACCTGCGTTTCAGCGGGATTCTGAGGCTGTGGGCTAAAGGAAGCCTGCCGTGTATCGGATGAATTGTCATGTTTCCGCGGGGAAGCTGCCGCATTCGGCTGCATGGACGCTTTCTTCTGAGCCGGAGAGCCGGGCTGTATGGGGGAACTGGGAACCGCATAGCCCACCGGCTGCCCACCGGCACTCGGAACCGCATAGCCAGCCGCCTGCACCGGCTTCTTCTGTGCCGCGCTGCCGGCCGCCTGCGGCGCTGCCATCGGTGTTTTGGAACCATTCCTGGCAGCGGGCGCCGGGCATTTCTTCCCGTTTGATTTCCGCTGCTGCTTCTGCGCTTTGTAGGCGGCCGCGTTTTCCTTGTTGTAATGCTGCATCAGATAGAGCCAGGACATCCCCTTTTCCGGTTCCTCCGCTTCCTGTTTCGGCTCAGCGGTTTTATTCAGGGAAATCGGGTGTGCCTGCGGATTTTGACGCGGAGGAGCCTGATGCGGCTGCACCGCCGCCCTGGGCTGCTGTGGAGATTTTCCCTGCATAGGCTGCACCGGCTGCTGGAACTGCTGAACCGCCGGATACACCGCACCCTGCGGCATATCTGTCCCGTCCGGGCCTGAAAAATGCTGTGCCGCAGGCCGCCGGGATGACGCTGCCTGCTGAAACGCGCGGCGATCGTCCGCCGTGCTTTCAATCTCATCCAGCACCCGTTTAAATTCCGTGATGGAAAATGCAGGCGTACTGTTCAGATGGTTGAATATCTTCGCTATGTAATCGTTGTTCGCCGCCTGGTCGAACTGCGCGGAAAAGATGATTTCCTTGATAAAGCTTTTGAGATCCGGGACATCCTTTGATTCGCCGACCAGCGGCAGGCAGATCAGACAGGTCTCCCCGGAGGATACGTCGACGAAGATCCTGTCCAGATCAAAGACCAAAGAGCATGCGTCGATCATGTATTCCTCCGCAGACAGCACCGCTGAAACGATGCCGGACAGTACGCCGAGCAGATGCCGCCGCCTCACCGTCCCGGAAATGAGCTGCCGCACTGAGATTTTTGCCGTGACATTGTATTTCATGAACCGGTCCGTATCCTGCTGTACAAAGACGGCGGATGCAAAATGGGCGATGGTGTTGTTGGTGAGCATTCCAAGCGTAAACGAATCCAGCCGGTCCGATTCCCCGATTTGATAGACTAGAAAGCTGCTGCTTCCCCGATTCTCAAAATAAAAGTCCTTCATTGGTCTTCCCCTCTCAGCGCTATTTCCACAATTTCGAGCAGGTTCTCTGTTTGACCTCGATGGTTCCCAGATTCCAGATATTGAAGTCGTACTCCAGCTCGTATTCCAGCACGACATACAGCGTGTCCTGTGCGACGAAGGACGACGAAAAATTGACGCCTTCAATCCCGTTCACGATATTCAGATTTTTGAGATATTTGTCGGCGGCATCCGTGGCTGCGATGCCATCACTATCGCCGCCGGTGATAAATCCGATAAAACGGTTCTTCGCCGCGCTTGCCACTTCGGCGTTTCCCTTTGTGTACCACTTGTCATTGCTGACAAAATAGGGGTTCTTTTTGGCTGAACCGCAGAGCTTGTTGATCAACTCGCCAAATTTCTGCTCCAGCGTACCGATGCCGTCGACGTAAAACTTCTCCGTGGAGTGCACGTCCAGCGACAGGCTCTCCGAAGTCTGGAGCAGCGCGTGCGCCGTCGCGTTCTGTGCCATAAAGATGACAAACACACTGGAAAGCAGAAGCATCAGGACGAGAAACAGCAGCACCGACACACAGGCTTCCAGCGTAACCGCCCCTTTTTTATTCGCACCGTTCATAATCAATACCCCCTGAACTGTTCCCTCTGGACGGTGAACAGGGACGAATCCGCGAGCGACGGCAGCATCTGCCTGACACTGACGTCCGCCTGCGCCTGGATATAGGTATAGCTCTTCCTGAGGTCAAAGGCATGGACCGTGTCGTGGCAAGCGCCCGGCTTGCTGTAATGGTAGGTGCTCTCCATCTGGATCAGGTTGCTCAGTCTTTCCATCTGCTGTGACCTAGATATTAGAAGCAGCATCAGCACATAGCAGTGCTCCCGGTAATCGAGCTTAAAAGGATCTGAATGCTTTTCTTTCCGACCGTCTTCCTCATTCTCAGAGGAAGACGAGGAGGCCTCGTTGTCTGCCTCTTTCTGATATTCTGCCAGTTTTTTCTGGTAATTGTAATCATCATCGGATGCCTGAAAAACCCCAATCAACCCGGACTCAATCTTTTCTTTCTGCGCTGTCGTTATATTTTTCAGGACACCCCAAAGCTTTGAGAGCATTTTGGGAAGACCGGTCGGTGTCAGATAGATGGATGTCTTGATCAGCGGCTCTGAAGACCCGTTTACCAGCAGAAGGGTGTCTATTAGAGGCTCTGCCAAAACCTCTACAAGCATAACAATCGGATAACCAAGCATGGAAGCCTCCGCCATAACCTGCACCTCCGTATTTGTCAGAATCATAGGAAGATTGAGAAGCAGCCGCACAATGTAGATGGACAGGAAGGTATACGTCTGGTTGGCCATCTCACTGTTGCTGCCAAACAGAACATACTCCAGTTCAGCCCCGCTGAACGCAAGGTCGTCTCCTGAACCTCCCGTGAACGCAATGATCTGTTTGAACAGGGCCGCCAGGCTTCCAATAATCGGGGCTTCATATAACTCCCCATGATTGGGAAGGGTTGATTTGGTAAAGCTATAACCGGTCATCGTCCTGAACGTAGGCTTTTCTTTGATATAATCCGTCCGGCACGGCAGATTAAAGGCAGAATATGCCGTATAGTAAATTCTGTCATAACCCGTCATCAGCTCAGAAATATTTGAGATTATAGTCTTGGCAAATTCCACCAAATCCGACACCAACAACATGGTATTCTGGATCATCCCCTTAAAGGAGAGAAAAATAATCGAGAGTATACCATTTTTCGGAAGATAGCTTTTTTCAAATTCTGACATCATATCGCCCATTCGCGACGCGAGCTTCATAATGTCATTCTCTGAGCTGTCGTTACCGGGGAGGCCGCCCATCCCCTCATAATAATTGGTATCGATATTGGAGCACAGCTTGGGATTGTAAACCGCACTGAGCTGAAAAAGGGATTTGATAAAGGACATGATTCCCTTGACCACCGAGGTAAAGCTTCCCTGATACAGAGCTGCCTGATCCCTCAAATATGCACCCAAATCCGCGGACGAAATAAATCCCGCGACGGTGATATGATATGTGTTCTTGTTTAAGGTATAATTTTTACTGATTGAACTGCCGCGCAGTTTCGCCAGCTCCACATCCAAGCTCTTCAATGCGGAAACCATTCTATCCAGGTTTTGGCCATTGTATGTGCTGATGGATTTTTTCCATCCTTCCGTAACAGTTGAGTATCCCTGTTCCGTAGCTTTATCCATCTCCGCATGGACCGCCAGTTCCAGCACATTATTTTCCAAAGCCTCGCGGGTTTTAAGTAATTTTAAATATTGGGTGTCGCTCTCACTAAATCCATCTTTCTCTAGGCTTCCAATTTTTTTATTTGTCTCTTCCAGCTTGTCATTCTGTTCTTTCAGCTTTTTATTCACTTCGGACGTGTTGGCGGCCACGCTCGCAATATTCTTTCTGATGTTCTCTATGGCATCCATGCAGCCGTCCATCTTTTCCTTATAAGTTGTGAGCAGGGAAATGATGTCCGGTATGGTTTTTCTGTAGGCAGTCACACTGTCGTCCACCAGTTCCCGCAGATATTCAATGTGATCATCATACGCATCGGCCTCATCCTTGTCGCTGGGACGCTTTTCCTTAAGCGCACTGGTCAAACGGTCAACCGCCCGTTTCAACGCATTGTAGCCGCTGTCAAACTCCTTGATCCTCCCTTCCAGCTTTTCTGCAATCCCTTTCAGTTCCTCTGCGGTTTCCGCGAAGGTGATCGCTGAATCGAGCCCATCCGCACTGGAGGAAATGATCTCAAAAAAATTTTTCATATTACCTATTTTCTCTAATTTTCGGATCATACCCGCCAGGTCAAAAAAGCTGGTCGCCAGCTTCGTGGGAGCATTAAACTTGCTGTACTCCATGACCTGATTGTACAGAATCTCCGACTCCGACAATGGATAGATTCCTGTGGCCGTGCTGTCGTTCATCGTCAGGCTGTTTCCCATGATGCCGCCGTTGATCGTGAGGTAGTCGCCGTACAGCTTGTTGATGTCGACATCCTGCGACACCCCCAAAAGACCCCAGCGCTTTTGCAGGTATTCATCGAAGTTCGCGAGCGTTGAGGTAGCGGAAACGCCCATCGCCTCATCCAGAATGGAAACGGAGCTGTTGAATCTGCCAACCTCGACAAGCATCATCGCAATGGTCAAAAATGGCGTCATGAGCACAGCCAGAAACAGGGAGATCGCTCCCTTGCATCCATTGATGCATTTGAACGGATGAAATCTAAACCCCTTCTCCATATGCTTCGCCTCCATCTAAAAAGATATGGCCAAACACCTTCAGAATTTTGCTGATCATTTCGACAAGTCCGCTGTTCAGCTCTTTGAGCGATGTCTGGTAATCCACATAGTCCACGGTGTTGATATAATCGATGATATCCAGGCACTCCGCATACGCCTTCGTCTCATACCGTATAACGCTGTCAAAGCCGAAATAGGACAGCGCGTCGCCGAACGGCACACAGTACTCTCCTGTCACGGTCACCTCGATGTGCCGCCTCGCCAATGCGTCATGCTCCGCATGGGCATGGACATCGGGCTCCGTGACATTTTTCGTGTAGGTGGTCTTCGCCAGCCGCTGAGGGGCGTACACTTTCGCTTTGTTTTCCGCTGCGGTTTCAAGCGCCTTGCCATCATACAGATACCGGTACTCGCGCACATCCAGGATCTGTTCCTTCGTGGCGTAGCCGGTTACCGTATCCGCTTCGCTCAGCTTGTAGGTTGAAGCAATGCGCGCCGCCGTTTCATGGGCGATGGTCTGTATATTCCACCTTTGGAACAGCACGGAAAATATGGCCAGGATAAAAAACAGCAAAAACAGCGTAACGGAATATACGATCAGGGATTCCAGCATAACCTCTCCATTTTCACGTTTCAACAGGATTTGCAATTTCATCTCATATCACCTAACAATCAGAACCAGCTTCAGCATGCGGTACACCAGAATGGCCATGATGGCGCAAAACGCCGCGGCCCTGCAGCATTCCGCCTGAACCGGCTTCAGTCTTTCCGCTTCTTCTTTGCTGTATGCCTCTGCAGGATTGCCTTTCGCATAGTAAAGTGTGATCTTCTCGGGACAGCGAAGTCTCTCAGCATGTGGGGAACGAAACACCAGCTTTTTTCGGTACTGTTGTCCATTTACCTCATAGAGGTAGGTGGCTTTACACCGACTGGACCGATCCCCGCAAGCATTGGCGGCTGTATGATCAGCACGGAGCAGCGCGCTTTGACAAATCCCATACGCAATACGGCCCGATTGTCTTGCCCTTGCAATCAGCCGCGCCTTCCGGCTGCGTTTCAATAATTTCCCTTGGATCATAAAATACAAAAAGAGAAATAATGAGCAGCTTAACGAAAAGATCAGCTGCATCCTTTCGGTCATTCCGCTTCACCTCACTCGAACATAAAATGAAGGATCTGATAGGCGTTTTTCGTCGTGCTCACCATACAGGTTTCTTCGCCGCTGAAATAGTGGGCATCCAGATAGGCATAGTCGATCACAAGTGTAAAGGTATCGTCCACGAAGCCCCAGAGTCCCTGTTCACTCTGCACCGCGGCAAAGCCATTGGAAAAGCTTTTGGCGGATGCGAAGGCAGGCTGCGCCACAATATTCCCGTCCAGATCCGCGTACCCCCATTTTTCACCCTGCCTGAACGCAATCGGACCGCCGCCGATGCAGATGTCAATGTCATCGCAGGAGAAATCACCCTTTTGTTTGAAGTTCTCGTCATAAAGACGATACCTTCCATTCTCCTTTGCGATGATCACGCCGCTTTGCAGATAGCATCCGTACAGATCCAGCTTGATATCCTCATAGGTGTCGTCCGACGCCTTTTTGCCCTGTTCATCGATCAAATACCACCGGCCGTCTTTCCTGACTGCCGCTTTATGGTTATAAAAACTGCCGGCCGATTCATATGCGCCGGGCAGAAATTCTCCATCCAGATTTGTATATTTCCATTTTCCGTCAATTTTGACCGGGATATATCCGGAGGATTCGGTGAAATACCCCGCGTCCTCGATGTCAAAGTCAAACCTTGCCCGCGTCACCTGTTCAGCATCCAGAAGTCTTGTGTCGATCTCGTTGACAAAGATACCCTTTCCGTCGTCGTTGATCAAACCGATCAGCTTGTAGCCGCCCGTCAGGCTCTCCCCGCGGGCGTTGAGAACCTTCCATTGATCCCCGTCAGAAACGGCCAGATATCCATTCAACGCCGTCCTGAAGTCATAATAAAGCTTGAAATCGAGCTTCGTCATGTACAGCAGCTGCTGATAGATGCCGTTGAGCTCCTCCCCGCCGGCGCCGTACTGCTTCGCTCTGCGCACCGTGCTGTAGGCCTTGGTATAATCCGATGCATCCAGATAAAGGTGTGCCTGTGCCACCCAAAAATCGGCGCAGGCCGGATAATCCGCGGCTGCGGCTTCCATATCGGTCAGGTAACTGCCGCGCACAAAAGACGATTCCTCTTCCGCGTAAAACAGGTCGTATGCCTCTTTGATTTTCAGATAAACCGACTGGCTTTTGTTCTGCGTCAGCGCGCTTTTGTAATGCTCAATCGCCTGCTCATACAGCCCGTTCTCCAGGCTTTCCCGCGCCATTTCAATATGGTCGCCGTATACCGCCCACGTCCGGAACGCATTCCCCATATAGACCGTCCACGACAGGGCAAGCGCGGCAGCCAGCAAAACCGGGACAATCACTCTTGAAATCTTCATTTGATCCCCACCATTCCATCAATGCCGTCAATATAATGTCAGAAGGAGCATCCCTGTAAATCCCAGATAGATAAACGGGCCGAAGGGAAGCAGATCCTTCGCTGTTTTCTTCTTTGCAAGCAGCAGGATAACCGCCACAAGGATGCAGGACAGCATGGACAGCAGAAGCGACGTCAGCACGGCATAGATGCCGCAGACAAAGCCGATTGAGCAGATCAGCTTGATGTCCCCTTTTCCAATGCCGCCCTTGGATATCTTGTCCGCAATGACCAGTACGACGCCGCATAAAAAGCACCCCAGAAGGGAACTGAGCATGGCGCTTAAAGCTTCATCCACGCAAAGCAGCTCATACACAAACAAAAGCAGTCTTGCGGCAAGCAGACTCAGCGGAATATAATTGGGAATGATGCGCAGCTTGAAGTCGATGACAGCCGAACCCAGCACGGCCAGATAGCAGACGCCCAACTCGATGCATGCGGCAATGGACACCGCATAAACCGAAACCAGATAGCCGCAGGCCGCGGACACGGCGGTTATGAGCAGCAGTATGGAGCCGGAATACCGGTTCATCCGGTAGGACTTGAAGCTTTGAACACTTTCCCATCCATCCCCTGAAACGGTGCGTACCGCCCGTTTATTTGTGTACAGCGCTGCTAGAATCAGAATGCCGGCGGACAGTATGCCCCAGCAAAGTGATTGGATGATTGAAAACAAGCCGTCCTCTCCTTCCCGTTCAAATCAGTGCGAATGGCAGGAGATTCCGCCGGAATCCCCTGCATCCAATTTTCTGCGTAAATCTTAGGACCTGCCGCCTTTCTGGTTAAAGAAATCGCCGATGTTTTCATCCACCCAGGTCAGAATCTGATCCTTAAACACCAGGAAAACCGCCGCCAAAGCCAAAGCGATGCCCAGAATGACAAGAATGGAAATGAAGTTTGTGTCGCCCTCCTCATCGGTTAAAAAGGTATTCCATCCCTGTGCTGCCCGGATCTTCAGCAAATTGAGTTTGCTCATGATACGCAAAGCATTCACCTCCCTTCCTCCTTCTTTCTCTATCTACACGCTGGCGCGCATAAATCCATCTCAGCAAAGTGGAACACTTTTCTTTTCTGTTTGCCCGCAATCGGAAAGCCTTTCGCCGTCGTCTGCTATACCGGTATTCGTTTCTCATCCGCCTGCACGTATGGACATACCGCTCAGAAGGTCATGCTCTGCATGGCCGCCGCAACGACAATCATGATAATGCCGCCAAACATCAGCCCCAGCGGGATGATCAGCTTTCCCGCGGCAATCTCTCCTTTTTGAAGCGCAAGCTGGCGCTTGTGCGACCAAAGCTCCGTGGCCTGCGCGATCAGAAAATCGGCAAGCTCGCTGTTTCCCTTCTCCATACCCTGAATCATGGCGCTTGTAAACTTCTTGATCTCCGGGGAATCTGAAAGCACGCCAAACTGGTGAATGGCGGAAATATCGGATTCTCCGTTCTCCATACAGGCACAGGCCTTCTGCATCAGGTCGTACAACTCCCCCTCCTTGCCCTTCGCAACGACGTACCAGGCTTCGCGCAGGACCATGCCGGAGTTGATCAGAAGCGACAGCTTCGAGACCATATTGGGAAATTCCAGAACGCAGGCCTCCCTTCGCTTCTGCAGCTTCTCCTTCATTTTAGAGATGGAGAGATTCCACACCGCCAGCACTGCCAGCAGCACGATACACAGAACAAACACAGCGGCACCCGTTTCGAGCATCCCCGCGAAGATCAGCCCAATGGCGGCGAACAGCAGCGAAAGGGTCAGAAACTGCACCCATGCCAGAAGCGCGTAGTATTCATCATAGACATTGTCCCAGATCAGCCTGGCCTGCATGCGCAGGTCCTTCCCAAGCTTCCCTCGCAGCTTGAACAGTTTGAAATCGTTGAGCCCATATCCAACCACATACAGATTCTTCATGATATACTCGGATGAATCCAGGTTCTCAACCAGATAAGCATACTTGCGCCCCCTGACCATGCCGATCAGAAACAGCGCCGTCGCTATGGTCGCCAGCACAAGCAGTATAAAATTCAGCAGCATCGTCTCATCCCTTTATATCCACAATTTTCAGACCGAACTTGTACGCGCCGATAAACACGCCGATCGCTATGGTGTTGACAATGACGCCTGTCGGCGTGGCGAAATTGGCCGCAAACGATTCATTGGTCAGGCGCAGCAGCGCCACGACGGCGATTGGCATCACACTCATGACGTTGTGCTGCATCTTGTTGGAGGTCAGCTTGGTTTCAATTTCATCGGAAACCGCGATCTTCTCACTGATAACGCTGTAGGTCCGGTGGATAATAAACCGCATGTCGCCGCCTTTCCGGTAGCAGATTTCAAACACGTCGGCAAAGCTCAGAATATCCTCGTTTCCGCTGCGGTCCCCGAAATTTCTCAGCATGATTTCCACACTGATGTTTTGATCGATTCCATCGACAATCTCCTGCATCTCCCTGACGATAAAATCCTTGTCGCTGTACTGCATCTTCAAATCACCGAGCGCCGCTTCAAAGGCGCTGCGCACATTGCTGCCCGATGAAAAGGACGCCACCAGCGATTTGAGCATATCGCGGAACTGTGTCTTCAGCTGGCTGCTTCGCTTTTCAAGGCGCCGTTTTTTATAAATCGGCAGAACCAGCTTCATGGCAAGCAGCCCGGCCGCGGCAAAAAACAGCATGTTGGAAATATGTGTTGCCCATGTAGAAAATCCATCTATCTTGAACAGTCCGCCGTAAAACACCAGTCCCGTCAGTCCCCCGACCACAAAGGCTGCCAGTCTCACGAGGATCCCCTCCGCCCTGCTCATCACATAGACGCTGTAATTCAGCATGGGATTGTGCAGCGGGGAATTGATGGTCGGCTGTTCCGCCAGCTTCTTTTTTTTCATCGGCATGTCCCTCCTATATCTCTTCATGAACGCCGGCAAGCTGCAGCTTGAAGGTGTTGATCATTTTGTTCTCTGTGCGGTTCAGCGAGCCGGAAACCTTCTCCAGCGTGCTGTTCGCATCCTCCTCAAACACATACAGGGGATTCAGCGCAATCCTGCCCTGCTCATAGCCGACCACCTCGGTGATTTCCATCGTCTTCCTGGATTTATCTCGAAGCCTTGACAGATGGACGATGATGTCGAGCGCCGACGCGATCTGCTGCCGGATCGCGTCCAGCGGCAGCCCCGCCGCGCCCTGCAGCACCATTGTTTCAAGGCGGCTGAGCATATCCTGCGTCGAGTTTGCATGGCCGGTCGAAAGGGAGCCGTCATGGCCGGTATTCATGGCCTGCAGCATATCGAGCGCTTCGCCGCCGCGCACCTCTCCGACAACGATCCTCTCCGGACGCATGCGCAGCGACGATTTGATCAGGTCACGGATGGTGATCTGACCGGCGCCGGAGGCATTTGCGTTGCGCGTTTCGAGACTTACGAGATTCTCAATCCCGGTAATCTGCAGCTCCGCAGAATCCTCAATGGTGATGACGCGTTCATCCTTTGGAATATAATTGGAGAGCGCGTTCAGAAAGGTGGTCTTTCCGGAGCCCGTACCGCCACTGATAAAGATGTTGTACTTCGCCTGGACAAGCTTCCTCAGCTTGTCCGCAATCTCCTGTGTCAGGGAACCGTATTCGATAAGCTTTTCCATCGTCATCGGCGTTTTAGAGAACTTCCGGATGGTGAGCGTGGGACCGCACAGTGCAATCGGCGGCAGCACCACGTTGACACGGGAGCCGTCCGGAAGCCTCGTATCACAGATTGGATTCGCCTGGTTCACCTCACGGCCCGCAAGGCCGACAATCCGCTGGATGATGTCCTCCAGCCTCCGCTGGTTCTCAAACTGCTTGTTCAGCCTGAACAGACGGCCGTTCTGTTCAATGAAGATGTTCTGCGGACCGTTTATCATCACCTCGGTGATGCTGTCGTCATTGATAATGCTGTCCAGCAGCCCAAAACCGCGGATGGAGCCGTATACCTGCTCTACAATGGAAACCCTCTGCTGAATCGAGCAGTACTCCCCGTTCAGATGCTCCTGGGTGATCTTTTCAATCCGTTCTTCGAGTTCTTCATCTGACAGCTGCGTAAGAGGAAAATGGTCGGTCACAAATTTTCTGATATCGGACACAACGGCCTGTTCCCGTTCAAAGGTCATGTTCTCTCACCTCGGCGGCCCTCCAGCAGGCCTTGGAAAACCTGCATGGACATCAGCTGCCGCATGACTTCCCGGGTGTTGGCATGCTCAAATTTCGGAACACCGCCAAGCCGCTTCATCTCCACATTCTCCAAAACCCTGCCGTTTTTATTGCTGAACTTGTTATACAACACATAGGCCCTGCCCATAATAGAGATATCCCGCTGTTCCTCCAGCGTCTGCATCGCGGCATAGGCCCGCTGAAGCTTCGCGTTGGAGATGTCTGTACCATCGCACACAAAGACGATCTTATCGGCGCTTTGCAGCGTGCCGAGCGTCTTTGCGTTGAGCCGGAAGTCGATATCCAGTACAATCAGGTCATATGACCCGGCCAGGCTGAGCTCCTGCAGGAGCCTGAGCAGATCCTCCTTTGTGAGTTCGGTTATATCGAGGGCATTCTTCGGGCTGCTGTAAAAGTATACGCCGCCGGCATCCTGCTTTACCGCGCCTTCGAGCTTCAAGGACAGGTTGGTTTTTCTGCTTTCCAGCGCGTACAGGACATCGCTGAAATCGAACTGTCCTTCCGCGGTAAAGAAGGTATCCGAACACCCGAACTGCTCCAGATTCAAATACAGGGTCTTGCGTCCCTGCCGGGACGCATAGCCCGCGAACGCGGCCGCAGCTGTAGAACTGCCGGCTCCGCCGCCGGCGGAAGCAAACGCAACCATCTCCGATGAGGAATCACTCAGGCTGAAATTGACAGAGGTACTGGTGTTCTCCGCATACAGGTTCAGTATCTCTTTATACAGCAGATCCGCCCGCTGAAATTTTGAGATGGCTTTCTCACCCCTGATAAGCTTCACATCGGCGCTTTCTACAAAGTAAGCGAAGCTGCAGCGCGCGGGAATCCGTTTCCTGTCGATCTCAAACTCCTCGCCGGCCAAAAGCACATCGATTCTCGAGGTGTTCAGATGGTTTAAAACTGTCTCTTCATTGGTAAAGGAGCAGACCTCCAGTCTATCCGCAAATCTCGCCGTAAACGCTGCGGTGATCCTGTCGAGACAGCTGTTGTCCGTATCCAGTATCGCCAGCCTGATCTTCATGTCAATCCCCCTCATGCAATTGAGCAAAAATATGGATCGTTTTCTTGTCCATCATTATGGAAGAGCCTTTGTATGGGTTTCGAGAAAACTTCGACTCCTGCAATTATTTTTCCATTATTTTCATTTTCGTAGAATAGATTCTTCTATGAATTGAAATCTCTTTTCAAGCAATAGGGTGATTTTATCGAAATACAGACCACATTATTGACCATGAATCGGATACATACGGTCGAGCTGTGCCCGTTTTAACTCAAGTGAAGAATGCACATAGGTGCTCAGTGTAATGTTTACACTCGAATGCCCCAGGATTTCACTCAGTGATTTGATATCCATTCCGGTTTCGATGCATCTTGTTGCAAAGGTATGCCTGAGAGCGTGGAAATTGATACTGCGCAGACGGCATCCCTTCAGGTACCGTTTAAACTGATACTGATAGGACCGCGGATCCATATACTCATAAGATTTTCCCGGGAGAACAAACCTGCCGCTGCGCTTTAAACTGAACGACTGCAAAAGCGGCATAAAAAAAGAAGGAATCGGTATAATACGGTTCGAGGATACGGTTTTCACATCTCCTAAAATAAGCTTTGTTTTGGTTTTCCCATTCTCAGCATACAGATTTGCAACCCGTTCCACAGAATGACGTATATGGATGGAACGATTTTCAAAATCAATATCCTGCCACATCAGACCGCAGACCTCTCCCAACCGCAGACCAGTGTACAGGGACAACAGCACACCCAGCTTTTTTTCATTGCAGTCACAGAGCATATGCTGTTCCAAAATCAACTGTTCCGCCACTGTCATAATTTCAAGCTCCTTCACCCTCTTGGCCGGCCGCTGAATCTCACCGGAAAGAGGCCTGCAAAGATTTTCCTTCGCCGCATATTCCATTGCGGCCTGCATGATAAAAGAGAGCGTTTGAATATAGCTTGCCGACAGACCGCCTTTTCCGTCGAGCCGCCCCCCATCTTTTTTCATATTTAAAAACTGGTTGATTGCTGTCGCATCAAGCCTTTTCACTTGAACATTTCCGATCTCTGGCACAAGATGGTTTTTAATCAGATCAAGATACTTCGCATAGGTCTGATCCTTCAGCCTAATTCGGTTATTTTGAAGCCATAAGAAAAGCACGGCCCTAAATGTTACATTCTGCTCCATTGCTGCTGGCATTCCCCTGCGCAGCTGCTCCTTGGCATTGTTGAGCTTTTCTTTGACTTCAAAATACGTTTTGCCATAAACCGATGCATATTTCGCTTTCCCATCCTCAGCGTAGCCTTTTATATATCGTCCTTCCCATCGGTTGTCCTTTCTTTTCCGAATGTTCTCTCCGCGTCTGGGCATATTTCTACCTCCTAATTCAAAAATTTTACCCATTATTTGACCCGTAATAATTTAAACGGCAGGCTAAGTTTTTTGCGAACGATCCATACATAACATTATTATTAAATCAAATTCATAAATTTCATAAAATCCTGTAAAAAATATTGACGTATTTAATGTTAATATGATACAATATAATAAATTGCAATGGATATGGGCATTCATAGAAGAATCTATTCTGCGAATAAAGCCAGCTCTTCTCAACAAGAATAGCTGGCTTTGTCTATTGTCACGAAAATACTGTATCGTTACTACAATTATCAAAAGATCAATAAGAATTTCCATAATCCATCAATATTACAAATGATATGATTGAAATTTTTACAGATATATCTACATTATAAACCATAATATGGGTATATGCATTTCATAAAACCATATCTATTTTTCATATGATCTCTGAAATTTTATACTCTGCATGATATACAAATGCTCTAAATGAAAACATGGACTTACAGAATGTATATAAGCTCTAAACGATGACTGCACGGTGTTGCAATCCAATATCCAACATTCCAAAATATCCTTTACACCGACAGCGGATACTTCATCGAAACTTGAATGGTCTATCAGACAAAAATCCGCAGGAAATATTCGACTCAGATCCTCTCGTATGGTATAATAAGAAGAAAAATGTGCCACATTACTGACAGAATAAAAACAAAAGGCTTTCGCTTTTTACAGCGGAACATTACAATAGAAAGGATCTGTAATATGGGTATCAGTATACTGTCAACCGGCTGCTTCCTGCCGGAAAAGATCGTCACCAACGACGACCTCGCAACCTTTTTGGACACCAGCGATGAATGGATCACCACACGCACCGGCATCAAAACGAGGCATATCGCGGTTGGCGAAACCACCTCGACCATGGGTGCGAAGGCCGCGGCGCAGGCGCTTGAACGAAGCGGGCTCTCCCCCGATGAAATCGATCTGGTGATCTGCGCGACCGTTTCGCCGGATGTCTGCTGTCCGATGGTCTCGGCCAACATCAAAAAGGCGCTTCAGATAGAATCGGCGGCCACCTTTGACATCAACGTCAACTGCTCCAGCTTTATCTATGCCATCGCAATCGCTTCGAGCATGATGCAGACTTGCGGCTACCGCAACGCGCTGATTGTCGGCTCGGATACCAACAGCCAGATCATCGACTGGTCCGACCGGTCCACCTGTGTGCTGTTCGGCGACGGCGCGGGCGCGGCCATTCTGACAAAGGATGACCGCCGCGGCATATTGTCCTCCCATCTCGACTGCATCATTGATCAGGACAACATGCTGTACTGCGCCAATAAAATCGATCCGACGCCCTTCTCCGATCACGCGGTCCAAGGCGCGGACACCAAGGTCTCGATGCACGGCAGCGGCGTCATGCGCTTCGCCATCCACGCATTTCACGATGCGGTTGAAATCGTCACACAGAAGGCCGGTGTCAAGCTCGAGGATATCCAGCTGATCTTTCCGCATCAGGCCAACATCCGGATCCTGTATTCAGCCGCCAAAAAGATGGGGATCGATATGGATAAATTTTATGTGGATATTGACAAGGTTGCCAACACCTCCTGTGCCTCCATTCCGATTGCGTTGGATCTGGCGGCCACAGAAGGTAAACTGAAGCGCGGCGACCTGATCATGCTGATCGCTTTTGGCGGCGGGCTTTCCTCCGGCGCTATGCTGCTGGAATGGTAATTGGGGACCGGTGATATTTCATCGCGGGAAGACAAGCAGTACCCACATTCTGCTTCTTGGGTTTCTCTCAGGAAGGGTATTTGCATCGCTGCTAAAAGGCCGTTATCATGATCCGCGCATATGGATTGATACAGGAGATCGTCTGTGAGGCCGTCGCCCTGCTCCGCAGGGATTCGCGGCCATAGAAATATGGGGGCATCCACCCGCATTTGCCGCAATTTGACCGGGAACGATTTGACAATCCGGGAAAATTGCTATACAATAGGTTCTGGTTCATTGAAAAACAAAAGCGCCCATAGAAATCACTATGGGTGCCTTTTTGATAGATTCCGTTTACGCTGCGGGATCAGGATACAGGAAAGCGGCGTTCTTTGAATGCGCCGGAACAACAGAAAGGAAGAAATAACATGATAGTGGAACCGAAAGTGCGCGGCTTCATCTGTACGACCGCACATTGGGCAGGATGCAAAGAGAATGTCAGGAGACAGATTGAGACTGTCAAGAACGGACCCAGGATCGACGGCCCTAAAAAGGTGCTGGTCATCGGCGCTTCGACCGGATACGGGCTTGCCTCCCGTATCTCGTCCACCTTCGGATGCGGCGCCGCAACCATCGGGGTGATCTTCGATAAGCCGGCATCGGGCAATCGCACCGCTTCCGCCGGCTGGTACAATACCGCGGCCTTTGAAGAATTCGCGGCGGCCGACGGCTGCTATGCAAAGACGGTCAACGGAGATGCGTTCTCCGACCCGGTCAAACGGCAGACCATCGAGCTGATCAAGCAGGATCTCGGCAAGGTGGATATGGTGGTGTACAGCCTTGCTTCCCCGCGCCGGACCACGGCGGACGGCAGGACCTATACCTCCGTTCTCAAGACGACCGGAGAACCCTACGCCAACAAAACCATCGACCTTAAAAGCAAAAAGGTTTCCGAGATCACCATTGAACCCGCTTCCGAAGAGGAAATCCAGAACACCGTCAAGGTCATGGGCGGCGAGGACTGGTTTGACTGGATGCAGGCGCTGCGCGATGCGGATGTGCTCGAACAGGATGCCGTCACTATCGCCTATTCCTACATCGGCCCTTCCCTGACGCATCCGATTTACCGCGACGGTTCGATCGGCATGGCAAAACGGCATCTGCACGAGACCGCGGGCAAAATCACAAAGGAATTTGCCGACCTCGGCGTCAAAGGCTATATCTCGGTCAACAAGGCGCTGGTCACCCAGTCCAGCGCGGCCATCCCGGTTGTGCCGCTGTATATCTCGATCCTCTACCGCATCATGAAGGATCTGGGAAGCCACGAGGGCTGTATCGAGCAGATTCACCGGCTGTACGCAGAAAAGCTGTTCGGTTCCCATCCGGTTTTGGATGAGGACGGGCTCATCCGCATGGACGATTGGGAGATGCGGCCTGAGGTGCAGGAAAAGGTCACAGAGGTCTGGAACCGCATCGACGACGGCAGCCTAGAAAGCCTCGCAGATCTGGAGGGCTACTGGGAAGACTTCTACCAGATGTTCGGATTCCAGATTCCAGGTATCGATTATCAGCAGGATATCGATATCGACGCCCCAATTCCAAGCCTGCAATAAGCAACGATACGAATCCATGCGCGTTTTCTCACCAACATAATATAAAGGTAAGGGCATCCGCAGTTTGCGGATGCCCTTACCTTTATATTATGGGACTGGTTCATCGGGCATGAAGAAGCTTTACCGCACCGGGCGCTGTCCGTACGGTATGCTTCCCGGTGCTGCCGGCACCCTCGCCGGATGTCTGCAGCCTGAATTTGCAGATGATGACCTGTCCGCATCATTCAGCATAAAAACATCTTTTTCACATAAATTTAAGGCGATCCGGTATTCCCGGTTGACAATCTGTGATATAATGGTCAATGTATAAATTTATAAACTAGGGAAGTGTTTGATTTGTCTTGTTTCAGTGAGGCAAAGCGTATCGTCATCAAGGTCGGCACCTCCGCGCTGACCCATGAATCCGGCCTGTTCAACATCCGCCGCATCGAAAAGCTTGTCAAAGTACTCGCGGACCTGAAAAATTCCGGCCGGGAGGTCATCCTCGTCTCCTCCGGCGCAATCGGCGTCGGCGTCGGCCGGCTCGGCCTCAAGGAGAAGCCGCAGGATATCCCGTCCAAACAGGCCTGCGCCGCGGTTGGACAGTGCGAGCTGATGTACCTGTACGACAAGATGTTCAGCGAATACAACCACACCGTCGCACAGCTGCTGCTCACCAAGGATATCGTCGCGGATGAGAACAAAAAGCGCCGCGTCATCAACACGATGGAAAGCCTGCTGGGCTACAACGCCATCCCGGTCGTCAATGAGAACGACACCGTTTCGATCGCGGAGCTCAAGTTCGGCGATAACGACACGCTGTCCGCACTGGTCGCGGTGCTTTGCAAGGCCGATGTCCTGGTCATCCTGAGCGACATCGACGGGCTGTATGACGGGGACCCGCGCAAGGACCCGGACGCCACGCTGATCGAGACGGTTCCGGTCATCGATGAGAATATCGCGAAGCTGGCCGGCGGCGTCGGAAGCACCCGCGGCACCGGCGGCATGATCACCAAGGTGCAGGCGGCGAAGTACGCAACCAAGCATCACATCGATGTGGCGATCATCAATGGGCTCAAGCCATACAACCTGTATAAGCTGTTTGACGGCGAGAAGCTCGGCACACACTTTCCGGCAAATCCGGTCAAGGTGAAACCAAAAAAATAAGAAAAATACTGCACACACGATAGAACCGACAAAACGGACAGGAGGGATTTTTACATGGGAAATTACATCGACGAACTTGGAAAACGCATTAAAAAAGCATCTAAAACGATTTCGGTGCTGCCTACCACACAAAAGAATGCAGCTCTGCTTGCCATCGCCGACGCGCTGACTGAGAATCAGGCGCGCATTCTGGAGGCCAACGCGCTGGATATTGCCCGCGCGCAGGAGCATTCCCTGAGCAGCGCCATGATTGAACGGCTGACACTCAATGAAAACCGCATCCAGGGCATTTCGGATGCGGTCAAAAAGCTGGTGGATCTCGACGATCCGGTCGGCATCATCGACGAGGGCTTCACCCGCCCGAACGGGCTGCAGCTTATGAAGACCCGCG
This sequence comes from Candidatus Soleaferrea massiliensis AP7, assembly GCF_000820765.1. GTDB lineage: Bacteria > Bacillota > Clostridia > Oscillospirales > Ruminococcaceae > Soleaferrea > Soleaferrea massiliensis. The sequence goes on from NZ_CCYH01000038.1 coordinate 123,566, forward strand.
TTCCGCTCGGCGTGGTCGGCGTGATCTATGAGTCGCGTCCGAATGTCACGGTCGACACGGCGACGCTCTGCTTAAAATCCGGCAACTGCGTGCTGCTGCGCGGCGGCAAGGAGGCCTTTCAGTCCAACAAAATCCTTACTGACATCATGCGCGGCGCGCTGAAAGCACAGCGGCTTCCTGAAGACGCCATCCTGCTTGTCGAGGACACCTCCCGCGAGATTGCCGCCCAGATGATGAAGGCAAACGACTATCTGGACGTGTTGATTCCGCGCGGCGGCGCTGGACTGATAGGCAGCGTTGTGCAGAACGCGACGGTCCCGGTCATCCAGACAGGCGCCGGCAACTGCCATGTCTATATCGACGAGTATGCCGATCTTGATATGGCGGTCAACATCGTGGAAAACGCCAAGACCCACCGCGTATCGGTCTGCAACGCCATTGAAGGCATCCTGGTTCATCAGAAGATCGCCGACGCGGTGCTGCCGATGATCAAGGAAAGGCTGGAGCGCTACCCGGTCGAGCTGATCGGCTGCGAAAGAACCCGCGCGATCCTCGGCGGCGATATCAAGGCCGCGACCGATGCGGATTACGCAACCGAATATCTGGATTATAAACTGTCTGTCAAGGTGGTCGACAGCATCGAAGAGGCCATGGAGCACATCGACCGGTACAGCACGAAGCACAGCGAATGCATTGTGACCGAAAGCTACAGCCGTATGCAGACCTTTACGAAGTCGGTCGACGCGGCCGTTGTGTATGTCAACGCATCCACGCGGTTTACCGATGGCGGAGAGTTCGGCTACGGCGCGGAGATCGGCATCTCCACACAGAAGCTGCACGCGCGCGGCCCAATGGGGCTGCATGAGCTCACCACCATCAAATACATCGCATATGGAAACGGTCAGATCAGAGAATAGGAGTATTTTTTCTATGCAGAATCATATCCACGTGAAACGTAAAAATATGAAGGCATTCCTGTTGGGCGCCGTCTTTCTGGCGCTGGCGCTGGTGGGACTCGTGACCATCATTCTGTCCGCCATCCAGGCCACGCAGAAGCTGCTGGACCAGTCCGACCAGAAGCAGGAATATGCCAGGATCATCGCGCCGGTCGTCATGTTTGACACAGTGGCGTTCGACAACGTCGCGAAGCTTGACAACAAGTCGATTTTACAGTCCTCCATCTGGAAGATTTTGATCGACACACAGCTTGGCAACAGCGAAAACCAGTTCAATTACGACGATACCGGCTTGGTCGTCATTCCGGCATCGGATGTCGAGATTGCGGCCAAAAAACTGTTCGGCCCGAAGGCCAGCATCAAACACGAAAGCTTTACCGACTATGAATCGACCTCCTACTACTACGATGAGGAAACCAAATCCTATCATCTGCCGATGATGGGCAAGGTGCCGCTGTATGTGCCGAAGGTCGAAAGGATCGAGCGCGAAGGCTCGTATGTCAACCTGACGGTCGGTTTTGTGCCGCCGGGCTCGACCTGGGGCATGGACCTCAACAACACCAAGTATGAACCGCAGCCGGCCAAATATATGATGTACCAGCTGATGGATTCGGACGACGGGCTGATCATCTATTCCGTGTCGGAGATCAAGCAGGAGGACCTCGGGAATCTCGCGCCGAGCGGAACTGATGGCCAGGCTGCCAGCAGTCAGACGTCTTCCGCTGCCGAAAGCGTGGAAGCGGCAGGCGGTTCGGAGGACGGCATCAGCGTCGATCTCAACAAAACCACGTAATGTATAAACAAGCACTGTAATAGCAACCCGGCCTCTGACCAATTATGATAACTGGTCAGAGGCCGGGTTATTTTTTTCTATTTTATACTTCTCTCACTTTTAAATTTGACGGCTCAATCGATTTTTACCGTAAACATATCGCCTTGGGCGAGTTCCTGTCCGTCTCTCGAAAATTTAACCTCCACAAATACATTTAATTGGATTCCATGCACTGTTTTTTCTAAGATTTTGTCCATAACAGAACAGGAGATCACGTCGGAATATCGTTCGGACGCGGCTTGCAGAACCTGTTCTTCATACAAATCAAAATTTATATTAGGTATGACCACGCCGTCAAACATCCCCTTGTTCGGAACCGCAAAGGCTGTGATTTCTCCGGTTTCTTTAATAAATACAAAGGCGACATCCGATGTCTTACAACCGTTGATCACTCTGTAATACTGTACGTTGTAATGATTCTGATCTTCGATGAACTGCTCTCCAGAATACTGGTAGTTTTCAATATCCGTGTAAGCTGACAGATACTGCTCGCAGAGCTGTTTTCTTTCTTCCGGAGAAGATGCCCGCAGCACGCTTCTGGATGAGATCGCCTGCTTTTCATTCAACAGAAACCCTGTCATTTCTCCGGCGTCATTGTAAAGATATTGATCGATTCCATTGTCCGTATACACATGCAGCGCCGCTTCAGTGTCGTCATTTCTGGTCGACGACTGATAGGACACTTGCTTGGTTTCACCTTCCAGTGAAACGGTCTTCGTTTCAGGAACCTCCGTCGCGTGAAAGGCATAGATGTTGTCGGACTGTTCCACATATTCCACTGTGTTTTCAGCGGAGATTGTTTGAAAAGACAATAACATCAAAACGCCTAAAACGATACTCCATTTTTTAATGGTTAATTTCTTCATTTTACTTCCCCCTCAATCATTGATTGTCTTCTGCAGGGGAATTGCCGGGCCATCCAGTATATTGCGGAATCCGATCAAATAGTAGCTTTCCACTCCATCCTCATAAACTGTATAGGCATGGTCAGCAGGCTGCTCATCCGCCAACTGGTGCCAGATGATGATCTGATAGCCCAATCCCCTATAATCCGTTGATCCGCCATCATCCAATGATATACTGGAAATCGTAAAAAGCGGTTTTTCTCCCTGCACGGCCCGGTGCAGATCAATCCGATAAAAGACGATTGAAACAATTATTAAAACAATGGCCAATCCTATTAGAATTATAAAACACTTTTTCGCTTTATTCAAATTACTACACCCCCATCATTCGGTCAAATGCTGTGCTGTGTTTCCCCGTACCAGCCGAAAATCCGTACTTCCATGCGATGCCAGATACACCCCTGTCCAATAGTCTGCATCATTACACGCTTGCTTGACAGTCTTGCCATTTTTGCTAGAATAGAAAAACTCATATATCCATCTATTGGCGTGTGTATATACTATAGTATACTCAAACCCAATGACACATTTTGCGCCTTTTTGATATGTAAGGTTGACAATGTTATAAGCACTATTTCCACCACTTCCTCCTCTACACATTGCGTATACAACCATTCTATTTCTATATAAGGAGTAATATGGAAGTGTGCTGAGCATTTCACAATCCAACCAGCTGTCTTTGTTACCGCCGTAAAAAAGCACACCATTAGAATTCCCATGTGCACGGACCGCCCAGATACTGCTGTTCTTCAACTGTGTAAACGCTGTGGCAGCGGTGGGATTTTGATAGGTAATCGTGCTGTATCCCATGTCTCGGGTCGCCGCCGCCGTATTGGGCAGCCAGCTGGTGCGGTCAAGCCCGTCCTCTTGGATGCTTCCATTCAGCGTTGCGGTTCCCTTTTTCGCCGATTCCAGCACCCACATCTCGTTTGTCGTGTCGTTATAGGAATACTGTATGACACTGGCACCACTGTCCGTGGAGCCGCCCTGCACCACCATAGCGCGCGTGTCGTTGCTGCACTTGGATAAAATCCGATATGTCCCGTTTGCGTTTTTTACAAACTTCCACAACGCATAGTCAGGCGTACTCGACGCCCCTACCGCCCAGATATCGATTTTGACTCCCATCGCGTCGTTCGATGTCGAAACGTCGAGCGCCGAGCCCAACGCATTCAGCGGCCGGATGATGTAATATCCGGATCCGACATATTTGATTCTCCATTTCTGACAGGGATCTCCATGGAACCACCATTGCTGTACCTTCGTTCCATTGGCCGTATACGCTTGATATACATCCAGATAATAATTGCTGCGGTAATTGCGGATGTAGTAGTCCCCTTCCGCTATGACCGCATAACCGGACACCGCACGGGTTCCGATTCCCGCATCTGCGCTTTGCAGGGATGGCGAACTGCTCTCCTCCTGCACTTGACCGGATGATTCTGAGACCCGCTCCCCTATACCGCTTTCTTGCTGCGCTTCACTGGTATTTGCGTCCATAGCAAATGACGGGAACATCGAACTGCCCAACACAGAAAGGGTTAACAGGATGGATAGAACAATCTTTTTCATAGAAGCTTCTTCCTTTCTTTGATGTCATATATTCCGCACATATGTTTGTCCAGTCAAATGGTGCATCGGAATCACTTCTTTTAAACAAAGCCGCATTTATGATCTTCTTTAACCAAAATATTATCACAATATTTGCAAAAATCAACATTTATTTTATCATTTATTCAATCTCAGTCGTTTATACAATATCATTACGCTATATTCATGTAAATCAACGATAAAAAAGGGCTTCTGTCCAAAAACAGAAGCCCTTTTTCTATCTCTATTTTTACATTAATATGCTTTGCCCCAATATACCATCTTGGCCGCCGGCTTGCCGCAGCAGACACAGGTATCGGTGATCTGTTCCTGTTCAAACGGCATGCAGCGGGAGGATACGCCCGCCGCTTCCTTGAGCTTCTCCTCGCACTCGAGTTCGCCGCACCACATCGCTTTGATGAAGCCGTTCTTCTCTCCCGCTGTGCTGATCAGCTCGTCGAGATCCTTGACCGCCCAGGTGCGGTTCTCGCGGTTTTCCAGCGCCTTCTGATACAGCGCGTCATGGATTTCCGCCAGCAGCTCCGGAATCTTGACGGACAGCTCATCCAGCGGCACGAAATACTTCTGGCGGTTGTCTCGGCGCACCAGCACACACTGGTTCTTCTCGATGTCCTTCGGCCCGATCTCCAGGCGCAGCGGGACGCCTTTCATCTCATACTGTGCAAACTTCCAGCCCGGTGAATTGTCCGAGGTGTCCATCCTGGCCCGGCAGACATCCTTCAGGCTTTCGAGCAGCTCGGATGCCTTGTCCAGCACGCCTTCCTTGTGCATCGCAACCGGGATGATCATGCACTGGATCGGCGCGATGGCCGGCGGCAGGACCAAACCGTTGTCGTCGCCGTGGGTCATGATGATGGCACCGATGATCCTGGTGGACATGCCCCAGGAGGTCTGGTGCGGGTACTGCAACTTGTTTTCACGGTCGGTAAAAGTGATGTCGAACGCCTTTGCGAAGCCGTCGCCAAAATAGTGGGAGGTGCCGCTCTGCAGCGCCTTGCCGTCATGCATCATCGCTTCGATGGTGTAGGTCGCTTCGGCGCCCGCAAACTTCTCCTTCTCGGTCTTCTGGCCCTTGACGACCGGAATCGCCAGCTGATTTTCACAGAAGGATGCATAGACATTCAGCATCCGGATGGTTTCGGCCTCGGCATCCTCTTTGGTCTCATGCATGGTGTGTCCTTCCTGCCACAGAAATTCACAGGAGCGCAGGAACGGACGGGTGGTTTTCTCCCAGCGGACAACGCTGCACCACTGGTTGTACAGCTTCGGCAGGTCGCGGTAGGAGTTGATGATGTGCGCATAGTGCTCACAGAACAGCGTCTCGGAGGTCGGGCGCACGCACAGCCGCTCTCCCAGCTTCTCGCTTCCGCCGTGGGTCACCCATGCAACCTCCGGCGCGAAGCCTTCGACATGATCCTTCTCCTTCTGCAGAAGGCCTTCCGGAATAAAGAGGGGCATATAGACGTTTTCATGTCCCGTCTCTTTGAACATGCCGTCCAGAATATGTTGAATGTTTTCCCAGATCGCATATCCGTACGGTCGGATGATCATGCATCCGCGCACCGACGAGTAGTCGATCAGGTCCGCTTTTTTCACAATATCGGTATACCATTTCGCAAAATCTTCATCCATGGAAGTGATCGCTTCCACCATCTTTTTCTGTTCAGCCATTGGTCTGATACCGCCTTTCTTTTGATACAGCTTCTATTATAAGGGGAATTGCGCTTTTTTTCAAGCTGTTTTTCTAAATTGTCGGCAGAATCCGTTTTATGTCTTGATATTGAATTTATTAGACAATATATAAATTTTATAAACATAATGTGTTTACAGGTATATACAATTATGTTATATTGGATATATAACAGGAATTTCATAATAGAATGCAAGAAAAGAGGTTAAAAGAATGGACACTATCATAGAAACCGTCAATTTATGTCGAAACTATGGTACCGGCTCTAACCTGGTTCAAGCACTGAAATCCGTCAACATCCAAATACCTGCAGGCTCCTTCACAGCCATTATGGGAAAAAGCGGTTCCGGAAAATCCACCCTGTTGCATTTGATCGGCGGTTTGGACCGACCAAGCTCCGGAAAGGTGATTGTCGACGGCGAAGACCTTTATGTACTGAATCAAGATAAGCTTGCCGATTACCGGCGGCGGAAAATCGGTCTTGTCTTTCAGTCATACAACCTGATTGAAGAGTTAAATGCTTATGACAACATCGTCTTTCCGATTCTGCTGGATAAAAAAAAGCCGGACCGCGGATATGTCGAAATGCTTGCCGAAGAATTAGGAATAAAAGACCGATTATCCCATCTTCCGCATCAGCTGTCCGGCGGTCAGCAACAGCGTGTCGCCATTGCGCGCGCTCTGGCGCACAAGCCTACGGTTATTCTCGCGGACGAGCCGACCGGAAACTTGGATCAGGAAAGCGGTCAGGAGGTGCTGAAGCTCTTTTTGGCATGTCATGAGAAATTCGGACAGACCATTGTCATGGTCACACATGACCCGGACATCGGCGCGCTGGCCGATCAGATCCTGAACATTGAGGACGGAAGGATTGTGGGGGATGCCGTGTGATTTATCTGAAATTTATCTGGAACAGCCTGCGCCGCAGAAAAAAACGGACAGCATTTCTATTGCTGAGCATGGTGTTATCGCTGTCATTTCTCATTGCCTTGGTAACCTTTGTTTCGTCTTACATCGCAACGATGAAGCAAGAAAGTCTTTACCTGTATGGTGATTTTGATGTAGCATATCATGTGACTCCCGACCAGCCTGCATCTCTATCTGACCAAAGCGGATTTGAATACACTGGGCATTTATACAACATTGGACGCACTTTTGGACAGCGCTCTGAAACTTCTGTCTTCTCTGAAATTGGCTGTTTGGACGTGCAAGGGGAAGCTTTATCTTATTTAAAACTGAAACAAGGGCATTTTCCACAAAGTAGAAATGAAGTTGCCATGACGGAGAATGCTTTACTCCTATGGAAATTGGATAATCAAATTCAGCATGAAATCTCTATAGGAGACACGATCTCTATTCCATGTGTAGATTTCAATCATATTACGGAGAAATCTCCTTCCTATCGGCAGGAATTTGTTTTGAGCGGTATCCTGACAGATTTGGACACACGTCAAAATATCAGAACAATTCCTTTTCCCAGTATTTATTTCTCCACAGAACAATTAAGTAATTTCCCAAATTATATAGAAACTCTCTTGCTTAAAGCGGATGATCCATCAAACATCTCAAAATACAGTTCCAATCTATCTTCTTTAGAGCTAATAAAGAATGATCTAAAATACACTCTTACCGGTAATAAACTGGCCGAAGGATATCACTCCATGTTCTCCAACTTGTGGTTGGTTGCTGTATTGATTCTGTTGATTACTTCTGTCAGTGTTTGTGCCTCCTATATGATCAGTGCAAAGGAAAGAGAAAAGAATGCCGGTTTATTACGTGCTTTAGGCGCCACTCGTAAGCAAATTCTCAAGTTGAATTTGCTTGAAATCAGCATTTTATTAGCAGTCTCAACCTTGGTTTCAATACTGCTTGGCTTAGGCACTTCTTACTTTTTTGTGATTGGCATAATGACACAGGTTCAGCAAATCTCGTTTCTGTTTACAGTAGACATTCTATTATTATTCCTTGTTGTGGCATGGACATTGATAATTGTTTTAATATGTGTGTATATCTTTTCTAAAAGGATGACGTTTCACCCGCCTATCAGACTGATTTTAGGAGATAACGTTTCGATTCGCAGGCATCCGCCGGGCAGACATCTATCTCACTCTGCTCTTTGGCGTTTATATGTACGTTTTTTGTCTCATCGTCCACTCCCTATATCCGTCGCAGCAATGATTTTAGCCATCAGCTGTGTTGTGTTAACGCAGACCTCTCTGCTTGCATCCAGTTTTACGGAGCAGTACAAGCCTTGGGAAATTGCAGACTACATGCTCTCCACAGAAAACATTAAAGCATCTGGAGGGTATGATTATCTCAACATGCCTTTTGGTGACCCACTTTCCTTTACGACAGAAGATCTAGAAACTTTGGAGCATCACCCTGCCGTCGACCTCTATACGGCCTGTCACTCTTTAATGACAACAGAAATTTTGATTTCAGAAGAACAGTTAAATGGAAAGAATGCAGCTTTTATGCCACCCAACGATCTCCGGTCAAAACTACAGCAGGATATTGCCGATTGGGGAGATGCACAGCGCTTGGATCAATTTGATCAACATATGGTTTCCTGCGGTATATCTTCGGATGACTATCTGTTTTCCATCAATTGGGTCGGCTTTGATAATGACACATTGCATTGGTTTGAACAGTTCTTGGTAGAAGGTGAGATTGATTTAGATGCGCTAAATGCAGGCAAACAGGCACTTATTGTAGATATTGCCTACACCGATGACGTTGTTCCTGAAACATGCGTCTCACCATTTGAAGTGGGACAAATTGTTCAAATAATGGATTTCTACCCCCTTACGGAAGAGGACGGACTTGACGAGCATATATTGGGTCCTGTAAAACGCGTGGATTATCCCATACAGATTGGTGGCAGATTGAAATTTGATGACCCTTCTGTGTTTGCACGGCGGGATCTTTTAAAAATGAAAACATCTTCTAATATTATTACTGGACTAGGTGCGTTTTCACACTGCGATCTGCCGTTTAAAAATCTTCAGATATCTTTCTTTTTAAAAGAGAATGCCGATTGGCAGAGTTTTGAGTCATCATTGAAAAATACTGCTCAAACGGATCTTTTCATGATTTCATCCCGACGGGATGAAAAGGAACGGGTCGAAGCACTGAGATTGACTACGAAAATTTGTGGCACAGCACTCACTTTGATGGTTGCTCTGTTAGGCTTTTTTTCCTTTGCCAGTGTTATGCAGGCCCGTATCGCCAGGCGACAGCGTTCATTTGCTATTCTTCGTTCTATTGGCATGACATCTAGACAGCTTAGAGTTCTCATTCTAACTGAATCCATATTTTATGGAATTTTATCCGCTGTAAGCGGCTTGATATTTTCTATATTTTTCTTTATTGTCTTTCACAGTCAAACAGGCTCATTTCCATGGCTATTACTGGTTCTCTACCTGATTTCTCTGGTGGCAGGAAGTTTTTTATTCACTATCTTTCCTGCCGCAAAAGCATCTAAATCGTCCACGATAAAGGACATTCAAGATTTAGTATGACAAAACTACAGGAGGTTGCAAAAATGAAAAAGTTGATTGCACTTTTATGCTTAGGCGCACTTACGTATCATTAAGTTGCATATCTGTTGCCGCTTATACGCAACAAGGCCCCTACGTCATATCAACTGCGGGATATACACTCTCTCCATCGAACCTTTCGACAAACGCTACATTGCCCAGCATGTCGGTGGACGCATTAAAAGTAACACAGATCCATACACCCAAACCCTCAGGAAGCACGGGAAAATACTCTGTTCGAGCTGGTAGTAAAACTCGTACTTTCTCAGCTACTGGCAGCGGCATAAGAACCGAAGCTTTGCTGGAACAATCCTATTACAATGCAAAACCATTGGTCACATGGACTAAAACAGATGGTAATGCAGGTAGTATCGTGTTGTCTTACATTTCTTATTACAAAATGTATAAATAATACGGTTCATTGAGCTTATCTGACTGTAAAGATACACCCGCTGCATTTGCCTGCAGCGGGTTCTATTTATTAAAGGAAAGGATGTACTGTCATGAAAAAAGCATTGTCTGTTCTTTGTTTATGCGCAACTTTGTTCACTCTGTTTCAATTGAGCGTTCATTCCATTGCCAAACAGTCGTTCATAGAAAAAGGGCCTTATGTTATTACTGTCTCCAGCTGGAATCTGACAAAAACACTTGATCACATATCCGTTCCAACTGTCCTTGATCAAACAATAAGCAACGCTCTTGCTGATACAACAGCTATACTTCCTGAAATATCTGCTGATGGCATAGAAATTAGTCAAGTACATTACTCTGACGTGATTGGATCCAGTTATGAGGTTACGGCCGGCAGTAAATATAAACTTTTCCTCATAGACAAAAACTACACTCGCACACAAGCATACTTATGGCAATCCTACTATAACGCACAACCTCAGATTCGTTGGAGTAAAATAAATGATAAAGATTGTACAATAACACTTTCTTATATCAGCTATTATAAACTTTTTTACTCCTAGTAAACTCTACTCTAACAAAAAACAAACCCGCCTCGGATTCCAATAATCCGGGGCGGGTTCAGCTGATTGTGGTGCAATCCAAAAATTAGTAGATATCTATGTATTACAGGGACATGCCCAGTCGGATCGCTTTCATATTCGGCTCCAGAAGGTGCTGCTTACTTGCAGGCACACATTTCCGCAGCGCTTTTTCGATCATCTCTTCGGTGGTGAAGGCGGTCTCCCCAAGCATCTTGCCGAGCATGATGATGTTGGCAAGGCCTGCAAGACCGTTTGCATTCGCCTGCTTGGTCGCATCGATATAGAAGACGCTGATGTCGTCGCGGTCGGTCCTCTTGTCGATCAGGGAACTGTCCACAATGGCCGTTCCGCCCGGCACCACGGTGTCGATGAATTTGTCAAACGACTGTACATTCATGACGACGAGGATATCCGGCGCGAGCACCAGCGGCGAGCCGATCGGCTCATCCGAGATGCAGACGCTGCAGTTCGCCGTTCCACCGCGCATCTCCGGGCCGTAGGAAGGCAGCCAGGAAACCTGCTTCTCCTCCATCAGTCCGGCGTATGCGGCCACCTTCGCGGCAAACAGGATGCCCTGTCCGCCGAAACCTGCCAGTAACATATTCTTTGTAGCCATCAAACATTCCCTCCTTATTCTTTCTCTTTGTAGACGCCCAACGGATAGTAGGGAATCATGTTGTCTCTGAGCCAATCCAGCGCCTTGACCGGGGTCAGCCCCCAGTTGGTCGGGCAGGTGGAGAGAATTTCGACGATCGAGAAGCCCTTCTTGTTGATCTGGTTCTCAAACGCCTTCTTGATGGCCTTTTTCGCTTCGCGGATATGCTTGACGTTGTCGACCGTGACGCGCTGCGCCAATGCGACGCCGTCGAGTGTCGCGAGCATCTCGCAGACCCGGACCGGATAACCGGCAAGGTTGGTGTCGCGTCCGTACGGCGTGGTCTGGGTGACCTGGCCCGGCAGCGTGGTCGGCGCCATCTGTCCGCCGGTCATGCCGTAGATCGCGTTGTTGACGAAGATGACCGTGATGTTTTCGCCTCTGGTCGCGGCATGAACCGTCTCAGCCGTGCCGATGGCCGCTAAATCGCCGTCGCCCTGATAGGTGAAGACCACGCTGTCCGGCAGGCTCCTTTTCAGGCCGGTAGCAACGGCCGGCGCGCGTCCGTGCGGTGCCTGCACAAAGTCGCAGGAGAAATAATCGTAGGACATGACCGAGCATCCGACCGACGCAACGCCGACCGCTTTGCCTTCCACACCGAGCTCATCCATGACCTCCGCCACCAGACGGTGGATGATGCCGTGCGTACAGCCCGGGCAGTAATGAAATGTGACATCGATTAAGGATTTCGGCCTGTCAAATACTACTTCGCTCATTATTTGACACCTCCTGCAATCTTCTTGATCTGTTCGAGCACCTCAGCCGGCGTCGGGATGACGCCGCCGGTGCGTCCGAAGAAGTGGACATCCTTCTTGCCGTTGACGGCAAGGCGAACGTCGTCGACCATCTGGCCCATGCTCATTTCGACGCACAGGAACGCCTTTGCGGTATCGGCCGCGGCGGCGATGGCCTTATCCGGGAACGGCCACAGGGTGATCGGACGGATCACGCCGGCTTTGATGCCCTGTTCCCGCGCGGATTTGACCGCGCTCTTGACAATTCTGGAGGTCGCGCCGTAGGCCACGACGATGATATCCGCGTCCTCGGTGCCCAGGCACTCGACGCGCGGTTCATTCTCCTTGACGATCTCATATCTCTTAAAACGGTCCACCACGCGCTTTTCCAGCTCGTTCGGCGTCAGGTAAAGCGTGTTGGTGACGTTGCGTTCTCTCTTGAATCCATGGCCGTTGGTCGCCCACGGCTTCTCCGCCGGGACATATTCCTTATCCTCGAAGACAACCGGCTCCATCATCTGTCCGAGCATGCCGTCGGCCAGAATCATGGCCGGCATGCGGTATTTCTCCGCCATATCGTAGGCATCCGCGACGGTGTCGACCATCTCCTGCACCGTGGACGGCGCAAAGACCAGAATCTGAAAATCGCCGTGGCCGGTCGCCTTGGTGGCCTGCCAGTAGTCCGCCTGGGACGGCTGGATGCCGCCGAGTCCCGGTCCGCCGCGCTGTACGTTGATGATCAGGCACGGCAGGTCGGAGCCTGCGATATACGAGATGCCTTCGCCTTTGAGCGAGATGCCCGGGGAGGAGGACGAGGTCATTGCCCTGACGCCCGCCGATGCGGAGCCTAAAATCATGTTGATCGCGGCAACCTCCGACTCGGCCTGCATATATGTACCGCCGATTTTTGGCATTCTCTTTGCCATATAGGCGGCGACCTCGGTCTGCGGGGTGATGGGATATCCGAAGAAGTGACGGCAGCCGGAACGGATAGCGGCTTCAGCCAATGCTTCGTTGCCTTTCATTAAAACTCTTTCTGACATGTTCACACTACCTTTCCACACGTATTGCGACATCCGGACACATGGTTGCACAGAACGCGCAGCCGATGCAGCTGTCGATATCGATGACTTCACACGGATTATAGCCCTTTGCGTTGATCTTTTCTTTGGACAAAGCAAGAATCTTCTTGGGACATGCCGTTGTGCACAGCCCGCAGCCCTTACATTTGTTCTGGTCGATGACAACCTTAGCCTTAGCCATTCAAACACCTCCAATGATGAATTTACTTTATATAAAAATTACTAGAAAACCCTATCATGAATCCTGAGAATCCTGCTTCTTCTCCCAGACCGGCTTGACAAAAATATCCACGCCGTAGGTCCTTTCGAGCGGGCACTGCGCGAGCAGGTCCTTCCGGATGACATGTGCCGCGATCGGAAGCCCGGTTTCTTGGGACACCTCTTCGGCATACGCCGCACAGGACAGGATATCCTCCACACTCGTTTCATACGAGAGGTTCGAATTGTTGAGGATGCCGGTCGCCTTGACCTTGCCCATCAACTCGATTTCGCTGAGGATCTCGGCTGCCTCCTCGGCGTCCCTGGTCAGGTACCGGTACCGGTTGATTACATAGAACATGTTGTAATCCCGCGCCATGATGTCCTCGCTGTACCGGCCAAGCGCCGCCGCGCCTGCGTCGTCGCCGCCGACGTCCACGATGACATACTTCTCCCGCTGCACGATCGCCTGTCCGATCGCGGCCGTCAGCGCCGGGATGTCCAGGTTGGTGTTCGCGTAGACCGGCGCGGAGACCTCAATCCCCTTCGCCTCAAGCTCTTCTGTAAAATCGGCCGAACGGAAATACGGGTTGACAATGTCCAGATCCACCAGGATGACCTCTTTGCCCATCTTTTTCAGGTCCAAAGCCAGATTGACGGCGATGTTGGTCTTGCCGCTGCCGTAGTGTCCCGTGATGATGGTCAGTTTGTTGAGCAGATTGATCATATTGCTATCCTCTTGATTCTCAAAATTCATCAGGTCATAAATATACGATAACAGAACGTCGAAAAGCAGATCCCGGAAAGGAGACGAACCTTTCCAGGATCCGCATCTGGTTTTCGACATCCATTTTACCACATTTAGTATACCACAAACCAAATTTCAATACAATGTTCGACGCAAGCTTTATCGGAATGCGACAAATTTCATCCGCCTGCGGATGGATTTTTATTCATTGTTTAAAGTTTTTAACAATTGCTGTAAGTCGTCGTGGGTGAAATATCCTTTGGTATAGGACGGGAACGACTTGAGCGGCAGCCCCTCGATGATGGCCGCGGCGAATTCCCGGCCGCGCTCGTCCAGCTCCTCCATTTTGAGTCCGCTGTGCTTGGTCAGCATCCTGACAAGGGCCGTCGACAGCTCCTCGAACCGCTTGTCGGCGATCAGGTCGCGCAGCGGCGTGGAGCCGGTGTAGACAGGATATACTTCCCGGGTGGAATGCACCCGCACCTCGCCGGTCAGCCGGATATCCTGCGAAGAGGAACCGACCAAAACGGTGAACGCGCCGCTCTCGACATACCAGTCGTCGAGCTGCTCGTTGAAATAGGCAAAATCCTGTTTTTTCAGCGTAAACGACACGGTCTTTTCCTCGCCCTTTTCCAGCGAAACCTTCGTAAACGCGCGCAGCTCCTTGCTGGGGCGCATGACCGAGGACTCGTTGTCGTGCACATAGAGCTGTACGACCTCCTTGCCCTCGACCGGTCCGGTATTCTTAATGTTACAGCTGACCTCCAGAACGCCGTTGTCGTCCATCTCCTCTTTGGAAAGCTGAAGGTCGCTGTACTGGAATTTCGTGTAGCTCAGGCCGTGTCCGAAACAGAACCGCACCGGGATGTGCTTGGTGTCGTAGTAGCGGTATCCGACAAAGACATCCTCGTTATAGCGAACCGTCTCCCCTTCGCCCGGGAAGTTCAGATAGGACGGGTTGTGCTCCAATGCAATCGGATAGCTCTCTGCCAGCTTGCCGGACGGGTTCACAGCGCCGTACAGCACATCCGCCGCCGCGCCGCCCGCCGCCTGTCCGGACAGGTACATCGTCAGGATGCCGCCGGCCTTCTTCGCGAACGGCATGGCGACCGGCGAACCGTTGGCCAGCACCACAACGACCTTTTCATGCGCTCCCGTCAGCTTGTCAATGAGTTCGATCTGATTCTTCGGCAGATTGATATGGGTGCGGTCGTAGCCCTCGGATTCATACCGCTCCGGAAGCCCCGCAAAGATCACGACGACGTCGCTTTCCTTGGCGATGGACAGCGCTTCGGAGACAAGCGCTTCGTCCGATTCATCCCGCTCGATATCATAGCCGCGCGCATAGGAAACACGGCTGCCGCCGTATACACGCAGCTCGTCGAGCGCGACATCCACGCAGGTCGGATTGACCTTGCTGGAGCCGCCGCCCTGGAACCGCATCTCCTTGGCCATCTGACCGATGACCGCGACCTTCTGCGAAACGCGCAGCGGCAGAATATTCCGCTCATTTTTGAGCAGAACGATGCATTCTCCCGCCGCCTTTCTGGCAAGGCGATGGTCCGCTTTCCTGTCGTACGGCGGCACCGGATCGTTGGCATGGTCGGCCTTGAGGATAACCCGCAGCAGCCGTTCGACCGCCCGGTCGAGTATGGCTTCGTCGAGTGTGCCGTTTTGGACAGCTTCGACCACCAGCCGGTCGTTGAGCCCCCCGCTGCCCGGCATTTCGAGCTCACAGCCGGCCTGAACGCCCCTGACGCGGTCGTTGACGGCGCCCCAGTCGGTCACCACAAAGCCCTCAAACTCAAATTTACCGCGCAGGATGTCGGTCAGCAGGCTGCTGTTTTCGGAGCAGTACTCGCCCAGCAGCTTGTTATAGGCGCACATCACCGTCCAGGGCTGCGCCGATTTCACGGCGATTTCGAAGGCGTGCAGGTAGATCTCCATCAATGCGCGGCGGCTTACCTGCACATCCACCGAGATGCGCTTAAACTCCTGATTATTCGCGGCAAAGTGCTTGAGGCTCGTGCCGACGCCGTTTTCCTGTACGCCGAGGATATAGGCTGCCGCCAGCTTTCCCGCCAGCAGCGGGTCTTCGGAAAAATACTCAAAATTGCGGCCGCAGAGCGGGGAACGCTTGATGTTCACACCGGGGCCGAGCAGGATGCCGATCCCCTCGCTGCGCGCCTCCTGTCCAAGCGCATGTCCAATCCTGCGCAGGAGATTTTCGTCCCAGGAACAGGCCAGCGCGCACGCGGCCGGGAAACAGGTTGCCGGGACGCTCACATTCAGCCCGATGTTGTCGGTGTCTCCCTGCTGTTTGCGCAGTCCGTGCGGCCCGTCCGAAAGCATCACCGACGGGATGCCCAGCCGTTCTATCGGCTTGGTCCGCCAAAAATCGAGACCGGAAAGCAGAGATGCCTTATCTTCCAGGGTCAGTTCCCTGACCAGATTTTGAACGTTCATACCTTCACTCCCTTGATGCAGTATATGTGTTACGTGCCTTTATTATAGCATTCACGCTGGAGGTTTAAAAGATCCATCAAAAAATTTGCCAGATTATTTTTCTTTCCGTCATCTGCTCTACCAATGCAGAAAAATCAGAGTACAGCCGGCAAACGGCCGTCGAACGGCCAGTCTGTGAAACCGCTCTCACATATCTTTATAAATTCGAAGTCCAGAAGCAGTGTATCAAAAGCCGCGCTGTACAGAAAGTTTTATCTGCCGGTGTTTCATTCTGCGTGGCCCTGCTTGTACAAACAGGAATCCCGCCTATTTTCGACATCCTTTTATGCACTATAAGTTCAAATAACATTCTGTGCAACAAAGAAATCCCTGTGAATATGTGAACAGGAAGAGATAGAAAAATAAGCCATCTGATTCGAAAAAAAAATCAGACGGCTCAAAATATTCTTCTCATTACAGCGCCTGGATGACGTCCTCGTCATACTGGCTCTTCAGCCTGAGGCGCAGCTTGTCGGCAATCATCGCGATGAATTCGGAGTTGGTCGGCTTGCCTCTGCCGTTGTGAATCGTATATCCGAAGTACGAGGTCAGCACATCGACATCCCCGCGATCCCAAGCAACCTCAATGGCGTGCCTGATCGCGCGTTCCACCCTCGACGAGGTGGTTTCGAACATCTTGGCAACGGTTGGATAAAGCTGTTTTGTGATCGAGTTGATGATGTCGGTGTTCTTGATGGCCAGGATAATCGATTCCCTCAGATAGTGGTAGCCCTTGATGTGCGCCGGAACGCCGATCTGATGCAGGATTTCGGTGACCATCAGTTCCAGGTCCGGCTTGTACGAATTTGTGACGACACCGCCCGGAATGTTCTTGATCGGTTTCTTGCTGCCCTGATGTCCGACAATCTGCAGAATGCGCTCGGCGAGCATGTCCACATCGAACGGCTTCAGGAAATAGTAGACCGCTCCGCTGGACAGGACCTCCATCTCAAGCAGCGCGTTGTCGAAGCCGGACATGACCATGAAGAGCGGCTGATACTTTCCGGGCGTGCTCTTCGTCTTCGCGATGACGCCGATCGCGTCGAGCTGAGGCATGAACGCATCGAGCAGCGCGACGTCCGGTTTAAAGCTCTCGATCAGCTCCAGCACCTTGAAGCCGTCCTTCGGCGCCACCAAAGTCTCAAATCCGTAAGTTTTTAACATATTCGCACACAAACCGCTGAAATCCATGTTATCATCTGCAATTAATACCTTTATTTTTCTGTCCACATTCGTTTCCTCCTCATGAATATTATAATGTTTGTTCGTCTGACATTATAATACCATAAATTTCCAAATAACGCAATACCTTTTTGGAAAAAAATGTCTTTCTTTTTTTGATCACCTTTTTCCGGACATGGATCTATGCTACACTATCATTATAATCACGTTTCGACAAAAAAGCAAGCGAAGATACATTGTTTTTATTCGGTTGTACAGGTCGTTAACGTATTCATCATATTTTCACTGAAAATACCGTAGCCTCTGGTCGGATCATTGACAAAAACATGGGTGACCGCTCCGACGATTTTGCCGTTCTGCACGATCGGGCTGCCGCTCATTCCCTGGACAATACCTCCTGTTTTTTCCAGAAGCTTCCCATCCGTCACATGGATGACCATATTCTTGGTGGGCGCGTCGTCGTTGAAGTTGATGTGTTCGATCTCAATTGTAAAGGTCGATACGGTGTTGTCGTCAAGGGTGGTCAGAATCTGAGCCTTCCCTTCCTGCACCTCCTGGCGCATGGCGACGTCGTACAGCGTATCCTGATCGGGCACACTGCTGAGCTTGCCATAGATGCCGGTTTCGGTGTTCGAGTTGAGATAGCCGATGGGGTAGGAATTTTTGAATACGCCCTGCAGCTCGCCCGGGCTGCCGGAAACGCCCTTGTTGACGCCCGTGATGCTCACATCGACGATCTCTCCGCTGGAAAGCGGCAGGATTTCTCCGGTGTCAACATCGCAGATCGGATGCCCGAGCCCCGCGAAGCCGGAGGTCGTCGGGTCGATAAAGGTCATCGTGCCGATGCCGGCCGAGCTGTCCCGCACCCAGATGCCCGCTTTGTACTGCCCGTCGGAGCTGGATATGACCGATTTGAATTCCACGGTGTACTGCGTATCCTTGCGCTTGATCACCAATGTATTGGTCTTGTCGCCGTTTTCAGAGATCAGCTTCGCGACATCGTTGTTGCCTGAAACGGTTTGTCCGTTTACCTTTAATATGATGTCGCCGACACGGACGCCCGCTTCACTCGCCGGATTCTTGGTTCCATCCGCGGTCGGGATGTCGCTGAGCCCGACCACCATGACGCCCTTCGTGAACATCTTGATGCCGAACGGCTGCCCGCAGGCGATCACCGTCTTGCGGTCGACATACTGCACCTGGGCGGATTTGACCTTCACACCCAGTGGGAGCGTCAGGTCGACCGTATAGCTGTAGGTCTTCTCAGCCGCCGTCTCCAAAAGCTGATTGCTGCCGATTGTCGGAACCGCCCGCACCTGCAGCTTGCTGTTCAGCGTCAGCTGCTGTCCCTTTACCACATAAAAATGATCAGGCAGTGTCCGCTGCATGTAGGCAACCAGTCCGAGAACTGAGATGCAGATCACCGCGGCAATGCCTGAAAAAAGCCTGACTGTTTTTTTCATCATCCTGTTTTCCACCTTTTTTTCATCCTGAAAAGCGGCCGCAGGGCCGCCTGCCGTACGCCGTCCCGGCGTATACAGAAAAACCGGCTTCTCGTTTCCCCTGCATATGATAAAACACGTTTTGTACCGCACAGCTCTTCATACGCTGCTTCTGTACACCGATTTTATAATGTTCTGCGCAGGGAACCGAAAAACCAATGATTATCTTTTTCCTGTTGTTTTGTATCTGCTTCTATTGCGTCTTTTTTATTTTTCGCGGAACCATCTCGATTATTTCAGGCAAATATACGAGTATTTCACATTAAAATATTTACATAGAAATTTTTTAATGTTAAAATTGAAATATATGAGTCCCATCGGGAGGAACTGGCCGGCCTATCGGATAAATTTATGACTAAAGGGAATTGTAATCATGAAAGTTGCCATTATTGGATCAAGGACCGCTGAAATTGACAAAACATTCATCCTGCCATATCTGCCGCTCGGCTGCTCGGAGATCGTCAGCGGCGGCGCAAAGGGCGTGGACAGCTTAGCAAAGGAGATCGCCGACGAGCTGGATCTCTCATACACCGTGTTCTATCCAGACTACCAGCGCTACGGGAAAAAGGCGCCTTTAAAACGAAATACTCAGATCATCGAATACGCCGACTACATCCTGGCCTTTTGGGACTATGAGAGCGCCGGCACGCGCAATGCGATTCTGCAGGCGCTTAAAATTCACAAACGCATTAAAATCATCTGCATTTAAACCGGCTTTATGAATGGGAAAGCAGAAGTATTGGGAGGAATATGATGGAGATTTTTGAAGAGATATCGCTGAACCTGCAGAAAGGCAAAGCAAAGGCGGTCGTCACACTGGTGAAGGACGCCATCGCGCAGGATATCCCGGCCCGGGAGATTCTGGACAACGGCCTTCTTGCAGGCATGGACATTGTCGGGGAAAAATTCAAAAACAACCAGGTTTATCTGCCGGAGGTCATGCTCGCGGCCAAGGCGATGAATATGGGCTGCGCGCTGCTCAAGGACCTTTTAAAGGAAGAGGGCGTACAGGCAAGCGGCAAGGTCTGCATCGGCACCGTCAAGGGCGATCAGCACGACATCGGAAAGAATCTGGTCAAAATGATGCTCGAGGGCAAGGGCTTACAGGTCGTCGACCTGGGCACCAATGTGCCGCCCGCAAAGTATGTGCAGGCCGCGATTGATGAAGATTGTTCAATCATCATGTGCTCCGCGCTGCTGACCACCACGATGCCGGTCATGGGCGACATCGTCAAGGCCTGTGAAGAGGCCGGCATCCGCGACAAGGTGAAGATCATGATCGGCGGCGCGCCGATTTCTCAGGAATACTGCGACAAGATCGGCGCCGACGCCTACACGCCCGACGCGGCCAGCGCCGCCGAGATGGCGGTGCGGTTCTGCAGCGCATCCTGATCTTCGGCATGCAGTCTGACGACCGCTTTCTTCTATATTAATGAAAACGCCTTTATGATGACCGCACCGTTTAACCGTCATCATAAAGGCGAACTGTTATGCTTTTTTCGATATGGGAGGCTTTTCTTTCCAGAACTTTACCTTGCCGGTTTCATGCATGTATTTGAGGACCAGAATAAAGACCGGCATGAGCAGCATCCCGCCGAAGCCGAGCGTTTTCAGGCCAAAGAACATCGCGGTCAGCGTGATGAGCGGATGCAGCCCTACCTGGGAGCTGACAATCTTGGGTTCTAAAATGCCGCGCACCGTGATGATGATCGCATACACCACGCCAAGCCCGATGGCCAGTGTGACCTGGTTCTGCAGCAGCAGATACAGGATCCAGGGAACCATGACCGCTCCCGCGCCGAGCACCGGCAGCATATCGAACAAGGCGACAGCGGCCGCGGCAAGGATAACATTGTCGATCCGCAGCACGAAAAAGCCGACCGACAGCTCCGCAAAGGTCACCAGCATGATGATGGTGTAGGCCTTCATCAGCTGGAACACCACGCTGTTTAAGAAATCCTTGATGTCAAACAGCCAGAGCCGGTACCGCACCGGAACCTGCCGGGTCAGGAAGCTGACGATCATCCTGTAGTCGAGGCTGATGAAGAAGGACGAAAGCACCGTAAACACGCAGGTCATCACGACGTTCGGCACACCGGCCGCAAGGCCGGTCAGCGAAGCAAACGCCTTCGAAGAGAACTGTGCGACAAAATCAGACGCGCCGGTCATCAAGCCGCTGAAAAAATCCTCCACGCCGCCGGTTTTCTCCGGGGAAAGCTGGGTACAGAAGCCCTTGCAGGCATCCAGCAGCGTGCCGATCGCCGGTTCGACGTTGTTTTTATAGAAGTCGGGCAGGTTCCGGAAGAAATCCCCAAGAAACAGCAGCAGCTTCATCCCCGAAAACCAGAGAAGCACGCCGATTGTCAGGTAGAACAGCATCAGCAGGATCACCGCCGTCCCCTTCTGCGGGATTCTTGTGACGCGGGAAAGGAATACCGCCGGCTTTCGCAGCAGGTACGCGATCAGAAAGCCGAGCACAAACGGCAGAATCCAGACCAGCAGATACCGGTAGGCGAGATACAGGATGACGAACAGAACCGAAACAAACAGGATGTTGGTCAAAAAAGCGCGTTTTTGTGCGATCGTCATTTGAAATATCACCACCTATATGGTATAATCATAGAATAAGAAGATACTGGGGAATTGCGATTGGAATTTCATATTCCTTCAATCATATGTAAATCCAAAGAATTTTAGACAAACGGCTCACACAAAAAGTGAATCCAAACCCGCCGAAAGATTTTGGCGGGCAACAGATGAGGAGTGGTAACATGGCAAAAATCGCGGTAATGGGACACGGTGTCGTCGGTTCCGGCGTCGTCGAGGTGCTGTATAAAAACAGGGAGAGCATCACACGAAGGACCGGCCAGGAAATCGACATCAAGTACATTCTGGACTTGAGGGACTTCCCGGACAGTCCTTTCCACGATAAGTTCATCAAGGACTTTTCGCTGATCGAAAACGACGACGAGATCAGCGTGGTGGTAGAGGTCATGGGCGGATTGGAGCCGGCCTTTACATACGTCAGAAAATGCCTGGAGAAGGGCAAAAGCGTCGCGACCTCCAACAAGGAGCTGGTCGCCAGCAAGGGCGCCGAGCTTCTGCGGATCGCGCGCGAAAACAACGTCAACTTCTTCTTCGAAGCCAGCGTCGGCGGCGGCATCCCGATCATCCGCCCGCTGCACCAGTGTCTGGCGGCCAACGAGATCCGGGAGATCGCCGGCATCCTGAACGGCACGACCAACTTCATCCTGACCAAGATGATCCGCGAATCGATGTCCTTCGAGGACGCCTTGAAGCTCGCGCAGCAGCTCGGCTACGCGGAGCGCGACCCGTCCGCCGATGTGAACGGCGACGACGCCTGCCGCAAGATCTGCATTCTGGCCTCGCTCGCCTTCTCGAACCACATCTATCCGCAGAACGTCCCGACCGAGGGCATCACGAAGATCACGCTTGAGGATGTCGAATACGCGGGCAATTGGGGCGGCGTCATCAAGCTCATCGGCGTCGCGAAGAAGATGGAGGACGGCAAGGTGCTGACCTTCGTCAGCCCGGCTCTGCTGCACGGCGACAGCCAGCTCGCCAATGTGGATGACGTATTCAACGCCGTGCTGGTCCGCGGCGACGCGACCGGCGACGTGGTGTTCTACGGCAAGGGCGCCGGCAAGCTGCCGACCGCATCCGCCGTGGTGGCCGACGTCATCGACGTGGTCAAGGCGCACGGAAGCAGCAAATCGCTGTACTGGAACGAGACTGAGGACAACTTTGTCGGCAGCCATGAAAAGATCGATACATCCTTCTATCTGCGCATGACGGCCGACGATGCCGCAGCCGCGAAGCAGCAGATCGCCGCGCTGTTCGGCGACGTGCAGACGCTTTCGCGCAAGCATCAGCCGGAGAACGAGCTTGCCTTTGTCACCGGCACCGATACCGACGAGAAGCTTCAGGCAAAGCTTGACAGCCTGCACGGCGTTGATATCCTTTCAAAAATCCGCGTGCTGGATTACTGATCCAGCACGCTATCCGGGCATTGGCTGGACAGATGCCGGCACCGGACTTGATAAACTGCGGGCAGACTTCTGGGGCGCACCGTGCAGCTGTTTCACTTATTCATCCGCACAGGGTGTGCCGGCACACATGCTTATTTCCATCTGGGCGTGTGTTTGGCCCGCCAGTATCATATCGGCAGAAGCAGCGGCTTTTCTTTCCAGACGCCGTTTCTGCCGCCTTTACAACAAAGCCGACAGGTGTACAGCCGCAGACGGATGTACACCTGAAAACTGCCCGGACCTTCTCCATACAGAAAGGCCCGGCGAAAATCTGAGGTAGGAGAAAGTTCTATGATAAAAGTACAGATCCCCGCCACCAGCGCAAACATCGGCTCCGGCTTCGACTCGCTGGGGCTTGCACTGAACCTCTACAACGACGTCCATCTCGCAGAGCACGACGGCATCCTGATCGAATCGCTCGATCAGACCCGCGTCCCGCGCACCGAGAAGAATCTGATCTACCGTACGGCGAAATCTCTCTATGAACTGTGCGGCAGACCGTTCCCGGGACTGCACATCAAGCAGACCAACAACATCCCGATGACCCGCGGGCTTGGTTCCAGCTCCGCCTGCATCGTCGGCGGGCTGGTCGGCGCAAATGAGCTGATGGGAAAACCGCTCTGTGTTTCGGAGCTGGTGGACATCGCGGCGCAGCTGGAGGGACATCCGGACAACTCGACCCCGGCGATTCTCGGCGGCCTGGTGACGTCGGTCTTCGACGGCAAAAAGGTGCACTGCGTCAAGCAGCAGATTGCGGAGGATCTGAAGTTTGTCACCTTCATCCCGGATTTCGAGCTGAAAACCGAGGTGGCGCGCCAGAGCCTGCCAAAACAGATCGACCATCGCGACGCGGTGTACAACCTGTCCCGCGCGGCGCTGATGTCGGTCTCCCTGTACAGCGGCAGCTATGAAAACCTGCGCGTGGCGGCGGACGACCGGCTGCATCAGCCCTACCGGCTTGGACTGATCCCGCATGCCGGAAAGATTCTCGACATCCTATATGAGGCGGGCGCCTATGCCGGCTACATCAGCGGCGCGGGCCCGACCCTGATGGCGATCGTCGATGGAAGCGCGCAAAGCTTTGAAGCGGACGCCAAAGCGGCGATCGAACAGGAAGGAATTTTGGGCTGGCGCATCGAGACGCGGCAGATCGACAATCAGGGCACACAGGTGTTTGTGGATTAATCGACGATTTTTTCGATTCGTTCACAGTTTTCTCATGTTAAGGCCATCTGTTTTTTGTACTCTCAGAGATGCGGCCAAGATGGACCCTGCCGGGTTCTACCGCGCCGCTCCTTACATATGCTTATAACAGGAAGCTTTCCTGTCACACTGGTCCTCGCGCCGTTCTGCGGGCAGAAGGGGTCAGTCAAAAATTTGTGCCGTATCAAGCGGCGGAATGGATGAAATATATGGATTTATATGTTCAGAAATTTGGCGGCAGCTCGGTGGCGAACACAGAACGCATCTTCAATGTCGCGAGGATTGTCACCGACACCTACAAGGAAGGCCACAATGTCGTGGTCGTGGTCTCCGCACAGGGCGACACCACCGATGATCTGCTGGAAAAAGCGGCGGAGATCAACGAGAATCCCTCCAAACGGGAAATGGATGTCCTGCTTTCCACCGGCGAGCAGATATCCATCTCTCTGCTGGCCATGGCCATTGAGAAGCTGGGCTTCCCGGTCGTCTCGCTGACCGGCTGGCAGGCGGGCTTTTTGAGCGACTCCAACCATGGAAACGCCAAGATCAGACGCATCAACACCGAACGGCTGGAAACCGAACTGGATAAACGCAACATCGTGATTGTCGCCGGCTTCCAGGGGCTCAACCGTTATGACAACATCACGACATTGGGACGCGGCGGTTCCGACACCTCCGCTGTCGCGCTGGCAGCTTCGCTGCATGCGCAGCGCTGCCAGATCTTCACCGATGTCGACGGCGTGTACACGGCGGACCCGCGCATCGTCAAAAATGCGAAGAAGCTCGATGCGATCACCTACGATGAGATGCTTGAGCTCGCTTCCCTCGGCGCGCAGATCCTGCACAACCGTTCGGTTGAAATGGCTAAAAAATACAATGTGGAACTCGAGGTCCTTTCCAGTCTGGAGAAGACGAAAGGAACCATCGTGAAGGAGGTTGTCAAAGTGGAAAAAATGCTGATCAAAGGGGTCACCAAGGACGACGATATTGCGAGGATTTCCGTCATCGGTCTGCCGGACCGTCCGGGCATCGCGTTTAAAATATTCTCCGCGCTGGCGGCAAAGAAGGTCAACGTGGATATCATCCTGCAGTCAATCGGCCGCGACGGCACCAAGGACATCAGCTTTACCGTTGCGAAGAACCACAAGGAGCTGGCCGTTCAGACCCTGGAAGAGAAGATGGATATTCTGGGCGCCGCCAAAATCCTTAGCAACGACGACGTTTCGAAGGTCTCGGTCGTCGGAGCGGGCATGGAAACCCATCCGGGCGTTGCGTCCACGATGTTCGAAGCGCTGTTCAACCTCGACATCAACATCAAAATGATTGCAACCAGCGAGATCAAAATCTCGGTGCTGATCGACAAGAAGGACGCTGAAAAGGCCGTCATCGCCATCCATGACGCGTTCGACATCTGATCATACCCAGCTAATCTAGGGACGAAGCCATGCGGCTTCGTCCTTTTCATTGGCAAAAAAGTGATAAACTGCGGCAATCAGCATCAGCATATCCTCTAAAATATTTTAAAGCTTCAATAAAATCATCCCTTTATAAAGGAAGCGGGCACAAACCGATGTGTCCGCTTCCTTTTCTGCATATTTTTGGCGGTTGTTTGTCATACTAAGACTGATATGAATAAAAAGGATGTTGTTCCTATGAAAAAATCGATTTACTCCCGGATCAAGAACATCATTTCCGAGGTGAAATACAAGGAAGAAACGCCGCCGGTCGTGGACAAAAAGCCAAAGGAACCGGACAGCCCCCAGGACGCCATCAGCACCAGCTTACAGGATAACCTTGCGAAGATGGCGAAGCTCTATGAGAATTCCAATGAATACTTCGTCAAGCATCTGAACATCCAGGGCACTGAAATCGCCGTGTTTATCCTCGACGGCATGGTGGACAAGGAGCTGCTCGCGCGCGCCGTCCTGCTGCCGCTGACCGAACAGAAAAATGTGGAGGAGCCGGTTTACGACTGGATCATCCACAGCGGCATCAACATCGTGGATTTCGAGACCACGAAGAAATTCAGCGAGCTGAGCGACAAGATGCAGTCCGGCTTTACCATTATCCTAGTCGATGGGAAGGACATCGGCATCACCATCGGCACACAGGGATACGCCAAGCGTCCTGTCGGGGAGACTTCTTCCCGCAACGTCGTGCGCGGCTCGCAGGAGGGCTTTTCCGAGGTCGTATTCCAGAATATCCCGCTGCTGCGCCGCCGGCTCAAGACGCCGCATTTCAAGACAGAAATGCTGTCGGTCGGCCGCACCAGCCATACCAAGCTGTGTCTTTGTTATCTGGACGACGTGGTTTCCGAAGAGCTGCTCAAAGACGTCAAGAAACGGCTCGACAGAGTGGATCTGGACGTCGTGCTGGACACCGCCTACCTGCAGCCGTATCTGGAAAAGAACCCGCTTTCGGTCTTTGAGGACGTCGGCACCACCGAACGTCCGGATGTGCTGGCCGCGGAGCTTTCGGAGGGGCGCATCGGCCTGATTCTGGACGGCACGCCGTTCGCGCTGATCGTGCCGCATCTGTTCAACGAGAACTTCCAAAGCATGGACGACTACACGCACAAATACTTTTACAGCACCTTCATCCGCATCCTGCGCTACCTGTCCTTCTTCATCTCGACGGCGCTGCCCGGCCTGTTCGTCGCGCTCGGAGCACTGCAGTATCAGATGCTTCCGCTCGGGCTGCTGTTACAGATCATGCAGGCGGAGACGCAGACCCCGCTTCCGCTGCTGTACGAGGCGCTGGGCATCTACGTCGCTTATGAAATATTGCGCGAAGCCGGCATGAACCTGCCCAAAACGATGGGGCATGCGATCTCGATTGTCGGCGCGCTGGTGATCGGGCAGGCGGCGGTTGAGGCCGGTATTGTCGGCGCACCGACCGTCATCGTGCTTTCCATCACGGTCATCAGCAGCTTTTTGACGCCGGATCTGTTCCAGACCACCACCATCCTCCGGTTCGCCTACATCATCCTGGGCGGTACAATCGGGTTGTACGGCGTCGCGCTGCTGACGCTGGTGGTCGCGATCAATATGACCTCCATCAATTCATTCGGCATTCCGTACACCTCCCCCATTTCGCCGTTCGGCCTGAAGGAGATGCGGGATGTCATCTTCAAGGCCCCGGAGCGCAAGGTCAATTCCAGAACGATGCATGTGCAGGACCTGCCCGGCTCGGAGCTCAGCAAAAGCACGCCGCAGACCAAATAAGCCGCAACAACCGCTTCGAAGGAGACATACTATGAATGCAAAAGGAACCATCAGCTCGTTTCAGCTGACCATGCTGATGTTTGTCAGCAAGGTCACCGTGATCTTCTCGTTTCTGTACAATACCGTCCAAAGCGCCAGCGGCTACAATCTGCTGATCATCACAACCGGTGTCTTTCTGTTAAATTTTCTGACCATCCTGCCGTTTCAGTTCCTGCTGAAACGGCATCCCGGGAAGAACCTTGTCGAGATCATCCGGCAGATCTCCCCCAAAGCCGGCACCGTTATCGTCGCGCTTTACGGGCTGCTGTTCATGTACCTGACCACGATCAGCGTGTCCAATTCCAACTACACCGTGCAGGCGCTGCTGACCGAAGGCTATCTGGCGCCGTTCTTTGTCGTGCTGATGGTGCTGGCAATGATTTACTGCGTGTTCAAAGGGGTGGAACCGATCGCCAGACTCAGCACCATAATCGGCATCTCCGCGATTGTGATCACGCTGTTCATTTTTATGACGCTGACGCCGTTCTTTGAAGACGCCGTGCTGGCCCCGCTGTTTGTCGACGGCGTCGCGCCGGTCTTTTACATCCTGCTGGGCTCCGCCCTGCAGTTCTTCGAATTCCTGATCTATGCCATGCTCGCCCCCTACACCAAGGGCAGTAAAAAGGTCAGCTTCTTCAACTTCAATCTGATCTCCTATATCATCACTTCCATCGTTCTGATCACCATTGCGGTGGTGCTCGGCGGATATGCCGAAACACAGACCTTCTCATTCTTCACAGCCGCTTCCATCTCGCACATCGGCATCGTGCGGCGGTTCGATTCCCTCTACATCAGCTTCTGGATCCTGCTGGCGGCGCTGAAATCCGCGCTGTACCTGTTTTTATGCAGCAAGTGCCTGCAGCTGGTCCTCAAGGGGCGGTACACCAAGCTGACCATCTATCTGATCGGCGGCGTCATTGCGGCGCTGAATCTGCTGATCTCCAATCAGCTGCACTGGCTGAGCATTGTACAGCATCCCTATCTGGTCTGCAGCCTGTTTCTGGTGTTCATCATCCTGATTCCGCTGATCTTCCTGGTCGCCGATAAGGTCAAGGCGCACAAGGCACGCATGGACAGAAAGGAGGTATCCGAGACATGAAAAGATTCTGGTTCCTGCCGCTTTTTCTGCTCCCCATACTGCTCATGCTGACCGGATGCGCAAACGACGATGTCGGCATTGCTCAGCGGGCTGTTGTGCAGCGCTTCGGCATCGATTGGGACGAGGAAAAGGGATTTGCGGTTTCGATGTACATCATCACACCCGACAAGCTCAGCCCCGCAGGCGGCGGGGGCGGAGGAGGCGGCGGTGGTGAAGAGAGCGGCCAGCCCGAATCCGACAAACCGGAAAGCAATGGCAAGGACAAGCTGATCAGCTACGGGAAAACCCTCTATGACGCCATCAAGAATTTCGAGAATGTCCTGCAGCTCAAGCCCTATTTCTCCCATGCCGAGGCGCTGGTCATCGGGGACTCGGTTTCGAAGGAAAGCCTCAACCTGATCACCGATATCTTTGACCGCAACAACGATTTCCGGCCAAGCCTTTCCATCTTCTGCACAAACGGAAAGGCGTCGGACATCGTGCTGCTTGGCGACGACAAGCCGTCCGCGAGCGACCGTGCTGAGACGGTTGCACAGCTCGGAAACGACAACGCGCAGATGAGCAGTACCTTTTTGTACAAGGTCATCGATCTGCTGCGGGACGGAGCGCAAGACCTGTTCATCCCGGTGCTGTCCACGGAAAAGCACGGCAAACAGGATATCCTGGTGGTCAACGGGACCGCGCTGTTCCGCGGCGACAAGCTGGTCGATTACATCAGCCCGGAAGAAACCCGCAACCTGCTGTTTGCAAAGGACCTGGTCTCCCATGCTGACGTTGTAATCGAGAACGAAGAATTGGGGCTGGTTTCCCTGAGCACGACAAAAAGCCAGACCAAGATCACCGCGGAGCTGGATGAAAACAACAAGCTGTTCTTCAAGGTTAAAATCGACAGTGCCTTAAGTGTTGAAGAAATCGTCAATACCAAGGGCGTCGTTCTGCATGAAAATCATTATCAAGGCATTCAGGACGCCTACAATAAGCAGATAGAAGAGCAGGTCAGCGCCCTGATTCACAAGATGATTTTTGAATATGATGTCGATACGATCGGGTTCAGCAATCTGCTGTGGGCACAGAAGCCAAAGGTCTGGAAGAGCATCACCGGCGGCGATGTAAAGAAGCGCGAATGGCTGCAGGAGGTCCCCATCTATGTGGAATGCCATTCCAAGGTCACCGATGTCGGGCTTGCCGCGCAGAAACGGTAACGGACCCGGCTTGTATCTCCATCTCTTTTCTTCCAAAGCTCTGCCGACACAGCGGAATGGGTGTATTTCTGAAAAACAGAGAGGGTCTGCCTTCCTGAATGGAAGACAGACCCTCTCCTTATTATAGGGAAATTATGTAGTACGCAGATGGTTTATTTGAAATATCTGTCCAAAAGGCCCTTGAACGCACAGCCGTGACGGGCTTCGTCCTTGCACATCTCGTGGACAGTGTCGTGAATGGCGTCGTAGCCGAGCTGTTTTGCCTTGGTTGCAATCTCCTTTTTGCCTGCACATGCGCCGTGCTCCGCCGCAACACGCAGCTCTAGATTCTTCTTTGTGGATGGGAATACAACCTCGCCGAGCAGCTCCGCAAATTTTGCGGCGTGCTCCGCCTCTTCAAACGCGATTCTTTTATAGGCTTCCGCAATTTCCGGATAGCCTTCCCTGTCGGCCTGACGGGACATTGCCAGGTACATACCGACCTCGGTGCATTCTCCCTCAAAGTTCATTTTCAGGCCGTCAACGATCTCCTGATCGCAGTCCTGCGCAACGCCGATTCTGTGTTCATCCGCCCATGCCATCTTGTCGTCCGACTCCACGAGCTCTTCAAATTTCGATGCCGGCGCTTTGCACTGCGGACATGCTTCCGGCGGTGTATCTCCCTCATGAATGTATCCACAAATTTTACATACATACTTTTTCATAGCCAATTCCTCCAAGCTTTATGATTTCAATGAATTTCCCTGTGACTATAGTATACCTCAACAGTACTGTTTTTGCAAGTCTTTCTTGATAAAAATACTCCACAATCATCCCAGCATTCTTTCCAAATATTTTGGCAATCTTCTCTAAACTGCACGCCATCAGTTCAAAAAAAGATGATTGCTCCATTTTTTACACAGAAACATGATCAGGGTTGATACGGCGGCATGGAGGATATAAAATAATGATAAAAAGATAGACAGACGTGGAACTATTCGATCATTTTACAACGCTAATAGAGTGAAAGGCGGTGAGAACATGGCGGACCAGGACATCACAAACCTTTTCAATGAAATCTATGATGCAACCAGGCAAAAGACGCTCGGCATGATTACGGCGAAATGTGGCAGCATTGCGGGCATCCCGGACATCTTTCAGGAAACCTATATGGAGCTGTTTGCCATCCTTTCAAGACGCGGACCGGGCTACATCAAAAATCCGGAGGCCTTTGTCATGAGGCTCGCAAGGCAGAAGATCTACCGGCATTACACGCTGCTTAATAAAATCAAATCCATCGTTTCCATTTCCGGCATGCGTGGCGAGGATGGAGAAATCCATGTTGAGGACCTTGATATCGACACCTTTTCGATTGAAGACCATATGTCGGAGAAGGACTTGATCGATCAAATTCTCCAATTCTTGTCCCACAAACCATTGGACACACAGAAAATCTTCTATCTGTTTTATTATCTGGATCTGTCCATTCCTAAAATTTCCAAGCTATTGTCCATCAGCGAATCGAACGTCAAGCATAAGCTGTACCGTACACTGCAGGAAATGCGAAAACAATACTCTGAAAAGGATGGTGAAAAAGAATGAACGAAAAAAAAATGATCAAAGCCGCCGTATCTTTCAATATGCCCGACTTTGAAACGGTGCGCAGGAATTGCCTGACACAAACCGCAGAAACAGCGCAGCTGTTGGGAAAATCATCCCCGTGGATAAAACGCATCGCGCTTACAGGCGCTTTTGCGGTGTTTTTCTTCCTTGCAATTGCAGCGCTTCCGGCTATCGATCAGAACAACCTCTCCGACCCGCCCAGCACAGGCCCGGAAATGCCCTATGTAAGCTCCGATGTTCAACCTGGCGCCGATATGGATATTGTAATCAATCAGCTGGATCGTCTCTCCGCTTACAGATTCGACGCACAGGTAAAACGGGTTGACGGAAAGAACTGGGGATTCGGCTTCATCGACCGCATCTCTGTCCCCGATGATCTGAACCACATTGTGTATTCTGAAATCTACACAAAACCATTCCACACGATGAAACCGGCGTCTTCTTCATGGGATGAAACATCTTACAGCGTCCTGCACGAATACGATATCTCTTACAGCAATGAAGCCGGAAAAAACATCATGATCTCATTTTCTAAAGACTTTATTCCGCTTAGGGACTACTGGTTTCATGAAGCAATGAAAGCATCTGCGATATGCGGCACAGAACTGACCATCGCGAGATACGAAAACAATTATATGGCCCAATTTCGATATGACGGCATGAACTTTGACTTGGAATTTCAGAACCTGAGCGAAGAAGAGGTTCTGGATGTCCTGGTCTCCATATTGAGCGACTCGTAATAGGAACCCACCAGCTAAGCTGGTGGTTCTACATATGCGAGCAAAGCCCTCTATTACTAGTAGCGTCTCAAGACGTATATTACGAACGACGCTCGTAAAAGTTCATATCCGGTGGACAATTGCAGACGGGCAGACTTTTTATATTAGTTAGCGCGGTTCACGTCCTAATGTTAGTCTCTGTCACATCTTCTTAACGTATACTTTTGTATAGCCGTTTTTATTTTGCATAATTGTTCACGCTTTGCCTATTTTAAGTCTCTGCTTTTTCTACTCACCGCTAAAGCTTTTTCGGAACTCCCGGCATTGCCGGGGATTTTCGCTTACAAAAAAGGCTCTTCCGCGCCATCGCCGCAGAAGAGCCTTTTTTATCTTATCGTTCGATTATGTAAACAGAGGAGATACCGGTTCGTCTTCATAGATGCGGTCAATCGCCTTCGCGAAGACCGGAGCCACCGGAAGCATGGTGATTTTGTCGAGCTTCTTCTCCGGGCACATCGGGATGGTGTCGAGGATGACAAGCTCCTTGATCGGCGAGGCCTGGATGCGGTCCAGCGCCGGTCCGGACAGAACGCCGTGGGTTGCGCAGGCATACACCTCGGTCGCACCCTTTTCGACGACAGCGGCGGCGGAGTTGCAGAGTGTGCCGGCCGTATCGATCATGTCGTCCACGATGATGACCTTCTTGCCCTTGACGTCGCCGATGATGTTCATGACCTCACAGACATTTGCGCGCTGGCGGCGTTTGTCGACAATCGCCATCGGTGCGTCGATGCGCTCCGCAAACTTTCTGGCGCGGGTAACCGAACCGAGGTCCGGGGATACCACCACGAAATCATCCTTGTTGTCCTTGAACTTCTCGATGAAGTACGGCACCAGGACGGGCACGCCCAGCAGATGGTCGACCGGGATGTTGAAGAAGCCCTGGATCTGCGCCGCATGCAGGTCCATTGTCAGCACACGGTTGGCGCCGGCTGTGGTGACCAGGTCGGCGACCAGCTTCGCAGAGATCGGGTCGCGCGCCTTGGCCTTCCTGTCCTGCCTGGCATAGCCAAAATACGGGATGACGGCTGTGATGCGCGCGGCGGATGCCCTTTTGAACGCGTCGATCATGATCAGCAGCTCCATGATGTTGTTGTTGACCGGCTGGCAGGTGGACTGCACCAGAAAGATGTCCGAGCCGCGGACCGATTCCTGAATCGAAACCGCAATTTCACCGTCGGAGAAGGTCTCCACCTTGCTCTTTCCCATCGGCAGGTTTAAAATGTCCGCGATCTGCTGCGCCATCTCCGGTGTGGAGTTGGCGGAGAAAATTTTAATTTCTTTTCCATGAAAACTCATGCTTGATAACTCCCCTTCAATTTTATCTATCTATATATACAAACCTCGTTTTCGATGTCCATCCCTATTTTTTCGAAAACCGGCGGATAACCCAATCCTCTTTATTTTCCTGCTTGACGCGGCCCACCGCGAGCGAATTCTCCGGCACATCCCTGGTCACCGTTGTACCGGCCGCCGTATAGGCCCCCTTCTTCACCTTGACCGGCGCGACCAGATTGGTGTTGCAGCCGATGAAGCAGTCGTCCTCCACCACTGTCCGGAATTTCTGGCTTCCGTTGTAGTTGACTGTCACGACGCCGCATCCGACATTGATGTGCTTGCCGAAATCGCTGTCGCCGATATAGGTCAGATGCGCCACGCTGGTCTTTTCATCGAGCGTGGAATTCTTGATCTCGACGAAATCGCCGATCTTGACATAGTCCCTGATCGTGCAGTTCGGCCGAATCTGGGAAAACGGTCCGATCCGCACGCCGTTTCCAATGGACGATGAATAGACCTGGGAAGCGTTGAAGATGGTATCATCCCCGATGGTGGAGTCCTCAACCAGGGAATTGGGGCCGATGACCGAGCCGGAGCCGATTTTGACCCTGCCCTTGATGATCGTCCCCTGCAGGATGCGTGTATCACAGCCGATCTGGGCATCCGGCGAGATGACGATGCCGTCGGTATTGACAAAGTCCACGCCCTCATCCAGCAGCCTGTCGATGACCTTCATCCGCGCGATCTCATTGAGCTTTAAAAGCTGCCTGCGGTCGTTTGCCCCCAGAATGACATCCGGATTTGCGGAAAGGTATCCATCCGCCCGCTGGCCGTCCTGCAGCAAAATGCTGACGGTATCGGTCAGGTAATACTCTCCCTGCGCATTGTTCGGCGTCAGCTTTTCGAGCGCGCTGAGAAGCGCGGAAACGCTGAACCAATAGGCGCCGGAATTGATCTCCTGGATCCTCAGCTGGTCCTGCGTGGCATCGGCCTGTTCGACAATCCGTTCAATCCCGTCATCGGTTCTGACAATTCTGCCGTAGCCATATGGATTGTCAAGCTTTGCCGTGATGACCGTCACCGCATTGCCGGCTTTCTGATGCGCTTCAAACGCATGCCGTATCGTTTCCTGATCGATGAACGGCGCGTCTCCGCAGAGGATCAGCACATGCTTTGCGCCGCATTCATGCAGGAAATCCTTCGCCTGCATGACCGCATGGCCGGTTCCCCGGCGTTCTTTCTGCTGGATATAGGTATAGCCTTCTCCCAGCGCATCCTGTACAGCCTGCGCGCCATTGCCGCAGATCACGCCGATCTGTTTGATGCCCGCTTTCTCTATGGAATCCACCACCCATTTGACCATGGGTTTAAACAGGACCTCACACAAAACCTTCGGTTTCGAGGATTTCATGCGTTTTCCTTCACCGGCCGCTAAAATGACAGCACAGCAGTTCTCCATCCAAAATTACCTCCCGGATTTCTTTCTATATTCGATTGTCGTTCTCACATTCATATGGGAACCTTTTACGAAATAAAAATGTTTTGGCTTTTGCCCCCCAAGACCCGTTTCTATTTCGTTACATACGTTTATATTATCTCAACTTTTACATGCTTTTGCAAGCCCCTATACGATATTTCATAGAACATTGCGATATATGAAGAATCGCGCGTCAACTTTTGTTGATTTTCCCTAAAGAATGTCTATGCTGTCCCCCTATGAAAATATCTCCGATTCCGTATTACATGCATCTTTATCTGATACCACACCGTCAGCGCCTCCTTTTTCGCTTCATGCGGACGGCAAATCTGCATGGATTCCAAAAAGCGGAGACGTTTCGAGCTGAAAACACCGCTGTTTCCACCGGCTGAGCCGATGGTTTATCTCACACTGAAACAGCCACGTAAATGGACCGGTATGGGAAACTCCCATACCGGTCCTGCTGATATTCTTTATAAATCCCGTTATGATCAGGAAGCTGCGGATGTCCCGGATTTTTCAAAGCTGTAGCTGCCTTCTTCCGAGAACAGCAGATAGTCCGTCACATCCTGTTCGTTCAGCGCCTTGATCTCATCGGAGATCTCCGCCGTGGTGTAGCCGTCGCTCTGGATCACGCCGGTAATTTCCGCGGAGCTGCCAAGGCTTGCCTTGAGAGCGCCAAGGATGGTCTTGACCGTTTCATACGGCTTGGACACCGGATCGGTCAGATTCGCGCCATTAATTTCCACATCGCTGTCAAACTCCGACGGACGCAGATCGACCGTCACCGCATGGAAGGCGATGCCCTTCGCGTTGCCGCCGTACTGCGCAAGCCCGTCGCCGATGAACGCTTCAGCCGGCAGATAGACGCTGACCTTGCAGTTCTTCTCCTCCATCGCCGTGTCGACCGCGCCGATAAAGTCGCTGAGTGCCTGCTGCTGGCTCTTGGAGCCGGAGCCGGGATAGTATGCCAGATTGAGCCCCACGCCCTCCGGGAACTGCACGCCGTCCAGCAGGAACTGCTTGACGCCTGCCGCCGCCAGCTCATTCAGCAGATCGGTGATATACTGCTGTGACGAGGAGGAATACGGATTCAGCCATGCTTTGCCGCCATTCTCGTAGTAGTCGTCCAGCCAGAGGGTACCGCCCTCGCTCTGGTAACGCACCGCCATGTCGGCATTGGCATACGGCATCGTGTGGTCGCGGAATGCGTTGACACGGGCAATCAGCTCCATGCCATGCTCCTTGAGTTTCTTGATCACCGCGCTGAGGTCTACAGCGTCCGATGCAACCGCATCCGCGGAGACCGCCTGCGCGTTCTTGGAAGCGTAGTGCAGGATACCGGTTTCATCCTTGAGATCCACCACAACGGCGTTGATCTGGCTTCCTTCCAGCGAACTTAAAAAGCTGTCAAGCCTTGCGCTGTCCTTGAGCACATCAACCGGCAGATAGGCCGATTTGGACGCATCGGTATTTTCTGGCGTATTGCCCGGCTGGGATGCCTCTGAAACCTCCGAAGAGCTTCCGGCATCCGATACCGGCATCGACGCACTGGACGTGTTCTCCGGAACAGGCGTCTTTCCTGTGATAAAATCGACGACCGGCTGATAAACGCTCCATCCGACAAAAAACACCACGCCCGCGATCAGGATGGTCAGGAAGATGTGCAGCGGTGAAAATCTCCGGCTTCGGTTTCTGCGGTAGATTTTCTTGTGTCTTTTAACCTTATATGCCAAAGGAAACCCCTCCTATCCGCTGTAGATGCATACAGCTGTCCAACAAAGTTTTATAAAGAAATATCAGGATTGTTTTATATGATTATGAGGAACGCGCGCCTTCCATGTATCAGGTCGGCAGCTGATGGCCCACCAGGCCATACAGCGCCAGCGCCAGGATGCCGACAAACAGCAGTGTGATCGGCAGGCCTTTGAAGGCCTTCGGTACGTTGGCCGCCATCAGCCGGTCCTCAATCTCGCGTACCAGCAGCATGGCAAAGGTGAATCCGATGCCGCTGCCGATTCCAAACACGATACTGTGCCCGAGATCCATCGACTGCCGCACGCTCAGCAGTACAACGCCCAGCACCGCGCAGTTGAGGGACGCCGTGGTCAGCACGCCGCCGAACCGTTCATAGGTCTTCGGCATCAACTGCAGCCAGGCAAACCGCACAATCAGATATACCACAATGACGCAGACCGCATAGGCCAGCGGTTCCCACAGGTACCGGTGCGGAAGGTTTTTCAGAAAACTGCCTGCCGTCCAGGCAAACACAGCCGAGAGCGTGGTGACCAGCGTCAGGCTGACGCCCATCGGCAGAACCGAACGGGGCTTGCGCAGCACCACCATCAGCTTGGTGCTGCCGAGCGCACGCGCAAAGACCGCATTCTCCACAAAGATCGCAATCAGCGCCGTAACCATAAAATCAAATAGAAGCTGTCTCAAATCTTCCCGCCCCCTATCTCTGTTTGACTTTCAGTTTTTTCTGCTCCATCCTGCGTCCCGCCCTCGCCATCAGGCGGTTCATGCATTTGCATATCGCCATGGCAAACGCCAGCAGGATAAAGCCGGAGAACGGATAGAGCAGCGCGGGCGTCGTCGAGATGCCAAGCTGTACATCCCAGATGGTGCCGCTGCCGAGCATCTCGCGGAAGATGCTGAACAGGCAGATGATGACGCCGAAGCCCACCACATGGCACAGCACATCCACCAGCGCATACGGGATATTCCATTTAAAGCTCCTGCGCTGCGCGCGGTCAACCAGGATGCCGTTGAACACCAGAATCGGCAGGTAGATGCCGGTCGTATCGATGATGGCAGGGCCAAGCGTGTGCTTGACCAGATAGATGGCCGGCATGTAGAAGAGACAGGCCAGCAGCACACAGATGATCGTGCCGAGATACTTCGGCAGTTTTTTTGGCAGCAGGGACGCGAGCAGGAAGGTCGGGATTGTGACAACCGCCAGAACCGTTGTGATCGCGACGGCGTTCTTGAGGCTTGTTCCCGCAACAATGGCCGGGGCCAGCACCAGTCCACCCAGCAGAACCGGGTTCCTGGCTAGAAGCCCCTGAAGCAGCAGCACAACCGAGTGTTTTCGTTTTTTAAACCTCGTATTCATGCTGCACACCTCCTCTCTTCCTCCGCGACAGAAGCGGCAGATAGCGGTCCAGCATCGGAGACAGCGCGTTCATCAGGAGGATCGCGAAACACACACCCTCCTCATAGCCGCCGAACATGCGGAACAGCATCGTCACCATGCCGGCCAAAAAGCCGAAGGCCAGCCGCCCTGACCGGGTCGTTGGGCTTGTGACCGGGTCGGTCAGCATAAATACACCGGCAAACAGCAGTGTGCCGGATGAGAGTTCATAGTAGACAGACTGCAGATGTCCGCCCATAATGCGCGGGTATAAAAACGCAAACAGAGCGCAGGTTGCGACAAAGGTCAGCGGTATCTCCCAGCGGATGGTCCGGCGGAAGATGAGGAACAAAAAGCAGGCGCAGATGACCAGGATGTTGGTCGCGCCCATCGGTCCGGGATAGTTTCCCAGAAGCATATCGATCGGGTTGATGTTCGGGATGCCGCCGAGCTGCATCGTAAAGGCCGGGCTGTCCATCAGCTTGGCCGAAATATCGCCGAAGACCGGCAGCTGCTCGAGCGGAACCGTATAGGAAAACACCAGGTTGGGCCAGCAGACCGCCAGAAACGCGAACGCACCGGCCGCCGGGTTGAACGGGTTGTTGCCAAGCCCGCCGAACGGATGCTTCATGACCAGCATTGCAAACACCGCGCCGGAAAACACCATCATATACGGCACGGTTGCCGGCAGCAGAAGCGGCAGGATCAGTCCGGTTACAAACGCCGAATTGTCGTATTTGTTGAGCTTTTTGCCGGACACCTTGACACAGATGATATCCGTCACCACGCAGGTGGCGACTGAAAACAGCGCCATTACCACCGGCCGCCAGCCGTAGTAATAGAACGCCATGATGTAAAGCGGCAACAGTGCGATGAGGCAGTCGTTGAACATGGTGCGGACCGTCTCCTTGGAACGTATAAAAGGAGCCTTGAAATCTCGATGCTGCACTTCTTGTAGCTCTCCTTTCCTATCCTCTATTCTTTGTCAGGATCTTCAATAAATACATCATTTTCCATTTTTATCGGAGGCCTGTTCTTTCCCAATGAGTTTCTTGGCGCGCCGGATCGATGCGGCCACACCCATATTGGCCGGACAGACATAGGAACAGCAGCCGCATTCGATGCAGTGATCGATGTTGTAGCGGCTGAGGACATGCTTGACGCCGCTTTCGGCATACTTGTAGATGAAGTGCGGCAGCAGATCCTGCGGACAGATGTCGTTGCACCTGCCGCAGCTGATACAGGCGGTCTTCTTCTCGACGATATCGGTCTTCATGGCCAGAACCGCCTTGGTGGTGTGCCCAATCGGCTGTTCCAGATCCTCGATGCGGTGACCGGTCATGCTTCCGCCGTAGATCACAATATCCGGCTCCTGCTTAAGCCCGCAGAACTGCAGCAGGTCCCGGACCGGCGTGCCGATCGTCACCTCGATGTTGTACGGCGTCGACACACAGTCCCCCGCCACCGTGACAAAGCAGCTGGTCTGCGGCTTCGAGAATTTGCAGGCGCGGTATAGATGCACCAGCGCGCCCGCGCTGATCGTCACGATGTCGTCGTGCTCCTTGAAGTAGTATTTCAGCCGGTAGCGCAGCGGATATTTGCCGTGGATGTTCTTGATGCGGATGTTGTCCAGCAGCTTCGGGATCTTCGTCTTGAACTCATCGAACTGCTTATACACCGCGATACAGGCCTTGTCGGTCTGCATCGCCCGCACCGCGAGCTGGATGCCGGCGGACAGCTCCGCCTGGTTCTTGAGCAGCAGGTTGGTCATGCAGGAGACATACGGTTCATCCTCCACGCAGTCCACAACCAGCGTCTTCTTGCCGTGTTTCCGGGCATATTCCAGTTTTTTGTACAGGTAAACGCCGTCGTTCTCGTCGATGATCGACGCCGCTTTTGCCGCCGCGGTGATCTCGGTGATCGACATCCGGTCGGTCTCCTGCGGCTTCTGCACATCGGCAAAGCCGATCATGTTTTTATAGACAAAATATCTGCCGGTATCGTCGGGGTTTGTGATGGTCACATCCCGTACAAACCGTCCGTTGATGCCCGCATGCAGCGCCATGCCGTCGTCATAGACATAGACCGGCTGGTCCTTGGACACGCGCATGATATTTCTCAGCTTCTCTTTATAGCATGGAACGTAGATCTCTTCCGGATTCAAATAGCTTCTCAGTCCCCTGGACACGGCCGGTTCCTTCATAGGCTCCAGCACGATGCCGGTGTTCAAATTGACTGCCATAATACCTCCATTTCCTGCCGTTTCGCCATAGACGCTGGCGAAAATTTTCTCTCCCGGCCCATGTGCCGACAGATTTATAAAGCCGCGGACGCCGATGTTGCGCGCAGCTCTTCGATTGCCTTTTTATAATCCTTCTGTTTAAACAGCGCGGAACCGGATACCAGCACATTGGCGCCGGCGCCGATCACTTCCTTCGCGGTATTCCTGTCGATTCCGCCGTCCACCTCTATATCCATATGCAGGGAGCCGTCCAATATTTTCTGTTTCAGCGAGGAGATTTTCGGCAGCATATCCCGCATAAAGGATTGTCCGCCGAAGCCCGGCTCCACCGTCATGATGAGCGCCATGTCAAGCATCGGCAGGAAGCCGTAAATTTCCTCCACCGGCGTGCCCGGCTTAACCGAAAGGCCCGCTTTTTTGCCCAACGCATGGATTTGGCCGATGGTCTCCCGCACGTCGTCTGCAGCTTCGTAGTGGATGGTGATGATATCCGCACCGGCTTTCGCAAACGCGCCGATATATTGCAGAGGATACTTGATCATCAAATGGACATCAAACAAGAGATCGGTTTTGGAGCGCAGGGATTTAACGACATCCGGGCCGAAGGTGATGTTCGGCACAAAATGCCCGTCCATAACATCGATGTGCAGCATATCCGCTCCGGCAAGCTGCACCGCAGTGATTTCCTGTTCCAGATTGGCGAAATCCGCCGCCAGCATGGATGGTGAAATTTTGATCAATTTGTATACCCCTTTTTGTCACATAAGCATAGTTTTACTAGTTTATTTTAACCCAAGAACATAAACTCGTCAACACGTTATTAAAAATAAGTTGTTAACGTTCACTTTAAATATTTCCCGCTCTGATTTCGGCCCAAATGCACCGTTTCCGGCCGTATTTTCGACGCGGCGGACGACATGGTTCCGCGCTGCCACCGTCTGCGCCGAACCTATATACCCGGCTTACAAACTCCTGCTTCATTATCGTCCTTTACAGCATATGTTTTATCCCATCTTCCTGCTGTTTCATTCAACGCTTCTCTGCTTCCCGTTCTATTTCTCTGGACAGTTTTACCCTTTCCAGTCTTGGTTTCTGCAAAATAGAACAGCAGCACAGATGACATATCATCCGTACTGCTGTTCTATGGCAAGAAGCATACCGCATCGGCCAATGGCCTTTTGCATACAGCAGGGCTATTCATGGACAATCTGTCACCCCTTGTATCAAGCATGCATCTTATCGTCACCCTCTATCCTATGCGGCAGATCGGCCATCCGGCACCTGGAGCCTGTACCGATGCACTCGTAAAACACGCGTTTCCGATGCAGAATACGCTGTTCTGTATTTCAGGCCATCTTATTTCCTGCCGAATCAATAAATAAAAATATTATGCGTTTTTCTGCGTCTCCTCCTGTTCCGATTGTCCCCAGTGCCATGCAGCCCGCTCCATGGAGAAAGCACGCCCCGCCAAGCTTCAGAATCAACCGCAGATATCGTTGTAATGGATATGAGAACAACATCGATTGTCATTTTGCGCTGCTCCTTTCTTGAAGTCAAAGCATGACACTTTCGCTGGCTCAACCTCTGATTTCCAACAAAAAATCCCGGCCAGTCAAAAGACCGGCCGGGATTTTTCCATGATATTTAGTTTCCGTTTAAGATGTTCAGTTTGATGCGCAGCAGGTCAAAGATGTTGAGCTTTCCGTTTTCATCCATATCTGCCGCCTTAAAGTTTGGCGTGTCGAGTTCCGAAGCTGTAAGGATGGTCTGTTTAAGCACCATCAGGTCCATGACACCCTTCCGGCCATCTCCATCAACATCGCCCGGTACCACGACCGTCAGGACGTCGGTTCCCACGGTGACGATGCATCCGGTGCCAACCAAGTGCCCGGCTTCCAGCGCATTGCCGTCTTTGTCGGTAATGCTTATCGGTGCGGTGGTGCCAAACAGCTCCGCAAATTCGTCTGCTGTGGTGGCTTCCGGCGCGTTTGTAATGACTTTGTCTTTAATGTTAAGTCCCGTCTCGTAGCTGTTATCGTATGCAAACGGGATCGCTTCTCCGTTCACTTTAAACTCTGTGAAGGTCGCCGGCGCGCCCAGCGCGTCGGAATTCGGAGCGCCGCCGGTTCCGCAGTAGAGACCGATTCGAAGGTCATCGACATTCAGGCTGTCATTGGTTTGGATGCTGTCAATGACCGTCCAGCTTTCGTTGTCGTAGCTGAAAGAACCGGTCAGCTTGTTGCCGGTCTTCTCGAGCTTGAGATACACATCCTGATCCGGCTGCTCATCTCTGACCCATTTTTCAACGCCGTTCGGCGTCTCGTTGAGGGTGGCAATGACCTTGCCGCCCATGCTGTTGTGATATCTTCTGAAAACGGTGAACAGCGCGTCGACATTGTCCGCCGCCAAAACGACCAGGCCGGCCGAGTCTGCGTGTTTCTGCGGTGAGAAATGGAGCTTGGTGGTCATAGTGAAGTCGCTGCCCGGCGCTTCCCTCAGGAACAGGTTGCGGGTGGTAAGGCCCGAGCCCCAGGCATCGCCTTCCTGCGGCCAGATGGTCACGTTATCCGTTCCGTTGATCTGATAAGCGCCTTTGAATTCGTTGCGGATACGCCAATCCGATCCGAGAATGTATGCCTTCTTCACCACGTTGACTACACAGGATGCTGTGACATCCTGATTGAGACCTGTGGTTGCTGTAATGGTGACAACGCCTTCTTTGCCGTGCGCCGTGACGACGCCCGCGTTGACAGATGCGATGCTCTCATCACTGGAACTCCAGGTAATGGCTGAGATATCGACATCGCTTGGGTTGAGCGTTGCGGTGATGGTCGCGCTGCTTTCCACTTCCATGTTCAGTTCTGTGGCGCTCAGGATGATTTCATCCGCCTGGCTCGGCGCCCTGTCGACGATTTTAACGCCGAAGCCGCCGGCCTTGGCACAGGGGATTTCGAGGACGTCTTCATTGGTAACCTTGACAATGCTGGTATCGATGGCTCTGGCATCCGCGCCATCCTTGTAGATAAATGCATAGTGGTCGCCTTCGCCCAGGAAG
Source organism: Candidatus Soleaferrea massiliensis AP7 (assembly GCF_000820765.1). Classification (GTDB taxonomy): domain Bacteria; phylum Bacillota; class Clostridia; order Oscillospirales; family Ruminococcaceae; genus Soleaferrea; species Soleaferrea massiliensis. The sequence continues at coordinate 167,082 of NZ_CCYH01000038.1, forward strand.
CTCAGGTCCACGGCTGCCGTTCTGGCGTCCACGGTTGTGCCGCCGACATACCAGGTTTCTCCGCCGCGGCGCGCAACGGTGAAGTACTTGCCCGGATATCCTTCCAGAACAACCGAATCGTCCCACGCAGCCGGGATATCTTTGAAGAAATCGTACGCCGTGCTTTCCTGATACTTCGCAGGTTTGTCCGCCGGACACGGAATGCCCGATTCAAAGGTGACGAGAGATGCGAGGGACGCGGTGTCGGTGACGTTCGGGTTGTAATAAAGCGGGGTGAAGTCCATCGGTCCGACTGCGTTTCTGGTGAACGGCAGCGTGTTATAATGCTGTGCGTTCGGCGGTCTGCGGTGTACCGGATGCTGATACTCGCCGCCGAATACGCCTTCGCGCGCCAAAATGTGCGGCCAGGTTCTTCTTTCGCCGGTCGGCAGGTTGGAGCCGTGGAAATTGACAACCATTTTGTTTTCAGCTGTAATCTTCATCAGATCCTCATACAGCTGAATCTGGCTCTGGGTGTCGCCGTCGAAGAAGTCGATCTTCAAGCCGGAGATGCCCGCTTTGGCCAGTCTTGGAATCAGGTTCTGCTGCTTCTCCGCAGTGTTCAGCATATTTTTGTGCAGCCATGCCAGCAGCTTGACGCCCTTTTCCTGTGCATAGCTGTATACATCGTCATACCAGGACGGGAAATCAAAGCGGTCATAGTTGTTGCCGCCGATGTTCCAGCCGTCGTCCATCAGGATATAGGTCCAGCCCATCTCCGCTGAGAAATCGATGTAGCGTTTGTAGGTTTCGCCGCTATTGACCGGGTCTCCGTTCAGCCAGGTCCAGCTGGTAAGGCCGGCTTCGATCCAGGAGGTATCCTCAATCACACACGGATCGCTCAGGTTTTCAAAGATCTGGGTGTTTGCAATCTTTTCCGGGGTATCCAGCACCATTACGCGCCACGGCGAAGTAAATGGAGCGGATGTGCTCGGTTTGCCATTCTGCTGCGCGGCGAAAGCAGCCTTCAATTCGTCGCTGCCGTTTGCCTTGACCATCAGACCGGTGTACTGGGAGGTGTGTTTCGCTTCCGAAATCATCACCCATGCGTCGTCCGGGGTTTTGTACAGGAAGGTCATACCGTAGTTGCCGTTCAGCGCGGAGACATATTTCTGATCATACACCGCTTCGTAGCAGTTGCTCGAATACGGCTGGGCATAGGCAAAAGAACCTGCCGGCAGGCTGAAGGTGGTATCCTCATCGTTGAAGACAATTCTCTGTCCATCCTCCGCGATGATCTGATACTGGATGGCCACGCCGTCGTCATAGGCCCGCGCAGCGATGTTAAACTGTACGCCATCCTTTTCAAACTGGAAGGTGGTCTCGTTTGCCTTGTTGACAAAGGTGGACTGCTTGCCGGAGAGCATCTCATAGGTCTCATCGATCACCTTATCTTCACGTCCCACATAGGTAAGGCCGGTCGAGAAATCGCCAATGCTGGTGTCAAGGCCGGTTTTGGACGGATACATGGCGATCTTTCCATCGGCAATGATCATATATTCGACGCCGCCGTCCGCATTTTGCATAAACAGAAGGCTGTTCTTTGCGTCCGGGGAGGATACCGCCCATCCGTTTTCGGAAACGCCGGTTCCAACCACAATGGTTACGGACGCTTTTTCCACCAGGCCGTCCAGCTGGGCTGTCGCCGTAATCTGTACCATGCCGTCGCTTATACCGGTGATGATGCCATTCTGATCGACCGAAGCGATTTTTTCATCGCTGGTGGAATAGGTCAAACTGCCCTCCTTTGCAAAATCGATGACCTCACCGCTTTTGCGTTTTGCCACGGCGTTTGCGCTGGTCTGTTCCGCAACCGCGATGACAGAGCTGTCGACCGTCATTTCCACCCTGGAAAGCTGCTGCAAAACCGCCGGGTCAATTTTGACCATCGCGTCGCACCAGTCCACCCAGTCCTGGCTGTTGCCGTTGCCGCCGTCCGTACCGACAAGACGCAGCTTCTTGTATCCGGAAAGGTCGATCTCCCCTGTACTGTGTATGCCGTCGTTTGCCTTTAAAACACCCGATTCGTGCAGAAGCTCATTGTCGCCATAGACTCTGAACTGCACCGAACCCATGGTGTTGGCGGCTGTGCCTCCGTTATACGCATTTACGCCATAGCTGGATTGGAACGCGACAATGCCTTCCTTTTCGATGTCGTAAACCACCTCCGAATATGCGTGGCTGCCAACACCATGGGTAAACGTCCGATTGGTTCCAGCTTCCGCGTCGCGCAGTGTCAAGGTTTCGCCGGTAACGGTCTTCCCCTTTTGCGTCGGATAGCCGCTCCAGCCGGACTGTTCGCTTGTCCAATCAATCTGGTCAATATACCTCCATTGATCCGTATCCTCAGCGGAAGCCACAAAATTCATGGCCGGCACTGCGGATACAACCATTGCGGCCGCCAAAACATTGGCCAGCAGTTTTTTCAGTTTTTTCTTCATTTTCATACCACCTTTTTTCATTTTTTGTCTTTTAGTGATGCTGCAAGGAATAAGGTTTTAACAGAACTTATTTTATTATATCATGCTGTTCATTGATATTCCATGTAATATTCTACGCATTTACATGTAAATATCTACGATTTTTAACATATTAACTATTCTCTTCAAAAATAAATACCAAAAATTCTTTTCGTTAACTTTGCGTTAAATGTAAGTTATCCGTTGAGCGGACGGCGTATACCGCTCCAAAAAGGAATGACGCCGTTTTTTCCTCAAAAGGCACAGTACAACACATCCGCCCATCCCACGCAGCCGCTAAAGCGGTTCTGTATGATATCCGTTCAGCCGCAGAGAAACAATTCGAATGGCCATTCGCTTCTCGAATGCCTGAAACGAAAGCTGACAAGGATACCTTCAGCAGCGCAGCTGGAAGGTTTAACATAAAATAGACCTCAAGCGGCTATAGCCGCTTGAGGTTCATCAATATCAGGGTTTATTATCCTTTGAGGATGTCGAGCTTCAGCTGTACCAGATCGAAGATGTTGATGACGCCGTCCGCATGGCGGTCCGCCGCCATCACGTTTGCGTCAGCCAGCTCGATTCTGCCAAGGATGCCGCTCTTCATGGTCAGCAGATCCATCACGCCGACTTTGCCGTCTGAGTCGACATCGCCCGGTACGACGACCATCAGCACATCGGTTCCGACGGTGACGATGCATCCTGTTCCGACAAGCGCATCGTCAGCCAGTTCATTGCCGTCCTTGTCGGTGACGCTCATCGGTGCGGTGGTGTCGAACATCGCCTTGTACGCTTCCGCCGAAGTTTCGGCAGGCGCGTCGGTGATCACCTTGTCGGTGATGTTCAGTTCGGTTTCGTAGCTGTTGGCATACGCAAACGGAACAGCTTCGCCGTTGACCTTGAACTCTGTAAAGGTCGCCGGCTCACCAAGCTGAGCAGAAGACGCGTCTCCGCCGCTTGCGGCAAACAATCCGACCTTGACACTGCTCACATCCAGGCTGCTGTTGGTCTGCGCCTGTTCGACAACCGTCCAGTTCACATTGTCATAGCTGTAAGAGCCGGTCAGCCGGCTGCCAGCCTTTTCAAGCTTCAGGTAAACATCCTGCTCTGGATGCTTTTCAACGGACTTCTGTTCGGAGGATCCCGGATTCTTATTGAGCGTTCCGATGACCTTGCCGCCCAATCCGGAATGGTGCCTTCTCAGGACGGTGAACAGCGCATCGTCTCCGGCATATACGATCAGGCCGGCTGACTGATAATTCTGAGCCGGCGCGAAGTGCAGCTTGGTTGTGACAACAAAATCACCGGCGCCCGGGTCTGTCAGGAAGATGTTTCTGGCATCCCTGCTCGAGCCGTACATATCGCCGCCCTGCGTCCAGATTGTGACGCTGTCACCGCCGAAGGTGAACGCATTCGCGTCTTTCCGGATGATGGACCAGTTGTCATACAGGACGATCGATTTCTTCACAACGTTCACCCTGCATTCCGCCGTGACATCCTGATGGAGACCGGTCGCCGCGGTGATGGTGACGGTGCCTTCCGCGTGCGCGGTGATAACGCCCTTGTCGACCGTTGCTATGCTGTCATCGCTGGATATCCAGCTGACCTTGGAAATATCTGTACCGGAGGGACTCAGCTTCGCGGTGACGGCCTGGCTGGAATCGACTTCCATGGTCAATTCGCTGTCGCTCAGTATGATCTCCCCGGCCTGCGTGGGAACGCCTTTGATCAGCTCGATGCCAAATCCGCCCGCTCCCAGGCAGTCGATATGCAGGACATCTTCACTGGTCACCTGCCTGGTATCCGCAAGAATCGTGCGGTTGGATGAACCATCCCGGTAGATGAACGCGTAATAGGCGCCCCCGCCCAGGAAGCTCAGGTCGACCGCCGCGGTCCTCTTGTTGACGGTGGTGCCGCCGACATACCAGCTCTCGCCGCTGCGGCGCGCCACGGTGTAATACTCGCCCGGATTTGCTTCCAGCACGGTGGAGTCGTCCCAGACTGCGGGGATGTTCCGGAAGAAGTCAAGCGCGGCGCTGTTTTTATATTCCGCCGGCTTGCCCGCCAGACACGGAATGCCCGATTCATAGGTGATTGCGGTCGCAAGGTGTCCCGCATCGGAGATCACGCCGTCCGAGTAGAGCGGTGTGAAATCCATCGGGCCCACCGCGTTTCTTGTAAACGGCAGGATGTTGTAATGAACGGCGTCCGGCCTTTTGTTCTCCGCGCCAAACACGCCTTCACGGTTTAAGATGTGCGGCCAGGTTCTTCTCTCTCCCGTGGGCAGGTTGCAGCCGTGGAAGTTGACGACCAGCTGATATTCGGCCGTAAGCTCCGTTAAGGCTTCATACAGCTTGAGCTGGTCCTGCGTCTCGCCGTCAAAGAAGTCGATCTTCAGGCCCGCGATGCCCGCTTCCTTCATCATCGGAATCAGCCGCTGCCGTTTTTCTTCGGTGTTGAACGCGTTCTTGTGGAACCACGCGAGCAGCTTGATGCCCTTTTCCTCCGCATAGGCATGGAGCTCTTCGTACCAATCCGGGAAGGCGAAGCGGTCATAATCCCTGCCGCCGATGTTCCAGCCCTCGTCCATCAATACATAGGTCCAGCCCATCTCCACGGCGGAATCGACATACCGCTTGTAGGTTTCGAGATCGTCGCACCGGTCGCCGTTGAGCCAGGTCCAGTTGGTGACGCCCGGTTCGATCCAGGAGGTGTCCTCCAGTCTGCACGGATCGCTGAGGTTTTCAAAGATCTGCGTGTTGGCGATCTGTTCCGGGGTGCTCAGGACCATCACCCTCCAGGGCGAGTTGAACGGGGCGGTCGTCGCGGGTGTATCCGGTGCAACGAACGCCGTTTGAAGCTCGTCGCTTCCGTCCGCTTCCAGCAGAACGCCGATGTATTCGCCGGTGTGCTTTGCCTCGCCGAGCATCACCCAGATGTCGTCCGGCGTCTGATATAAGAAACTCCAGCCATAGTTGCCATTCAGTTCGGAGACATATGCCATCCGGTAATAGTTCTCGTAGCAGTTGGTTATGTAAGCCTGCGAATAGGTATAGGAACCCGCCGGAAGATCGTAGGTGGTGTCTTCGCCGCTGATAACAAGCGCCTGCCCGTCTTCGCCGATGATCTCATACTGGAACGCCACGCCGTCGTCGTAGGCGCGCACAATGATGTTGAACCGCACGCCGTCCTTTTCAAATTTCAGCTTTGATTCGCTTGCCCGGTTGATAAAGGTGGACTGCTTGCCCGAAATCACATCGTAGGTCTCGTCGATTTCCCGGTCCTCGCGTCCCACATAGGTGAGGCCCGCCGAGAAGTCGCCAAGGCTGGTATCCAATCCGGTCTTCGAAGCGTCCACGGCGAGTTTGCCATTCGCAGCGGCCATGTAGCGGACACTGCCGTCCTCGCCCTGCGTGAAGATGATGCTGTTCGACCTGTTCGGAGAGATGACCGACCACGATTCTTCGGAGGAACCCGTTCCGACCAGAATCATGATAACACCTTCCCGCACAACGCCGTCCAGTTCAGCTACCGCTTTGATCCTGGCGATTCCGTCCCCCACACCGGAAACATGTCCGTTTTCATCCACAGTGGCTACCGCTTCATTGTCCGAGGAGAAGCGCAGGCTGTCCAGCTCTGAAAGGCCGGCCTCCTCTCCGCTCACGCGTTTTACAGAGACGGAGACTTGCGCCTGTTCGCCAATCTGAATGGCGCTGTTATCGATGTTCATATCCACTTTTGAGATTCTGTTCAAAACATTCTCGTCGATCTCAACCTTTGCATCCGCCCATTCGGCCCAGTCCGCACCTGCACTGTTGGCGACCAGGCGGAGCGTCTGATAGCCGGTCAGGTCGATGACGCCGGTGTTCTGGATGCCGTCTGCTCCGCTGATATAATCGGACTCAAACAGAAGCTCGCCGTCCCCGTAAACCTGGAACTGCGTGTGTCCGCCGGCTCCGACAGCGGTGTCGATGCCAAAGCTTGCCGAAAAGGACACCATCGCGTTTTCGATGATGTCATAGGTCACTTCGGAAGGGGTGAGAACAAACAGCCCATGCTCATACTCTCTCTTCTCCCCCGTTTCCAAATCCAGCAGGGACAGCGGCTGTCCAAACAGGTTCCTGTTTTTGAAAACCTCTCCGTTTGTCCAGCTGCTTTTTGCACTCTCCCACTCCAGTTCGTCCAGATATCTCCAGTTATCCGAATTCTGGGCCAGCGCGGAAAAGCTTATGGCCGGAACAGTCGAAAGGATCATGACCACTGCAAGAATATTGGCCATCCATTTTTTCAGCTTGTTTTTCACTACACACAACAACCTTTCTTTTTTATTTGCTGGCTTGAGATATAAAAATGAGCATTCTTATGCGAACACTGCATTTGATATCGCTTGCCGCATTCCCATTATATAATGATTTATTCATCTTTTCCATGCAATTTTCTACTTATTTTATAGTAAAATTCTATGATTTTAAATTTTATATATAAAAATTCAATATTTATTATCCAAAGCAGCATTTAATATGTATATTAAAATGACCAAAGTATAAAGTATTTCACTCTTTGAGCAAAATACTTTATACCTGGCCCATCATCATACCTTTGATTTTGGATTTTCACTCTGTCTCAAAGAGGGTGGTATTCCGTCCATTCTCCAGCCGGCACTTCATGTCTGAAGTCTCCTGCTGCTCTTTCGTAATGCAGCTGCCAAAGCAGATATATACTCCAATCGTTTTTAGGTTCATTTCTTTTATTGTCATTTTGCTCTGCTCCCTTTTTGAAGGCAAAGCATCATACTTTCACTGGTTTAGCCTCTGACTTCCAACAAAAAACATCAGTAAACTGGTGTTTTGCACAGTTCTAGAGGGCCCCTATGACCGGCCTAGTCCCCTTCAAGGGGCATCGAATATAATCAGCACGGCAACCCGTAAACGGGTGGAATTCATTTCCCGCAAGGATGGATATCTACGCATATTGCTGTTTATTATGCTTTAGCGGAGAAACAAAAAACCCCGGCCAGTCAAAAGACCGGCCGGGGTTTTCCATGATATTTAGTCTCCGTTTAAGATGCTCAGTTTGATGCGCAGCAGGTCAAAGATGTTGAGCTTGCCGTTTTCATCCATATCTGCCGCCTTAAAGTTTGGCGTGTCGAGTTCCGAAGCTGTAAGGATGGTCTGTTTAAGCACAATCAGGTCCATGACACCCTTCCGGCCATCTCCATCGACATCGCCCGGTACCACGACCGTCAGGACGTCGGTTCCCACGGTGACGATGCATCCGGTGCCAACCAAGTGCCCGGCTTCCAGCGCATTGCCGTCCTTGTCGGTGATGCTTATCGGTGCTGTGGTGCCAAACAGCTCCGCAAATTCGTCTGCTGTGGTGGCTTCCGGCGCGTTTGTAATGACCTTGTCTTTAATGTTAAGTCCAGTCTCGTAGCTGTTCGCATACGCAAACGGGACTGCTTCGCCATTCACCTTGAACTCCGTAAAGGTCGCGGGCTGATACAATGTATCGGAATTTGGCGCACCGCCCTGGCTGGTAAACACACCAATCCTGAGATTCTCAACGTTCAGGCTGTCATTGACCTGTGTTCCTTCAACAACTGTCCAATTTTCATTGTCATAGCTGTAAGAACCGGTCAGCTGGTTTCCAACCTTCTCAAGCTTGAGATACACATCCTGGTCCGGCTGCGCTTCCCTGCTGGATTTCTCAGTGCCATTCGGCGTTTCATTGAGGGTAGCCACTACCTTGCCGCCAAGGCCGTCATGGAGCCTTCTGGCCACAAAGAAGAGCGCGTCTACATTATCAGCCGCGTAAACAACCAGGCCGGCTGTTTCCGGATGTGTCTTCGGCGCAAAATGCACTTTTGTGGTCATAACGAAATCGGTGGCCGGCGCTGCTAGGTGGAATACGTTGCGGGTGGTAAATCCTGAGCCCCACGCATCGCCGCTCTGCGGCCAAATGGTCAAGCTGTCCGTACCATTGATCTGATACGCCGTCTTAAACTCATTTCTGATGCTCCAATCAGAGGTAAGAAGGTATCCTTTCTTTGTAACGGTAACGACACAAGACGCGGATACATCCTGATTCAGTCCCGTTGCCGCCGTGATGGTTGCGGTACCTTCTTTTAACGCCGTGACCGTTCCGCCGTTTACTGCAGCAACGCTTTCGTCGCTGGAAGTCCAGACAATGTCGCTGATGTCCACATCGGACGGATTCAAGGCTGCTGTGATGGTTGCCTGGGATTCCACTTCCATGGTCAGTTCATTTTTGCTCAAAATAATTTCCTCAGCCTGCGTCGGCGCGCGGTCAAGAATCTTGATGCCGAATCCACCTGCCTTGGCACAGGGGATTTCGAGGATATCTTCACAGCTTACCTGTTTGATTTCCGAGTTGATGGTTCTCATATCCGCTCCATCGGTATAGATGAACGCATAATAATTGCCTTCGCCCAGGAAGCTCAGATCAACGGTCGCCGTTCTCGCATTGGTTGCGGTACCCGCCACATACCAGACACCGCCGCCTCTGCGAGCCACTGTGTAATACTCCGCCGGGTCCGCTTCCAGAACAACGGAATCATCCCAAGCTGCCGGAAGATCTTTAAAGAATTCTTTCGCTGCGCTGTTCAGGTATTTATCCGGCTTATCTGCAAGACACGGGATACCGCATTCAAATGTGACGGCAGAAGCCATGGAAGCCGTATCCGTTACGTTTGGATTGTAGTAAAGCGGGGTAAAGTCCATCGGCCCGGTTGCATTTCTGGTGAACGGCAGGGTGTTGTAATGGTCGATGTGGGGCGGTCTGTTGTGCACCCAATACTGGTACTCGCCGCCGAACACGCCTTCACGAGCCAGGACGTGCGGCCAGGTCCTTCTTTCGCCGGTCGGCAGGTTGGAACCGTGGAAGTTGACGACCAGCTTATTTTCCGCTGTGATCTTCATCAGATCCTCATACAGCTGAATCTGATCCTGCTTATCTCCGTCAAAGAAGTCGATCTTCAATCCTGAAATACCGATATTGGCCAGCAAGGGAATCAGATATTCCTGTCTCTCTTTGGTATTGACCATGTTCTTATGCATCCAGGCCAGCAGCTTGATGCCCTTCTCCTGTGCATGTGCATATACTTCATCATACCAGTCAGGAACTGCAAAACGATTGAAATCATTGCCGCCAATGTTCCAGCCGTCATCCATCAGAACATAGGTCCAGCCCATTTCGGCCGCAAAATCTATGTAACGGATGTAGGTGTCGCCACTATTGCAGGGATCTCCGTTCAGCCATGTCCAAGCGGTAACGCCCGGCTCAATCCAGGAGGTATCTTCGATTACGCTCGGATCACTCAGGTTTTCAAAAATCTGGGTATTGGCAATATCCTCCGGCGTATCCAAAACAACAACTCTCCAAGGAGAGGTGAACGGGGCGGTTGTTTCCGGTTTGCCTCTCTGGCTGACGGAAAATGCTGCCTGCAACTCATTCGCATTGTTTGCTTTGAGCATCATGCCTGTATACTGGGAGGTGTGATTCGCTTCCGCAATCATGCCCCATGCACCGTCCGGCGTCTTGTAGAGGAAGTCCGCCGCATAGTTGCCGCTCAGCTGCGAAACGATTTTTTTGTCATACTCTGTTTCAAACCCGCCATCGGTTTTTTGTGCATACGCGAAGGAACCTTCCGGCGTGTTGAAGGTTGTATCCTCATCGTTGAAGATCAGTTTCTGTCCATCTTCTCCGATAATCTGATAGCGGAATGCAACGCCGTCATCATAAGCACGCGCGATGATGTTAAACTGGATTCCATCCTTTGTAAACTTCAAAGTGGATTCGTTTGCCTGATTGACAAAGGTGGACTGCTTACCGGAAAGCATCTCGTATTCTTCGTCAATCACCTTGTCTTCACGTCCCGCGAATGCAAGGCCGGCGGAGAAATCACCCAGGCTGGTTTTCATACCGGTTTTAGAAAGGTTCATGGCAATCTTGCCGTCCGCGATTACCAGGTAATCCACTCCGCCTTCTTTATTCTGCATCAGGATGATGTTATTGGTTTTGCTTGGAGAAGTGACCGCCCATGAGCCTTCAGACTCCCCGCTGCCAACCAGAATGGTCTGTGTGTCTTCCCTGACAACATTGCCAAGCTCCGCTTTTACTGTAATTTCGGCAATACCATTGCCAACACCGGTAATCACGCCGTTGTCGTCAACAGCCGCGATCTTTTCATCGTTGGAGCTGTACGTCAAACTGCCTTCTTTTGCAAAATCGACGATCTCTCCATTGACACGCTTCGCCACAGCAGCCGCCTGGACTGTTTCGCCGATGTCAATCATCTTGTCATCCAAATTCAGGCTGACACTCGAAAGTCTCAGCGGGACATCCGGGTCAACCGTGACTCTGGCGTCACACCACTCGACCCAGTCGGCACTGTTTCCATCTCCGCCATCGTTTCCTACCAGTCTCAGCTGCTTGTACCCAGTCAGATCGATTTTTCCCGTATAATGGATTCCATTCGATACCTTTAAAACGTCAGACTTGAACAGCAGGGTGTTGTCTCCATAAACCTCGAACTGCACGGTTCCTCTGTCAAGTCCGCCGTCATCGCTGTTGACGTCCATGCCAAAGTAAGACTCAAACGAAGAAATGCAGTTTTCTTCAATATCATACACGATTTCAGAATAGGCATGTCCGCCAACGCCATGTTCAAAGGTCCTGTTTTCGCCTGTCTCTGCATCTCGCAACGTCAATGTTCCGCCCGTTATGGTTTTGTTTTTCTGTGTGGGATGTCCGCTCCAGCCGGACTGCTCACTTGTCCAGTCAAGTTCGTCGAGATATCTCCACTGATCGGTATCCTCAGCGGAAGCCATGAAATTCATAGCCGGCACCGTGGATACAACCATTGCAGCCGCCAAAATATTGGCCAGCCATTTTTTCAATGTTGTTTTCACTTTCATACCACCTTTTCAATTTTTTAAACACTTGCAAAGAACAAGATTTTATTAAGGGATTATTTATATTATATCATTTTTTCTTTCTATGTCCATGTAATATTCTACATATTCGCATAAAATTATCTCCAATTTATATGTTTTAGATGTCTCCATTTAAAAACACTTTCAATCAATCCGCCGTGTAATGCGGTGATCCTAAACATAAAATGGACCTCAAGCGGCTATAGCCGCTTGAGGTCCATCAATATCAGGGTTTATTATCCTTTGAGGATGTCGAGCTTCAGCTGTACCAGATCGAAGATGTTGATGACGCCGTCCGCATGGCGGTCTGCCGCCATCGCGTTTGCGTCAGCCAGTTCGATTTTGCCAAGGATGCCTCTCTTCATGGTCAGCAGATCCATTACGCCGATTCTGCCGTCTCCATTGACATCGCCCGGCACAACGACGGTCAGGACGTCGGTTCCGACAGTGACGATGCATCCGGTTCCGACAAGCGCGTCGTCAGCCAGCTCGTTGCCGTCCTTGTCGGTGATGCTCATCGGTGCGGTGGTGTCGAACATCGCCTTGTACGCTTCCGCCGAAGTTTCGGCAGGCGCGTCGGTGATCACCTTGTCGGTGATGTTCAGTTCGGTTTCGTAGCTGTTGGCATACGCAAACGGAACAGCTTCGCCGTTGACCTTGAACTCTGTAAAGGTCGCCGGATTGCCGAGTGCCGTGGAAGAAGATGCGCTTCCGCCGCTTGCAGCGTATAGGCCCACCTTGACGTCCGCGACATTCAGGGTGTTGTTGGTCTGCGTTTTGTCGACAACAATCCAGTTCTCATTGTCATAGCTGTAGGAGCCGGTCAGCTGGTTGCCAGCCTTTTCAAGCTTCAGATAGATATCCTGTTCCGGATGCGCTTCTTTGGTAGCCTTCTCATAGGTATTGGTCTGTTCGTTTTTGTTGAGGATTCCGACAACCTTGCCGCCAAGACCGCTGTGATACCTTCTTACGACCGTGAACAGCTCATTGTCGCCGGCATAGGCAATCAGGCCGGCCGTTTCATAGTTTGCGGAAGGAGCAAAATTCAGTTTCGTGGTGACCACGAAGTCGTTGGAATTTGGATTGGTCAGCATGGTATTGCGGGCTGTGTATCCGGTTCCATACGACTCGCCGTTCTGAGGCCAGATGGTCATGCTGTCCGCGCCGTTGATCGCGTAGGCGGTCTTGAACTCGTTCCGGAAGGACCACTGGGAGGTCTGCACATACGCCTTCTTGACGACATGTACCACACAGCTTGCGGTGACGTCGTCCGCAAGGCCGGTCGTTGCGGTGATGGTGACAGTGCCTTCTTTTTTCGTGGTGATAACGCCGCCGTTGACCGATGCAATGCTGTCGTCGCTCGAGGTCCACTTGATCGAAGAATAATCGACATTGGACGGATTCAGCGTCGCTTTGACGGTCGCCGACTGGTCGACCTCCAGGTTCAGCTCGCTCTCGCTGAGGATGATTTCATCCGCCTGCGTCGGTGCGTTGACGGTAATTTTGATACCGAATCCACCGTCCTTCATACACGGAACCTCGATGACATCGGTGTTGGTCACCTTGCGGATCTCCGCGTTGATGGTGCGGTTGTTTTCGCCGTCGCTGTAAATGAACGCATAGTGTTCGCCTTCGCCCAGGAAGCTCAGGTCTACGGTGGCCGTTCTGGCATTGACGGTGGTGCCGCCTACATACCAGTAGTTGCCGCTGCGGCGCGCTACGGTGTAGTAGTCGCCCGGATATGCTTCCAGAACAACGGAATCATCCCAAGCAGACGGGAGACTTCTGAAGAAGTCCACTGCGACGCTGCCGGTATATTTCGCCGGTTTGTCCGCCAGGCACTGGACGCCGCTTTCAAAGGTAATGGTCGTTCCGAGATGTCCGGCATCGGAAACGGAGCCCTGGGAATACATCGGGGTGAAGTCCATCGGGCCTACCGCGTTTCTGGTAAACGGCAGGATATTGTAATGCACCATATTCGGGCTGCTCTGCTCCGCGCCGTTGACGCCTTCACGATTGAGAACGTGCGGCCAGGTTCTTCTCTCACCGGTTGGCAGGTTGGAACCGTGGTAGTTCACCATAATATGATACTGGGCGGTGATCTCCGAAATTTCTTCGTACAGTGCGATCTGATCCTGTCTGTTTCCATCGAAGAAGTCGATCTTGAGTCCTACAATGCCGGCGTCCGCCATCATCTTTACAAATTTCTGACGTCTCTCTTCGGTACTGTAAGCATTTTTGTGGAACCATGCCCAAAGCTTGACGCCTTTCGATTCCGCATATTCGTACAGGTCGTCGTACCAGTCCGGAAGTGCAAAACGGTCGTAGTCTCTGCCGCCGACGTTCCAGCCTTCGTCCAGCAGGACATAGGGCCAGTTCATTTCAGCCGCAAAATCCACATAACGCTTATAGGTTTCACCGCTGCTGGTTCCATCGCCGTTCAGCCAGGTCCAGTTGGTGACGCCCGGTTTGATCCAGGAGGTATCTTCGATTTTGTTCGGGTCGCTCAGGTTTTCAAAAATCTGTGTGTTTGCAATCTTTGCCGCGGTGTCGAGAACCGCAACACGCCAAGGAGAGACAAACGGAGCTGTCGTGCTCGGCTTTGTATTGCCCTGATCCCAGGAGAAAACGCCCTTCAGCACCGTGCTGCCGTCCGCTTTAATGGCCAGGCCGGTGTACTGCGGGGTATGTCTTGCTTCTGAAAGCATAACCCAGACATCACTCGGTGTCTTGTACAGGAAGGTCATACCATAGTCTCCGCGGAGTTCGGAGAGCTGTTTTTTCTCATATTTTTTCTCATAGCAGTTGCTGCCGCCCGGCTGTACATAGGTTTCAGAATTTTCCGGTACATTGAAGGTGGTATTTTCGCTGTTGAAGATGAGCTCCTGTCCATCCTCTGCAATAATCTGATACTGGAACGCGACGCCGTCGTCATAGGCCCGCGCCACGATGTTGTACTGGATATCGCCCTTCATGAATTTGAAGGTGGATTCATTCGCCTTGTTGACAAAGGTGGATTGTTTGCCGGAGATCATATCATAGGTCTCGTCGATCACCTGATCCTCACGGCCCACATAGGTGAGTCCGGTCGAGAAATCGCCGAGGTTGGTGTCAAGACCGGTTGCAGAAGCGTTCATCGCAATCTTTCCGTTTGCGGTGACAAAGTATTCAACGCCGCCGTCTGCATTCTGGGTAAAGATGATGCTGTTGGTGTTGCTCGGGGAGCTCACCGCCATGGCATCTTCCGAAGCGCCGGTTCCCACCAGCAGCACCACGGTGTTTTCCTTGACAACGCCGTTCAGCTCAGCGGTCGCCTTGATGCGGGCAATGCCGTCGCCCACGCCGGTGATGACGCCGTTTGCATCGACCGCCGCAACGTCTTCATCGCTCGAAGCAAAGGTGAGACTTCCCTCTTTTGAGAAGTCAATCGCCTCGCCGTTTGCGCGCTTTGCTACGGCGCTGACCTGTGCCTGTTCGCCAACCGGAAGGATACCGCGGTCAACGGACATTTCCAGGGTGGACAGTTTTTCCAAAATTGCCGGGTCGATCTCGACCTTGGCGTCGCACCATTCGACCCAGTCGCCGGAGATACCGTTGCCGCCGTCGTTTCCGACAAGACGCAGGGTCTTATAGCCGGAAAGATCAATCTTGCCCGTATTCTGCATGCCGTCGGTGGCCCGAAGGACATCGGACTGGAACAGCAGCGTATCGTCGCCGTAAACCTGGAACTGTACGCTTCCTCTGTTTGCGTGCTGATCGTCGCTGTTCACATCGACGCCGAAGTAGGATTCAAAGGAAGAGATGGCGTTCGCTTCAATGTCATAGACCACTTCGGAATGGGCATGTCCACCGATTCCGCGTGTAAATTCCTTATTCTCGCCGGTTTCCTTGTCCAGCAGCGTAAATGTCGTGCCATTGACTGTCTGATTTTTATGGGTTCCATTCCATCCGCTTGCTGCGCTCGACCAATCGAGCTCATCAAGGTACTTCCAGTTCCCTTCATCCTGCGCCAGAGCGGTAAAGCTCATCGCCGGTACGGTGGTAGCAACCATCGCAACCGCCAGGACGTTGGCAAGAAGGTTTTTCAGTCCTCTTTTCATACATACACCAGCCTTTTCTATTTTTTGGACTTGTAATCCAACAATCGACAAAACGATTCCAGGGATCAAGGTTTTCATTGTTTATCGATTTATGGCTTCTTGGTCATTATAACATGTTTCACATTTTCTTGCCATATAAATATCTACGATTTTTATATAAAAAATCTACGATTTAATAAATAGCTTGTTTTTTTGATCGTTATGTACAAAAAATATTTGGAATTTTGTGTATATAACAAAAGAATTGTTACTTGTTTTGTACATCTCACCCTGATCTATCAATAAATTCCATGCAAAAAAATAACACCGGCCGGTCCACAGACCGGCCGGTGTTTTCTCTATAAGGTTTAGTTTCCGTTTAAGATGTTCAGTTTGATGCGCAGCAGGTCAAAGATGTTGAGCTTGCCGTTTTCATCCAGATCCGCCGCCTTGAAGTTCGGCGCATCGAGATCGGAAGCCGTCAGGATGGTCTGTTTGACCGCAACCAAATCCATAACACTCTGTCTGCCGTCTCCGTCCACGTCGCCCGGGATGACGACATCCGCGCTGTCGGTGACAACGCCGTCGCAGACGATCTCGACCTTGCAGCCGGTTCCCACCAATGCATCCGCTGCGAGTTCATTGCCGTCCTTATCACGAATAACAACGGCGCCTTCATCCTGATTGAACATTGTCTTGAACGCATCTGCCGTCGTTTCCTTCGGTGCGTCGGCGATCATGCCGTCCTCAACGACCAGATCAGAGCTCATACCTTCGTTCCTGTAAGCGAACGGAACCAGCTCGCCGTTGACCTTGAGATCCATGAAGGTCGCGTCGCAGTCGCCGTATTCCGCATCGCCAATCATCGCGATCATGCCGATCTTGATTTCCTTTTCGTTCAGCGCCGCGTTTGTAACGGTCTCGCCGATCTGCGTCCAGTTCTGCTCGTCGTGGCTGTAGTAGCCGCTCAGGCTGCTTCCCTGCTTGACGATCTTCAGATAGACGATGTCGTCCGGCCTCGGGTCGTCGACCGGCATCTCCCTGGTGCTGCCGTTGACCTGGTTGTTCGCGGAGAAGCACTCATTGTTCCAGTAGCTGTGATGTCTCTTCAGGACAGAGAAGAAGTTTGCATCCTCCGCATAGACGATCAGTCCTGCGGACTGGAAGTCGGTAAACGGCTTGAAGTCCAGCTTCACAGTCGCTTCAAAGTCGCCGGAAACAGGTGTCAGCGTGATGTTTCTCGCTGCCGTTCTGTTGTTGACCAGGTCGCCCTTCTTGGCAACGATGGTCATGCTGTTCTGGGAATTGATCCACCAGCCCGGTTTGTACTCACGGACGATCGACCAGTTTTTATGCAGTTCATATGGTTTCCTGGTGACGGTGATTTCACAGGTAGCCGTGACTTCGCCGTTCGGTCCGGTCGCCGCGGTGATGGTTGCCGTACCCGGATTGACGCCGGTGACGACGCCCGCTTCGACGGTTGCGACGTTTTCATTGCTGGAGGACCAGGTGACCTTGGTGTCATCCACATCGGACGGGTTCAGCGTATAGCCGATGGTGACGGTGCCGTCCTTCTCAATCGAAGCGGCAGTCTTGTCCAGAATGATTTCATCCGCATAGGAAGGCGGGGTTTTGCTCAGCTTGACGGCATAGCCGCCGTTCGCCTGTACGTCAAAGGTCAGAACGTCTTCGCTGGTGACCATTCTTTCCTCTTCAATCAGCGTCTTGTTGTTGTTTGCATCCACGCCGTCGGTGTAGATGTATGCATAGTACGGGGTATCGGCATCCAGGAAGCTGAGGTCCAGCGTGGAGGTCCTGGCATCCACGGTCATACTGCCGACATACCACTTGTCGCCGCTCTGGCGCGCCATGGTGGTGTACTGAGCCGCGTAGCTCTCAAGCAGCTTGGTTTCATCCCAGGCGGCCGGAAGCTTTCTGAAGAAGGAATATGCCGGGCTGTTTCTGTATTCGCTCGCGCTGCCTGCCAGGCACGGAATGCCGGATTCAAACGCGACGGTCATGGCCAGACGGTGTCCGAGCGTCAGATTGCCTCTTCCGGAGTAAACCGGGGTGTAATCCATCGGGCCGACTGCGTTTCTGGTCAGGTTCAGCACGGTGGTCTGATTGGAGAAGGAGTTGTTGTACTCGTCGCCGCGGATACCCTCTCTTGTCAGGACATGCGGCCAGGTTCTTCTCTCGCCGGTCGGCAGGTTGGCACCGTGGTAGTTGACGACCAGATGCTGTTCCGCACAGATGCGGGTCAGGTAATCGTACATGATCATCTGATCCTGCGACTCGCTGTCAAAGAAGTCCATCTTGGTTCCGGCAATGCCTGCCGCTGACAGTCTGGACAGCACGTCCTGTGCCTTTTCCTCGGTGTTGATCGCCGAGACATGCAGCCACGCCAGCAGCTTGACGCCCTTGGAATCCGCGTAGCTGACCAGGTCATCCAGCCAGTCCGGGAAGATGATGTTCGGACGGCCGCCGATATTCCAGCCCTCGTCCATCAGCATGTAGGTCCAGCCCATCTCTGCGGTCAGGTCCACATACTGCTTGTATGCGTTGTAGTTCTGGCCTGCGCCGTTGAGCCAGGTCCAGGTGGAGACGCCCGCCTCGATCCAGGAGGTGTCCTCGATCTGGCACGGGTCGCTCAGGTTCTCAAGAATCTGGGATTCCGCAATGTCCGCCTGGGTGCCCAGATAGGCGACACGCCATGGAGAAAGGAACGGCGCTGTGGTGGTCGGCTTCGCGGAGCCCTGTGTGCGGGCCCAGACGCCCTGCAGCATCGTGCTGCCAGTGGCCTTCAGCATCATACCGCAGTACTGCGGGGTATGCGCCGCTTCTGCAAGCATAACCCAGACATCGTCCGGCGTCTTGTAAAGGAAGCTCATGCCGAAGTTTCCATTGAGACCGGTGATGGTGCCCTTGTCATAGGTTCTCTCATAGTTATCGCTGGTGTACGGCTGCGCGTAGGTTTCGGAATCCGCCGGAACATCAAAGCCGGTGTTCTCGGAATTGATAATCAGTTCCTGGCCGTCTTCGCCAATGATCTGATAGCGGTAAGCGACGCCGTCGTCATAGGCGCGCGCGATGATGTTATACTGCACGCCGTCCTTCTCGAATTTCAGCGTGGTTTCGTTTGCGTGGTTGCGCTCCACCGAGCGTTTGCCGGAATACATCTCGTAGGTCTCGTCGATGACCTTTTCTTCTTTGCTGACAAAGTTAAGGCCGGTTGTGAAGTCGCCGAGGCTGGTGTTGAGTCCGGTCGGGGAAATGTTGATGGCGTTGTTTCCTTCGTTTCTTGCCATGTAGCTGACAGCACCCGCCTCATCCAGCAGGAAAATGATGCTGTTGTTGGCCGACGGGGAATCGATGGTCCAAAGCTCCACATAGCCGCCCTTGCCGACCAGGATGTCCATCGACGCGGTCTTGGTGATATCGCCGAGCGTCGCGGTGGCGGTGATGGTGGCGCTTCCGTCCGCTACGCCGGTGATCACGCCGTCCTCGCTGACAGAAGCAACCGTTTCGTCAGAGGAGGTGTAAACCAGGGAGCCTTCCGCGGAGAAATCCACGGCAGTGCCGTCCAGATGCTTCGCGACGGTATCGAGGTTCACGCTGTCGCCGATCTGAATCCAGTTTTCACTGGCTTTCATCGAAAGCTCGTTCAGATCCTTGTGGTACTTCTCGTCCACAATCAGCTTGGCGTCCGCCCAGTCGATCCAGTCGCTGTTGTTGCCGTCTCCGGCATCGTTGCCGACCAGCTTCAGTTCCTTTTTGCCGGTCAGGTCGATATTGATGTGCTCAAACTGGGAGTCACGTACAAATTTCGGCGATTTGTAGGCCAATTCGCCATCCAGATATACCTCAAAGTATACGCTGCCTTTACCTGAATTGGACGCGTCGCTGTACTTGTCCAATCCAACATAGCTGTCAAAAGCGGTGTACTTTCCGCTGCTGATGTCATAGACAATCTCGGTGTTGGCATGTGCTCCCACACCGTGGTCAAACGATACTTCCTTGTTGTTCTCATAATCCTGGAAGATCATTTTGCTTGCGTTGCAGGGTTTGCCCAAACCGATTTCTTTCCAGCCGGTGGTGGCGCTTACCCAATCAACGTCCTCCAGCCAGACGGCTACGTCGTTGGCAGCGGTATCCTGCGCCGAAGCCAAGTTGATGGCCGGTACAACCGACGCTACCATGGCCGCTGCAAGAATGGAGGAGAGGAGTTTTCTGAATCTGTGTTTCATCGTCAACATCCTTTCTCTTAAAGGTATTATTATTTTTCATACATGGATGATGATCACGATGTAATTTTTCTATATTTATACGGAGTAGTTTGCCAACATCATGATATCCTATGTATAACTTCAGAATGTATTATAACATTTTAAACAATATATTGCTATGCAATATTCTACGATTTATAGAAAAATTCTACGATCTTACAGCGGGAATTCTATTCAGAATCATATGTGAAAGGGATTTATGCCACAATCTTCCCTGTTTGATTCATAAAATTTTCGCATATTTGCCGGCTGGCATGAGACTATAAAAACTTCTGTATCTTTAAACATTTTCGCGTGAAATTTTTCGGTATAACCCTTATCATCATAAAAAATAAGTTTTGATACCAGACTGCGTTTAACGTCAAAAGGTTTTCTAGATACGCTGCAGGTCTATAAACCGCAACCGATATAAATTTTTATATCGTGAAGTGTCTATTTCCATACTTTTTATTATGGAAACTGTCTAATTTGCCTCTCATTTGATTTTCAATTCAAAGGGCCACTCATAGAAAAAGGTCCTTCCCTTCGGTATAAAAATCTTGCGCCGTCCTCTGCAAACGCAAAAAAGCCATCCGGTCAAAAACCGGATGGCTTTCTGATACAGATTTTAAAAGAAGAACTTATTTCACTTCTACTTCTGCGCCTGCATCTTTGAGTTTCTTTTCGATTTCCTCAGCGTCAGCCTTGGAAACGCCTTCTTTGATTGCCTTCGGAGCGCCGTCTACGAGCTCTTTGGATTCTTTGAGTCCCAGTCCGGTAACTTCTTTGACAACCTTGATGACGTTCATCTTGGAAGCGCCAGCGCTCTTCAGAACGACGTCAAATTCGGTCTTCTCTTCTGCAGCGGCAGCGCCGGCAGCCGGAGCGGCAGCAGCGACAGCAACAGGAGCGGCAGCGGAAACGCCGAATTCCTCTTCCAGAGCCTTAACCAGTTCAGACAGTTCCAGTACGGTAAGGGACTTAACCTCTTCAATCATCGATAATACTTTCTCAGAAGCCATGATATAATACCTCCAAATAAATTTTATAAATCATCTTATTTTATCCCGCCTGTCTCAGGCGGCCGGCAGATGGAAGCGGTATATCCAATCTCCGCCGGTTGGTTCGTCCGCTTACGCGGACTGTTTCTCGGCAATGGCGTTGAGTGCGATGACCAGCCCGCGCAGGTTCGCATTCAGGACATTTGCAAAACCGGAAATCGGAGCGTTGAAACCAGCCAGAACCTGTGCGATGAGCACTTCTCTGGACGGCAGCTTCGCAAGCGCGTTGACGCCTTCGACATCCAGGATCTTTCCATCGACAAAACCAGCTTTGATGTTGAATTTGTCTTTGGATCCTTCCGCATATTTTGCCAGGATCTTGGCAGCGGCAACCGGATCATCGTTGCTGATTGCGAGTGCGGTGGTGCCTTCCAGTACGCTTTCGAGTTCTTCGAAGCCTGCGTTCTTGGATGCAAACCGCAACAGTGTATTTTTGATGACAAAATACTCCACGCCCGCTTCACGCAGCTCCTTACGAAGCTTGGTGTCGTCCGCAACGTTGATGCCCTTATAGTCTACAACAACGCCTGCAACCGCATTCTGAAGTTTTTCAGTCAGTTCGGCTACAGCCTGCTGTTTTGCTTGTAAAACCTTCTCACTTGGCAAATCGTTCACCTCCTGAAAGTTTTTTTCATCTAAAAAGCCCTTCCTGTGACAATCCGCAGGAAGGGCGCAAAAATCATCTATCAAAATGAGCGCATCACGCTGATAGGTTTCTTTTTTGCTTCTTCCTCGGCAGGCAGGCCTTGCGGCCTTTTAGACAAATTGTACCTGCTGTCTTTGGAATCGACAGCTTTATTAGTATAGCACAAACATGCTATTTTGTCAACCTCAAATTATACGGCGACGTATTTATTGGAATTGACGCGGACACCAGGACCCATGGTCGCCGAAACAACGCAGGACTTGATGTACTGGCCCTTTGCAGCGGCCGGTTTTGCCTTTGCAATGGCAGCCATCAGGGTGTCCAGGTTCTTGGAGAGCTTCTCTGTACCGAAGGAGACCTTGCCGATCGGGCAGTGAATGATGTTGGTCTTGTCCAGACGGTATTCAATCTTACCGGCCTTCGCTTCAGTGACCGCACGGGCGACATCCGGGGTAACGGTGCCGGCCTTCGGGTTCGGCATGAGTCCGCGGGGACCGAGGATTTTACCAAGACGTCCCACAACGCCCATCATGTCCGGAGAAGCGATGACGACGTCGAAGTCCATCCATCCCTCATTCTGGATCTTGGTCATATACTCTTCGCCGCCGGCGTATTCTGCGCCTGCTTCCAGAGCTGCGTCCACCTTATCGCCCTTTGCAAATACCAGAACGCGAACCTTTTTACCGGTTCCGTTCGGCAGAACAACGGCGCCGCGGACCTGCTGGTCCGCATGACGGGAGTCAACGCCCAGTCTGACGTGAACTTCCACAGTCTCATCAAATTTTGCTTTGGCAGTCTTAATGCAGAGATCCAAAGCTTCATTTGTGTCATATACTTTGGTACGGTCGACCAATTTTGCGCTATCTGAATATTTCTTACCGTGTTTCATTACATGTTCCTCCTTGAGTGGTATTTACGGAATCTACTTGTCCTCCCACCCGAGAGCGATTAGTCTACTACTTCGATGCCCATGCTGCGTGCGGTTCCGGCAATCATATTCATTGCGTTATCGACGTTCGCAGCGTTCAGGTCAGGCATCTTCTGTTCAGCAATCTTTCTAACCTGCTCCCTGGTAATCTTTGCGACCTTTGTTTTGTTCGGCACACCTGAACCGCTCTCGATGCCACAAGCTTTTTTAATGAGAACAGCTGCCGGCGGTGTTTTTGTTACAAAGGTGAAGGAGCGGTCTGCATAAACTGTAATGACGACTGGAATAACCAAACCAATATCGTTCTTTGTGCGCTCATTGAAATCCTTTGTGAATGCCATAATGTTGACACCATGCTGACCCAGTGCAGGGCCTACTGGTGGAGCCGGAGTGGCTTTGCCGGCCGGAATCTGGAGCTTAATATAGCCTACTACCTTTTGAGCCATTGTTTGCACCTCCTGATTGACGTGGTAAAATACCGGAACAGCATCTGTGACTTACTGTTCCTCCCACACGGCGACGTCATCGTCTTCTGTAGCTCAAAAAAAGAAGACAGCCGCCGAAGCACATCCGGAAACGGACATGCCGGTTTGTGATCTTAAAAGATCTACCTCAAAAAAAGATTAATCCAACGGTTGGGCCTGGTCAAGCTGAAGCTCTACGGGTGTATCCCTTCCGAACATGGACACCGTTACGTTGACATAATTGCCCTCGATGTTCATTTCGCCCACCGTGCCAATGAAGCCTTCCAGCGGACCCGCAATGATTTTCACGGAATCCCCGACGGAGTACTGGACTTCCACGGATTTGGTTTCCACACCTAAGCCTGCTACCTCTTCTTCAGTCAGAGGAACAGGTTTCGAGCCAGGTCCTACGAACCCGGTAACGCCTCTGGTATTTCTCACGACATACCAGGAGTCGTCCGTCAAAACCATCTTTACGAGCACATAGCCCGGAAAGATCTTGCGTTCCACTTCACGTTTTTTGTCGTCCTTGATCTCTGTTACGGTCTCGGTCGGGATCTTCACTTCACAGATCAGATCCTGCAGGCTGCGGTTCTCCACTACCTTTTCGATATTGGAAGCAACCTTGTTTTCGTAACCGGAATAGGTATGGACAACATACCATTTTGCGGTTTCAGACATTTTTGTTCCTCCTATGCTTCCAGAGCCTTAGGAAGCTTGTTGTAAAAATGCACTGACCAGTGTGGACATACCGAAGTCAAGCAGCCAGATGACAATGCCAACCGCCAGCATGGTGACAAGCACCACGATGGTGTTGTTGACGACCTGTTTCTTGGTCGGCCATACGACCTTTTTGACTTCGCCCCTTAAATCCTTGAAAGAGCGACCAATCTTTGAGGCGATTCTTTTGGGGCTGAATTTTTTCTTGCCCTCGACATTCGTATTTGTTGCCGTCATTGTTTAGCCCGCCTTTCGCCTATTTTGTTTCCTTGTGAAGTGTGTGTTTCCTGCAGAACCGGCAGAATTTCTTCATCTCGAGCCTGTCAGGATCATTCTTCTTGTTTTTCATGGTATTGTAGTTGCGCTGTTTGCACTCTGTGCAAGCTAAGGTAATCTTTACCCTCATATCGGCACCTCCTGATTGACGGAATTTTTTGCCTCCCTCGTAAAAAGAACGCTGATTTTTGGACATAAAAATAAACCCTTTTAGAGGTATATCTATGTTACCATATTAATCGGATTTTGTCAATTGTTTTTTTGTACAAGCCATCCTGAAAGATCGGCTGTATATCGTATGAAAGCGGCTGTACAACCTCAAACCGGCGATGATTGTCCCGCCGCTGCCCGGCCATCTCATTCTTATTCCATATAATCGTCAATCGATATCGTTCCATGAAGTGTTTCAAATGCTTCAATACGCCTCTTGATCATCCGTTCCAGCTCCTTATTCTTTGTACGGCCTTCAAAACGCGCAATATATCCCAGCTTGTAAAGCAGCACATATGAAACGCAAAGCGTATATCTTGACAGCAAGTTTCTCATGCAGCAGACCTCCGTGATGATGTACTGCCTTCCATGATATCCTAATTTTAATAGGAATACAAGCTGTCAAAAGTCTTCTGTAAGAAGCCGCACCCCATTGAATTAGAATGATCATCAACCCGGCTGCACGGATAGAACGCAGCATTATCAGGCATTTCCCAAAAATAAAGGCCGTCATCGAAGATGACAGCCTCCAAGATGCGGAATGTTTTATGAAAATAGAAGAAATTGTCCGCGTGTTTGAACAGCTTGGCAGCAGCGGCAAAAGCCGCCATGATTTTGGATGAGCATCATCCATTCACGCTTGGATGCTGTTCGATGTAAGCATCCAGCATCCGCGCGGCACTCTCCACCAGACGCACACAGGGGCGCACCTTGTAATAGCGCTCGTCCCGCTTATCCGGCTGCGGGCTGGTGTCCGGCCGCAGCGCCATCTGCTCCAGCAGCTCCCGGCAGACGATGGTGCCATGCTCCTGCCTGAATGTGTCCGCCAGCTCCTGCACCCGCGCATAATGCGCCGCCTTCGCCGTGGTATCGGCCGGGTCGGGGCTGCTGTACAGCGCGCCCAAAACGAATCCCATGCCGGCGACCGCGCCGCACATCTCCCTGAGACGGCCAAAACCGCCACCAAAGGACGCGGACAGCTTCAGCAATGTCTCTTCCTCCACGCCGATCAAGTCGCTGAAAGCGCAGCATACAGCCTGCGCACAGTTATATCCCCGTTTGAACAGCTCATAGGCCCGTTCCTCGTGGTTCATATTCTTCGCCTCTTCCAAATAATATCCCGTTCGGATACTGCTAATCCTTTTCTTCCATATCATCCCGGTCCACCGTGACGAGCACCTTGGTGATGCGGTTGTCGTCCAGCTCGGACACCGTGATGATCAAATTTTTATAGCTGAAGCTCTCCCCCGGCTTCGGGATGTGTCCCAGCGTCTCGAAGATCCATCCGCTGATGCTGCTGTAGCTGCTTTCAAAATCGCGGATATCCAGTCCCAGCAGCTCAAACAGGTCCTCCGGATCGACATCCGCGTTGACCTGGTAGGTGTTGTCGCTCAGCGGCGTGACCATATGGGTGATTTCATCGTCCTCATCCCAGATTTCGCCGACCAGCTCTTCCAGGATGTCCTCCATCGTGACAAGCCCGTCGACGCCGCCGTACTGGTCGGTCACAATAGCCATATGGGTCTTGTCCTTCTGCAGCTGCCGCAGCAGCGCGGAGATTTTTATCTTTTCCGGCACAAACAGCGGCTGTTTCAGCAGCGGACGCACATCCTCCAACTGCGGATTGCCGATATAGGCCCGCAGGAATTCCCGCTCAAACAGGATGCCGATGACGTTGTCCTTGCTCTTTTCATAGACCGGGATACGGGAGAAGTGTTCTTCCAAAAACACCTGCATGATCTCCTCCACCGAATTGCGGATGTCCACCGAAACAACATCCACGCGCGGGGTCAGGATTTCATCCGCCGTGATGTCGCTGAACTCCAGCGCGCTCTGCAGCAGCTCGCTTTCCTGCTTCTCCAGCACGCCTTCATCCTCGATCTCCTCGATGATGTATTTAAGCTCCTGCTCGGTGACGGTCGGCGTGCTTTTATCCGATTTGTTCGCCCGGTTGACAAGGTCGGTGATCTTGACAAAGAACAGGATGATCGGCTTCAGGATGAACATCAGAAACGACAGCGCGCGGGAAACGCCCAGCGCAAATTTTTCGGCGTTCTGTTTCGCATAGCTCTTCGGGACGATCTCGCCGAAGATCAAAATCACAACCGTCGCAGCCAGTGTTGCAATACCAACGCCGGAAGGACCGAACATCTGGGTCGCCAGCAGCGTTGTGATGGACGCCGTCAGGGTGTTGACGATGTTGTTTCCGATCAGGACGGTGGAAAGAGCGCGGTCGTAATCCTCCGAAATTTTCAGCGCGATGCCCGCGCGTTTGTCCCCTTCCTCCTCTATATTCTTCATCCGGATGCGGTTGAATGAGGAGAAGGCCGTTTCGGTGCCGGAGAAAAACGCCGACATCATAACCAAAATTACCAACAGTACATAGAGCAGTGCTGTACCGGTGTCCAATAGTAACCCTCCAGTAAAATTATAAAATTATGCTTTATTGTATCAGATATCCCGGCCTGGTACAAGACATCCCTGTAAAAAATTCCTTGAAAGTTCACAGGGCGGTGTGAAAAGGGAATCCAAAACGCAAAAAAATCCAATACCGCATGGCATTGGATGCTTCCTACAGTGGTATGGACCCTTCCATATTTGCTGATTATCCGAAGATAATCAGCAAATACTTATAGGGCAAAATGAAAAAAAGGACCAATATCTAACAGAAACGTTTTCCAGGCAACATGAAAGCGTTTCTTCTTGCACTCTCAAGTAAAATAAAACCCCGATATCGTCAGCTTATACAAAAACTCTGCACATACTGAAATGCTATTTGGCAGAACCCTGAAACTGTTTCCAAATGTATGAACCTTAAATATCTTGAGTATGATTATACTAAAAAAAGCACAGCTTGTCAAGGGCATTTTTCCAAGATTCAATTATTTTTTCTAGTTAAATAATCCTGTCCATTTTTTAGAAATTTCCGCTTCCATCAAGTCCATATCACGTATACTGTTATCTCCCGCCGCCTTTTATCATCGCGGCAGCAATCGCCATCCGCCAAGCCTGTCTGCGTCTTTTCATGAAAGGATGCCGCCCTTGTATACCAGTTTCCCCCATATGAGGCTGTACACGCGAACAGATGTGGTTTGCCGCTCACAGACGGGCCTGAATTCTCCATCGCCCGCTGAGCGTTCCGTTCACTGGCTGACAGAGCGCAAGTCTATTTTACACCAGAAGATATTTTTTCATTTAAAAAATCCCGCCCTCCTTCCCGGAAGACGGGATTCCCATGTATAAGCTTATGACAGTCTGCTGGTCACCTTTTTCAGATACTCCTTAAACTCGGAGCCGACCTCCGGATGAATCAGGCCGACCTCGACAATCGCCTGCAGGATGCCCAGCTTGTTGCCCATATCGTAACGCGTTCCCTCGAAATCCACGCCGACCATGCCTTCGCGTTTGGCCAGGGTGCGCATCGCATCGGTCAGCTGCAGCTCCCCGCCCGCGCCGTACGGCGTGTTCTCCAGAATCTCAAAGATGCTGGCCGGCAGCACAGTCCTGCCCAGAATCGCAAAGTTTGAGAAGAGCTGTTCCCGCGACGGCTTTTCAATCATATCGGTCACCTTGTACAGGTTGTCCCGGATGTTCTCAACCGCCAGCGAGCAGTACTTGAGGATCTGGTCGGTCGGGACCTCCTTCATGCCGGCGACGCCGAGGCCGAATTCCTCATATGCGTCGCAGAGCTGCTTGCAGACCGGCGTCTCGCTCAATATCACATCGTCGCCGTAGAGCACCGCAAACGGGTCGCCGCCGACAAAGGTTTTGGCACAGAGCACCGCGTGTCCGAGCCCCTTGGTCTCCTTCTGGCGGATGTACTGGATGTTGGCAAGCTTGGAGATCGCCACGATCTCATCATACGCCTGCTGTTTTCCGGACCTTAAGAGCCTGTCCTCCAGTTCGGGCGCACGGTCAAAATGGTCCTCTACGGTCGTTTTTCCGCGGCTGGTGATGATCAGGATGTCCTCAATTCCAGATTTGACGGCCTCTTCGACAATATACTGAATCGCCGGCTTGTCGACGATCGGAAGCATCTCC
Source organism: Candidatus Soleaferrea massiliensis AP7 (assembly GCF_000820765.1). GTDB lineage: Bacteria > Bacillota > Clostridia > Oscillospirales > Ruminococcaceae > Soleaferrea > Soleaferrea massiliensis. The sequence goes on from NZ_CCYH01000038.1 coordinate 195,224, forward strand.
TTGGGCATCGCCTTGGATGCCGGCAGCACTCTTGTACCCAGTCCCGCGGCCGGAATGACCGCTTTTTTGATCTTCATAAAATAATCCTCCTGTTTTGTCACATCATTGGCAGGATCACCGGAACCAGAAAGACCGATACGGCGATCATATACAGAATAAACAGTCCACCCAGCACACTCGCCACTGCTATGGCGGAGATACCGCCCTTTTTGTCCATATAGGCGTTGTATCCGGCCGTGTCGGATGCAAAATCATCCTTAGCATGCTTAATATGCTTAAACGCATAGCTGCGATACCAGTGGTTGGTAAACGCCAGCGCGATAAACGATATCCCCGTCATCACAAACCGTGAAACGTCCAAAAGGGTCATCCAGACAGCATAGGCGTTGTAGTCAAACGGAACGCCGGCAAGCTGTGCTTGTATGCCGGCAAATGTGACCACTGTGGCCGGCACCGCGCAGATCACATAGATCGCCATGAACAGCGCGCCGAGCTTGTACATCTTTCGATAGAAAAAGTACAGGAAGTGCAGAAAAAACGCCGGAAAATTCAGCGAGATGATGCGGTTGTACATGCTCATCGCCTTGAATTTCACAATAAACGAGATCGCGTTGTTCTTCACAAACCGGCTGATATCCGCGATTTTGACGCCGTCAATCTGCTCCTCCACGGTAAATCCATACATCGTGGCGGTTTCCTCATTCACAGCGCCCTGTCCCATATTCTGAAACGGCTGCTGAACCTGAGGCTCGCGCATCGTCCGGCCGCAGGTCACGCAGAACTTTTTGCCCGGCTCATTCATCTCGCCGCACCAGGGACAGGCGACCTTACCGCCGGCCTCTTCCCCTGCCGCACGGATATCGGCCTGTACGCCCGGCTGCGCGGGCGTGATGACCTGTTTGGGCTTTCTTTTCCACTGCTTTCCCGGCTCATTGCCGCAGAACGCGCAGACATTTTCCTCTTTATAGCATGGCCTGTGCTGCGGCGCACCGCAGATCGGACAGACCACGATGTCATCATCCGGTTTAAAATGATTTTTGCATTTTACACAATCTTCTCCAGCATACAGCAATATAATCCCCCGCTTCCAAAACTGAATTTCCCGTAAGGTATCCTGACGGGCGCTGAACCAAGGTCCGATTGGCAATTAACATTATATCCTATATTTATAAATAATCCAACACTTTACAATAATTAATAAGTAAAATATAATAGATAGGACACAATTGAAACAGACGGAAAATCGGAGGAAAACGGCGTTCTAGCCCGCCGTTTTTTCCCCTGTATGAAACATCGTCCATTCGTGGACTTCATCGGCCCGGCCGATCAATACAACTGGAGGAAAACCATGTTACAATTTGAAGAACTCAAGCAGCAGCTGACCGCATTAAAACCGCAGATTGACGATCTTGCCGAGGCCATCGGACTTTCGGAGCTTCAGAAGAAGCTGGGCGCGCTCGAGGAACAGGGCGCGGACCCCGCCTTCTGGAACGATCTCGAGCAGTCGCAGAAAACGCTGCAGCAGACCACGCAGATCAAATCCAAGATCGGGGATTATAACCGATTGGTCAGCCTGTACGAAGACATCAGCACGCTGATCGAAATCGCGCTGGAGGAACAGGACGAGGCGCTTTACACCGAAGCCGAGCAGACCTTCCAGACGCTGGTCGGCGAGCTGGAGACGCAGAAGCTCTCCACGCTGCTCAGCGGCGAATATGACGGCAAGAATGCGATCCTGACCTTTCATGCCGGTGCGGGCGGAACCGAAGCACAGGATTGGGTGGAGATGCTCTACCGCATGTACACCCACTGGGCCGAAAAGCATAAATTTAAGGTCAAGGTGCTTGACTACCTCGACGGCGACGAGGCCGGCATCAAGAGCGCGTCCATTTTGATCGAGGGAATCAACGCCTACGGATTCCTGAAATCCGAAGCCGGCGTACACCGACTGGTGCGCGTCTCCCCGTTCGACGCATCCGGCCGAAGGCACACCTCGTTCGCATCGCTGGAGGTCATGCCGGAAATCGACGACGCCGTGGATGTTGAGATCAATGAAAGCGATTTGAAGGTCGACACCTACCGCGCAAGCGGCGCGGGCGGACAGCACGTCAACAAGACCGAATCCGCCATCCGCATCACCCATCTCCCGACCGGGATTGTGGTCGCCTGCCAGAACGAGCGCAGCCAGCATCAAAACCGGGAGGTCGCCATGAAGATGCTGATCTCCAAGCTGACACAGATCAAGGAGCGCGAGCATCTCGACAAGATCGGGGACATCAAGGGCGAACAGAAGGATATCGCCTGGGGTTCGCAGATCCGATCCTATGTCTTCATGCCCTACACATTGGCGAAGGATCACCGCACCGGCTACGAGATGGGCAACATCAACGCCGTTATGGACGGCGACATTGACGGATTCATCAACGCCTACCTCAAAGCAAAAAGCTTAGGACAAATCTAAGGCAATTATGGAAATGAAAAATCGATGACTGATTATAAGAGTAAATTTATCATCCCAGCCAAGGTATTGGGGTACCATAGAAGCAGCTTATAACCGGGGAAGCGTTCGCTGCTAGCTATGCCCAACCACCCTGCCCAAAACAAAACGCCGTCCGCACCACCTGCGGTGGAGCAATCGCCTACGGCGTTCTCCAACTAAGGAGTCGTGTACGCAGCGGCTTCGGGAATCAGGGTACCAGTCAAGACAGTCTTAGGGAACGTAAGCGTCCGCTGCCAACCATTCAGCCACCCTGCCATCTGGATGCCGCCCGCAGACGGCCGAAGCAGATAACGGGATATCAGGGGGGATTTTCAAGGGGGCCATCTGGCTTGGGGTGGCACAGTGTATGGCCCCCTTGAACGGCCTTTCTTGGTTACTTCTTTGGCCGGCAAAGAAGTAACGACCACACAGCCAAGCGTCACTTGGCAAACACCATGAAACCGCTGTGCCACAGCGGTACCGCATTCATCAAGCTAAGCTTTGATCACCAAAACATAACAAGCAGCGCATTTTTTACATGCAAAGGGCACCTTGAAAATTCAAGGTGCCCTTTGCTATTGCACTAATGGAAATCAGAGATCATCATTCCTAAACCCGGGAAAATTTACAACACATTTTCAATACTTTTACTCTTTTGTCAATTTTATTAACGGCGCACCGTTAGCCTCGGTTTTTATTTGTAGTATACTTAAGCTATTGGTATACGAAACAAATGAAAACCAAAAACAACAGTGTTAAGAGGAGAAATTAATATGTGTACATTCAACAGCATATTTAAACGCAGTAAATTTAAAAATCTCATGTCTTATATCATAAACGAAATAGGAGAAGACGGCGAAAACATAGAAGACTATTCCCGAGCCATCGACCAATCTTATGAAGACTTTTTTACAAATCTCGAAAAACTGTATCCGAAAGCCGACAGAAATGATAATCGATTATTCGATGTTGTAACGGACTTTTCAATCATCCATGATGATATTTATTTTAAAGCAGGAGCACTGACAGGCTTTCAGCTATACAAGGAATTTGAGGAGCATTATAAAAATCACAAGGACAGCGACATCCCATCTCTTTTGAAAAAGCAGGAAGATACAAACAATGAACAGCAAAAACAAAAAACAGATTCTATACTGGATGCCTTCCAAACATTCAGATTGGACACTGCTTTTGAGACATCTATAAAAGACAATGAGAACTATCAGAAACTAAATGAAAAGACCTCGCAAAAAATATTTCGTATTGACCATATTGGATTGAATCGTGAGCAATGGAACGTTGTAGACGCCGCCTTATCCGCTTGCAATGAACGAAGTACATATTTTGGAGATATGGCATATCATCAAGGTTTCAAAGACGCAGTAAAGCTGCTTGCGGAAATCTTTGAATGCTGATCATGGAATAAAAAAAGTCACGCCCTGTCCACAGATGCGGACAGGGCATGATTCTGTATAAAACAGGAATTCACCATGAAATAAAAGCGCGCTGATGAACCATCATCAGCGCTTTGCATGTATCAGGGAATCAAAAGCAGATTCCTGTCAAACTCTGTGAAATCCGTGATGACGCCATTGACATCCTCCCGATTTTCAAGATCGGGACGGGTATCCTCGGTCACCACAGCTAAAACGCTGCCATACCCGGCGGCATGCGCGGAACGGATGCCGCTGGCCGCATCCTCCACCGCAATCAGTTTTTCCGGCTTTATGCCAAGCCGCTGCGCGCTGCGCAGATAGATGTCCGGCGCGGGCTTTCCACGCATCTTTCCGTCGTCGAAGATGATGTGCTCCATTGGAAACCACCGCAGCAGGTAAAATTTTTCCAGATAATACCGCACATTCGGTTCGCAGGAGGAGGTGCCGATGGCGTGAGGAATCCGTTTTTCGGTCAGATAATCGAGCAGCTCGACCGCGCCCGGCGCAAGCGCGAACGCCTCGCCGTCCTTTTCGCAGAGCTCCAGATAAATCTGTTCCTTCTGGTCTGCGAGCCGCGCCGCGGTTTCATCATCCAAAGCATGGCCCACGAGGTATTCCAGGATCACCCGGTTGACCCGTCCGTGCACCTTGCTTCGGATCTCCTCATCGGTAAATGCCCGGCCGCGCAGCTGCTCGGACAGGATGCGCCACGCATATTCATGCTTGTCGGAATCCCAAAGCAGCGTGCCGTTAAAATCGAAAACAATGCCTGTATACCGCATAAAAACTCCTTTCCGGCTACCGCAGCAGCCTGCCGCGCATCTTGATCTGGCGGATGTCGTTGCCGAAGAATTTCAGCACATCGTAGTTGCCGAGAATGCGTGACACAATGCGTTCGTTGTACACCTTCAGAAGCTCGTTCATGTTCAAGTTGGTGTTGATGATGACCGGCCGCTGTTCATTCAGCCGGGTATTGATGATGTTGTAGAGCGCGGAGACGGTAAAGGTCGTCTGAAACTCCGAGCCGAGATCATCCAGGATCAGCAGGTCGCAGTCCAGCACCGTCTGCAGCGTGTCCGCATCGGCCGCTTGGACCCGTGAGAAGCGCTCCTTCTCCATCCGGTTCATCAGGTTCTGCATCGACGAATAGACGACGCCGTATCCGCGGCGCGTAATCTCCGACGCAATCGCAATCGAAAGATGCGTCTTTCCAAGACCGGTGGCGCCGATCATCAGGATGTTCGGCGCATGCTGATAAAAGGCACGGCAGTACTGCTGGCAGTACCCGAAGATCTCCCCCATCTTCTTTCTGGGGTTGACGCCGGTTTTGGCATCCGGCTGGTCCGGATAATATTCCAGACGGAACTGCTCAAAGGACGCTTCATCTGCGGACACCGTCCCCTGCAGCCTCTTGATCGCCTGCGCCTTCAACAGCTGCTGCAGGCAATCACATTTCTCATTTCCTATGTAGCCCTCATCCTGGCAGGCGGCACAGCTGTACGGGATTTCCAGATAATCCACCGCATAGCCGTTCTCCCGCAGCAGCTGCGCTTTCTCCTGCTGCAGCGAGATGTTCTTCTGCTTCATGCCTTCTATCAGCTGCGACGCGTCGCTCCCGCCGGCCAGCACGGCTTTTGCTACCATGATGCCGGTCCCGCTGAGCTCCCGGTCGATCTGACGGATACGCGGGATTCGGTCGTAAATCTCCATCCGGCGCAGCTCGGCCGTCTGTTTGGCCTTGCTTTTGCGTTCGGACAGAATGCGGAAGGCGTCGTCATATACCTCTTTGGAATATCCCATCTTCTATCGCCCTCCCCTTCCTTATAATTTCGGTGTGTTGAAGATGCTGATCTTATCGAACTCGTCCAGATCAAACGAGGTTTTCTTCTCCTGCTGCCCCTGTTCAGGCGGCTTGTCGGAACGCATCACCTGTTCGGGCGTTTTCAAACCCTTTTCCTTCCAGGATGTCAGAATCGCGTTCATATAGTCAAACGACAGCTTGCCGATCTTTTCAATGGTGCGCTCATAAGAAAGCTTGATCAGCCGGATATCGAAGCCCATCTCCTCGAACCAGCTGCGGATATACTGCCTCTCCTTGGGGATCAGGCTGCGGTCATGGATGCCCAGCGCGGATTTGACCAGGCCCTCATGCTTGAAGGCGGTGGTTCTCTCCCGGATATGGTTTTCGGCCTTTTCGTGGGTGTCAATGCCCTTATCCAGCCAGTCGAGCGCCGTCCGTTCCACATAGCGCATATTGGTTTTGCCAAGCTCCTTGCAGTACTGCACCACCATCAGGATGATATCCGGATGAATCCCCGCCCAGCCGCTCAGCCCCACCAGGGTCTGCATCTCCGGGCCGGTCAGCGGACGGGTAAACAGCCGCTCACATTCCTGCAGAAGAAATTTGATATCCTTATTTTCGGTCAGGCACCGGCGCAGCTCCTCCTGCGACATCTTGGGCGGCACGCCGCCGGAAGCATGCTGTATTTTTTTCTGCGCCGGCGGACTCTCCTGCTTCTGTACCCGCACCTTGACAGGCGCCTGGTTCAGCAGAAGGATATTCTCATTGGCCCAGAACTGCACCGCTTCATCCGCCTGCTGCTGCGATATGCCGAGCTGCTCGCTGAGCTGAGCCGTGTCCACCGTGCCCGAGGCATTCCGCAGAATGAGCAGAAGCACCTTTAAAGCGGCCCCGTCACAGCTCTTCAGATAACGGTCCATCAGAGCCGTCGGCACCGCAAACACACTGTTCCAAAGACCTAAATTCAAACTACAGTTCATCCCGTTTTCCCTTCAATTCCAGTTTTGGTTCCATATCATTCTGATAAAATCCTTACGATATTGGTAATGTCATTATAGCATAGGAATGCAAAAATAAACAGAATAAAAAATAGCCAAACAGAAAAATTAAAAAATCCCAAACCAGGGGTTGACAAAAGGGTGTTTTTCAGCTATAATAGTTCTCGCAGTCAAAAAGATATGCGGGTTTAGCTCATCTGGTAGAGCGCCACCTTGCCAAGGTGGAGGTAGCGAGTTCGAGCCTCGTAACCCGCTCCAGCATCTTAAGGACCGGATCTTTAATGGATCCGGTCCTTTTTGCTGTGTTTCCTCGACAATTTCCTTGCTTTTACTGCTTCTCCAAGATATAATATAATAAAATAACCGTGACAGAATCTTTCCTGACGGTTTTGACAAGCGAGGGAAACTCAATGGGGAACACACGATATTACAACGACGTATTCATTCCTGGCGGAACGCCAACCGTCACATACAACCCACGGCGCGGCCGCAACCTTGAGGACCGCGTACAGCAGACGAAGAAAAACATCTGTAAGCTGATGATCATCACCGGACCAACCAAGACCGGAAAAACGGTGCTCGTGGAAAAGGTTTTTGGACGGGAGAAGCCTGTCTGGATCGAGGGCGGTTCCATTTGTGACAATGAAGAGTACTTCTGGGAAAACGTCATTGCACAGCTTCAGATCGCGTCAGAATTTGAAGAGCATCAATCTCAGGATATGGATTTTGAAATCACAGCAGAGGGACAGCTTAAAATTCCTTTCATCCAAACAGGCGTGGGCGTATCGGGCTCGGTAAGCCGTTCCCATATGCGGGGACAAACCCTGCGGTCTTCTGTCAGCAACAAGACGGCGGCGATCCGATTCCTTTCTGAAAACCGGATTCCATTGATCGTGGACGATTTCCATTATATCGACCGCAATGTTCAAACTGCCATTGTACGGGCTTTGAAGGCACCCGTTATGCATGGGCTCCCTGTCGTCTTCATTGCCATCCCCAACCGCAAATTCGATGTGCTGAAGGTGGAGAGGGAGATGACCGGCAGGCTAGAAATATTTGAAATTCCAAGCTGGAGTCTCGACGAATTGGCGATGATCGCCGATACCGGGTTCCAGGAACTGAATGTACATATTCCCGACACCCTGAAAATGTCTCTGGCACAAGAAGCACTGAGCAGTCCGCATCTCATGCAGGAATTCTGTAAGGCAATCTGTGAAGAACAGCAGATCGTCAAGCCGGCAAAAGAGCGGAGTTCTGTCGACGAATCCATTGATCTTCCAAATTTATTTCAGAAAATTGCACGGAACACAGGGCGTCCTCTGTTTGAAAAGCTCGCACGGGGCCCGCGCCAGCGTTCCGACCGCATTAAACGCAGGTTGAAAGACGGAACCGTCACCGATATTTACGGCGCTGTCATGGCTGCCTTTGTGCAGATGAAGCCGGGAATGGATTCGGTCAATTATGACAGGTTCCGAGGCTATCTGCGCGATGTGCTGGATAGCGACCTGCCGCAAAAGAATGAGATTACCCGCGTCCTGGATAAGCTGACTGAGATTTGCTACAATACCGGCGCATCCACGCCGGTCATTGACTGGGACAGTGAGGAGGACATTTTGACCATTACCGATTCTTTTTTTGCTTTCTATCTGAGGTGGAAGGGGCTAACTTACTGAATGACTTTTAATATACATCCATGTTTGAAATCTTATAAGGTGGTTTATGATGAAATTGAAACCATTTAAAAACCGGTGCATGCGTCAGACCTCTTCCATCGCCATCATCGGCAGCGCGGATGGGCCGACGGCTGTTTACTCTGATGAAAACGATGCACAGCAGCATGAGCAGCAGGCCTTTCTTGAATTGGCCGCAGAGAAGATCAAGCCCTGTGAACGGGCCTTTTCCGAGCTGCCGGCATATCTGGCAGACCGCTATGCCGCAATACCATATACGTTGTCGGAACGGGAAGCTGAGACTCTTAAAATCAATGTCATTCTGAACCATTTCCGGGACCAGATCGAATGGCCGGAGGAACTGCCCGTACATCCTACTCACAGGCAGCTGATGGACTGGCACAGCGCGGACACATCGGTTGAGCAGGCCCGCCAGCTTGCGTCGGAGGACCTTGGGCTGCAGATATTGGCGTTCAAGCTTCCCGACAGGTACGCCGCCGAAGCGGCAAATGAAACCGTCAGCCGGCGCTTTCGGAAACACTCAAAAACCATACAAATTCAAAGACTGGATGAAGTCCGCATTGAGCTTGAAACGACAACCGGCTATATGGCCCTCCACAACGGCCGGGATGAAGTGATGAATGACATCGTGCTGTGGATGGGCGTATCGGAACAGGACATTTATGAGCGTTCTCCCCGCTTTATCTCCTATGCTTATACATGCAGACAGCTTGGAAAGCTGTAACCACACGGCAGAAGATTTTATAATCTCATAGCCAAATATCCTAAAAATCATTCAATGTGAACACTTACAGATATTTAAGATAAAAAGAGAGCCCGTCTAAAAGACAGGCTCCCTTTTTTATCGTGACAGAACTGCCGGCTACTCCTTCACGTGTACAACTTCATTGTCACGGAACAACAAAGAGATACACCAGATGCCCGCGAGTCCCACCAGCGTGTAGATGATACGGCTGACAATCGCTGCCGTACCGCCGAACGCCCAGGCGACAATATCGAACTGGAACAGTCCGATAGATCCCCAGTTCAGCGCACCGATGATGACCAAAATCAAAGCGATTTTATCTAACATGAGCTTTCCATCTCCTAAACGATTTATTTATAGTTAGTATGAAGGGATTTTCACTGTATTATGCGGCTGTCGAACGATAAATATGAAATTTATTCCATCTCGTTTGCCGTCCGCATCATTTTGACAGAGTCGTAGCAGTGAAACCAGTTATAGTATGCCTTCTTTTTTCATTTTTATTCTGAAATTTTTTTATTTTTGTCCGTATGCCCACAGGATACGGCAATAAAACTTATATACGATGCATGCTCCCCCATCCGCAATGTTGATGTTATTCTTCCCATAAACCCGCAAATCATGTACAGCGGAAATGGACCAATGCGGCGGCCGCCGCATTGGTCCATGACTGTATGTATGTTCAATTTTGATTTAAAATCATCAATTTTAAGTTCAGCAGATCGATGACGTTGATCTTGCCGTCCTCATTGACATCGCCCGCTTTGAACTGTTCTTCCGTGAAGGATACCTGTCCTGTAATGTACTGTTTCAGCAGGGCCAGGTCCTTATCGTCCAGTATCCCGTCGCCGTTTACATCTCCCGGCATCATCTGGGAACCGATCGGTATCAGGCTGGCAATCGCGTTCAGCAGATCCTTCTCCGCCTGATCCGCATCCTTCTGGGAAACCTCATCCGACACCGCGACGCTCCACGCATCTTGGGCAGCTTCGGCAAAGCCCTTCCAGCTTGCGGCCGTATAGTCCGACTCCTTCCTCAGCAGGCCTTCCAGAATCGCAAAACCGAGGTCGGTCTTATCCACGACGATGACGGACCCGTCCAGCTTCTCAATGGCATCCGCAAGGCTGTAGTACGCTTCTATAATCTGCGTTGCAGCCGGGTTCTCACTGTTCCAGATCTCCTTCGCGCTGTCGATAAGCTCCTGCAGCCGGTCGATGACCGCCTGCGGATACTGGCCGTTCAATTCTCCGGCCACCATGGCATCAAGCTTCTCCTGAGCCTTTGCGATCAGGGCTGTGATGTCCGGGCAGATCTGCACCTTCGCATCCACCCATTCGGCCCAGTCGGCGCCGCCCGTGCTGGCGTTGGCGACAAGATGAAGCGTCTTGTAGCCGGAAAGGTCGATCTCCCCGGTATCCTGGATGCCGTCGTAATAGGTGATATAATCGGATTCAAACAGAAGCTCCCGGTCCCCATAAATTTGGAACTGCACATTGCCTCCCTTTGCCGCATCGTCGACGCCGAACGACGCGGAGAAGGAGATGATGTCGTTTTCCTCCAAATCATAGGTGACCTCGGCCGGGGTCAATGTAAAGATGCCATGGTTGAAAATTTTATTCTTCTGCTCCTGCGCATCCCACAAGGTGAGCGGCTGGTTTACCAGATTGTGGTTGACAAAGACCTCGTTCTTCCATCCGGTCGTCGCACTGCTCCACTCCAGCTCGTCCAGATACTTCCATCCAACCTCCGCTTCCTTTTCGTTGGTAACAAGCTCAAGGCCGCACCAGTCGCCGTAATCCCCACTGATGCCGTCGTCCGCATCGGTCACAACGAGCCTGAGCAGGCTGCAGCCCTCAACGTCCACTTCCAGCTCCTTCGCGGCCGCGCCCAGCTTCATCGTGCCGCTGTCAAACAGCTTTTTGTCGTCGCCCCACACCTGGAACGCCGCAGATGATTTGTCGTTTCCTGTATCGTCAATGCCGCAGAAGCCGGTCAGCTTCACCTTACGTCCGCCCAGGAACCAGGCGATTTCGGAATCCGCATGGACGCCGAAGCCGGATTCATATACGGTTCCGCCTATCGAGAGCGCGCCGCCGGACGCGGACTGGTTGACACCGATCTCGCCTTCTTCGGTCGTCGCATACATCCAGTTGTCCTTGATCAGCGGGCCGTCCGGGCTTGGGACATCCACCGTCACGCGGACATGGTTCTCCATTTCCGTGCGCGCTTCATCCCCTTCGTACAGCAGGCTTGTCTTTACGCCGATGTCCATCTCGCCCTTCGCGGAATCCGGCGCGGTGACCAGCCATTTCACAATGACCTCGTCTCCGAAGGTAAGCGCGGTTCCGACCGTCGAGGTGAGCGGCCGCGCGGTAAAGCCTTCGGGCAGGTCCAGGCTCAGCACAGCCAACTCGATGCCGATGTTGCCGCCGTTGAAGAACCTGCCGGTCACGATGAACGAGCCGTTCTGGGCCACATAGCGGTAGTTGGAGGCGCTCATCAGGTAGGCGCCCCTATCGATGCTGGTGTTCGGTTCGACGACATACATCTTGACGCCGTGGGACGGGACGGTGCCGCCGACCTTCACATCGGTGAATTCCTCCGAGGTCCACACGTCCTTGATGTCATACATCAGGGACTTCTTCATGTCCTTCATCGTGAACGCATAGTACTCGGGGTCCACATCCTGCACGATGCCGGCGATGGAGGCAAGCTCGATCTCCATATCGGCGGCGTCGAAGCTGCGGTTGAACAGGCAGACGGCCATCCTGCCGCCGGAAAGCGGCTTCACCAGATACTCCAGATCGCCCTCATCCTTGAACTTGATGGCCTGGATGCCCTTTTCATCCTGGTCGACCGCGATGGCATCCGGGTTGGTGATGATGTCGACGACCTCCTGCTGGTCTGCAAGCTTGCGCAGGTCGTTTCCAAGGATCAGCGGGGACGCCATCATGCACCACAGGCTGAAATGCGCCACGTTTTCATCGTGGGTCAAATCGCCGTTGCCTACCTCGAGCATATCCGGGTCGTTCCAGCCGTAGTCGAAGTCGTCCTCAGCCTTGCCGTACCGGCCCGCATAGCGGTACAGATTGACATTGACGTCATAGATGCTCATGACGGAATTCCAGTTGGCGTTGATGTCTCCGGTGGTCCTCCACAGGTTTCCGGTCTGGGCTCCCCAGAGCCATGGCGAGGTGCTGCCCCACTCACAGATGGAAAAGGTGATCGGGCGCTCTTCTTTTTCGGGATTCTGCGCGGCATATTTTGCTGTGGCCTTCATCAGGTTGTCCCGCATGAAGCCGTAGTTATACCTTGCCGTATCGTAATTCCTGTTTTCGTTTGTGATCGGGTTGTAGAACCGCAGCGTATTCTCGCCGGCCTTTAAATCCAGCATTGCCGAGGCTCTGGCACCCGGCGCGCCGCCGGTTGCGCCGGTGGCCGGCAGCATCATCCTGTACGGATGCACCGAATCGCCGTTGATATCGATGAACATCGGCACCTCCGTGCCGGACGCCTTTTTATAAAAGTCGAGGTTCAGCGCGTAGGTGCCATCCTCCGGCACCTCAACCGTGAAGGTGGCGGAGCCTGCGTTGAGTCCCACGCCATAGATATATTTGCCGTCGATCAGCTTTGCCGTCCCCTGAAGCTCCGCCTCCTTTGCCGTATAGGAATAGACGGGGGTATCCGGGGAATAGGGCTTCGCAAGCTTGATGCCGTAGATACCGTATGACCCGCTGGACAGCTGCACGTTGTGGCAGTAATCGTACTTGAAGTAATCGATCTCCCATTCCGCAAAGCTCGTCGCATCGGTCAGCTCGTGGAATTCCGAGCCGGGCAGGTCCTGGCAGGTGAACAGGCCGTTCGATGTGTAAAGCCCCATCTTCAGGCCCCTGTCATGGATGTAGCCGCTCAGCCATTTTCCGTTGTGCGGGAACCGGATCGGGTCGAACTGGAGCCTGCCGTTTTCGTCCCGTTCGGATGCGTGCCAGTTGTCATCCAGATTGACATACTCGTAGCCCGCGTCCCGCAGGCCGAACTGCACCATCGCGTCGGCCGTTTCGGTAATCAGTTCCTCGTCGATGTTGGCATGGAACGCGTTCCAGCTCGACCAGCCCATCGGCGGGGTCTTTGCGGCGCCGTTGTCGTGCGCGCTCGCACCGGCGGACAGCGCCGCCATGGTCAGGAATCCGGCCAGCATGGTGCCTGCGATTTTTGTCGTTCGTTTCATATTAATCCTCCCTTGAAATATAAAATTGTTGCCTGTCAGACTTCACATCCTTTTTTTGTATGGATGGAAATCTCTATATTTATGATATGAAGGATAACTTTATGAGCAAAGCTGGAATCCGCGCCGTTATTATAAACATGAATTTATGATATGCATACAGTTTTTTAACAATTAAAGCGCGGCGGTGCTTCCATCGTCATCCTTCTTACCATTGCCGTGTTGCTGTTTCATCCGGCATACCCGTTTCTCAATCTGGTGCAGCAAGCGGCATATCCGCGCCGCTTTGCGCTGCATCACCGAAAACGGCATTCACACCGGCGGATATCCGAAAATTACAGTTCTCTTTGCGGACTGCGCCTCAGCAGGCTACTGCGATACACGGATGCGGCAAGCCTGCCGGTGTGGATAACAATACGCCAGTTTTTTCTTATTTCTGCGAAAATCTTTCTCGCTCTATGCGGGACGATCCTCCAGACAGGTCCCTGACGGCTGGCAAGGCTGCGCCCCGTTTTTTTCATCACATTGAAAGAGGTACTCAAACTTACAGTCAAACAGCCGCAGCAGGGTCTCGATCTGAGGCCGGTTAAACGTTCCCGCCTGCTTCTTGTGCTCGTAAGCGGCGCGGGATATGCCCAATATTTCCGCCATATCCGTATTTGTATACCCACTTTGTTTTTGTTTGTCCTCCAGGTTTTTAAACATCGCTTTCACCCCCTCATGTTTTCAATTCGCAACCTTATGGCGTTATTATAGTCCCGTTTAGCAAACTTGTCAAGACAATATGAAGAATTAAGTTCGCAAAATGAAAACTTTTTATTGACATCTGCATGCTCCGGTAATATAATTCCTTTAGATAGGAGGGATTGCATTGACTTTCGGCGAAAGACTGCGTGAAGCGCGGCTTCAGAATGGACTGACTCAGGAACAGTTAGCACAGCAGATTGGTGTTGCAAAGTCTACGCTAACGGGTTATGAAAAAGGAAATCGGGAACCCGATGTGTTCAAGATTAAACGGATATTAGAAGTATTGTGTTTGGATTCCGACTATTTATTGGGCGTAAGCCGCAAAACACAGGAGGACGACGTCTCTGCACAGACGCATGAAAAATATCTGCAGCTGAACGATGAATCCAGAAAAATCGTGGACAGCCTGATCGAACATCTCTTCAAGATGCAGACGAAAGGGCCGCGGTAGGGTACGGTGACTGTTCGTGTCTCTTTGCCCTCGTGAACCGATTGTCCGGCCTGTTTCTTCGCCGGTTTCGCTGGTATCAGCGTACGATGAAAAGACACCCGCTGTCCTGGACTGCAGATACATGTAGAAAAGGCGTCCTCTCGGATGAGAGGACGCCTTTATGCGCCACAATGAGAAATCCCTCAGAAAATATTGCCGCCATGGCAGTCAATCCCCACAATCAACGGAAACGCAGCGATTTTCAGACGTTTGACTGATTCGCATCCCAGATCCTCGAACGCGATGACCTCACAGGATTGGATGCATTTTGCCGCCAACGCGCCCGCGCCGCCGAGCGCGCACAGGTAAATGCTCGCGTTCCGGTTGACCGCTTCTACAACCGCGCTGCTGCGTGCTCCCTTGCCGATCATGCCGCCAAGCCCAAGGTCCAGCAGACGGGGGGTGTAGACGTCCATCCTGCCCGCCGTGGTGGGCCCGCAGGAGCCGATCGGCAGTCCTTCGGGCGCCGGCGTCGGCCCCGCATAGTAGATGACCGCGCCCTCGATGCCGAACGGAAGCGTTTCGCCGTCGTCCAGCATCCGGTTGAAGCGCTTGTGCGCCGCATCCCGGGCCGTATAGATCGTACCGGACAACAGAATCTTCTGTCCTACCCGAAGCTCCTGTGCCGCCTGTTTGATTTCATCTGTGGAAACCCGCAGAATCTGCACGCTGCATTCCTCCTATTAGTTCCTGTAACGTTTATAAATCCCGCACATCGATCTCAACCGGGTGCTCGCTGAGCTGGTCCACACGCTCCTTGTAGGTACTGAACCGCTCTGCCGCCTGTTCCACCACCCGTGTGACATTGCTCATCGTCACATTGATCGATGCAAAGGTGTCGTTGACATATTTCTGAAGCTTTTCGCTCTCCATCTTCATGCGGGAAAACTCCGCTGAGAGCTTGTCGGTGGTCGATGTGGTCTCACGGCTGATCTTCGACGCGGTTTCCTTCGCCTCATTGATGATCACATCGGCGCTGGCCTGCGCCTTTGCGATCGCGTTTCCGATGCGCATGACCACATGGTCGTATTTCTCGCTTTTGTCCTTGTACTCATCCAGCTTCTGCTGCAGCTGCTTGTTCTGCGTCGCAGCCATCCGGATGGTTCTGTCACGCTCCTCCAGTTCCTTTTTGGTGCGCTCCAGTTCATCCTGCAGCTCCTGGAAAGAGCTGTTGATCTCCGAAGACCGCTGCTGCTCCCTGCCGACCATGTCGTCCACGACCGACATCTTCTGCTCGAATTCCTTCAGGCGGTGCTCCATGTCCTGATTGGTTCTGGTCAGTTCCGAAATCTTCTCCTTCAGCCGCTTTTCGACCGATTCAGAGCTTCTTGCCATAGAAGCGATGTACTCCAGAACATCCTCCTTGTTAAAGCCCATCATCGAACTTCGGAACAATTTTTCCCGATACTCCATATTGATTATCTCCCCTCCGAAAAAACACCTGCGTTCCAGCTGCGGTCTTTCTATACCACACACGAAAAAACCGCAAAAAACGCAAAAAAATACAAGTTCCTACTGAATCATTATAGCATGGAATGTTTCAAAAAACAAATAATAAATTTCAATCTTTACACGGCGAATCGTGAAACAAAATTTGATATAATAAAAACAGAAGAATATCCTCCCCTTCATTCATCAAATATCCCAAAATTGTCCTGTAATCTTTCAAAGTTTCCAAGGAGGTATCCCGATGAAAAATCTTGTGGTCTTTGACCTGGACGGTACGCTCAACCGGACCGACCTGTACGCGGTGCGCGCTCATACCGAGGCGCTGCGGCAGTACGGCGTAACGCATCTCAGCGAAGAGGAGATCAAATCCTTCTTCGGCGGCCCCGCTGAAAACTTCTGCCGGCATGTCTTTCCGGACATGGATGACAAGCAGGTGCGCGGTTACCTCGATGTCGTGGCGGCGTTTGAGAACGAATACATCAAGGAATACCGCGCCAGCTTTGACGGTGTTCCCGAGCTGCTGGACCGTCTGCACACGGACGGCTACCTGCTGGCGGTCTGCTCAAACGCTTCGCTGCGGTACATCACGCTGGTGCTGACCGAGCTTGGCCTGATCCGAAAGATCGACCACATCCAAAATATTGTGCCCGGGCTTGCCAAAACCGAAACCCTCGCGATGCTGCTTGAAAAGGTCCGGCCGGACAATGCCGTCATGGTCGGCGACCGGCACTTCGATCTGGAAGCCGCGAAGGCCAATCATCTGCCGTTCATCGGCTGCCTGTATGGATTTGCGCCTGAAGAAATGCGTCAGGCGGATATCGCTGTGGAAAGAGCCGGGGATATCTATGACGCGGTCAGAAAACTGATGCCGAACGCCTGACAGACACCACCTGCGGTGGGGCAATCGTCTGCGGCGTTCTCCGGTCGGGGAATTGTTTACGCAGCCGCTGCGGGTATTGGGGTACCAGCAAAGACTGTCGCAGAGAACGTAAGTGCCCGCTGCCAGCCATTCAGCCACCTTGACCAAAGCAAAACGCCGTCCGCAGACGGCCGAAACAGATAACAAGATATCTGAGGGGATTTTCAAGGGGGCCATCTGGCCCTAAGCGGCACTGTGT